>CP070774.1:2060480-2074381 GCA_020346125.1 Syntrophobacterales bacterium | reverse complement strand
TCATTCTTGATCCCCTCAACCCTCCCCGGTACGCCACCAAGGTCCTCAATGCCGCCTCGAACCTCCTCTAGGTCCACCTTTAAGGCAAGCCCGATTCCCGCGGAGGCGAGGATATTATAGAGGTTAAACTCCCCCATGAGGGAAGAGCGAAAGGGGAAATTTCCCTTGGGTGTGATGGCCATTGCTGAGAGACCGGTGATAGAGGTATGGATATCCTTGGCATAGATGTGCCTCTTTCCTTTTAGCCCATAGCTCATCTTAGGCAAGCTCAGCATCCGCCAGAGAGTTCTTCCCTTGGGGTCATCGAGATTGATGAGGGCCAAGGGATTAGGCTTCATGCTTTTCCGTAAAAAGTGGGTAAAGAGGCTGGTCTTGCTCTCGAAATAGTGATCCATTGTCTTATGGTAATCGAGGTGATCCGCAGTACAATTGGTGAACACTCCGATATCGAAATGGCATCCCTCTATCCTCTGCTGATGTAAGGCATGGGAAGAGACCTCCATAATGACATGGGAAATCCCTTCTTTGAGCATGTCCTTCAACATCTTTTGGAGGTCGTAGGATTCGGGGGTTGTCGTTGTCGCCTTGTGGATGCTTCCCTCGAAATGGTAGTCGATGGTTCCGATGACGCCGGTTCTGAAGCCCGCCCCTCTCAGGATAGATTCGGTGAGATATGCCGTGGTGGTTTTCCCGTTCGTGCCGGTGATGCCAATGAGGATCATCTTTGCCGAGGGATTTCCGAAGAAAGCCGTTGAAATAGTGCCCAGGGCCTTACGGCTGTTGGGTACCACCACTGTTGGAATTCCTCCGATCCTTTGATTTTCGTCCTCCAGGACCACCGCACGTGCTCCCTTCTCAATAGCTTCGCCTATATATTCATGTCCATCTACACCCTGTCCTTTAATGGCAACAAAGACGGAGCCCCTTTCCACCTGTTTCGAATTGTAGGCAACTCCCTCAATCTCGATGGACATCTGCCCATGGATCTGCCCACCTTCCACGCCACTCACCAAGTCCCTCAGTTTCATGGGTAGTTATCCCATATCCTCACACATCCGGCCTAAAGGTGAGAAAACATACATCTCCACTCTCCACTATTGTCCCCGGCCTGGGATGTTGATCGACCACCCTCCCGCTTCCAGAAACCGCGAGCGGCAACTCCAAAGCCCTTACCCTATTGAAGGCGGCACGCATACTCAATCCCCTAAGATCGGGCATCCTTCTCGAAGGTTTCCCGCGATGCATCATTTCATGGGTAGTCCTTTTCACGGGCTGCCACGTTGTCTTCTTTGTCGAGGCCTTCACGAGGAGAGTTCCTCGTGTTGGGGGGATGTTGAGGTAATGGAGCGATCGCTCGGCGATATTCTTGAAGACGGGTCCAGCCACCCTTCCCCCATAGGGGATCCCTTGAGGTTCATCAATCACCACAAGAATAACTAAACGAGGTTGATCGCAGGGCACGTATCCCACGAAGGAACTGATAAATCGGTCTTCGGAATAACCTCCCACGAGGCTATCCACCTTCTGGGCCGTTCCCGTCTTCCCCGCAACCTCATACGATGAAAGGGCCCCTCTCGTTCCAGTCCCTCCCTCTCTCATAACGCCTTTGAGGATAGAGGTCATAATCTTAGCCGTCTCTTCCGACAACATTCGCCTGATGATTACGGGATGGGATTGCATTACCATTTTCCCTTTCGAATCAACGATCCTATCTACCACGTAGGGCCTCAATAGATTTCCCCCATTGGCGATGGCGGAGATGGCGGTTATGAGTTGGATGGATGTTACGCCGATACCTTGTCCAAAGGCGATATTCCCCAGGGCGATCTTGGACCACGTTTTGGGACTTCTCATGATTCCCACGGCTTCGCCGGGGAGATCGATACCCGTCTTATGGCCGAAGCCAAATTTCCTAATATAATGATAAAAGACCTCTCTCTTCACCAATTCAGCGATCTTTGCCGCGCCTATATTGCTGGAATACTTGATGATATGTTCAAGGCTGAGCCACCCATATTTTTTTACATCACGAATGGTTTTTCCCGATAGCACATAGGCCCCATTTTCGCAGAAGAAGATATCATGTCTTTTGGCCACCTTCTCCTCAAGGGCGGCCGAAGTCAGGAATACCTTAAAGACGGAACCGGGTTCAAAGATATCGGTAACCACCCTATTTCTCCATGTCTCTGGAGGGTAATCCCAAAATCGATTGGGATTAAAGGAGGGGTAATTGGCCACAGCCAAAATCCTCCCGCTTGTGGGATCCATAACGACGGCCATTCCCTTTTTCGCCCCTTGCTCTTTTGCGGCCCGCGTCAACTCCCTTTCAACGATGTATTGAATGTTTCTGTCAATGGTCAAGTAGAGGGTATAATTTTCAGGCGACCTTCCCGGGATGGGGACCTCCGTAATAATCTCCCTCCCAAACGCATCCCTTCCCAAGATGAGTCGCGTTGTGTTCCCCGAGAGGGCGGCATCGTATTTAGCCTCTATCCCCTCTAAGCCTTTTGAATCTATCCCCACAAACCCAATGAGATGAGCGGCTAAAGGTGAATGGGGGTAGAACCGTCTACTTTCCTTCACGAAGCCTATGCCCGTTAGCCCCGCTTTCTTTATTCGGGCCGTTTGTTTTGGGTTAACCTTCCTTTTTACCCAGACGAACCTCTTTTTCGTTTTCAAATTCTTAGTCAGAGCTTCCTTATTGAGATCGAGGATATTGGCGAGCTTTTTGGCTGTTTGAGATGGGTTTTTTACATGAGGGGGCCTTGCATAGACGGAATCTACATCAATGCTTACCGCTAAATTGTTCCCCTTAACATCATAAATGGTTCCCCTTTTGGGAATGAAGGTGATTATGCTTTGATGTTGCTTCGATGCTAATCGAGAGAGCTCATCCTTCTTTACGAGCTGAAGCTGAATAATCCGGAGGAAAATGAAAGGGAAGCAGAGAAAAAGGAGGACAAAGACAACGAATATACGAGCTTTTGTCCAATTTATGCGTTTTCGTTTCATTTCATCAAGATGATCTGCCCAGGAATGGGTTTCTCCATGTCCAACTCATCCTGGGCGATCCGTTCGATCCTTGCCAGGGATTTGAGGGTGGCTATCTCGATCTTTAATTTCTTATTATCCTGAACCAACTTCAACTGCACCTCCATGGCTTCCGAGAGGTCATATCCCAGCTTGATCACCAGAACCCGAGACCAGACGTAGAAGAGGAAGCAGGCTATTAAGGCAGCTATGGTGAAAAATACGAGAAAGCCGCTTGCCCTCCCCCTGGCCTTAACCTTTCCTGGAATTACCATCCTCTCTATGGGATAGGCCATCGGTGATGGGAAAATCATCCTGTTCACTTCACACCCTTTCCGCAACCCTTAATTTCGCGCTTCTGGCCCGTGGATTTTCCGAAATTTCCCCCTTTGAGGGGGAGATGGGTTTCTTGGTGATAATGGTTATTACCCCATGGGTTCGCTCGTATTGCCGAAAGGTCTCCTTAACGATTCGGTCTTCCAATGAGTGAAAGGAAATAATACAAAGACGTCCCCCGCTCTTCAACAGGGGGATACCATTTCGGATTCCCCTCTCCAAGTTGTTGAGCTCGTCGTTTATTGTTATTCTAATCGCCTGAAAGGTTCTTGTAGCGGGGTGGATACGACGAGGTGGCTTTAACACGGCCGAAGATATGATATCCCTGAGCTGGGTCGTGGTAACGATAGGGGTTTTTTGCCGATGTCTCACAATGGCCTTGGCGATCTTCCTCGCCCATCTTCCCTCACCATACCTCCGGAGGATTCCCTCCAACTCCCCCCTGGAGAGGGTATTGATCAATTTCGACGCAGGCTCACCCTGAGTTTGATCCATCCTCATATCCAAGGGTCCCTCCGATTGGAAACTGAACCCCCTCCTTTCATCGATCAATTGCTGATATGAAACACCCAAGTCCATTACTATGCCGTCCACCCTGCCAATATTCAATTCCCTCAATATCTCCCTCAGATCGGAGAAATTTCCGTGAATGAGGGTGGTTCTTGCTTCATAGGGCTTTAGCCTCTTGGAGGCCTCCTCAATCGCTTCTCCATCACGGTCGATACCGACGAGTCGACCCGTCGGTGAGCTTCGTTCCAGGATCTCAAGGGCATGGCCTGCACCACCCACGGTACAATCGACATATATCCCATTAGGATGCGGATCGAGCAATTCAGTAACCTGCTCTATCAGCACGGGGAAATGTTCATAGGCCATATCTTCGTGATCCTATTTCAGCGCCCCATGCTTTTATGAATTCGGTTACAAGCCAAACTCGGAAAGGACGTCGCTGATGCGGTCGAAGTCCTCATGGGCCTTAATGATTTCCTCACTCCACCGCTTCTTTGACCAAATCTCGATCTTCTTCAGTTGCCCGACCAAAACGACTTCCTTATCCAATGCTGCATATTCCCTCAAGGTTTGAGGAATGAGAATCCTTCCCTGTTTGTCCAGGGTGCACTCGATGGCGCTGGAATAGAAAAATCTCATGAAAGACCGTGTCTCCTTCTTTACCATTGACAGTGAACCGGCCTTCTCCTCCAGTTGAATCCATTCCTCATAAGGGTAAGCCACTAAACATCCATCGAAATTGGTAATAACGAGCCGCTCATCGTACTTTTTGCCCAGGACCTCACGAAATTTGACAGGTATGCTCACCCTCCCCTTTGGGTCAATGGTATGTTCATGCCTTCCTCTGAACATGGTAAGCCTCTTTTCTTCCCACTTCTTACCACTTTATCCCACTTTTCCTATTATTAGACTTTAAATTTCCATTTGTCAAGGAAAAAAATTATTTTTTTATAACCAATGATAATATTTATGGTTTTTACATTTATGGGGCGTTGGCATTTCTGAAGATTGAAATAATAAAAATTATCAATAGTATCAGATAATTAAACTATTTTTTTAAATTATTTTCTTGGGTATATCATTTAACTTACCATATTTAAAGATAAAATAGTTCTAAGATCTTTCTATCGCGATGGACTTTCCCAAAATGTGGGAAAAAGAGGGGGTTTGTAGACAGAATTCCCAATCCGAGGAAGATTGACAACAAGCCCTCCCCGATTTAGAATACCGGACAGATAAACCAAGGATAGCATAATGGGAATGGATGCTATTCGTCAACGGACCAAAGAACTCCGGGAGGCCATCGAATATCACAATTATCGATACTATGTAGTGGACGACCCCGAGATTTCCGATGCCGAATATGACCGGATGATGAGCGACCTGGAGAAGCTGGAGAGGGATTATCCCGAACTTCGCGATCCCAATTCACCAACCCAACGGGTTGGTGCCCCACCTCTGGAGGAATTCGAGACGGTACCCCACACCATTCCCATGCTCAGCTTGGCCAATGGGCAGAACGAAATCGAGGTAAAGGAATTTGATCAAAGGGTGAAGCGATTCTTGACAATAGATGGGGATATCGCCTATGTTGCTGAGCCCAAGTTGGATGGATTGGCCGTGGAATTGGTCTATGAAAGGGGGAATCTCGTCGTCGGTTCGACTCGTGGGGATGGGGTTAACGGTGAGAACATCACCCAGAACCTGAGGACCATAAGGACTATTCCCCTCACCCTCATGAGAAAGGAGGCTCCCGTTCCGGAGCGGCTCGAGGTGAGGGGAGAGGTCTATATGGAGATCAAGGGGTTCAAGGAATTGAATAAGAAGCGTGAGGCTTCGGGCGAGCCGCTCTTCGCAAACCCGAGGAATGCAGCGGCCGGTTCTCTCCGACAGCTTGACCCCAGCATTACGGCAAGCAGGCCCCTCAATATCTTTTTTTATGGGCTCGGAGAAATTGCAGGATATACCGTTAAGACACATTGGGAATTTCTCAATACCCTTCCCCAGTGGGGGCTTCGCGTCAATCCATTGGCGAGGTGGTGTCGGAATATCGACGAAGCCATCGAATATTATGAGGAAATCTCTCACCAAAGGGAGACATTGCATTATGAAATCGATGGGGTTGTCGTAAAGGTGGACGATCTCGCGCTTCAATCCCGGTTGGGGGTAATTTCCCGGAATCCCCGGTGGGCTTTGGCTTACAAATTTAAACCGAAACAGGAGACAACCAGAGTTGTGGATATCACTGCCCAAGTGGGGAGGACGGGGGCCATCACGCCGGTGGCGATTTTGGAGTCCGTGAGGGTTGGGGGCATTGAAATCAGCAGGGCAACCCTGCACAACCAGGATGAAGTCGATAAAAAGGACGTTCGAATAGGCGATACCGTGATTGTCCAAAGGGCGGGAGACGTTATCCCTGAGGTCGTTAAGGTTGTGGATTCCAAGAGGACCGGGGGGGAAAGGAAGTATCACATTCCCGATAAATGTCCCGTATGCGGAGCTGATGTGGTTCGCCTTAAGAATGAAGCGGTACACCGGTGCATAGGTTTGTCTTGCTCGGCTCAGCTCAAGGGGAGAATTAAACACTTCGCATCAAAGCGCGCCATGGATATCGATGGACTGGGGGATAAGTTGGTGGCCCAACTGGTAGACCGAGGGATGATTAAGGATGTAGCCGACCTCTATCGACTTTCTAAAGAGGACTTCGTCGGTCTGGAGAGGATGGCGGATAAGTCCGCCCAAAATATCCTCAATGCCATCGAAAGGAGCAAGAAGAAGCCCTTGGCCAAATTTATCTATGGCCTGGGGATTCGCCACGTGGGGGAACATCTATCGGAGATTTTAGCGAGGGAGCTCAAATCCTTAACCAATTTTTCTCGCGTAACGGAGTCCGAACTGCTGGCCATCCGGGAGGTGGGACCTGAGCTCGCACAAAGCGTGGTTCGTTTTTTCGGCGATCAGAGGAACCGGGAGGTAGTGGGGAGGCTCCAAGAAGCCGGCTTGACCATTATTGAAACAGGAGTCGAGGAGACGGCTGCATTGAAAGGTCTCACCTTTGTCTTCACTGGTTCCCTGGTGTCCTTTACCCGGGATGAGGCCAGGGATTTGGTCGAATCTTTGGGGGGAAGAACGGCCTCGAGTATCAGCAAAAAGGTGGATTATGTAGTGGCAGGGGAGAATCCGGGAACAAAATATGAACGGGCAAGGGAGTTGGGGATTAAGATCGTAACGGAGAATCAATTTAAGGAGATGGTTGAATAAAGTCAATACTAACGACGGAGCTCCCCGAGGGATCGCTGCGGCTATAAAAAATGCTTCACGATATTGACGTGATATTTTCTGGGATCCAGGGCCTTAAGGACGCATCTCTTATAGTTGTTTGTTTCGCCATCCATTTCCGCGAGATTCACGGCCGGCCCGATCCTTCTCTTTCCCTCTGATTGAGAAATGAGGATCACCTTCGGTCGATTGATATAGTTGGGATCCGGGTTTGTCTCATAAACGACGCCCATCTCCTTGGTATCGAGCAAGACCAACGATCCGATGGGATAGATCCCGATGATGCCTATGAACACCTTGAGCAGGATGGGGTCAAAACAATTTTTATCCCGCACCATTATGGCCAATGCCTGTTCAGGCCTATAGGGCTTGCTTCGATAAATCCTGGGAGTGGTCATGGCATCGTAGCAATCGGCGATCTTAATAATCTTTCCAAAAAGGGTGAGATCTTTTTTCCGAATGAGCTTTGGGTAGCCCGTGAGGTCGGAGTTCAGGTGGTGCTCGAATACGCCGATAACCATTTTCGGGCTCATCTCCCCGAGCTGTTTTATCTTCAGCATCATCTCAACACCAATCATGGGATGCTCTTTCATGAGCCTCCATTCGTCACCGTCCAATCTATCGGGCTTATTGATAATCTCCTTGGGTATCTTCGCCTTTCCAATATCATGCAAGAGGGCAGTTATTCCCAATTCGGCAAGTATCTTCTTGGAGAAACCGAGCCTTCGTCCCATGGCCAGGGAATAAATGGAGACGTTTACACAGTGGTTGAAGGTATATTCGTCGTAATTCTTTATCGTGGTCAGGCCGAGGAGTATCGATTCATCCTTCACCATGAGGTTGATAGCTCCCTGGACCATCCTCTTCATTTTTCTGGCATTGATAAAATGATCCTTCTTAATCCCGGTAACCACCTCTTTAATAACCCCAATGGTCTCGAAGAAGATCCTCTTTCCAGCCTCCTTAGGATTGGAGTGGCCGCCAAAGAATTCATCCTCCTCAATGATTTCAAGTGGTTCAACCGCAATCGATTTGATCTCAAGCTGTTTTAAATCGTCTCGCAATTTCACCGCATTCTTCTCATCTCCATCGTCCAAATTCATCATGTGATAGACGAATTCCTTGAGCATCTGCTCGCCCAGACCTCCGAATATCCGAATCTCTCCCAGCCTCTTCTTCTGAAGCTGCTCCAACACGAACTTAAACGCGATATAACTTTCAACCCCGACCTTCAACCTCTTCCCGTTGATGAAGAGGCCATCCCTTATCACCTTTACGTTCAGGGAACCCTCCGAATTCAAGAAATAGTTAATCAATTCCAGTGTTCCCTTTACCACTTGATTTAACACGACGTTCTTTTGGTCATAAATCTGGGAGACCTTCATCAAGACGTGGAGCTTGATAAGCAGGTCGTTGCCGAATCTGGAATGTCCCATCTCGTCAGGCTCTAAGGTGAGGGAATCCCCTGACCTCTTGGCAGCCATACCGTTTGTGCCATTCGCAACCATTGTTCCTCCGGATATCAGGCCGTCGATTCATTCAAGGCCTGGAGACAAGCCCTTCTCACTGGCTGACTCTTGGATCGCTTCCCCATTTCCAGAATTCTCCTTGATTCCCCAGTACCAATCATCCGTAAGGCCCCAACCGCACATAGCTGGAGTTCATCCCATTTTGGCTTTCTAAACCAACTTCTCTTTTCGAGGATTTTCCGTAAAAATGGGAGAGATTCATTGGAACGGATCTCGCCAACGGCCCTGAAGAAAGCGGCCTTTTCGGAAAAATCTCTATCCAGGAAGGGGTCGGATTGGATGATGGAGAGGATTGGCCTGAGGGCCTCGTGTTTAACTGATTTCGCAAGCTGGATAGCCGACTGGGATCGAATATACGGGCTATCGTCATTGAGCATTTTTATGAGAAGACCTTTAATTTCCTTCCCCCCGCATTGGGATAACGCCTTGAGGGCTGTCCTTCGTACCCTCTCATCGGAATGGTTGATGGTTTGAGAGAGATATTTGATGGCGTTCGGATCCCCCGAGTTTCCTATTATGTTGATAGCATAGCAGACTACGATACTCCTCTTATCTCTCAGTAAGGGGACCAAAATCTTCGTATCACCTTTGACCTTTCTCGCGATAATCTCAGCGATGAGCTTTTTTGCCTTCGGGGACTCCAGCTGGCCCAGGATATTACAGAGGGGTTCGACGGCTGATTGAGGGAGCAAGTTGAAGTACTCGTAGCTCGTATTTTGGTCGAAAAACCCGTCGTGCCTCAACGTCTCTGCCGTGAGCTCAATGATCCGGGGACTTCCAGCATTTTCAAAAATACGATTAATGGCGTAGATTTGGGTGTCCTTGAGGGCCATGGAATCGAGGATTTTCCGGAGGTTTTTCAAAATTTCACCTGCGGTCTTAAACTCCGCCTTCAACACGAGAAATTCAAGGGCTCTATCGAAGAAGGTAACCATGTTTTCATATGGTTCTAAGGCCTCTCCCAGATGGAGCAGGATTTCAATGAGGTTGTTGACCAATGCGGAGACGAAGTGGATGTCGGCCTCTTGGCTGATGAGCCGGTTAATCGATTCCACCTCTTCCGGGGTGAGCTGGAAATGCATTGCAAAGGTTTCCCTCTCATCCCCCGTGGACTTGGGAAGGATTTTCTCCAATGAGAGGGCCATCTCAGCCTCCGCTGATTCGTATGCCGATGTGGCACCATCCTCCCCTTCCGCGCCAGGTGAGAACTCGAGGCCTGCTTGGAGCTCATCATAGTCTACGGGAACGTGAACCGCATCGGACTCCGTGAATTCATCGGTGGCGAAGTAGCTGATGTGGGTAAAGTCCTTTTGCCAGAGGAGGGTGACGATGTCATCCTCGAGTCTGCTTGCCTGCTCACTGCTCCGCAGAACGTTTAAAAAATTGGAGATTTCTTGATCCTCCAATCCCTGAAAGAATCGGAGCTCCCTCACCCCATCTTTATAGAAGAGGAAAGCCAGGCTCTCCTTCATGTCCGTATTTTCGTAGACCGGTTTCCCCTTAAAGAACAATTTGTATTCACCAACCTGGAAATTTAATACTTGATACCGATCGAGATGAGCCTTGAATTTGGCGGTCAATTCCTCCAACTGCCTTATGAGGATGGGATTATTTGCTTGGTAGAGTTTGAAGGCCTTTATGGCCTTGAGGAGGCACAGAATCAAATCCCCTGCGGAGGTCAGTTCTTCATCGATTTCAAGTTCCGCAGAAGGCGATGGCTCCTGGAGCTCATCCTTTCCATTCTGTTCGGATACCTTTTCTGAATTCATCGGCGAAACTCAAAAGATTTCACAAAATTCTATGCAAAATAGTTAGAATGACCTTTTTTCGTACAAAAAAGTCTATTTTGACCTTATGGAGCCCTCTGTCTGAGAGAGAGCATTATGCCAGTCGAGGGATGCGAATGGATTTTATTCCCAGAAAAAGGTAAGCAACAAATGTGCCAACATGGGAATTCGGGATCGACATTACAGTGGTTTTTTCGCCTCGCGGAGGTTCGCATCGCCAATATAAGGAGAAGCCATCCAAGCGGATGGCTTCTCCATTACGGTCTTCTCCATATTATCGGGGGTTACAAAATGGCCCTTATAATTAAGGGGAGTGCCCCCTTGTGGGAGATGATTCCACAGGGTCTACAGGCCTCATAACTGGGCTTGATTTCACAGCCATAGCATTCCCTTACCAGTTCCATTGTCGCCCGGATCTCTTGAATCAACTTCTCATATTGTCCTTTCCTCTTGCTTGCCTCTCGATGCTGGCTCTGCAAAAGTCGCATTACCCGGTGAGAGGCTTCATCTCCCGATTGCGCCCTCTCCCTGATCTTAAACATTTCACTTATCTTAGAGAGGGGAAAATCCAGCAATTTTAATCCTTGGATGAATCTCAACCTCTCTATGGACTCTTCTGTATAGAGACGGAAGCCGCCCTTGGTACGCTTGGTGGGTTCGATCAATCCCAATTCCTCGTAATACCGTATCGTCCGCAGGGTCACATGGGCCTTTTTGCTGACCTGCCCAATTTTATAAAGTTGTCTGTTGACCATATCTTATATTCATACACTATTTTTACGTAATTGTCAAATTTACCGAATGGAGCTTCCCCAATGTATGGAGAACTCCGTTATCAATGGGCGTTATTGAGGAGAGAGCCCATGGGGAGCGGATTCCCACCTCGAATCCTGGGTGGCGTTGACATGGAGGAGGACAAGCCCTATAATGGAATCCATGGTTGAGGACAAGAGAGGGAGATCGAAGAGGGCGGAAGAAGCGGAGGAGAAATTGAAGGAAGGTCTTCGGAGAATCTTCAAGGCCACCAAGGAACTCTCCAAGGAGGTTATCAATGGCTTTAAGGAGGGATATAGAGGAGGGAAAGAGGATAAGTGAACCAATTTCTCATTGTATGCTTCATACGCTTGGGTGAACTAGGTCTTTCGCTCGATTGAGGGAATAAGGGTCTGTTTCAGCTCGGTGAGTTCATTGGCCAAGGCCCTGATCTCGTTCTTCAATTCAATCATTTTCAATTCCCTGTCCACGGTCAGCTTATACCACTTCTCAAGTTCTTCCAATTTCTCCTTGAGTGCTATCTCATATCGTTTTCTTTCGGTGATATCCTTGATATAGGCAATGGTATTCATCGAGCCATCGGCGTCCATCAAGTTGGATGAACTGCTTTCTACTCGCCTCTTCTCCCCATCCTTGCGGATTATTTCGAATTCATATCGAACGGGAACTCGTTCTCCCCGCCTCTTCTTTCGGAACCTATCCATCACCGATCTTTGGCCTCTCTTATTCAGGAGATATCGAAAATCCATCCCCCTCAACTCCTCCCTGCTGTACGCAGTCAATTCCTCCGCCTTTTTATTGACGTATTTCAATCGTGAGTCCTCGCCGATGATGGCTACCATATCATGAGCGCTCTCCACCATGGTCCGGTAACGCTCCTCCGATTCTTTCAACTCCCCCTCCAGCATCTTCCTTTGGGTGATATCCCTGTTGATCCCCAAGGTACCGGCGACCTTTCCCTCCTCATCCCGAATCAAGGTTGCAGACATGTTCACAAACACGATCTTTCCGTCCCGGGTGAGAAACTGGGTTTCAAAATCACTGATCTTGCCCTCCTTGGATTTGAGGAGCATCTGCTTTACCTTTTTGGCATCTTTCTCCCTCACATAGAGATCCAAGACGGGTTTGCCAAGAATATCAGAAGCATGGTGTCCGAAGATTTCCGAGGCCCCCTTATTGAAAAAGGTAATCAATCCCTTTTTATCGGTCATGACGATGCCATCGGCTATATTATCCACCACCTTTTCCAGGAGGTATTCGGCCATACTCGTCTCCTGCTCCACCCTTTTGTGGTCCGTCACATCCCTCAAAATACAGGCCAACCCCATAACTTCTCCCCGTTCATCCTTGAGCCTCAAGGAATTTGCCAGGACATACCTCTTTTCGCCGCTTCGAGTCCTCATCACAGCCTCATAGGGCTTCGATCCTGTGATATCTAACCTCTTTCGGAACCGTCCCATTTCCAATTGTTTCCTTCCCTCAAACGCCAGGACATCGACGAAGGATTTTCCAAGCACCTCTTTTCTCGCGTAACCGGTGGTTTTTTCAGCCTCCCTATTGAAGCTGGTAATGATTCCATTCTTATCCAACGTGAAGATAATATCCCCAGAGTTCTCGAAGAGGAATCGGTATTTTTCCTTCGACTCCCTCAACTGCCTTGTCATCTCCTCAACCTTTCCTCCCACCATATCCGGGTATCCTCCACTTTCGATTTCGCCAAATTTATAGCAAGAATACAACTAACTTACCCATTGCGAAGCCTCAGAACATCTTGAGTTTCCCGTTGAAAAGGTTATCCCATCACCCCCACCTTTACATTCCTGAATCGGGCGGGTGCAGCGCCGTGGCCTACATGGGCTGTTTGGCCCGGTTGGCCCTTGCCGCAATTGGGGAGCCCCCAAAGCCTCCACTCTTTTTCGTTAGCAACGGCATCACAGGAGCTCCAGAAATGGGGGGTGATTCCAGTATATGTTGGGTTCTTAAACATCTTCCCCATCTTGCCCTTTTTAATCTCCCAGGCGATCTCTGTTCCAAACTGAAAGTTGAGCCTTCGGTCGTCGATGCTCCAGCTCCTGTTGGTGACCATATAGATCCCATCATCGGTATCGGCAACCATATCCTCGAACGTCCAGCTCCCCGGCTGGAGGTTGATGTTGGTCATCCGGATGAGGGGAATCCGATTCCAGCTCTCAGCCCTCATGGTTCCATTGGGTCTGGACCCGTCCTCCCCCGCCGTCTCCCTCGAGGTAAGAAAGTTAACGAAAATCCCGTTTTGAAGAATGGGAATCCTTTGGGCCTTCACCCCTTCATCATCGTAGCCGAAAGTCCCCAGGCCCCCAGCAATGGTGGCATCCGCGTTGATATTGACCGAGTCGGAGCCATATCTGAAGGAGCCCCGTTTTCCGGGGATTAAGAAGCTGGTCCCTGCATAAGCCACCTCCATTCCCAAAACCCTGTCCAGTTCGATGGGATGTCCAACGGATTCATGGATCTGAAGGGCCAACTGGGAGGAATCAAGGATTAGGGTTGTAACCTTTGAAGGGCAGGCCTGGGCGAAGAGGAGCTGGGCAGCTTGATCCGCCGTCCTCTCAGCGTTCCCCGGGAGGTCAAGCCCTTCTATGAATTCGTATCCACCTGTGGCGAAGTTTCCCCCAAA
>CP070774.1:2006289-2060380 GCA_020346125.1 Syntrophobacterales bacterium | reverse complement strand
GCCTCCAACCTCAGACATTACCTGGCCCGTAGCCCCGAGCACCTGCAACGCGCTGCCTACTGCTTACTGCCTACTCCTTACCCCCTACTCTCAACCTTAACCTTAGCCTTTCACCTTTGTCATTTGACATTTCTCCTTCTGCCTCCGACCTCTATAACTCCCCTTCTTCCCCCAGTATGAGCCTGAGGACCATATTTGCCTGGTGATGGGCAGCAATGCCTACCCTGGGGGCCATGAGGCCAATTCCTGGGGCCGCGGCACTCCTTTGATCACCCACGATGAAGATCTTGGATGAGAATTTCGTCGTCCTAATCGCATTGCTATCCTCGTAGCCCGCCACCCCGGAGGTAGCCACGATATATTTATCCGGCATCGAATCCGATATCGCATTGATGAGCATGGCCTTTTCATCGGCCTTGTCGAAGGCCTCAACAATAATATCGGCGTTACCGAATATGCTTTGTACGTTTTGAGGACTTATGACCATGCGGTGGGTAATGACCCGAACGTATGGATTGATCTTTTCAAGGTTTTCCCTCATGGCATCGACTTTTGGTATCCCAATCTGTTGGATAAAATACTGTTGGCGGTTGAGGTTACTGGGTTCCACGAGATCGTAGTCGGCAAGGATGAGGGTGCCAACCCCAATCCTGGCCAAGGCGATGGCTACATGGGATCCCAATCCTCCCAGGCCGGCTACCCCTACCGTGCTCCTCTTCACCCTTCTGTGGACCCCTGGGCTGTGTCTGGCAACCATCAGGCATTCCAACTCCTTTTCATCAGGGATTTTCCCCCTTTCCGCGAAGACAACTTCATCGCCATCATTGAGGGAGATATTTTCGGAAATGGGGAAGCCATTGTAGATGATTAGATCTGCAGCGGGATAAAGTATCCCTTTGAGATCCAAAAGTCTCGTATCAGGGGGGACTTGGTGCTCCCTTTCATTTACCTTGATGGTGATGGAGTCGATTTTTTCCGCCATGGAATCTCGGATGATCAGCGGGGCCTAAGCTTGATCCTGTGATTAAGGAGATCCACCTCCTCTATGGAGGCTTCGACGGTTGCCTCTTCGCCGAAGAGGTTGATGAGGCGAAGGTGAGTTCCCGTGGGTTTTACGGAGATGATGTCGGACAAAATCACCTGCTCCTTGCCCTCCTTTACGATATAGGCCGTGGATTGACACATCGCGAATAGCCTCCTTTCTATTAAACTAATAGAGATCAATGCGGTTTGTCAACCATAACGCATTAGGGCAATGGGATGGATTTCTGGAGTTTGCTGGCTTTTATTGACAATGATTAGGAAGTTATTGAATTTATTGCGTATTTTTTTGATAGGTGAACACCCTCATCCCTTCTCTTCAGTCCTTCCAAGGTGATCCTTTCGGGGTTCGTAGGTGGGGAATACTTTCCCCTTCCTGCCGAGTTTGGGTGCTGCCGTTGTGCGGTGCTGCAGCGAAATACAAGTGCTGTGGTGTTGCAGTGCTGCTGTGCTGCGGTCGGAAGGAAGCAAGGATTAGGATAGGGATATGAGGCAGAAGGAGGGGGGAGGCAGGGTGAGTGAACAGTGTTTTTGGATTTCTCCTCATAGATGACCCTTTTCCCTCAGAATACGCCCAGGAACAACGGTGTTTTCCAAAAACTCCGGAAACTCCAGGATAGGTTTCTATTGACTTTTACCGTATATAATGTGCTATATTTAACAAACACTTGGAAAACGATGTTTCCCTTTTTACGTCCCACCATTGCCGAGATCGATCTTGATTCCTTGGCCCACAATTACCATCAAATTCGGAGCCGAGTTCACCATGGGGTTAAGATACTTGCCGTCCTAAAGGATAACGCTTATGGCCATGGGGCGGTCATTATAGCCAGGGAATTGGAGCGATTGGGAGTCGACCTGATCGGGGTTGCGTTTGCCGACGAAGGAGTCGAGCTGAGGGAGGGGGGAATTAAGAAGTCCATCCTGGTCCTTTCCGGAATATACGAGGAGGAGATCGATAACGTTATTGAATATGACCTCATTCCCATGGTCTTCGATGAGGAGATTGGAAAATCCCTTTCCGAACAGGCAAAGAGACGAAATAGGCGGGTGAAGCTTCACCTTAAGTTCGATACGGGAATGGGCCGGTTGGGAGCTCCCGTTGAAGGGGCCCGGAAGTTCCTTGAGCACATGAAGGAATTTCCCAACCTTGTCATCGACGGAGTTGCATCCCATTTCTCCATGGCCGATGAGACGTATACCCGTGCTCAAATGAAGGCATTCAAGGGGGTGGAGGAGCTCTTCCGTGGGGAGGGAATCAGGCCAACCTACTGGCACATCAGCAGTAGCGCGCCCATGATAGATTTCCCCGATTCCTGGTTCAATCTCATTCGGCCGGGGGATTATGATCTACGGCTCATACCCCAACAGGGAATATATCAGCCGCATTGCATTGAGACCAGTGATGCGCTTAAGGACGGCAATCGGCTTTTTAAAAGGGTCCCGGCGGGAACGAGAATTAGCTACAAGGGAACGTATGCCACGCAAAGGGAGAGCCTTATTGCCACACTGCCCATAGGGTATGGTGATGGTTACAACCGACTCTTTCCAATAGGGGAGAAGCCCTCCTGAAGTCCAAGCGGGTTCCAGTAGTGGGTAGAATAAGCATGGATCATACAATGGTTGATGTAACGGGAGTGGGGGATGTCGCCCCCGGGGATGAGGTGGTCTTGATGGGGAAACAAGGAGGGGATGAAATAACGGCTGAGGAGATAGCGGAAAAAATAGGGACTATTTCCTATGAAGTCCTCTGTATGGTCGGGAAAAGGGTTCCACGGGTATGTATGAGAGATGGGAAGCCCTTCGAAGCGGAAGTTTACGTGCGAAGGGAGATGGGGCAACGAGGTTATTGATGAATGCGGTTTTCGGGTATATAGGGGTTTATTTTCTCCGCTTTTTACACGAATCCGGAAGAATCAGCATTCTCTTCGGTCAAACCATTTTTTTGATCTTTCGTCCCCCATTCAATATACGAGAGGCATTAAGTCAGATGGAGGAGATCGGCGTGCGTTCCATTCCCGTGGTGGTTATTACTTCCGCCTTTACGGGAATGGTGCTGGCCCTGCAGACTTTCACGGGATTCAAACGGTTTAATGCGGAGACGCTTGTCGGAACGGTGGTCGCCCTATCGGTGACAAGGGAATTGGGGCCCGTACTGACGGGATTGATGGTCTCGGGACGGGTCGGATCGGCAATGGCCGCGGAATTGGGGACAATGCGAGTGACGGAACAGATAGATGCCCTCTATACCTTGGCCACTAATCCCGTTAAATATCTGGTTGTGCCCCGATTTCTCGCCTCGTTAGTCATGGTCCCCGTTTTGGTAGTATTTGCGGATGTCATCGGCATCATGGGCGGATACTTCGTGAGCGTAAAGGTTCTGGGGACCAATCCCACGGTATATATTAGGAGGACGTGGGATTATATGGAGTTGAGCGACATTTATAGCGGCCTATTAAAGGCCTGCATATTTGGGATGATCATGGCTATTATCAGCTGTTACCAGGGGTTCTATACAGAAGGGGGCGCTGAGGGGGTGGGGAAGGCGACGACGAGGGCCGTTGTCCTCTCCTGTCTGGTCATCCTGATCTCCAACTACTTCATAACGGCCATTTTGTTTTAAATCCTTGGACTGTTGCCATCAAGGGATTTATGATCGGGGATACATCTGTTAAAATCAAAGTAGTAGATCTTCACAAGTCTTTTGGCAAAAACTACGTCCTCAGAGGAATAAATTTGACGGTAAACAAGGGCGAGAGCATGGTGGTGATAGGGGGAAGTGGGGTGGGAAAGAGCGTCCTGATCAAGTGCGTTATCGGATTGATCAAGCCCGACAGCGGAAGCATAGGTATCGATGGACAAGAGATCACCTCCCTAAAGGAAGGGTCCCTCAATGAGATCAGAAAGAAGTTCGGCATGCTCTTTCAGGCCGGTGCCCTGTTCGATTCGCTATCGGTTTGGGAAAATGTCGGCTTCGGTTTGAAACACCATACTTCCCTGGGTGATGGGGAGATAAAGGCGATAGCCGTTGAGAAGTTAGGGCTATTGGGGTTGAGGAGTGTCGAGGATCTCATGCCATCGGAGTTGAGCGGAGGAATGAGAAAGAGGGTGAGCCTGGCAAGGGCCATTGCCATGGAGCCGGAGATACTGCTTTATGATGAGCCCACAACGGGCCTCGATCCCATTATGGCCGATGCCATTAACGATTTGATCGTCCAGATGCGCAAGAAGCTGGAGGTCACCTCCATCGCCATTACCCACGATATGGTCAGCGCTTACAAGATCGCCGATCGAATCGCCATGTTATATGAGGGGAAGATTATCGAGGTCGGAACTCCGAAACAGATCAGGGAATCGAGCAATGCTATAGTCCAGCAATTCATTCAAGGAAAGGCCGAAGGGCCAATCAAGGCAAGATGAGGATCTTTTAAGGAGGTTGGGAATGAAAAAAATGGAGACGGAGACCAAGGTAGGTATCTTTGTGCTTTTGGGCATCATCGTTTTGGCCTTTTTGACGCTAACTGTGGGGAAGTTTCATCTGGGTAAGGAGGCGGGCTACAGGGTTTATGCCCTCTTCGATTCCGCTGCAGGGGTAAACCGGAACTCGCCTGTCCGGATAGCCGGCGTCAATGTCGGCACGGTGGAGAGGATTTCCCTTGAACGGGGAAAGGCGAAGCTCGCCCTTCGAATCCCGCCCAATATTCAATTCTATGAGGATGCGAGGGCCTATTTGAGGTCGGAGGGGTTATTGGGGGAGAGATATATCGAGATTTTCCCGGGGTCCGAGGAGAAGCCGAGAATAAAAGAGGAGGGCATGATACAACAGGGGGCCTCTCCTGTCAGCCTCGAACAGGTCCTCTCCCGTCTAAGCGGAATCGGGGAGGATATTAAGGGCGTTCTTGTGCCGCTCAGTCAAATCCTTGAAGGGGTCGACCCCGAAAAGGTGGGGAATGTGGTCTCCAATTTCGAGACCTTTTCCGGGGATTTTCCACAATTGATAGCAGATGCAAGGGAGATGTTTGGCAATTTTAGAAACATCAGCACCAAGCTTCAGAGGGGAGAGGGGACCCTTGGCAAGCTCATCAATGATGACGGGGCTTATTGGGACGCCAGAGAGACGCTGGTGGCCTTGAGGGAGATGACTGAGAAGCTTCAGAGGGGAGAGGGGACCCTTGGCAAGCTCATCAATGATGACGGGGCTTATCGGGACGCCAGAGAGACGCTGGTGGCCTTGAGGGAGATGACTGAGAAGCTTCAGAGGGGAGAGGGGACCCTTGGTAAGCTCATCAACGAGGAAGAGGCTTACCTGGACGCCAGGGCCACCCTGGCCAACTTTAAAAGCTTCTCGGAAAAGCTGGACAGTGGAGAGGGGACCGTTGGAAAACTTCTCACGGATGATCACCTAATAAAGGAGGCGGAGAAAACCCTGAAGAAGGTCCAAAAGGGTGCGGAGGGGTTGCGGGAACAGACACCGATCACGGTATTGGGAACGTTGATGGGCTTGATTTTTTAAAGGTCCTTCAGGATGGAAGGGGAAACCGGTAAAAGTTGAGAGATCTTTCAAAGGGGCTGGAGACGGGACGTTTAATTCTCGCCGGAATTATTCTATTTTCTCTCTTTTCGATCCCAAGTGCGAAATGCAGCGAAAGGAAGGGATTCGTCCGTAAGTTGTGGCCCTGCTTTCACTATTGGAGCGATACGGAAATGGCCAGGAGCAAGCTTAGGATCTTTGGGCCCCTGATTTATAGGGAAAGAGGGATTGAGGAAGTAGAATTTGCCGTTCGTCCCTTGTTTTATTGGACAAAAAATGATAGAGAAAACTTCCTTCGGGTTGAATACCTTTACCCCCTCGGAAAATTCAGGCGGGAGGGGGGGGAGACCAAACACTACCTCGTACCCCTGTTCTTATCGAGGGACGAGGCATGGGGTGAGGGGAGGCGGTCGAAGGACTTTGCCCTCTTTCCCTTCTTTAAGGGGCAAACGGAGATGGGTGAACGATATTGGGGAATTTTTCCATTCTTCGGACAACTCGTGGATCGATTCGGCCGGGATCGTATTCGTTTTTACCTTTGGCCCATCTATTCGGATTGGAGTGAAGAAGGGGCTTATACCTGGAATTTCCTTTGGCCTATCCTCTCGGCAACGAGCGGCGGGGGGAAGAAGGGTTTTCGCCTTTGGCCCTTATGGGGCTATAAGGAAGAGGAGGGAGTCTCCAGGGTCGATTTCGCCCTTTGGCCATTTTTCGTTAAGGGGGTTCGGGATTTAGATACTGAGGATCCCGAAAGGGAGCGCATCGTGTTCCCCCTGTATCGGGATGTCCGGTCGAAAAGGAGAAGGCACGTAACGGTATTGTGGCCCTTTTTTTCCCATACGGTGGATGAACGGGACCGATTGAGCAGGTGGGAAGTGCCCTGGCCTTTTCTCTGCTTTGCTCGTGGGGATAAGGTTCGGGAATTCAGAATATTCCCTTTTTATCGTTGTAAGGAGACACCGGATTCTCGAAGCCGCTGGATCTTATGGCCTCTCTATCAATGTGAGGAGGATTTCTTCGGAGATCAGCGGGAGGTGGTTCGTCGGTTTCTCCTCATCAATCGAACAAAGACTGTATTCAACCGTAAAGGGGAGGAGATATCGAAGCATGTATCGATTTGGCCCTTTTTCAAATACTCCAGGGCGGAAGATAAGGTAAGCCTCTCTCTTCTCCACTTGATCCCCTTTGAGGATGAGGGGTTTGAGAGGAATTGGGTTCCCCTTTACAGGATATATCGATATGGACGTAACGCTTCGGGGAAGAGGTGCGATATTCTGTGGGGATTATATGAAAAGGGAGATCCATGGGATTGATCAAGGGGAGGAGAACTCGTTGAAAGGGCGGGACAATATGGCAACAAGAAGGATAAGATCTCAGAATAGCAGTGGAGGGCGGAGTCGGAAATGAAGAGGATAGCCATACGGGGAACGGGTTCATATTTGCCCGAGAAAGTGATGACCAATTTTGACCTCGGGAAGGTCTTGGATACCAATGATGAATGGGTTTTCAAGAGGACTGGAATCAAGGAAAGGCGGATCGCAGCTCCGGATGTGGACGCCTCGGATTTAGCCAAGGATGCATCCCTTAAAGCAATGGAGATGGGTGGTTATTCCGCTGAAGACCTGGATCTCATCATCATGGCAACGATGACACCAGATACAGCATGTCCAGCGGGGTCCAACTGGCTTGAGGCGAAATTGGGGGCACACCGGGCCGTATCATTCGATATCTTGGCGGCCTGTTCCGGATTCATCTTTGCCTTATCGGTAGCCGAGCAGTATTTGCGAAGGGGGATCTATAGAAATGCCTTGATCGTTGCCTCGGAGATCATGAGCCGAACTCTCGATTGGACGGACAGGGAGAGCTGCATCCTTTGGGGAGATGGGGCAGGAGCCGTAGTATTGGAGGCGGTTGATTCCGATGAAGATATCCATGAGATCTTATCGACTCACATCAATACCGATGGCGCAGGAGGAGAAAATCTCCTCTTGCCAGGCGGGGGTTCGAGGACAACACCTATCTCATATGAGAGCGTGGACAAGAAACTCCACTATTTGAAGATGATTAAGGCAAACGAGTCGGTTCGAATTGCCGTAAAATATTTCGCCGAGGCATGTGAGGAAGCAGTGTCATATAATGGCTATAGTATCTCAGATGTCAAATGGATCATCCCCCATCAAGCCAACATTAGAATCCTCCAGTCAATGGCAAAGCGATTGAATGTCCCCATGGAAAGGGTTTATTTGACTATCGAGAAATTCGCCAATATCTCATCGGCCACCGTTCCCATTACCCTCGATTCGGCCTTGCGAGATGGAAGTATACAAGCAGGAGACTTGCTTTGCCTTACGGCCTTTGGAGGCGGTCTCACCTGGGCAAGCTCATTGATCAGATGGTAAAAGAGGGGTTATCCTTATTGGACCTTCCTCAGCGGGATTAGGGACTCAGTTCAAGGATTTAAAAAAGATGTTTGATGACCGCTTTAATCCCCGGGAGATTGCCGCCGAATGCGTCCAAGGGATTAAAAAGCGACGAGTCGATGGATATGAGATCTATCTCTCCCAATCCGTCTCAACGAGCATCGAAGTGCGGGATGGAGAGTTGGAGTCCTTTAAGAAGGCTCAGTCAATGGGACTCGGACTCCGGATTATTAAGGGCCAGAGGCTCGGCTTCTCCTATTGCACCAGCTTTGATGCGGTTGAGATCGCGAGGATGATAGAAGCCGCCATAGATGGAGCAGCAAACCTCTCGGCAGATCCATTTTATGGATTCCCCGCACCTCCGAGGGATTTTAATCCCATCCCCGGTATCTATGATGGGCGAATAAGGCGCATTTCCGCCCAAGAGAGAATAGAGAAGGCGATGGCCTTGGAAGCTATGGCCCTTGCCTCCGATCCCAAGCGGGTAAAGAGGGTGGGGAAGGCGATTTATGAGGATGCTGAGAGAATGGTATTTCTCGTGAATTCGGAGGGAGTTGAGGAGGGCTTTACCTCCTCAATCTTTATGGGGAGCGTGATGGCAGTCGCAGAAGAGGGCTCGGAATCAGAGATGGGATGGGATTTTGATTTCCACCATTCGTTCGAAGGGCTCGATGTGGCTCGAATCGGTAGGGAAGCGGCTCGAAAAGCGAGGGAGAAATTAGGGGCTCGGCCCCTTAAAACCGCCTTCTATCCCACCCTGATCAGAAATCAGATCGCCTGTGAGTTTCTATCGATCCTGGCTCCCTCCTTTGCGGTAGAAAACGTTCGAAAGGGGAAGTCATTGTTTTCCGATGGGTTAGGCTCAAGGGCATTCTCTTCAAAGCTAAATATTTATGATGATGGGTTACATCCCCAGGGGATGGTTACCTCCCCTTTCGATGGCGAAGGAGTCGAGAGTCAAAGAACGCCGGTAGTTATTTCCGGGAGGATCACGGGCTTCCTGTTCGATTTCTATTGGGCAAGCCGAGAGGAAGGACGGTCAACGGGCAATTGCATCCGGGAAGGAATAAAGGTCCCTCCATCGCTCGGCATTTCCAATCTCTATATTGAGAGGGGGGATAGGTCCTTTAGCGATCTTCTGGGAGGCCTCCAAAATGGTATCGTGATCGAGGAAGTAATGGGGATCCATACCGCAAACCCCATCTCCGGCGATTTTTCTCTTGGGGCGGCTGGTTCGTGGATCGAAAGTGGGAGGCCCATCCATCCGGTGAAGGGGATCGCCATTTCAGGAAACGTCCTGGATCTATTTAAGAACATCGAGGAGGTGGGGTCAGATTTTCGTTTCACGGGGAAACTCGGGTCCCCAAGCCTCAGAACAAGCAAGCTCGCCATAAGTGGCCGTTGATCCCTCGCCCAGTAACGAACTACCGTGGGCTGGCTCCCTCCAAGGGATGGTCATAATTTTCTGACGATTATATGAATTCAGGGGCTTCGCCCTAGCCAGAATATTGGAATAACCGAACTGGATTATTGGAAGATTGGAATAATGGAACGATGGGAAATACTGGAATAGTGGAATAATGGGTCCAGAAGGATGAAAACAATTGAGAATGGTTATTGCATTTTCCCCCACTATTCCAATAATCCAGCATTCTAATATTCCATATGGTCTATTCCATCATTCCATGTGAATAGCACAAATCGGTCGTTACAAAAAACCTATGATTTCAATATTGCAATAATTCGGAACGTTTAATGTGCGCTCAGAGCTCTTTTTGCCAATTTTTCAGAGGATTGTCACTAGATTGATTTGATAAGATCCTCGTAACATGAAGGCTGCGCAAAAAATGTACTATCTATGAAAAAAGGTTAGATAACACATCGCGATATTATGAGATTCAAGGATGGACAGAGCGTGCCTGGGAATTACTCTTCCTTTGATCTTCATATTTCCTATTTTTTCTGTTTTTTCGATAGGATATGCAACATAATATCGATGAAATGTGAGGCTTACGCTCCTATGAGTACATCTCTTTGGTATGGGTTTTGCTTCTATTTAGTCCCGATCAAAAAGGGGGTACTGGTATATATTCACCTTAGTTGGGCCCTCATGAGCAAGTATGACAACGGTGCTCGCTGAACGAGTTTAATGAAAAAAATTCTTGACATCTCAATTTCTTTTTGATATTTGAGCAGGTGAGTAGTTCGTTTGGTAGGTGAAAGGGGGTAATTTTTGGGAGGGAACTTTTACAATATCCTCATTTTCTCTAAGAAGGCTTCCGCAATCAGAAGATACAGATTGCCCCGACTCTTAGCCAAATTGATCTGTTTCGCCATTCCTATCTTCTTCATCCTCCTCGGGTATTTTAGCTTTGATTACGTAATTATGAGGCAGAAGGTCATGGAACTGAGCCGATTACGGGAGGAAACCCAGCTTCAGCGGTCCCAGGTTCATTTTTTCTGCGAGAAAATCGGGGAGTTGGAGAGAAAGATCGCGGGGATGAGGGAATTTGATAGAAGGCTGAGGATTCTGGCCAACCTCGAGGCTTCGGAGGGAAGTACCAGACGGTTCTTTGGAATTGGGGGGCCTTCACCTGAGGATATTCGAGAGACCTTGCTCCTCCAGAGGAATGAGGAGGAGTTGATGAAACAGATGAGGCACGACTTGGAACGGTTGGATGAGGAGGCTACCGCGGAAGGGAGCAGCCTCAAGGAACTGGAAAGCCTCCTGCAAAACAAAAGGGTTCAGTTGACCCATACCCCATCTATTTGGCCGGCAAGGGGATGGTTTACCTCTGGTTTTGGATATCGAATTTCCCCCTTTACGGGATTGCGACAAATGCATGAGGGGATCGATATATCAAACCGTACCGGCACGCCCATCTTCGCCCCTGCGGACGGGTTGGTCACTAATATCGGCAGGGAGTGGGGTTTTGGCAAGATTTTGGTTATCAGCCATGGATTCGGGTTCTCCACCCGTTACGGACACTTGCATAAGATAAACGTTAAGATCGGCCAAAAGGTGAAGAGGGGACAGAAGATCGCGGAGGTTGGGAGTTCGGGAAAGTCCACAGGCCCTCATCTCCATTATGAGGTAAGGGAGAACGGGGTTCCCGTAAACCCCATGAAATATATCTTAAATTAAGAAGATTCGCCTTTTTATCCGGAATATCCAGATACCCGATAGATGAAGAAGTTCTATCGGGTTTTTTTGTCCCTTCCCCAGGCCGAGATCAGGACAAGCCGAGGAATAGCTTGAATTCTTCACCCCGAGACTGTAAAATAATCTAAGAAAGAGGGTACTTATAGAACTGGGGGCTCAAAAATGATTGGCTCTATCGTCAAAAAGACCGCCATCAAAATTCTGGGGACGAAAAACGAGAGGGTACTGAACCGCCTCCAACCCATGGTGGAGCGAATCAATCACATGGAGCCGGAGTTTCAGAAATTGAGCGACGCCGATTTGAGGTCGAAGACGACCCATTTCAAGGAAAGGGTCGATCGGGGTGAGAATTTGGATAGCCTGCTTCCGGAGGCTTTCGCCGCCGTGAGGGAGGCTTCCAAGAGGACATTAGGAGAGCGTCCCTTCGACGTTCAACTGATGGGGGGAATTGTACTCCACGAGGGAAAGATCGCTGAGATGGCCACGGGAGAGGGGAAGACCCTTGTGGCAACTCTGCCCGCCTATCTAAACGCTCTTACCAGTAAGGGTGTTCATATTATCACGGTGAACGACTATTTGGCCAAACGGGATCGGGATTGGATGGGCGCGATTTATCAATTCCTGGGCTTATCGGTGGGTGTCATCGTTCATGAAATGGATGATCTCGATAGGCAGAAGGCTTACAGGGCCGATATCACCTACGGGACCAACAACGAGTTCGGGTTCGATTATCTCAGGGATCATATGAAATTCAGCCTGGATGAATGTGTGCAAAGAGAACTCCACTACGGCATCGTGGATGAGGTAGATAGCATCCTCATCGATGAGGCCAGGACCCCCCTGATCATATCGGGGCCGGTGGAGCGTTCAACACACAAATTCCACGAACTCAAGGGTCCCGTCGAGAGGCTCTTTCAAGGCCAGACGAGGACGATTAATCGGACTCTGAGTGAGGCCGAGGAGCTGCTCCGGGAGGGAGAGGATTACGAGGCGGGCATCAAATTGCTTCAGGCCAAAAGGGGGGTCCCTAAACATAAACACCTCTTGAGAATTCTCGAGGATGGGAAATATAGGAAGTTGCTAGATAGTGTGGAGTTGGATTTCTTCAGGGATAAGAATTGGGATCTCCTCGATAAGGACCTCTCTTTCGTCATCGATGAGAAATCGAACGTAGCGGATTTGACCGAAAGGGGGAGGAAGGTTTTGTCACCCCAAGATCCCGATTTCTTCGTGCTCCCGGACTTGAGCTCGATAGATGCCGACCCCGATCTTGATCCCCAAGAAAGGGCCCAGCTGAGGATGAAATTGGAGGCGGAATATTCCGAGAAGACGGAGAAGATCCACAATGTGTCGCAATTGTTGAGGGCGTATTCCCTATTCGAAAGGGATGTGGCGTATGTGGTGAGCAACGGACAGGTGGTCATCGTCGATGAATTCACGGGGAGGCTTATGCCCGGACGGCGGTATAGCGATGGACTGCACCAGGCCTTGGAGGCGAAGGAGGGGGTGACCATTGAGAGGGAGAATCAAACCCTCGCAACCATTACCTTCCAGAATTATTTTCGGATGTACGAGAAGCTTGCGGGAATGACGGGTACCGCTTATACCGAGGAGATGGAATTCCATAAGACTTACGGTTTAGAGGTCACGGTCATCCCCACAAACATGCCCTTGATCAGAACGGAATACCCCGACGTTATTTACAAATCCGAGAGGGAGAAGTTCAATGCCGTTCTCAGGGATATCTCCCAATTACACGGGGAGGGTCACCCGGTCCTGGTTGGAACCGTATCCGTTGAGAAATCGGAGAGGTTAAGTCGGCTGCTGAAGCGGAATGGGATTAAACACCACGTCCTCAATGCCAAGAATCATGAGCGGGAGGCCGAGGTCATTGCCCAGGCGGGAAGAAAGGGTGCCGTTACTATATCCACCAATATGGCCGGAAGGGGCACGGATATCCTCCTGGGAGGGAATCCGAAATTCTTGGCAAAGGCCATGGTTGATGATGGGGCATCGGAGAAAGAGGAGCGGAAGGCCTACGAAAGGACCCGTGCCACTGCGGTCAAGGAGAAGGAAGAGGTCCTGACCCACGGGGGATTACACGTCATCGGCACCGAGCGGCATGAGGCGAGACGTATTGACAATCAATTGAGGGGCAGGGCGGGTAGACAGGGAGATCCCGGGTCATCGAGATTTTACCTCTCCCTGGAGGACGATTTGATGCGTTTATTCGGGTCTGAGAGGATATCCACTGTGATGACGAAATTGGGTATTGAGGAGGATCAGCCCATCGAACATAACTTAATCACGAAGGCCATAGAGAATGCTCAACGGAGGGTAGAGGGGCATAACTTCGATATCAGAAAGCATCTGCTGGAATACGATGATGTGATGAATAGACAGAGGGAGGAGATCTACCGGCGGAGAAGGGAGGTTTTAGGCAATGATAACGTGAGCGATCGGGTTATGGAGATGGCGGAGGAACTGGTGGAGGAGATCTTAGATATCCACACCGATAGAAAGACCTACCCCGAGGAGTGGAACTTGAGGGGACTCCAGGATGAACTATTCAGGAATTTTTCGATCCATTTCGATATCGAAGAGGAGAAATCCGACGGTTTAGACCAAGATGCATTGAGGGAACAAATCCTCGATGGAGTACGGAAGGCTTATGCAATAAAGGAACAGGAACTCGGCCAAGAGATAGTGCGCCATCTTGAGAAGGTCATTTTATTGCAATCCATCGATACACACTGGAGGGAACATCTTCTCAGCATAGATTATTTGAAAGAGGGGATTGGACTCCGAGGATACGGCCAGAAGGACCCCTTGACGGAGTTCAGAATAGAGGGGTCCGAGATGTTTTTGGATATGTTGGCTGAGATCAGGGAGGATACGATTCGTCAGCTTTTCGCGATACGACTGGCGGCAGAAAGGGAGGCAAAGGGTCGGAGCAGAGAGAGACCACAACGGCTTGTCCTCACTCGGGGGGAGATGCTTTCGCCACCCCTTGAGGGTGAGATGCCAGTGATGCAAGATGCCCCCATGGCAATGCCCGAGGCCGAGGGGGGAAAGGTGGTAACCTTCAGGAGGGAAGGGAGGAAGATCGGTCGAAATGAACCATGCCCATGCGGCAGCGGGAGAAAATATAAAAAGTGCTGCGGCCGGTAAATCGGAGAGGGAGGGCGATAGAGAGGGAACGGTGAGCAACGGTATTGGAGAGAAACAGGGTGGGGACTTTTCCATTCCAGGGTTTATGTTTTCCGGAATCTCTGCGGGCATCAAGGAGGGCGAACAGAGGGATCTCGCCCTTTTTTATTCCGTGATTCCAGCCACAGTCGCGGGGGTATTCACTACCAATAGGGTGAAGGCGGCACCGGTCTTACTGGATCGGGTGAGGATGAGGAAGGGTAGGTGTCAGGCGATCGTCGCCAACAGCGGAAACGCCAATGCCTGCACTGGGGAAAAAGGGATGCGGGATGCAAGGGCCATGGCCGATTCGACAGCAAAGGCTCTTCGGATCCCAAGGCAACTGGTGTTGGTTTCCTCTACGGGTGTGATTGGAAGACCACTGCCTATCGATAAAATCCTCTCCCGAATCCCGCGCCTCATCGGCAATCTCTCCTCCCATACCCTTTTGGATGCGGCCGAGGCCATTATGACCACCGATACGTTCCCCAAGGTGAAAATGGAGAGGTGCTCGATAGGCCAAAGGGAAATCAGAATATGTGGGGTGGCAAAGGGAGCCGGTATGATCATGCCCCGTATGGCGACGATGCTCTGCTTTGTGATGACCGACGCGGCCATTGAAGGGGCATCACTCCAAAAGGCACTTACCGATGTTCAAGAGCTCACCTTTAACCGGATCACGGTGGATGGGGATACCAGCACCAACGATACCGTCTTGGTTTTGGCCAATGGAATGGCAAAAAATCGGGTAATATCACTGAAATCCGCTGACTATTCCCTCTTCAGGGACCGCTTTACCGCAGTTTTGCATGAATTAGCCAAGATGATCATCAGGGATGGGGAGGGGGCCACGAAATTCATTGAGGTGAGGGTGGAGGGGGCGAGGAGCGAAGCCGATGCAAAGAAAGTGGCATTGAGCGTAGCCAACTCGAATCTCGTTAAAACGGCCTTCTTCGGCGGGGATGCCAATTGGGGAAGGATCGCCGCTGCCATCGGGCGCTCGGGCGTTGCCATCAACCCCAATACCTTCGATATTCTCTTGAACCACGTCCCCGTTGCCTTAGGTGGGATGGGGACAAATGGGGCATTACAGAAAGAGGCCGATCAGGTGCTCAAGGGGAATACGGTTACGCTTACCATCCGCCTCCACCAGGGAAATGCACATACCTCTATTTTTACCTGCGACCTTTCCACCGATTATGTAAAGATTAACGCCCACTACCGTTCCTGAATCGATCATCATGAGACATACCGTGCGGACATGAATAAGCATATTACCGCCTTAGCGTCGCCTTCGCCTTCTCCCGAGATGTATTGTCGCCTGAAAGCAGTACAATCTCCGTTTGGAGTTTGCCCAGGATTTGTTCTGCCCCGCCTCTGGTGTCAGCGGTTAGTGCGGTATTTTTGCCCCTTGCCTTATGCTGGATTTTCCCGTCGAACGAGAGGGTTCTATTGAGATCGAGGACGATGTTCTCGAATCGAAAAGCCTCTCTTCCCGGGATGTCCAATCTAATCATGGGTTCCCTTCACCGGCAATCGCCCTCTTAAGACCTCATACATCACCAGCGCTCCAGCGACAGAGGCGTTGAGGGAGGTAATCTCTCCGTGGAGGGGAATGGAGGCGAGGAAATCGCACTTTTTTTTGACCAGAGGCCGGATCCCCCTTCCCTCACTTCCGATGACGACGGCCAAATCTAAATCCAAATCACAATCATAGATGGGACGTTCAGATCCCCCCTCAGCGCCCAAGATCCAAATTCCCCTTTTTTTCAGAAATTCGAGGCAGGAGGCGATATTGGTAACCCGGGCGATGGGGGTATGGAAGGCCGCCCCAACAGATGCCTTTATGACGGTGGGGGTAATGGGGGTTGCCCTATCCTTGGGGATAACGATCCCATGAACGCCGAAGGCATGTGCCGTTCGAATTAATCCCCCGAGATTTTGCGGATCCTCAACGCCATCGACGATGAGGAGAAAGGCCTTGTCTCCCCTTGCCTCCCACCTCTGGACGATGTCAGAGACCTCAACGTATTTGAATTCATCCATTTGGGCCACAATACCTTGATGAGATGTGGTTTTGGCCATACGCGTTAGATTATCCCTGCCAGCCCATTGGATGGAAATTCCCCTTTCCGCGGCCAATCGCAGGATTTCCTTCAGAGGTCTCCGTGTGTTTCCTCGGGAAATGATGATCTTTTTAACGGGGTTTCGGTGGGCTTTGAGGGCTTGGTAGATAGGGTGAAGCCCGTGGATAATGTGGGTCACGATATTTCCTCGACGATTTCGTCCGCCGCCTTTACGGGGTCGTCGGCCTCCTTAATGGGTCGGCCCACGACAATATAGTCTGCCCCTGCCCTGACCGCTTCCCCAGGGGTTAGGGTCCTTTTCTGGTCGTCCTTGGTCGCTGAGGCAGGTCTCACTCCTGGAGTTACGATGAGGAAATGTGCCCCGCAATGATCGCGTATAAGCCTGATTTCCCGCGGGGAGGCAATAACTCCATTCACTCCCGCCCTTTTGGCCAATGTTGCGAGGCGCACGACCTGTTGTTTTAAAGGGGTCTTTATACCCACCTCTTCAAGGATCACCTCATCCATGCTGGTAAGGATGGTCACCGCCAAAATGAGGGGCCTTGGTATATTGAGGTGTTTGGCAATATTTCTAGAGGATTCCACCGCCCGTTTCATCATCTCATATCCACCCATGGAATGAACGGTAAACATTGCTGAGCCGAGCTTGGTCGCCTCCTCAGCCGCTTTTGCCACCGTATTGGGGATGTCATGAAACTTAAGGTCCAGGAAGATCCGCTCCCCCTTATTTCGAATCATGTCGATGACTTTCGGTCCTGCGTGGGTAAAGAGCTGTTTCCCTACTTTGAAGAGGCCAACATGGCCCTTCAAAAGGCCGGCAAGCTTTTGGGCATCGCCAAAACGTTCGACATCAAGGGCAAATATGAGCCTCTCCCGCGGTTCCATCATCAGCACACTCCGTCTTTTCGAAGGTGAAGAAAATCATGGAACGAATCTCTTTGGAATCTATTTGCACGGAGGTATCATCCTAATATTAGAAACTCGGATCCAGAGTCAACCCCATCTGAGAGGGAGGTTTCCTGAGGCTCTGGGGAACACCGTTGTCCCTGAGCGTTATTTTTCAGAGAATTGGAATGAATGGAATGTTGAAATAATGGAATATTGGGGAATAAAAAGCGGAAAAAACGGATCTATTGTTTTCATTCCTCTCTACCCATCATTCCAGTATTCCATTACTCCACTATTCCAACTGGTATTCTAATCCTCCTTTGACAACCCCTTCTTCCCCTGGTATAGTTTTTTTATAGGCTTCAAAGCCGATGAATTGATTCAGCGAACATCATATTGAATCACAAGGAAATGAACCCAATGGCTTCCCCGGAGGAGATAGCCGAAGAGAATAAGAGGATCAGGTTCCTGAGGATATTGGTGGATTTCTCCATGCATCTCATCCTCCAGGGCGATCTCCCTTATGAAGAGGCCCTCAAGGTAGTTGAAGGGGTTAAGGGTCACGCATGCCGCCTTTTCCCCGGAAAGGAGGAAACCTTTGAACTGATCTACCGCCCCAGGTTTCGGAGGATACTTACGGAGAAGTACGGTCCATCAGGCATGCAATGAGCCCTTCACCTCCTCATGTATTAAGGCCGAAATGGCCTCCACAATTCTATCCTTTTCTATTACAGTCGTTTCCCCGTTTTTTCGACGCCTGATTTCAACGAGTCCCTTTTTTAGGTTCTTCTCCCCGATGGTTACCCGCAAGGGGACGCCGATCAGATCGGCATCCTTGAATTTCACCCCTGGGCTGGAGTCACGATCATCCAACAATACCTCCACCGCATTATTCACGAGAAGACGGTATATCTCCTCGGCCGTTTCCATAAGCGCTTCGATTTTACTATTTACCGGAACGACGATGACCTGAAAGGGGGCGATGGGCATTGGCCAGATGATCCCATCTTCGTCATGATACTGTTCGATGGCGGCAGCAGCAGTTCTCGCGACACCGATACCGTAACACCCCATCACAATCTCCCTCTCTCGACCATTTTCATCAAGATATGTTGCCCTTAGGGCCTTGCTGTATTTCGTCCCCAATTTGAAGATGTGGCCAACCTCAATCCCCCTGGAGAAGTTCAATGATTTCCCGCACCGGGGGCAGAGATCTCCCTCTTTTACCATCCGTAAGTCCGCGAATTGATCGACTTTGACATCCCGGCCAAGGTTGACGTTGATATAATGGGCATCCTGCTCATTGGCCCCAGTGACGAAATTGACCATTGATTCGACGGCATAATCGCCGATGACCTTAACGGAAAGCCCTATTGGCCCCGCATACCCTTTGGGAGCTCCGGTCACCTCGAGAACTAGATCATCCGAGGCGAGTTTTACCTCATCACAACCCAGGAGGTTTCCGAGCTTCGATTCGTTGATCTCATGGTCCCCCTGTATTAAGGTCGCAACAACCCCTTGTTCTGTCTCGAAGATGAGCGTTTTTACCAAATCCTCAGGCATCACCTTCAGGAACTTGGTTACCTCCTCAACCGTTTTCTTATCGGGTGTTTCCACTTTTTTAAGGGGGTTTATGATCTTTTTCGCTGACCGAGCCCGAAGCCGGGTCCTTTTGGCCTCCGCTTTTTGAATATTAGCCGCATAATTACAGGATTGACAGCTGACGATGGTCTCCTCCCCCGTTTCGGCCAACACCATAAACTCGTGGGAGGCGGTTCCCCCGATGAGGCCTGTTTCCGCCTCGACGACCTCGAAGGTCAGACCGCACCTGGTGAAGATCCTCGTATAGGCCTCATACATCTTCTGGTAGCTTTTCCCCAAGCCGACCTCGTCGGTATCGAAGCTATAGGCGTCCTTCATGATAAATTCCCTGCACCTCATTACCCCAAATCGGGGACGGATTTCATCCCGAAACTTGGTCTGGATTTGATAGAAGTTCAGCGGCATCTGGCGATATGACCGGATCTCGCGCCTCGCGATATCAGTGATGACCTCCTCATGGGTGGGTCCGAAACAATAATCCCGGCTATGGCGATCCTCAATGCGAAGGAGATCTTTTCCATATTCCTGCCAGCGGTGGCTCTCCATCCATAACTCGGCGGGTTGGACACAGGGGAGCAAGACCTCCTGAGCTCCCGCCCGATTCATTTCCTCCCTGATAATCCTCTCTACCTTTTGAATGACTCTCAATCCCAGGGGCAGAAATGAGTATATCCCCGCTGCCACTTTTCTAATCATTCCCGCCCGAAACATCAACCTATGGCTAATCACCTCCGCTTCCGCGGGATCTTCCTTCAGGGTCGGTAGCATCAACTGGGAATAACGCATCGATCAACTCCTTTTCGATGAAACTCGTTCCGCTCGCAGAGAAGTCTTTATTATACTACATGGCATATAGTATGGAGATCTTTAATTTGTCAAGGGATTTCGACTCTGGAAATTCGTAATGCTATTGGGAAAAATGATGGATTTTGAAGGGGAGGATAAAGGAGGAGGCCTTCGATTTCGGGGCTTGGATCCACCATCTTCATTGATGCGTTTCCCCTGTCGCTGTCTCACCTCTCATTGGCCATGGAAATCTGTTATTGTCCTCTCGGCGTTCTTTTATTTCATCATTGGGATCAACCACGACCCAGCCTTCCCTTTCCAGGAGATCGACGGAGGGGGTAAACCCGATGAACCGTTTGGACATGGATTCTATGCGATCAATGGTAACCGTCCACGTCTCCATTTCGGGAAAGAAGGCCTTGACCGTAACGTGTTTCACGTTCATTCTCCCATTGTTGACAACGATGATTTCAATTCCCCCCTTATTCCATTTCACGTCCTCTATCAGTAAATCATTTTGGAAGAGCGTTACATCTTCAAGGGGATAGACGTGGACGGATAGCCTATCGATCTGCGCGGAGTTAATATGGCCGCCCTTTCTCGAATTATCCTCATAGCCGTGGAGGCGAACGGGGTGTCCATCGGTGGAGGCCATGAGCTGTAATTCCTGGGAATGGAGATAGAGCCCGTTGATCTCCCATTCTGATGGCCCCTCTATCCTGAATGCCTTGCGACTTTTCCCCTCAAAACGAGGGCTACGAGAGATGCCTATCCCCTCTTTTGGAATATGGGATGAGACATGGAACTGGACGTCAAAAAGGGTACCCCTCAGCTTCAAGGCGGCCACCTTTATTCCCTCCGCCTCAATTCGATCCGAGAGTATTTTGTGGATCTCTCCCCCTGTTTCCTCCCACCGGATGACCTCCTTTGGGTTGCATACGGCGATGGCGGCGAAGGGAAATTCCCTGTCCCAGATCTCCACTGCCTTATTGGGATATTGGGGACTGATCCAGAGAAACCGTGGCAGTCCAACCGTTCCCATAGCCATCATTTCGCCAATGGAGTAGCTTTGGTTGGTATTTCCCAACCCGACAACAACGAAGTTCCTGGGGTACAATTCCAAATCCAGGAGTATCTGCTGGTCTTTTATGTAATGCCAGAGATCTCCCTTCATGAGATCATAGGAGGAGTTGTAGACGAAGAGCTTGCTTTTCGGCTCGGCTGAAAAGGCTACGACCTTCATGACCAGAATCATTATCACAAACGATATGGAGAGCACTTTCTTCATGGATACCCCTTTTCCTCGGGAATACATCATTTATATATCTGCTCGGATTCTGCTGTCAAGGTCGAATCACCAGGAGATAAAAAAAATTCAAATTTCCGGATCGTCGCTTGACATTTGAAAAATCACTGATATAGTTATTTGACAATCATTTGAAGGAACCTCGAGCTCGGGATAAAATCCCTTAGCTTTTTCTTTAAAGAAAAATCGAGTTCCTTTCTGAAATGTACGGCTGACCATATAGAGGGACTCGGTTTTTTTTTACGTTTTAAGCAAATCAATAAAAGAGAGAAGGGAGGAGATACCCATGGTTTGTCAAACGGTAAAGGAAGGGACGGAGTGTGTTTTCATGAGCAAGAGAGGATGTAGCTACAACGGAGGAAAATGTCACCCAATCGTCGACAATTGTAATGGTTGCGACCGGGTGACCAAATATCCCACCGGCCTCTATTGTAAGGCTTACAGTGAACCCGCCCTGAAATGGATTAAAGGACATTGTACCCTTGCGACTAACGTCAAGAGAAATAACGGCACTACCGAGGAAAAGAAGCTCAACCCTCTCAAAGCCTCGAAGAGGAAGAGTCGAAATAAATAATTAAGGGTATTTCAAATCCATTATTGATGAGAGGGCCCTCGCCGAGGGCCTTTTTCAATTGAACTTCTCAGGCTGAGATCTCTGTAAGACGAGGAAAACGCGCTCTTAGCGCGAGTTTATCCGGTACCGTGATACCAGAGAATTATTTTCTAACCAATCTGACCGTAACACTATGGGACTGCAACACCGCAGCACCGCACACCCGCGGAGGATCTTCCCCCCCCTTGACACTTCCCTATGCCCCGTGGTAAAGAGTGTATAGCGGCGCAGATAGGGCCGACGTAGCTCAGTGGTAGAGCAACTGATTCGTAATCAGTAGGTTGTCGGTTCAAATCCGACCGTCGGCTCCAATGATTTTGGAGAGTTAGCTGTCCTTTTCGGATGGCTTTTTTATTGGATAGAACCTAAGGTTTCACCAGAGCTATCTGGGCAGAGATTGAATCCAACAACGAAATCTATATTTAAAATTTATGTAATTTCTGCACGAACGTCCCCTTTCTTCCTGGTTTAATTTCCCAGGGCCTTGATCCGATCCTGGGTTTTTTTTATTATAAATCCTATAGATCACAGACGGAGAGAAGAGAAGATGTTGGTTTCTGTTGTGAGGTGTTCCAAGACCGATGACTTTGATAGCATTAATAAAGCCCTTGAAAGTGCACTTCATCTCATTGGAGGAATAGAATCACTGGTCTCTCGAGGGGACACAGTGCTCATGAAACCCAATATCCTTTCCGCCTACCATTATAAGACAGGTGCAGTAACCAATCCCCATGTAATAAGAGCTTTATCCCGATCGGCCAAACAGGTGGGAGCTTCTACACTCCTCATAGGAGAGGGATCAGCTGTAGGCTCGGAAACCGATGAGGCCTTTGTGGCGAGCGGCATTTCAACAGTTGCCGATGAAGAGAACGTCGAGCTGGTCGACCTCAAAAAGGCCAAGACGATCCGCATGGGCATACCCAATGGTAAAATTTTTCATAGAATAGAGATTCCCGAGGTTGTTATGCAGGCCGATGTCATCATCAACGTTCCCGTAATGAAGACCCATGATGCTTTTCCTGCTACCTTGGGATTGAAGAATATGAAAGGGGTGATCCAGGAAAAGGATAAGAAAAGATTCCATAAATGGGGCCTCGCTCAATCGATCGTTGATTTGAACAAATTGGTTTTACCACAGCTGACGGTCATTGATGGCACAATCGCGATGGAAGGTATGGGACCATGCCACGGAACTCCGGTCAACTTCGAAACCATGGTCTCCTCATTCGATACCCTCGCTGCCGATGCGGTAGCTGCGAGCATAATGGGAATAGATCCCATGGAAATTGAATACATCAAATTGGGCGCTGAACAAGGCCTGGGATGTGCGGATCTTTCCCAGATTGAAGTGGTTGGGCTATCTATAGAGGAGGTCAGGAGACCTTTTCAGAGAATTGAAATGGATTTTGCAGCATACAAGAAACAGGGAATTGAAATCCATGAAGCGGGGGCATGCAGCGGTTGTCGCCACGTGATACAGGCTCTGCTTATCGATTATTTAAAAAACAATGTGAATCTCCTCAGAGATCGTACTCTCATATTCGGACAGACTGTGAAAATTCCCGAAACAATCAGAAGGAAACTCTTGAATTTTGGTCTGTGTACCAGGCGATACAGGGATCGAGGAGAATACATTCCCGGTTGTCCACCCCACCCTCTTGACGCACTTGCGTATCTCCAGAAGAGAAAGCCATAAAGAGAGATAGTATTCATCGGTTCAAATCAATCCATGGGCTCCGTGGATTTCGAGAACTTACGAGATTTCTGCCTGATTGACTTACTTCAGATTGTAGAGTTTTTGTGAACGTAAGTGCTTCCATAGAGTCAAATGAGTGACTCCTTCCCCTATGGAAAACGCTATCCTTCAATTTGCATTTTTCCCTAAAATTGGTTACCATTGGCGCAAAAGGGACAAAACCCATCAATTCGGTCTACCTCACTCCAAAAATGGCAGGGGGATGGTTCTTTACCCCATTAACCTTGGGAAGAATTGGCGTCTCTTGAGATATTACCTACCCACTTCTTTACCGTGCATCGGATGACTCCTGCTGGATGACTTGACAGCGAAAATGAGCCTGCATCATGATTTCCTCATAGGTTTATTTGCTATAGTTCCTATAGAGCAATTGCTCGGGATTAAGGAGGTTGGATGTGAAACGGCCAAAAGTCGTCATTACAGATTGCGACCAGGGGTCGATTGAAGAGGAAAAAGCCGTCTTCAGTGAATTCGGGGCCGATCTGGACCTTGCTCAAATGGTGAATGAGGAGGAGATCGTGGCCCGATGCTACGACGCCGACGGTCTCATCATCCAATATGCCCCCATTACCAGGGGGGTATTGGAACGCCTTGCTCGGTGTAAGGTTATTTCCCGATACGGCGTGGGCGTGGATACCATTGATCTGCAGGCTGCCACCGAGTTCGGGGTCATCGTTGCAAATGTACTAGACTACTGCGTGGACGAGGTTTCCGACCAAACCCTGGCCCTCTTTCTCTGTTTAGTGAGGAAGGTCATTTTACTGGATCGATCCATTAGATCAGGGACCTGGGATTTTCGGGTCGCTATTCCCATCCACCGCCTGAACGGTATGACCTATGGCATTGTGGGCTGCGGAAAGATTGGTCAGGGAATAGCCAGAAGAGTATCCGTTTTCGGCCTGAGGGTGATCGGCTACGATCCCTATCTCACCGAGGCCCCGGGAATTCAGATGGTTCCCTTAGAGAGGCTCCTTGCTGAATCAGATTTCATTTCGATTCACTGTTCCCTGACAGAATCGAGCCATCACCTTTTTAGGAGGGATCAGTTTCGGATGATGGGGCGTAAACCTTTAGTGATGAATCTCGCCAGGGGGGCTGTGGTAGATGAGGCGGCTCTCATTGAGGCATTGGAAAAGGGGTGGATTGGTGGGGCGGGCCTCGATGTGTTGGAGACGGAGCCTCCTGATTCGGAGAGTCCCCTCATGAGGAGGGAGGACGTCATTCTCACTCCTCACATCGGGTTCTATTCTGAGGAGTCGAAGTCAGAGTTGAAAAGGCGTACGGCGGAAAACGTTACTTCAGTATTCATGGGAAAGCTTCCCGATTCCGTGGTGAACAAGGAGGTAGTGGGCAGAAGCAGGGCCGGTCTATAGGGAATCAGGAATGAGCTCAGAGATCTGTTCCTCGATGAAGGAATTCTCCAAGGAGAGACATTCTGGCGTTTGACGTCAACACAAAGGCTTTTCAGATGGGCGTGTTCGGTCCGAATTTGGAGAAAGGGGCCGAGACATCTCGAGACTACCAAATCAATCTCTATGACCAGGGCAAGGCTGATATTGAACCAGAGAAATGGTGGCAGGCACTCAGGGATTGCTGCGCGGACTTTTGGGAATTTCTTCCCTCTGTGGGTGTCATATCCCTTTCCGTGACTACACCCGGCCTGGTGCCCATGGCAGAAGACGGAACAGCACTCGGTCCTGCAATTCTCTTTTTGGATGGCCTCGTCCATGGCAATGACATTCTCAGGTTAGTAGTAGGCCGGGATACTGCTTTCGTTTGAGACGATGGAGCCACCTCCCGAAGCAAAGTCCTGTATTCGTTCCCTCAATAGTGTAACATTATGAGAAAGGTTATTATCGGGTCTTTCCTTTCCCTGTTATCTTTCAGCTCTTATTATCCCTCCCATACCCGCAAACGGCCGGTTCCAATACTATCTCCATCAAGCAGGTCGTTTACGCTTCTCATCCCCAGATATGGTATTTATTCGGTTGTTCAACTATTCAATGAGCGTTTGAAGAGAGGATATCGGCTGTGAGCCATTTTTTATTATCCCCCGAACAGGAGCGAGTCCATGATGACCTTATTAGTTGGCTCCAACACTACGAAGATGAGGGGTATCGTAATTATATTACGGTCGGCGGTTATGCGGGTACTGGAAAGACCCATCTGGCCACCGCCGTAAGAGTATCGCTAAAAGGTCTCAATCGGACCATGCGTGTGGGATTCTGTGCCTTCACGGGGAAAGCATCCTCGGTGTTGAGGGAAAGATTGGAATCGATTGGAGGCCTGGATAGAGATGATTACGTAGGCACCATCCACGGCATGATCTATCGGCCAATCATAGCAGAGGATGAGAATGGGCGCCAGAAAATCGTAGGGTGGAAAAAGCGTTCAGAATTGCCATTTGACCTGATCATTCTGGATGAGGCCTCCATGGTGAGTTCAGACCTATGGAGGGATCTGACATCATACAGGATCCCCATCATTGCAGCGGGCGACCACGGACAATTGCCACCGATAGGAGACAGGTTCAGTATTGTCCATCGCCCTCACATGGTTCTCAATGAAATCCACAGGCAGGCATTGGATAGTCCGATAATCAGATTATCCGTCGAGCTGAGAACAAGAGGCGAAATTCCATTCGGGAAATTTGGGAGGGATATCTATAAGATGCGTCAATCGAGTTCCGATTTCAACGATCTGTTCGAGAGCCTTGATTTCTCACAGCCGACTTTCATTACCCTGTGCGGGATGAACTGGACTAGAGTTCAACTCAACAGGCAAATCCGGAGAAAGCTTGACTATTACGGTGAGATACCTTGTGAAGGGGAGCGGATAATCTGCTTGAAGAATAACCGGTACACGAAACTGATGAATGGCCAATTGGGGACTCTCAGGAGTATCAATATTAAAGTACCCCCTCACATCTATGGGGGGGTCATTGAAATGGACAGTATGCCGGAGCTCTACCATACCTTAATACACAGCTGTTGTTTCGGGAAAAAGGAATACAACGGATACTATGATGAAGTCTCACTCAAAAAGGTAGAGTATATCCTGGATGATACGGGGTACCCTGCAGTTGACCTATTCGATTTTGGATATGCCATCTCTGTTCATCGGAGCCAAGGATCGGAATGGGATAATGTACTGCTTTTCGAAGAACGATCTCAGTATTGGGATGCCGAATTCACTAAGAGATGGCTCTATACCGCAGTAACTCGGGCAAAGCAAGGATTATTCATTGTAGCAAAGGATTAGAGGAAGAAAATAGCGCTGGCTCAACTCTGTTGGTCTCCCATAAAGTCATAAATCAGACGGCATAGTAAAAAGCTCCAGAAGCAAGGCGCGCGAATCTTTAGGAATGAGGCGTACTTACCAGTACGGTGCAATGATTTACCCTGTTAAATATTATCTTTGTTTGATGTTACTGTTTTCAAGCAGCTTCTATATCCCATATCTCTTGATATGGCTGCCTACAATTTAACAGGGCAGGGAATAAAGCCCAACGCAGCCCTTCGGCTTTGCTCAGGGCCGTGAGCATGTCGAATGGCCCTTCGGCTTTACTCAGGGCCATGAGCCTGTCGAACGGCAGATGGACTTATTACGAAGCCGGCAACTCTAATAATCCTGTTGTTCGGGTGGGATGAGACCCTCTAAGGTAGGTGAAATGCGGAGGATCTTCCAACGAAGATCCCTAATAAACCCCCTTGCCGAGGAATTTTACTGTATTAAAGGGCTAAAGCCTTGGAGGACAATTCAATCGGTACGCTGTTGAATTTCCCTGTTTTTCAAGGGATGCCTCAGCTTCCTCAGGGCCCTCTCTTCAATCTGGCGTACCCTTTCCCTGGAGATACCGAACCTCTTTCCGACTTCTTCCAAAGTATAATCCGTCGTTTCCCCTATCCCAAACCTCATCCTCAGGATCTTTTCCTCCCTCGGATTTAGTGTTGATAATAACCTCTGGCTTTGTTTGGAAAGGTCAAGGCTTTCGATAAAGTTTTCAGAGGCCAACTCGGAATCCTCATTGGGAATCAAATCCTGGAGGCGCCCATCATCATCTCCGATGGGTGTCTCAAGGGATAGGGGCTCTTTGGCCAATCCCATGACCTTGTTGACCGTCTTTAAGGGTAGCCCGGCTTTTTTGGCCATCTCCTTGGGGGTAGGATCCCTTTCCAACTCCTTGGAAAGGACATTGAAGGCCCTTGCCAGTTTACTTTTGCTTTCCAGGAGGTGATTAGGAATTCTAATGGTTCGGGATTTATCGGAGATTGCACGGGTTATTGCCTGTCTTATCCACCAGGAGGCATAGGTACTAAATTTGTACCCCTTGGTATAATCGTATTTAGATACGGCTTTGATTAGTCCCAAATTCCCCTCTTGGATGAGGTCCAAAAAAGACAGCCCACGGTTCATATAGGCCTTAGCAATGCTTACTACCAACCGTAAATTGGACTGAATCATCTCCCTTTTGGCCCTTCCCGCTACCGATTCGGCCTTCTTGATTTGTCTCAGGGTTTCGAGCATTTCCCCTTTAGCAGGGTTTGAGTCGTTCTCCCCCTCAGCCGTTTCCTCCAATTTCTTAATGATCCTGCGGATATAGTCCTCTTTGGCTTTGATGATCTCTCTGGGTTTGATACTCCCTTCCTCTACCTTTTCGCCCAGAGAGGCAAGTTCTTCCCTCGCTTGGGGAAACTTGAGGATGAGATCGCGAATGCTATCCTCCCCTTCTCTGATCATTTTGGAGAGCTGTATCTCCCTATCCCGGGTGAGGAGGGAAATTTTTTGCATCTCCTTGAGATAAGCAAGGGTAATATTTTCCAGGCTTGGGGCACTGTTCTCGCCTTGGGGCTCCTCCTCGCGAGCAGAGGAAATTTCGGCCTTCTCCATTTGTGGTTCGCTGCTTCCACATTCGATCAATCCCGTCATTTCATTGACTTGCCCTTGACCGGATTCATCAAGACCCATAAAATTGGCCAGATGATAGGATAAAAATCTTCCCCTCTTTTTCACGCCGATGAGGCCTTTTACGCCTTTGTTGCCCCTCTTTATTTTCAACTCCCAATCTCCTCTAAAAGGTAGTAATTAGAATGATAATCATTACTAGTAATATAATAAACATTTACGTTAAAGTCAATATTTTTTTCTCTTTACCTTGAAAAAGTGACCGCTATTCATTTTTCTTTTTTTAAATAAACATAAACAATACCCTAATGATAAATAAAAGTCAATTCATTTTTTAAAATTTTTTACCCTCGCTTCGCATTGATTGACACTCGTATGAAATTCTGATAGAAACTTGATATTATTGGATAATCCATCATTCCATAAAGAAGAACGAAGCGAGTCGGTTCTGTGAACGTCTGGGTTTTCAACCTTACCGTCGCCCTTTATGTATTGGCGACCCTCAAATACCTCCTCTTCATCATCCTGTTGAGGGAATTGTTGGCCAAAATCGCCTTTCTTTCCGTGTCTGCAGGATTTATCCTTCACAGCGTCGCCTTTGTACTCCGGTATCTCGAAGCCGGGCATACCCCCGTTACCAATCTCCATGAATCCCTCTCCTTTTTTGCGTGGGCCATCATTGGGGTGTATCTGGCCTTTTATTGGAGATATAGAATCAAGGTGTTGGGCCCTTTCATTTCTACCCTCGCACTGATTCTGATGATTCCTGCAATGGTCTTGCCCAAAGAGATCCTTCCCCTTGCCCCCGTATTGAGGAGTTACTGGCTTCCCATCCACGTCATTTTCGCTTTTCTGGGCAATGCCGTCTTCGCCTTGGCCTTCTGCACGGGGATTATGTATGTAATCCAAGAGCATCAGGTTAAATCCAAACACATTGGGGTTCTCTCTCGGCGCCTCCCCTCATTGGGAGTACTGGATGAAATCAACTATAAGGCATTGACCTTTGGATTTCCCCTCCTTACCGTTGGGATCATTACGGGCTCTATCTGGGCTCAATATGCATGGGGATCTTACTGGAGCTGGGATCCCAAGGAGACCTGGTCTCTGATCACCTGGTGCCTCTATGCGGCCCTCCTCCATCAGAGGCTGACCGTTGGCTGGCGGGGGAGAAAGGCAGCCATCATGGCAATAATCGGGTTTTTGGCCATCGTCTTTACCTTTTTGGGCGTGAATCTCCTCTTGACGGGGTTTCATGCTTATTCGAATTGGTGAGTGGCCCAAGGTTTCGTTATGAAAACTGGGGGATAATCTTTCATTGATGGTGTGTCATAGATGGATATCCTTGTTATTGGCATAAATCATAAAACAGCCCCCGTGGAACTGAGGGAAAAATTGTCCTTCTTAGGAGAGGAACTGGGGAGGTCTTTGAGCAGGCTGTTGGAGTTCCCCGAATTCGCGGAAAACATGATCCTCTCGACCTGTAACCGGGTTGAGATCTATGCCACCACTCGAGATGTGGAAAGGGGTATTGTCGCCTTGAAGAACTTTCTGGCGGAATACCATGGAGTTTCCCTTGAGGAATTCGAGAAGAGCCTCTATGTCCATTTGGGAAGGACTGCCATCAGGCATATCTTTCGAGTGGCCTCCAGTTTGGATTCCATGGTGGTGGGTGAGCCCCAGATCTTGGGGCAAATCAAAGAGGCCCATAATATCGCGGCTTACCACAACGCCTCGGGGATCATCTTAAATAAACTTCTGCACAGGGCTTTTCACGTAGCCAAGAGGGTGAGGACGGAGACGAAAATCGGCGACAGCGCGGTCTCGATAAGCTATGCAGCGGTTGAACTTGCAAAAAAGATCTTTGGGGCGCTGGAAGACAAGGCCGTTATGCTGCTGGGTGCGGGGGAAATGGCTGAATTGGCGGCTAAGCACTTGATTACGGCTGGTGCAAAGAGAGTGGTCGTAGCGAGTCGCACCTATCAGAGGGCGGTCAATCTTGCCATGATCTTCAATGGTGAGGCCATCGAGTTCGACGGGTTTCATGAGCAATTGGAAGGAGTGGATATCGTCATCAGCTCCACGGGGGCTCCCCATTATATCCTTCGCCCCGAAGATGTCCTTGGAGTGATAAAAGCCAGAAAATACAAGCCCATGTTCTTCATCGACATCGCCGTTCCCCGGGATATCGATCCAGAAGTCAACGGGATCGAGAACGTCTACCTTTACGACATCGATGACCTCCAAGAAGTGGTCGATACTAACAGAGAGCGCCGGGAACGAGAGGCAAGGAGGGCGGAGGAAATTGTCGAGGAAGAGGTGCTCAAATTTTACCATTGGCATAAATCCCTGGACGTGGTGCCGACCGTCGTATCCCTTAAGGAGAAGTTGGAGGAGATTAGGAGAAGGGAGTTGGACAAAGCCCTTTCGTCGTTTTCCCGAATCACCGAAAAAGAGAGGAGATCACTCGAGTCACTCACCTCAGCCATCATAAAAAAGATCCTCCATGATCCCGTTACCGTTTTGAAAAGTTCGGACCTCAATATGGATACCCACGTGTACGTAGATGCGGTACGAAAGCTCTTCAGGCTCGAGGGAGAGGAGGGAGGAGGAGCGAAAAGACAGGGGGGAGATGATGGTGATTAGGATCGGTACGAGGGGATCTCCGCTGGCCGTATGGCAAGCCAATTGGGTGCAGGAGAGGTTGACCCAGGCCCATCCTCGACTGAATATATCCCTCATCAAGATAAAAACTAAGGGTGATAAACTCATCGATGTCAATCTAGAAAAGGTTGGAGGAAAAGGCCTTTTCGTCAAGGAGATTGAAGAGGAGCTGCTGGGGGGGCAGATCGATCTGGCCGTCCACAGCATGAAGGATGTTCCCGTTCAATTACCGAAAGGGCTCCACATTCGATCCATTCCTCGGAGGGAGGATCCAGGAGATGTTCTCATCTCCAGGGATCATCTCACTTTAGAGGAGCTCCCCTTGGGGGCCAAAATCGGCACGAGCAGTCTCAGGAGAAAGGCTCAGCTCTTGTCCTATCGCCCCGATTTTCATATCGTCCCTCTGAGGGGGAACGTGGATACCCGGTTGAGGAAATTGGATTCGATGGGTCTGGATGGCATTGTCTTGGCTGCCGCTGGGGTAAAGAGGATGAGATTGGAGGGGAGCATTTCTCAATCAATTTCGCCGGAAGTCTGCCTTCCCGCCATTGGGCAGGGCGCCTTGGGGATTGAAACCCGAATCGCCGATGAAGAGGTTAATCAGTACCTCGGTATCCTCGATCACGAGGCCACCCATATGTCGGTCATAGCGGAAAGGGCCTTCTTGAGGAGGCTTGAGGGGGGGTGTCAAGTTCCCGTCGCCGCTTTGGGAGGGGTATCGGATAGGGGGATGTTGATGCTAAAGGGACTCGTGGGGACCCTCGATGGGAGGAAGTTGATCAAGGGCGGGATTGAGGGGGAAATTGAGAAGGCCGAGGAGTTGGGGATGGACTTAGCCGAAAGCCTTCTCTCGCAGGGAGCCGATGAGGTATTGCGGGAGATTTACGAAAGGGAAATCGCCCGCGCATTGTAGGTGAAGAGGGAGTATGGAGAAACCCCTGCTGGGAAGGAGGATAGTTATCACGAGGGCCCGAGAGCAGGCGGGGGAACTCTCCCGGTTGCTCAAGGGATATGGGGCCTACGTAGTCGAACTTCCGACCATAAAGATCGTCCCCCCCGAGAGCTGGTACCCCGCAGACAAAGCAATAGGCAACCTTGAAGCTTACCATTGGATCATTTTCACGAGCAGAAACGGGGTCAAATTTTTCCTCAGACGGTTGAAACTGAAAAAGCGGCGATTGAAGGAGTTCAGGAGTCTCCGGTTCTGTGCCATCGGACCGAGAACGGCTCAGGAGATCGAGAATGCAGGGGTGAAAGTGGATTTGGTTCCGGACCAGTATTGTGCCGAGGCCTTGGTTCAAAGATTGGGGATTGAGGAACTGGAGGGAAGGCGAATATTGTTGGCCAGGGCAAAGAGGGCACGAGACCTCCTTCCAAGGGAATTACGCAAATTAGGGGCGGTTGTGGATGTGATTGAGGTCTATCAAGCGATAATGCCCACTATCAGCAAAAGCGAGTTGGAAAGGATATTCAAGGGGGATAGAATTGATCTCATCACCTTCACCAGTTCATCAACGGTGAACCACTTTTTCCAAATGTATGAGGAAAGGGTGGGATTAAAACCCCCATTGGCTGGAGTGGCCATAGCGGCTATTGGTCCCATTACTGCTGATACTCTCCGGGGATATGGAATAACCCCCGATATTATGCCCCAATCATTCACCATACAGGCCCTTACCAAAGCTATCGTTGATTATGTCACGGGGACAACGAGTGGTTAGCTATCTCATTAATTTCACTGGACAATATGGTCAAAATGGGCTATAAATATAGTGTTGCGCCTTAAAGGCCCTTCGGGAGGGATAGAGAGTGAATTTTCCCCTGCTCCGTTTAAGGAGATTGCGAATGCACAAACGCATCAGGAGGCTCGTGAGGGAGACGCGCTTAAGCGTTGATGATCTCCTCTATCCTCTATTCGTTCGCCCGGGAAAGGGCTTGAAAATCCCTATTTCGTCCATGGTCGGACAATTTCAGCTCTCCATCGACTATATCCTTGAGGAGATTAAAGAGGTGGAGGGCTTGGGAATACCGGGCGTGATCTTATTCGGGATTCCTGAGAGAAAGGATGAGATGGGCTCGGAAGCATATTCGGATGATGGCATCATCCAAAGGGCCGTCAGGGCGATCAAAGAGGAATTCCCCGATTTCTTGGTAATTACCGATGTCTGCCTTTGTGAATATACCAGCCATGGTCATTGCGGAGTGGTGGAAGGCGATCAAATCCTTAACGACCCGACTCTGCAACTATTAGCAAAACAGGCACTGTCTCATGCGAGTGCGGGTGCGGACATGGTTGCTCCTTCCGATATGATGGACGGCAGGGTTGCGGCCATCCGAAAAGCACTGGATGAACAAGGGTATAGCGAAATCCCCATTCTGGCATATTCCGCTAAGTTCGCCTCTAGCTTTTACGGCCCCTTCAGGGAAGCGGTGGAATCAGCACCTCAATTCGGGGATCGGAAATCCTATCAGATGGACTTCGCCAATGGAAATGAAGCCCTTAGAGAAGTTCGCATGGACATTCAGGAGGGGGCTGACATTGTCATGGTTAAGCCCGCTCTTCCTTACCTGGACATTATCTCCCGGGTGAAAGAGGAATTCGGCATTCCGGTGGCGGCCTATAATGTGAGTGGGGAGTATGCTATGATCAAGGCGGCTGCCCAGCTTGGATGGGTGGATGGGGAGAAGGTGATGATGGAATCCCTCGTGAGCATCAAAAGGGCAGGTGCCGATATCATTTTAACCTATTTCGCCAAAGAGGCCGCTAAACGGTTATGAAAGGCTTTTCCCGGGAACAAACCCCTGCGCCGCCATTGAGGATGGTGGCCTGGGAGATTACTCGTGGGTGTAATCTTTCCTGCTCACATTGTAGGGCTTTGTCGGGTGAAGGTCCCTATCCCGGGGAATTCACCACGGAAGAGTGTCTCCAGGTCGTGGACGACATCGCTTCCTTTTCGAGCCCCGTTGTCATCTTAACGGGTGGGGAGCCGTTGCTGAGACCGGATGTTTATCAGATAGCCGAATATGGGACGGAGAAGGGGCTGCGGATGGTATTGGCTACTAACGGGACTCTTCTCACCGAGGAGGTAGCCAGAAAGTTGGTAGTGGCAGGCATACGGAGGATTAGCATCAGCCTGGATGGTGCTGAAACGGAAAGCCACGATCAGTTCCGAGGCGTAAAAGGCTCTTTTGAAGGCGGGCTGAGGGGGATCCGGAATGCAAAAAAGGTGGGGCTGGAGTTTCAAGTTAACACGACGGTTACCCGGCACAACCTCCATCAAGTTCCTCAAATCCTGGATTTGGCGGTTGATTTGGGGGCCGCTGCATTCCATCTCTTTCTGTTGGTCCCAACGGGGAGGGGTAAGGAGTTGCAGGGCCAGGCCATTTCCTCCCATGATTACGAGGAAGTATTAAACTGGTTCTATGAACAGAGGGACCGCGTTTCCCTTCACTTAAAGGTAACCTGCGCCCCACATTTCTATCGGATTTTAAGACAGAGGGCTCGGCAAGAGGGTAAGACCATGACCACGGAGCATTACGGACTCGATGCCGTCACACGAGGATGCATGGGTGGAATCTCCTTCTGTTTCATCTCCAATACCGGCGGTGTTCAGCCATGCGGTTACCTGGAGCTGGACTGCGGTAATGTACGGGATGATTCCCTTGAATCAATATGGGCCAAGTGTAATTACTTCAAAGACCTTCGGGATGAGAACAACTATAGGGGGAAGTGCGGTTATTGTGAATATCGAAAAGTATGTGGGGGATGCCGAGCGAGGGCCTTTGAGATGACGGAGGATTATCTGGCAGAGGAACCATATTGCGTCTATGAGCCGAAGCGCAGGGCATGTTGAATCATTGGGATATGTTGTTTCAGGAGGAAGGTGGTTCTTCCCCTATAATGAAATGGGTGAGAAGGCAATAGGGATTTGGAGGAGATTTGGTGAAAGGGCTCTCAGTAATAGTACCGGATGTATTGAGAAGAAGGATACGTTTCGGCATCCATTTAAAGTTCATATTGGTAACCGTCCTTCTGATCTTGCTGACCTCTACCACCATGAGTTGGTTTTTCATCACACGGGAGGTCAATCTCATTCAGGCCAATCTGAGACATAAGGGCGAGACGCTGGTCCGTACCCTGGCCAATAGCAGCCTCTATTCCGTTATAACTAATAACCAAGAAATGCTAAAAACCCTCGTCAGGGGGGCCATAAGAGAGGAGGAAGTGGTATTCTGTTTGATCCAAGATGCCCAAGGAGGCGTGCTGGCCAAATCATATTCAGCGGCCAATGCAGGAAAGAAAAGGGAACTTCACCTTTTAGTCTGCTCAAGTTTCATTCACACCATATTGCTGGAGGGCGATGAGATTGCTCAACAGAAAGACCCCGTCTCCTTCCGGGATTCAAGGGTAGAAATAGACCCGCTATCTAATCTTTGGCAAGGGCTGATAGGGAAGCCTGTGGCTAAAAATGCGGTCGGAGTCGCTCACTTGGGGCTTTCGCTGCACCGGATGGATAGAGAACTGGCTGAGGTCAAGAGAAATGTCGGAATTCTGATCCTTGTGGTGGTGGGGATTGGAATTCTTATCACCATCTTGCTCGTGGATATTATCGTCAACCCCATAGGCCAGTTGGTATCGGCGACGCGGAGGATCACAAGGGGGGATTTGAGCCATCCCGTGGCCATCAGCACAAACGACGAAATCGGGGATCTGGCCAGGTCTTTCAACCAAATGGTGAGACAATTGGAGGATTCGAGGAAGGAGTTGGAGGATTACAGCATTACTCTGGAGAGGAAGGTTGAGGAAAGGACAACGGAACTGGAGCACAATGTGACGGAATTGTCCGAGGCCCGAATGGCCACGCTCAATATCTTGGAGGATATCAATGAGGCCAAGAAGGAGTTGGAGAAGGCCAATAGGGAGTTGATAGAAATGGATGAGATGAAATCCAAGTTCCTGGGTACCGCGTCCCATGAGCTTAAAACTCCCTTGACCGCAATCAAGGCCAACGTCGATTTCATCCTCAGCGGAAGGGAAGGACCAATGCCGAGGAACTTTCGGCAGTACCTCGTTACCATTCAGAGAAATACCAATCGAATCCAGGAGATCATGGAGAAGATGCTGGATATGGCCAGAATCAAAGCCGGAAAGATAGACCTTCTCGTGGAGAGGGTAAATCTCCTGAAGGCGGTCAAGGAGTACGTAAAGGAGATCAAGCCCGTTGAAAAGCGGATCGATATAAAGATTAAAATTCCCAGGGATATCCATGTTGAAGTGGATAAAAATCGGCTCCACGATATCTATATCAACCTCTTATCCAACGCCTTTAGATTCACTTCGCCAGGTGGGGAGGTGAAGATTGGGGCCCGGCGAGATAACGATGTGGTTTTAGCAGAGGTCTCCGACAGCGGGGTTGGAATCCCAGAGGATCAACGCGAGAAGGTATTCGATGAATTTTACCAGGTCGACCGGAAACGATATGGCGGAACGGGATTGGGTTTGACCATCGTGAAGGGAATTGTCGAGGAACATGGGGGAAAGATTTGGGTAGATTCCGAGGTCGGAAGGGGAAGCACCTTCTACTTCACCGTCCCACTTGCTAGGTAGAGGGACAATGGAAAAGTCAAAAAAGGGTGAAAAAGCGAAGATCCTCATCATCGATGATATCCCGGACACCGTCGATATCGTCAAGAAACTATTTAAATCCGAGGGACACGCGGTATTCACGGCGTCCACAGGAGAGGAAGGGGTTCGGAGGGCAACCCAGATAAAGCCCGATGTCATCCTCTTGGATATCAACCTTCCCGGTATCGATGGGAACATGGCACTCCGAAAGATTAAGAGGGAAACCCCGGGTCAATCCGTGGTGATGCTGACCGCATATGCGACTTTGGATAACGCCATTCAGGCCCTGAAAGAAGGGGCCTCAGATTTTGTTAAAAAGCCCTTCGAGATGGACCATCTGGTCCATATCGTTAACCGATGTATCGAAAAAACCCGGATAGTAAGGGAAAAGGAACGCCTTGAGGAGGAGGTGAGAAGGCTTTCCATTACCGATGATCTGACGGGACTCTATAACCACAGGTATTTCTACAAAAAATTGGAGGAGGAGACGATACGGGCCCAACGCCAAAACATCCCCCTCTCGCTCATGATGTTCGATGTGGATAATTTCAAGAAATACAACGATACCCGAGGCCATATCGAAGGTGATAAGGTACTGGAGACGATTGGGAAAATCGTTGACCAATGCATCAGGCAGAAGGTCGATTCGGGCTATCGATACGGAGGTGATGAGTTTGCCGTCATTCTCATCGGGGTGGAGGCGGATCGCGCCTCTGAGATAGCCGAAAGGATAAGGGGGTTAGTGGAGAAGGCAAAGCTCGGGAACGTTACCATCAGCATAGGCTTGGCCGAATATAACTCCGATAGCGATATCAAGCATTTCGTAAAATCCGTTGATGATGCCATGTATATGGCAAAAAGCCAAGGGGGAAATCGAATGCGTATATACACCCTTGCTGGGATGAAATGATGAGGATTCCGCTGAAGGAAGGATTCTTCTCCCGTCTGTCTTCCTCGCCCCTTTTCGCCAAACCCACGGGAATGGTTTGATATGCCCGAGATACCGCGCCTTTTCCTCATTGATGGGAGTTCATATATATACAGGGCTTTCTATGCTATCGGCCAATTGTCTACATCTAAAGGCTTTCCTACCAATGCCATCTTCGGTTTTACCTCCATGCTGCTTAAGATCCTTAGAGAGATGAAGCCCGAATATGTCGCAGTGGTCTTCGATGCCAAGGGCCCGACCTTCCGGGACGAGATCTATTCCGATTATAAGGCCAACCGTCCCGGCATGCCGGAGGGATTAGAGCATCAGATTCCTTATATTAAACGAATCATCGAGGCCTATAGTATTCCGGTCATCGAGAAAGAAGGTTACGAGGCCGATGATATCATAGGGACCATCGCAAAGGAAACGGCAAAAAAGGGAGTGGATGTCGTCATCGTGACGGGTGACAAGGATATGTTGCAGTTGGTGGGTGAGCATATTCGCACCCTGGACACCATGAAGGGTCGCTTCTTTGGAGCAGAGGAGGTGGTCGAGCGATATGCCGTCAAGCCGGAGCAGATGACGGATATCATGGCCCTCATGGGAGATTCGACAGACAACATCCCCGGGGTTCCAGGGATAGGAGAGAAGACGGCCGTCACGTTGATAAAGCAGTATAAGACCCTCGAAAACCTTCTCGCCAACAGGGAGAGGGTGCCCAAGAAGAAGTTGATTGAAGCCCTTATCGAGTTTGGGGAACAGGCCAAGTTGAGCAAACGCCTGGCAACGATTTCAACGGATGTTCCCCTTGTATATAACCTCGAGGATTTCGTCTTATCCGAGCCCGATATGGAGATGCTCAAGGAGCTTTTCCGGGAGCTGGAATTCAGCAAATTTCTCAAGGAGATAACGAGCGGAACCCTATCTATGGAAGACTATCACATAGTCACCGAGGAAGATCAATTTTCGAATTTGGTAGGGGAGTTAAAAGGGTGCCAAGGATTTACCTTTGATTTCGAGACCACCTCCAGGAACCCCATGTTGGCTGAGCTCGTTGGACTCTCCTTCTCCTTCAATCCCCATCAAGCATATTATATCCCCCTGGGACATCGATACCGGGGGGTTCCGAGACAATTGGATAAGGAGCTTGTCCTCAGCCAGTTGAAACCCCTCTTCGAGGATGAGAAGCTCAAAAAAAACGGTCAAAATATCAAATACGAATATGTGTTGCTCAAACGGAACGGCATCGAGTTGAGGGGAATAGGGTGCGACACCATGGTGGCATCCTATCTCTTGAACCCCACAAAGCATAATCACAACCTGGAGGAAATAGCCCGGGAATATCTGGATCATCGGATGATCAGCTACAAGGACGTGGTGGGATCGGGTAAAAGGGAAGTGACCTTTGATCAAGTAGACCTGAACACGGCGAAGAATTATTCGTGCGAGGATTCCGACGTCACCTTCCTCGTGAGCCACATCCTCCTTCCCAAGTTGGCCGATGAGGGCCTTGAGGACCTCTTCGACGAGGTAGAGATTCCCCTGATCGAGGTCTTGGCCCACATGGAGATGAACGGGGTCAAAATCGATCGATCCCTGCTGGAGGAGATGTCCAATGAGTTCGAAAGTCAACTTGCCTTCGTAGCGGATCGAATTTACCGATTGGCCGGGGAGCAATTCAACATTAACTCTTCCCAGCAGTTGGGCAAGATCCTCTTCGAAAAATTGCAGCTTCCAGAGATTAAGAGAACCAAGACGGGGGCTTCAACGGATACGGAGGTCCTGACTAAGTTGGCTCAACAGCATGATCTTCCCCTGGAGTTGCTGGCATATCGCAGCCTTTCCAAGCTGAAATCAACATATATCGATGCCCTTCCAAAGTTGATCAATCCTCGGACTGGAAGGGTACATACCTCCTATAATCAAACGGTTACGGCAACGGGAAGGCTGAGTTCAAGCGATCCCAATCTCCAGAATATCCCCATTCGATCTGAGGAGGGGAAGAGGATCCGCCAAGCCTTTATCCCTGCAGAGGGCTGGTTGATGCTCTCGGCGGATTATTCGCAAATCGAATTGAGGATTTTGGCCCATCTTACAAGGGATGATACCCTCTGTGAAGCCTTTCATAGGGATGAGGACATCCACGCGCGAACGGCCTCGAGTATCTTTGGAGTCCACCTAAAAGATGTCACTCTGGAGATGAGAAGACAGGCTAAGGTCATCAACTTCGGGATCATCTATGGTATGAGTGCCTTCGGCCTGGGGAAGGAGTTGGATATCGAACCAAAGGTGGCCTCAGCATATATCGAGGGGTATTTCCAAAAATATCAGGGGGTGAAGGACTACATCGACTTCTCCCTAAGGGATGCGAGGGAAAAGGGGTATGTAACCACCATTCTTGGACGGAGGCGTTATCTTCCCGAGATCAACAGCTCGAATCAGATGGCGAGAAGTGCCGCTGAGCGGACGGCTATTAACACCCCGATTCAAGGGACTGCGGCCGATTTGATAAAGGGCGCTATGATCAAAATCCATAGGCGGCTCAAAGACCTGAACCTCTCCGCCAAGATGATCATGCAAGTCCACGACGAATTGGTCTTCGAATGCCCGGAGGGCGAGTTGAAGCGGGCGAGTCAGATTATTCGAGAAGGGATGGAAGGCGTGATGAAGTGTTCAGTCCCCTTGAAAGTCTCCATCGCTTGTGGGAGGAATTGGGACGAGGCCCATTAAGGATATCATGTTCTGTGTCGTAGCACACTCATGAGCTCTAGCGCCTCCCGATCCACCATCTAATTCATACCTATCCCTTATTGAAAAATGCCTCCGAAGCTCGCGGGTTATAAGAAATTTTCCATGCCGTAAGGTCCTCCAACTTCCATCAAAGAGAACCCAGGTGACCACCCACATACTAATTCATTGGCACTGAAATTGTTTAATTTGAGACTGTAAATAATGGGTGAAAGATGGAAGAGACAAATATCGATAAGGGCCCAGAAAAAAGGCAATTCTTTCGACTCAATACTACATTTCCCGTTATGCTCAAGCTCTATGTGCGGGGAAGAACCGGAATCATAACTACCCTCATCAGTGGGGAAACGGTTAGTATCTCGTTGGATGGGAGGTGTATCAAGCTGGGGTTATATGATTATATCGATATTACCTCCCTTGTCGAAGCCGCGATGAACAAGATTGGAGTAGATGTCGCCGTTGAACTCATAGCCGGGGGAGTAAATTTCAAGGCCATCGGTGAAATTGAGTGGTTTAAGAGGCAAGGGGAAAACCATCTCAGGATTAGAATGCATTTCATAGGGCTGAACAGGGATGATCGTTCGATATGGAATAAGGTGCTTTTATCCTTGGGCGAAAAGGCTCAAATACCCATAGAAGCCTGAAGTATTGACGGTATATATATGATCATTAAAATACCAGCGATGAAAATCCTTACCAAGGCGCGAAGGTTATCGTCTTCGTAACCAAACTTAACCGCAAACTCTTGCAATTGCTTGTGTAGCCCTTATACCACCATAAGATCCCCTCTACCGTTCCGATAACGCCGACCTTTTTGTCTTTTAACATTGGCCTCTATTTCCTTGGGATTCAAGGTATTATGGTGGAGATGAGGGGATTCGAACCCCCGACCCCCGCGTTGCGAACGCGATGCTCTCCCGCTGAGCTACATCCCCTCCATTTTATCGTGTAATTTTCCCAATAGATCCGGACCGCACAAGTTCGGGATGCTTCTGAGCGAATTCTGCCATGACATCGAACCTGGAAATCAATCATTTAATAATAATATCCTTATTGTACCCTTTAATTCATTCAGATCCGATGTCTTGATCACATAGGCATCGGATGCCCATGTTGTGAGATCCTGTTTATATTCGCCATATGCAGAGCACAATATGACCGGCAGATTCCGTTGGACCTCCCTGATCCTCCGCAATGTTTCGACTCCATCCATTCCGGGCATCTTGATATCCAGGGTGATGAGGTCGGGCTTAAAGGTATTCATTTTATCCAAGGCCTCTTGGCCATTGATGGCCACATCAACAGTATATCCCTCTTCCTCTAATTCCTCTTTATAGAGGAGTCGGATGTTTTCCTCATCGTCAACCACCAGTATCTTCTTCATCGATCCCCTCATTTCCACCGGCGTCTGGCAAGGTACGAAGTACGATACGATGCCTAAACAGGCAATTTGACGATGAAGGTTACACCTCGGCCCGGGTCATTATCGACCTCGATGACACCGCGATGTCCATCTACAATCCGATGGCAAATGGCTAAGCCCAGGCCTGTACCCCACCCCTTGGTAGTAAAAAAAGGATTGAAAATGTTATGGAGCACCTCGAAGGGAATTCCCCCTCCCGTATCCCCTATCTCGATGCCGATGTAATCCCGTCCCTCTTGAGAGAGGGGAAAGCTCTTTACCGTCAACCGTCCTCCGCCTGCCATGGCATCCCTTGAATTGGAACAAAGATTGATGAATACCTGCTTAATTTGCCGGTAGTCGCAAGGGATCTCCGGTAGATTACTGTCGAGGGACTGTTCAACCTCAATCCCTTGGGACTTCAGTTCATCCTCCATTCCAATCAAGGTCTCCTCTATGATTCGATTCAGATCGAATTTTTCGAACACTACTTTAGAAGCATTGGAAAAGCTGAGGATATCGTTGAGAATACCCTCCAAGCGATTCACCTCTTTGATGATGACCTCCGCATAACCTTTTTCGTAAAGGCCATTGTCCAGCTTTTTATAGAGCCTCCTCGTGAAACCACCGATGGAGACCAGTGGGTTCTTAATCTCGTGGGCCACACTAGCGGCCATTTCGCCCAAGGCCGCCAATTTCTCACTCTGAAGGAGGGTTTCTTGGGTCGCCTTCAATTCCAAATGGGCATCCGTTAGATATTTGTAGAGGATGCAATTCTCGATGGCCAGGCCTGCCTGTCTCGTAAACATGGTCAACAGTTGTATGTCGTCCTCCGTAATGGGACGCTGGTTATAGAGGTTATCCACAACGATGACCCCGATAGTACCTTCACGGCCCCATAAGGGAACCGTGGCAAATCGATAGGACACAAGGTCCACCTTCGATTCTGACCCTAAAATGCAATTGATCTCCTTGTTGAGTTCGCAATCCTCACGGCACGTCAATCCATCTCGTCCATAATCGACATTGAAGGGTTTTTGTTCCCTTACGGTCCGGACGAGGATACACCCCTCCTTCTCAAGGGGGATGCTTACCCTTCTTACCCTCTCATCCAGGTTTGTTCCCTTGGGGGAGTAGTTATGGGATAAGGAGGAGAGCATTTCGGAAAGCTTATCCCGTTTACCCTCGAATTTTTTCCAGATATTTCCCGCCTCCTCGGCGTTGTCGGGCCCAACCCCCATCATTCCCGTGAGGCAATTTCTCCTCTCGTCGGATAGGAATAGCATCGCCCTATTGAACCCCATCCCATCCCCAATAGTGATGGCGGTGAGGATAATGTGGAGGATCTGTTCGAACTTCATCGTGGATAAAAGGGCGTTGTTGATCTCGTACAATAGGGAGAGCTGGTTAGCTTGGCGATCCTTCTCCTCTGCAAGCCTCGTGGCATCGATCCGCGCGAACTGTGAACTGCGAAATGGACCAGATATCTCCCTCCCAACGATCAGGAGAAATTCCCTTTCCTCATCCTCAAATCTCCTGGGCTGACAGTAGTATAGGAGAAGGATTCCATAAAAAAAGCCATCATCGGCGATGGGGATTAGGGCAAGGCTAAAGGGACCGGTTAACTCCTTCATCATTCCCTTCAGGTTGCTATCCGGTTGATCATCTCCAGCGAGGAATAGGGCTCGATGAGACCGTGCGACCTTTCCCATCAATCCCCCCCATCGGGAACTGCCTGAGGAGTCCGCCTCTATACCGTCGCGGTAGCTGGAGGCCGTTAAGGTGAAGGAGTTCGAATCCTCGTGAAAGGCGTAGAGGGCACAGAGATCTGTTGAAAAAGCCTCCGCGAGAATCCCAACGATTCGGCTTAGGCATGCATCGAATTCAAGGGTGGAATAGGAAACCCGAATGATCTTTCCCAGAATTTCGCATTCCCTTTGGACAAAGGAGTTCATCTATTTCAACCGCGGTTTCCTTGGGGCCGTGCCTCCCGGAGGTACTTTGCAGCTTCTTCCGGGGGGGTTGGGTTGATGTAAAATCCTGTTCCCCACTCGAATCCAGCCACCTTTGTTAATTTCGGGATAATCTCGATATGCCAGTGATAAAATTCTTCAGCATTTTTGTTGGAAGGAGCGGTATGGAGCATAAAATTATATGGAGAACTGGGCAGCGTGCTATCTATTCTTCTTAGGGCATCAGACAAGAGAGAAGCCATGTCTTCGAATTGTGCTGCTTCGGTGTGATGGAAATAAGCGCTATGGTCCTTCGGGAGAATCCAGGTCTCAAAGGGAAAACGAGAGGCAAAGGGGGCTAGAGCAATGGCTGCCGTATTTTCCTCGATTATCCGGGCTTTATGGCCAATCTCCTGCCGGATGATGTCACAGAATACGCACCTATCCTTATACTTATAATAGGCCTTGGCACCATCGATCTCCTCGCTTACCCTTTTGGGCACAACGGGTAAGGCGATTATCTGGGAATGGGAGTGTTCGAGGGAGGCCCCGGCAGCTGCACCCTGATTCTTAAAGACGAGGACGTACCTTACCCGCGGGTCCCGATTAAGGTCAGAAATCCTCTCCCGATAGGCTGTGAGTACCTTCATGACCTTGTGGATGGGAAGCGTGGTCAAGGTCTCATCATGTTCGGGCGTCTCGATGACGACCTCATGGGCACCCACTCCGTTCATCTTGTCGTAAAGCCCTTCCCCTTGCCGGTTTAGATTACCTTCAACTCTAAGGGCGGGGAATTTATTGGAAACGACCCTCAACGTCCATCCAGGGGAGTCAGGTGGAGATCCATTTTCTCGAATGGCGAATACCTCAGGAGGGGTTTTGTCTTCATTGCCCTCGCATAGCGGGCAAAAGCCATCTTTCACCTCAATTTCATCGGAGAAAAATTCCGATGGCCTTCTCCCCCTTTCGGTGGAGATGATGACCCACCGGCCGATAATGGGATCTTTCCTTAATTCAGGCATTTCTTTTTGTAGTCCAATAAGGGAGCGATTTCATTCGCCCCTCATCTTCTCCCTTTTTTCCTGCTCGGTTTTACACTCGATACACAAGGTGGTTACGGGCCTTGCCATAAGCCTCTTTTCCGAGATCTTCTTGCCGCACATCTCACAGATGCCGAAGGTACCCTCTTCGATCCTTTCCAGGGCTTCGTTTAACTTTTGAATGAGTCTTCTCTCTCTGTCGCGTATTCTAAGGGTGAAATTGCGATCCGATTCAAGGGATGCCCTGTCGGTTGGGTCTAGAAGTTCCTCTTTGTAATCATTGGACATGCCGGTGACGGTTTTCTCTGCTCCCTCTAATAAGGCGTTTAATCTCTCTACTAAAAGACTTTTAAAGTACAAACGCTTATCTTCATCCATTAAAGCCCCCTGATAATCAGGCCCTTATTGAATCTATTGACGTAAAAAGAGAATTATGGAAATTGAAATATAGTATAAATGTTTGCAAAAAGTCAATAGCATTTGCATTTGTGGAGTTTCGCAAAATTTTAGGTTATGGTGAGCTAAATTATTGAAAATTAAGAAGATACCCTTGATGTCGATGTGCCAAAGGGACCGCTCATTATAGCCAATGTCAATTTATGAGGAAGCCTTTAATACTTTCCTCTTCTATGGTTAACCCGATTGTAAGTGCATTGTCACTATTTGTCGAACGACTCCAGGTGCACTGGATGTCACCCCATCCTCCGACGGCCATATATTGCATTTACTGATTGTACGACGAAACGCTCCCTGTTTCTGAACTTTTGGATTCACCGTTACATTGAATTACGCTGCATGGCATGATGATATGCATGGGCTGCTGGAGGGACACCAAGTCATTCGGTTTTCGAAGTAACCCACAAGGTGTTAGCAGAGGGAGAGAATTCCATTGAATATCGGGGTTCTCATTGTAGGGGAGTGTAATTTAGTATAAACTTCTTAACCTCAAGATGCCCTCTCTATCGAACCAGGAGAAACGTCACAAAAGAAACCCCACACTGACGCCAATCCAGATCAGCCATCCTCCCCATCGATTTACATCGTTGCTCACTCCAAAACCTCACGCACGGTATAGACCCGTTTTCCAGAGGATTCGTAATAGGTCCGGACCACTAGTTCACCCAACAGGCCTAAACCTCCCAGAACGATTCCTGTGATTATCAATATAGCACCCAATAGCAGGAGAGGCCGCCCACCTATATCCTTACCTCCCCAGAGCTTCAACCATGTCAAATAGATTTCAATCACCAATCCAATGCCGAAGAGGAGTCCTCCGTTCAGGCCAAAGAACTGAAGCGGCCGAGTGGAAAAATTCTGGAAGAATAACATTAGAAGTAAGTCTATGAGAACCCGATATGCGCGGCTGATACCATACTTGCTTTTCCCCATTCTTCGGGGGTGATGGGTTACCACCACCTCGGTGATTCTGGCCCCGTATAGGTTGGCGAGGACGGGGATAAAACGGTGCAGTTCCCCGTAGAGAAGGAGACCCTTGGCCACATCGCTTCGATAGACCTTAAGGGAGCAGCCGTAATCGTGAAGCTTAACCCCCGTGACTTTCCCTATGAGCCAGTTAGCTAACATCGAGGGGAATCGTTTTGAGAAGAAAGGGTCCTGGCGTTTATGGCGCCATCCACTGACTAAATCATATCCCTCCTCCAATTTGGCAATCATCTGAGGGATATTTCGGGGGTCGTTCTGAAGGTCTCCATCCATTGTAATAATGAGCTCACCTCGCGCATAGTCAAAGCCGGCAGTTATAGCTGCGCTCTGGCCAAAGTTGCGTCGTAGGAAAATAACGCGCAATTCAGAAATATCGGTTTTCATAGCGCGGAGCATCTGCTGACCGCCATCGGTGCTTCCGTCGTCGACCAAAATAAGTTCAAAGGGACGTCCCATGGGACGCATGACATCCAGAATGCTTTCAATAAGCAACTGGAGATTCGGCGCCTCATTGTAAATAGGGACGATTATGGAAATTTCGGGGGATAGAGGTGCACTCATAGACTGCCTCGTTCGGAAAGGAGAATCATTTTCGTTAACGGGATTACAAATCCGCTAGCCCTCCTGAAAGATTCTTCTTGCTCGGGTCGTGGTAGGTGTACTCTACTCATGTTTTTCAAGCGTCCTTTCTTCGAGTCGCATGCCACCATAACGAGCAAAAATAGGAAAGAAGACGAGGGGGCGAACGGAATCATTTTGAGGCGTTTTTGCTTGGGGGTTGATCCAATTTTCATTAAATACCACATGCTTTACGCGTTTCCTGCGCACGGAGAGATGATGCAGATTAGTCCGTCGGAAAATAATCCCCCAATTTGCCTGGTCCTCCCGAATGCATAGCATTTCTGGAAATTTCCCCGAGCATTCATGGTAAATTAGCATCACATAATCAGATTGAACCCACACGGACCGTTCCCAATCCAGAATCAGAGATTATGAACTCCACGGTCATGTGCGAGGATCATTATCGACCCGAATGAATGGTGAATAAGCGGCAAATTTAACTGGCTCCTGGTTAACAGTGGAAAGCCAACGCCCCATCTTCCAAGCATACAAAGGGAAACTGGCAAAAGAGAGAATTATGACAGCCCATCTATTCATCGGGATGTATCTTAGGATACACGCGATAGTAATAGATGCTGGGCTGCAAATCCTCCATAGATCGCATTTTTATGGCTTTTTTCCAGTCATCGAGAGTAGCATCCTCACGGGCAAATCGTACCCATGTCTTTCGCGCGTAAAAGGTCTTGAATTGACCTGTCTTCTCGTAATGAATATCTAATTCCCTGGCGAGAGCCTCGAATCCTTCAGCATCAATTTCTCTCATAAAAACAAAACCGTCGAAGTGCTTAAGCAGATGAATATCCTTTTTATGGATTCGAACGACGCTTCGTTTCAGGCGGATGGAGAGCATGGATGGTTGTGGGCTATTGTAAGCAACTACTGGGGAATGCCCTACGATCTTCTCGAGATCGCGTGGCATAGCATTTATTCCCATGAATGGATATAAACCTCCCATTATCAAAGCAAGTAATACTGCCACGGCGCCAACGGCCATGTGTGTATCACCCCTGGCAAAGGTGACCCAAAACATCAAACCCACGAAGAACAGACACATTAATGTGATAGGGAGCCCATGAGCAAACCATATGAAGGCAAGGCAGAAGAATACCGCGACTAATGCAATCAGAGTTATGGATATCCGCAAGAGGCTCGTTTTCAATATCCCCTCAACTTCATCAAGCCAGTTAGCACATAACACACTTGCAGCAGGAATAATCGGCATCAAATACCGCTCGAATGATTTCATGAAGAAGAACGGAATTATGCTTCCCAGAAACCAAGCCACAAGCCAGAGATTTTTACGGGCCGGGGTCTGCTGAGCATAGTACACTGAACGTACTACTGCTGCAATCAATACTACCGACCAGGGAAAAACAAGAAGTAACGCTGCGCCCACAGTAGAAAGAGGGGAGCCAACCCGTATGTTTCCAAAGCGTCTGGCAGCTATTTCCCCACCGACAACGCTAAGGAAGTTCGGCCAAAGATGGGCCATTATTAGTGGCCAGGGGGCACAGACGGCCAATAGTAAAACGAGCGCCCACACTATTTGTGACCAATGTGAAAAGGCGAAACGCCATTTCCTGAACACAAACAATGCGGTAATAGCCGCAGCTCCAAAAAAAATGAATCCTACAGGTCCCTTGACCAGAAACGAGAGCCCCAGGGAAAAGGCTGATAACAAAATCCAATCCAAGCGCCCCGATTTTCCCCATCTAAGGGCAAAATATACGGCCATAGATGTGAAGAAAGCGAGGGGAAGATCAAGCATAGCCCTGCGTCCCTCAATGGCAACTGCTACGGTTGCTAAAGTGATTAATCCTGCGAGCATGCCACTTTTCTTAAAAAGTTCTCGATATAAAAGACAAGAGCACAGAGCAAGCCCAGCACCTGACAGCACCCCCACGAGTCTTGCGGCAATGAGATTAATTCCGAACAACTTGTAGCTCAGAAGAATTACCCAATAAACCAGAGGTGGTTTCTTAAGACGCGGCTCACCATTCACCCATGGCACAAACCAACTGCCGCGTTCCAGCGTTTCCATGGGCGTACGGAGAGAAAGCAAGTATTCATCCTGGCCGGTAACGCTCATCTCAGACCAGATGCAAGGGAGCAGTAACAAAATACCTACAACAAAGATAACCATTCGCTCATGATACCCAAGGTATCTCATTTTCAATAATAGATATCTCATACTTACCCTAATACTGGTGGTCTACACTTTCGAGTTATTTTCACCCGCTTTTCTCACTCATCAATGGGTAGGAAAGTGATGTAGACTATAATATATTTCAATTTATGAGTCAATTTAAGAGATCTAATCACCCTTTACGGCTGCTCATATCTAGTCTTCAGAGAGTCTGCTCAACGAATATTCACCTTTCGCCAGAGTCCCCGAGATCGCCTCCTGTATAATTCCACCACAATCAATAGAGGCCTATACAAATATGTATTATTTTAAGATATTAAGATACACCAGGCCCTGAATCTTGAGTTTATATGAGATGTTCCCTTCTGTATACTCGAGGTAGGATTTTTGGAAGATGAGGATCTAATACGAAGATAAAGATGAAATCATGCCGAGAGTGAGGATGGTGGAAAAGGATATCCATCCGGACGATTTTTCCTCCTCCATATAAAAGTCTTATGTGCTAAGGCAATGCTGGAAACGATTCGAGCATGTAGGTGATGATTGCAAGGTTATTGTCTTCCCCTACGGTGTTGAATCAAGATTATTGAGGAGCAGAGAATGAGAAAAAGGCTTACGATCTGGGCGACTCTAAACCCGGCGAACATCAGGCTATCCATCCTGAGGCCTTCAATCCAGAATCTACCGAGGGAATACAGCATGAGATAGGCGAGAAATACATCGCCCGGGATTATGCCCTTTTTCCGTCTGCCCCACAGTAAGAAGAGGAATACGCAAAAATCCCAGAGGGACTCATACAGGAAGGTAGGGTGAAAGTGGGTCTGTTGGATATATCGAAAGGGTCGGTGGGCCTCATCGATGAAAATTCCCCAAGGCAAATCTGTCGGCCTTCCATAAGCTTCCTGGTTGAAGAAGTTACCCCAGCGCCCAATGGCCTGGCCGAGGATAAGGCTTGGGGCGCAGCAATCGGCAACCTTCCAGAAGGAAATCCCCTTCAGGCGGGTATAAATCAGCGCTGAAAAAGTTCCTCCGATAATTGCCCCATGAATTGCGAGTCCCCCGTGCCAAAAGGCAATGATCCCTCCCAGATTATTTCTGTACAGGTCCCAGGAGAAGATGACATAGTAAAGCCTTGCTCCTACAATGGCGCTTATAAGCATATAATAGAATAGATCATAGATTACCTCGATGCGCATCTCCTGTCGTTTGGCCTCTCGTCCCGCGAGGAAAAGTCCGAGGATCACCCCGGCAAGGATAAGCACTCCATACCATCGGATGCTCATGGGGCCAATTTTGAATATTTCCGGACTCATAAGGTTTAATTTACCCCTTTCCTCGATACATGGACTTGCCTTTTCTAACAGAGATGATTTCAGCGGCGATACTGAGGGCAATCTCCTCAGGCGTCTCTGCTCCTATATCAAGGCCTATGGGAGCGTAGAGTTTGGAGAAATACTCCTTTTCAATTCCCTTCGAGATCAACTCCTCCTTGATGGTCCTAATCTTTTTCCGGCTTCCGATCATCCCCACATAGCGAAAGTCCTTTCCGATGAGGTGTTCAAGAATGGCCCTGTCCGTTGAAAAGCCTCTGGTAAGAAGTACGATATATGTGTTGCTTTCAGGGGGAAGCCTTTCTGCATAAGACTCCATATTTTCCGAAATGAGCCCTTCCATATCCGCAAGCTGATCTTCTCCCAGCACTTCCGGGTTATCTTCTACCACGGTTAGCCGAAAGCCAACTGACTGCATCAGAGGTGCCAAAGCCTTTGTAATATGACCAGCACCGAATATGATGAGTTTCTCCGGTTGGTGAATTGGCTCGATGTAGATCTCAATCTCGCCCCCACACATCATGTCCAGGTTTCCCTTCGTTCCATCCAGATTAAAGGATGTCAGTCTCGCTTCTCCCCCTTTCAGGGCCTCGAGGGATTCCTCGATAACTTTTTTCTCCAGACCGCCACCTCCCAGGGTTCCGAAGGTACTCCCATCCTCCATAATGATCATCTTGGTCCCGGCCTTTCTCGGGGTTGATCCTTTGGTACTTACGACGATGGCAAGGGCTGCCCGTCTTCCCTCTTTTTCAATATCCGCTAATTTTCGAAAAAAATCCTTCATGTTTGACTCCATACTGATTAGCATTATCCGTCGGATACCATGGCGAAAGGTTAACTTCAGACATTAAAAAATTCAAGAAATTTGTATCAATCAACGGTAACTGGTAGGGAGAAGACGTTCTATGCTCATGAGGTTTCCGTCGAAGAATAGGATTTGAACGCTCATCGCCAGGACAAGAAGGTCTCTTACCATGTAGGAGATGCCAATTTTATCCACAGTTGTAGTTACTGCGAAACAACCGCAACTGATATCGATGCCTCGGTAGAGGCTTATCGAGAGAGCGGAGAAGAAGAGTAAGAGCAGAATACTCAGGATAAGGGCTGTTGCTCGGGGAAACAAACCGATGAGAAGGAGGATTCCACAGATCAGCTCCACCCAGGGGAGCGTTATCGCAACCAGGTTAATGAGGCTTCCTGGAAGGATCTTGTAATTATACACAGCAACTGCAAAGGCCGAGGGGTGAAGTAGTTTATCCATGCTGGCATAGATGAAGATCAAGCCCACGGCCCAGCGGAATATGACGGAAGCATAGGGGCTGGTATAAAGGTTAACGACGGAACGTATCAATCCCTTCATATTATCTATTTATCTATCCACTTCGAAAGGCATTGCCGCCACATTCCATTCGCTCCACCCATTGGCAAGGATTTTAACCTTCTTGTATCCCATGCTTGTTAATATGGAGGCAAGTTCAGGGCTTAAGGTAGGGTCGATATCTTCGCAATAGACGATTAGTTCCCTGTCATGATTCACTTCTAACACGAACTCATGAAGCCTTTCGCCGAAATCCTCATCATGAACGGGTAAATTCAAGGCTCCTTTTATATGCCCCAATTGGTAATCAGCTCTTGAACGAGCATCGAGAAAAAGGGCATCCTGGGTTATAAATTTTACCACGGCCTCCTCTATGGAAACCGTGGAAATATTCCTTCCCACGTTTAATGACGAAGTCCCTTTAAACCAATTTCCAATTAAGGGAAGGGGGGGTGATCGAAGCGCATTGGTTATCAATCCCATTCCAAGGGAAAAGAGAAGTATGATGATTACTTGGTGAAAGATTGGAACTTTCCCTTTTGCAGCCATTAGTTGTTTAGGGAAGAAAAGATCCCACTGAAAAAACCGAAATAGGTAATCATGGGTTTCTTATATTCCCATAGTTTGAGGATTATTTCGCTGTCCGCTCTTTCCATAAAGCCCACGTGGGGGTAACATTCACGCCTATTCATTGGCCCCTCTTGAACTGATCTACCCATTCTATCATCTCGGGATCCTCCTTTACCTTATTATCGAGGGGAACGATAGTATTAGTAAAGGTGCTATTCAAGCTAGCATCCCTCTCCAACTTACTTAATCGGGCCTCGGACCTATTCATAAATTTCTCCAATTTCTTGATATACTCCTCCCTCTTATCCCGGGGAATGGATTTGGCCCTTCCCGTTCCCCTTCGGTAGGAATCTAATTGCTTTTCGATCATGTTGATTTGTCCCTCTATATTGGCCTTGCGGCTGAGGTCAACGAAATCACGGGATCCCTTTAGTACTTTCAAGTCGATCCTTCCCAGGTACCTCCCTTTTGTACGAGCCCGAAAGAGAAATGCCTTCCAGTTTCTATCGGATCGAATGGTTTGATGATAGGTTCCCCTACCTCCACTCCCAAAGATGAACTGAATCTCCTCCATCTGTTGAACGAGCTTGGTATATTCCTTAAGAGAGCCCTGGTTGCTCAAGGCTACGATGATATCACAATCCTTCCCAAGTTCGGCCACAACCCTCTTCGCCGCCGTTATCGGATTGGATATAACATATCCTTTAGGGGTAACCCCTTTATTGTGGCGAACATCAGAGGTCAGGCCGAAAACGCCGGCTCTTATCCCACCTAAATCCAATACCATATGGGATTTGAAGATCGGCTTTCCATCCTGTTGATCCAGGAGGTTGGCAGATATGAGGGGTACATGAATCTCCCTCTGTAATTCCCTCAGGAATTCAATTCCGGCCGAAAGGTCATCAGAGCCGATATTGACGACCTGATATCCCATGCGGTGATAAGCCCGTGCGATCAATATGGCTTTATCCTTATCGGGAGAAGAGGGAGAGCCCTTGCCCTTAAAGAAAAGGTTGCCCGCGTCGAGGATGAGGGCCCCTTTTCCTTCTTTTTTGAGCTCCTTTATAAAGGTGACCCGCCGGGCCAGCCCACCTATAAACTTGTTCCTTCAAGTGGGACAGGGATCAATTACTCCACCCGTATCATTGGAATAGATGATCGTCAATTCACCCGCTCCCATGGGTTGGCAAAGGGCCAACAGCCCAAACATAACGATCAGCAATACCATCCTTCTCATTGAGATTCCCTTTCCGTTACTGACTTCTGATTCTATTAATTTGCAAAAACTATACCAATACTATTATATAACAAATTCCAGCTCAAGAGATGGCTTTTTTCAGATCCTCCGAACTCATCCCCCCCTTCTCATGGATTTCTTGTTTGTTGCAGCGGTATTCCTCTATGGCCAGCCTCAATGCATTGGCGGCTAAGGTGAAGCAGGTAACCTTATCCTTGGGCGATTGGCTCAATATGTCCTTGGCCGTTTCACCTGAAATCCTTAAGGCTTCCTCAATGTCCCTTCCCTTGATCTTTTCGGTGATAATGGAGCTCGTCGTACTGGCAGCGCCGCATCCGAATCCGCCACCCTTCCTGGCACTCCCACAACGCTAGCACTAGGGGAGACATCCATATATATTCACGGATCCCGAACCAATTTTGGCCCCGTCTCCTCTGGTAATAGCCCCGAGGACAGTGCTGTTGGAACCGATCACAACTCGGTTTCCCAGCATAGGATGGCGTTTCTCCTTCTCCCCGCTTCCCGTATAGATCAAACAATCGTCTCCAATTTCGGTCGTCTCACCGATCACCACCCTCATTTCATGATCGATGAAGAAGCGGCGGCCAATTGTCGCCCCCGGATGAATCTCAATCCCTTTTTAACGATAAAGCCCCTTGAAACCACTTTCCAATTAAGGGAAGGGGGGGTGATCGAAGCGCATTGGTTATCAATCCCATTCCAAGGGAAAAGAGAAGTATGATGATTACTTGGTGGGAGATGGGAACTTTTCTTTTGG
>CP070774.1:2002839-2006189 GCA_020346125.1 Syntrophobacterales bacterium | reverse complement strand
TCGGTCATCTCATTGAAGGAGCGCCCCAATTCGGAAAACTCGTCCCTCGTCTTCACCTGCACCCTCTGGCTCAGATCTCCTGTGGAGACGGCCCTCGTCCCCCTGATGAGTTCACGGATGGGGCCGACGATCCGCCGACCTCCCCAGAGGCCGATGATGGTCATGAGGATCACAAAGGTGATGATGAGGGATACCAATTGGTAGGTCATCCTACGTGCCATGGCGTATGCTTCCCTGGTGGGCTGTTCAATGACCACACCCCAACCGACGGATTTCATGGGTGCACATACCCCCAGCACCTCCTCACCTCTTTCGTTTCTGTAGGTAAGGACCCCGGGTTTTCCCGATAGGACCGTTTTGGCGATCTCCCATTGGCGTCGGTTCTCCCGCTTTATAACGCTCGGCTTGGCATCATTTCGACCGTGGGCGATTAACATACCCTCCTTGGAGATGACGAAGGCAAACCCCTCTTGTCCAATTCGGATGCTATCGACAAGGTTCCACATGTCGATTAAATCAATTGCTCCTACAACCGTTCCATATACCTCGTTTAGCCGAATAATGGGGCGGGAGATAGTCATCATGGGAACCAACTGATCCGAGATATAGACCCCTGAAGAGTATACCTCCCCCTTCATTGCGGCAACGACGGCGGGGTCCTTCGATCCGTCCACCAGTTCGGCTCCTAGTTTGGTAGTGGCTATCTGTACTCCTTCCCGATCCGTCAAGTAGATTTCATGGAATTGTTCGAAGTTGATGACGTAGTTCTTGATAATGGTCTCCTTCTGCCAGGGCTCCAGATGGGTTCTGCTGATGTTTTCGGTGATCCCCTTGAGGATTTGAATGCCACTTTGAACATAGAGCTCGATCTGGCCAGCGGCCCTCTGGGCCACGTTCAGGTTTCCCTCCGAGATGGAGCGATAGTTGGCAGACCTGGAGGCCAGGATGGAAAATATCCCGAATAAAACGAGAGGAATGAGGGCAGCGGAAACCAGTAAGATGATCAATTTTGTCGAAATTCTCTTCATTTACGGGCTTCTTTTTCTTTGTAATGTTAATCCATTTTACCTGTACTTCTGTTCCCCCTTGGGGACATACCATTCATTGATGTTGTTTAATATCCCGGCCGGGCTGAATCTCACCCCTCTGAATCGCTTATGGATCCCGATCAGGTAATCCCTCCAGAAGAGAAATATCCCGGGAGGGTCTTCATAGATCTCCCTCTGGAATTGGTAATAGATCCCCCTCCTTTCTTCCCTATCCCATGTGGTCCTCCCCTTATCCAGGAGTTCATCAACCTTTTTGTTTTTGTAAGAAAATACATTGAATCCTCCGTCAATCTGCGAGGAGTGCCACCATAGGTAGTTCTTATCAGGGTCATCAGAAATCATTGTTAATAGGGATGCATCGAATCTTTTCGTGGACAGAAATTTTTCATACATTACCGAGAAAGGGACAGGCCGAACCGTCATCCGAATCCCAATATCCAGTAACTGCTGTTGGATTAGTAAGGCGCACGCGCGGGAAACGTCATCCTCTTCAATAATCAATAATACGAATTCAAACTCCCTTCCCTCCTTATCCAACAGGTGATTTCCATTGGTATCCTTCCATCCTGCCTTTGCCAACAATTTCGTAGTCATTTTCGGGTCGTATGGGTAGGGTTCGATTACCTTACTATATGCCCACGTTTGTGGATAGATGGGTCCGGAAGAGACCCGACCTCTTCCACGGAGCACTTTCTCTACTATCCTCTCCTTGTCCACGGCATAATTGAGAGCATGACGCACCCTTTTTTGTCTAAATAAGATATTGTCCTCATTGAAAGCCATAATATAGTAGTAGGGATTCAAGAAGGAATACACTTTAAATTGGGGGATTTTCTCCATGATATCGTAATTCTTCGGATAGGTCAGAAACATACAGTCCACGGTTCCCTTCATCAACTCCGCCCAGACCACCCGTTGATCCTTGAAAGATCTTACTATGACGCGACTCAGATGGGGTTTGCCTTTAAAATAGTCTTCATTAGCCTTCAAGATAATTTCATCTTCTGGCCACCTCTCCATTTTGAAGGGTCCGGTTCCAATGGGATGGTAATTGAATTCAGCTTTCCACAGGTCTTTTCCCACGAGTAAATGCTTCGGCAAAATACCCACATCGAGATAGAAAAGGAGCGATGGAAAAGGATTTTTTAGATGAATTTCCACGGTGTATCTGTCTCTTGCTCTGACCGCCTTGATATTCCCAAATATGCTGAGATACGGGCTCTTGATAGATGGGTCATTGACTTTATCGAAGGTGAACTTAACATCTTCAGACGCCAACTCGGATCCATCGTGAAATCTAACGCCTCTCCTCAGGCTAAATGTCCACACTAACCCATCCGGTGAATTTTCCCAGGAGAGGGCAAGGTGGGGGACAGGTTCCATCTCGTCATTCAATTTGATCAAGCCGTCAAAAATAATTCCCTTTAAAACTGCGGAAATACTGCTGTGCGTCAAGATGGGATTGATAATGGTAGGTTTCCAAATACTTCCGATCAAGAGGCTATCGCCGTGCGTTCCTTGGTGATCCGAATTTGAAAGTAAGTGGGTTGGCGTAACTGATAGGGTAAAAGAAATCGTGATTATTAATGCAAATTTAGGAAAATCCATTCTAAATGGCTAATCCCTTTGGATTTTCCAAAAATATAATGGAGAATACCGAGAAATGTCAATTTCATTTCCAACCGATTTTTTTAAAAAAAGGGGGATTGAAAGAAATATCAATCCCCTCAGAGGATGTTTTAGCGGAAAACCATCCAAAAACACCACAAAATTTTCTTATCTCTGCTTCCCTTCTTGACGACCTGGAGTTTCATGTGATTTCACCCCCTTTCCTGGCACGACTGGGCCTTTTGGTAGATTAGCTATTTGGTTGATTTTCGGGCATACCCCCTGGCTTAACCCCTGAGCCAGTCACCACTCACCCGGCCAGATACTCATATTTCACGATTTCCGCAGCGGCCTTGTCGAAGTATCTCCTTTCGCAGGCAATATCCTGAAAATCGCCCTTCTTGATATACGCCCCCATTCGACAACCTCCCCCGCAGAGGGGGATGTAGGGGCAGTCCCCGCAGATTTTGCAGGGATTGAAAGTCATGAACTGGGTGTTGCGGTAATTGAGTTCATTCTCGTTGATGTTCCCGATGACGAATTGATCCATTCCAGCGGAGCCTGGGCATTTGTAAATCCTGCCGAGGGGGTCGATGGTATAGGCGTTCTCCCTGGCCGCTTCGCAGGGGCCGAGGGCGATACCCCCCTCGTAGGGAAATCGCCTCCTTTCCGTTTCCCTTCTCAACCAGAGCA
>CP070774.1:1999353-2002739 GCA_020346125.1 Syntrophobacterales bacterium | reverse complement strand
AAAGGGATTGGTCATCATGTTCGGATGCGCCCATGCGGGTATGATTAACACTATTAACCACGTCATGGAGAAGATGGGGAAGGAGAAGGTTTACGCCCTTTTGGGAGGAACACACCTGCAATTTTTGACTCCTGAGCAACTTGAAAAGTCCATTGAGGCCATCAAGAAGCTGGCGGTGGAACACATTGGTGTTTCCCATTGTACGGGCATGAAGGCCTCCATAAGGTTGGCTCAGGAATTCGGGGATCAATTCTTCTTCGGCCACGTAGGGTCGATATTCGAAACCTGAGAAGAATCTGAGGGTTGCCGAAGAAGATTCATTGGAGAGAGAAGATGTCGTGTATTTACGGACCCGTTCCATCGAGGAGATTGGGCCTTTCCCTTGGGATCGATGTTGTCCCACGGAAAACGTGCAGCTACGACTGTATCTACTGCCAGTTAGGGAGAGTGACCAATAAGACCGTTAAACGGGACATATACATCCCCGTCGAACCGATTATCCGGGAGATTGAGGATTTCTTGGGCCAGATGAATGTTCCCGTTGACTATATTACCTTCTCCGGATCGGGGGAACCTACCTTACATTCCCAGATTGGACTCATCATCGGGCAAATCAAGGAGATGACGTCCATACCGGTGGCCGTCATAACGAATGGATCCCTCCTCTTTATGGACGAAGTCAAAAGGGATCTGGGTCAAGCGGATTTGGTTGTTCCCTCGTTGGATGCCGTCTCAAAGACCGTCTATGAAACCATAAACCGACCCGAAGAGTCCCTCGAAATCAACCGGGTTATCCAGGGGATAGTTGAATTCAGGGCTCAGTTCCGAGGGCAGGTCTGGATTGAAATCCTCTACTGCCGGGGGATAAACGACGATCCTTCCGAAGTTGCACGAATGAAACGGGTATTGGAAAAGATTAATCCCCACCAGATCCAGCTCAATACGGTTTATCGACCTCCGGCGGAGGATTTCGCTTCTCCCGTGGCTGAGGAGAGGCTCAGGGAGATCAAAGATATTTTCGGCCCAAAGGCATCGGTCATAACCCCCTATCGAGGAAACCAGTCCTTTGGAGGGAAGGGAGAGGTGGAGACACGCATTATCGATGCCCTGAAGAGAAGGCCCCTTACCGCAGAAGATATGGCGACGATTTTGGGACTTCATCCACAAGAGATTGTCAAGCATCTCAAAGTACTGCTCAATGACAAGAGGATCCGCCACAGGCTACATGGCCGCAGGAGTTTTTACGAAGTCGCAACCTAAGTTGGGACGGAAATAATCCCACGCCGGGAACTCGAATCGCATGTACAGGGAAAGAAAAAGGGTATGATGAGAATCTTGGACGATGTGATCGATTCCCTTCCCCATGGGGAGACGCAGATACGGGAGATTCACGTCTGTACCAATTGGACAGCGGTGCTGAGCAGAACTTGTGGCCTCGCCTCCACTGTTAAAGAAGAGGGTCATCCCCACAGGGGGGTGAGGGATGTGGGCCATTTAACGGAAAAGAGCGCCTTTGAGCTCGCCCTCTATTCCCGGTCTGAAAACCTCTTGGAGGCGTCCATCGGCATGGCGGCCATCAATTCCCTCATCGAAATCGATGAATCCACGTGCGTTGAGGCCAATGCTTATGAGATCCTCTTGGAAAAGGGTAGGGGAAGGAATATGGGTGTTGTGGGTCATTTTCCCTTTATTTCGCTGTTGAAAGAATCGGCCAAAAAGCTCTGGGTCATCGAGAAACGGCCATTGGAGGGGGATTTACCGGAGGAAGCAGCTGAGAAAATCCTCCCCCAGTGCGATGTCGTGGGGATTACGGGGACAACGTTTATCAACCACACCTTGGAGGACCTCTTGGCGCGGTGCAGGGGAAGTTTTGTCGCCTTGATCGGTCCAACCACTCCCCTCACTCACGTTCTCTTCGATTATGGGATCGATGTGATCTCGGGTTCCAAAGTGGTGGAACCCCAAAAGGTAATCCGTTTCATCAGCCAGGGAGCTACCTTCAAGGAGTTGCATCACCACGGCGTCAAATTACTCACCATGATGCGGTAGAGCGGATTGAATGAACAATGCCCCAAATGCCTTCAGATCCTTTTCATATTCTCCCCTGAGGAGCATCTTACCGTTTTGGCTAGAAAGGGCGAACTCAGGTAGACGCATAATCGGCACCGGGATCTAAATCGACCCTCCATGGCACCATGTGAGGGTGAAATAGTCCATTCAGAAAATCAAGGGGGTAATGGCAAAATGGCAGATCTTGAAGTTTACCGTGGCTATGGCGATGAACTCGAGAGGCAGCTACGTTTAAAAACCTTCCCCTTAGCGCTGAAATTGCTCGAAAGTGAAGGCGATATCCCTGATGGAGTCCAGAGACCCCTTCGGGATCTTGGCCATCACCTGTCGCTGTGCCAGGCGTTTCAGACTTCGCGCCGGGACGGAATAGCACTCGCGATGCTGAAAGAGGACAACTGGTGCCCTGAACCGGTTATCGGTTACGGGCTGGGTGAACCCCTCAAGTATTTCTTGGAGGGACATAATCGTTACCCACATGACGTGGAGACGCTGGAAGCTGGAAGCCATTGTGCGCAGCAATTTCCCCGTTTAGAAGTAGGCAGGTATGTAGGTCTGGTTTCGGCTCCCCTCAGGAACACCAATTTTGAGCCTGATCTCGTTATGATTTATGGTGATTCAGCTCAGCTGAACCTGCTCCTCTTGGCGAGGGAGTACAAAGACGGTTACGACCTTAAGTGTGCCCTGTCGAGCCATGCTGCTTGCGTTTACGGGGTGGTGCCTGCTGCACTGGGCGGTGAATGTCAGGTCGCAATTCCATGTCGTGGCGACCACTATCGAGCAGTGGCCGGAGACGATGAAATCATCTTCACGGTCCCGAAGGGGAGATTGGAAGATTTGATGGCGGGGCTCAGATATGTCGATTCGACTGGTTCTCGATTGCCGAAGGGATATTCCGTACTACCGGAGTACCCACTGCGGGAGAGTTACGAGAAGATAGCGAAAATGATGGAATATCTTTGACCAGACGACTGGGACTTTTTGCAGCTTATGAGGTCATGATTCGGCTCTTTGCGGTGATCAAAGGAGGAAAGAGCATGCTGGTGGTAGGAGAGAGGATCAATTCAAGCAGGAAGGGTATTGAGCTCGCTCTCAGGAAAAGGGATGCCGAATTGATTGCGAAGGAGGCAAGGGATCAGGTAAATGCCGGGGCTCATGTGATCGATGTCAACACCGCCACGTTGATGGAGGAGGAGATCGAGTCCCTCAAATGGGCGGTTCAATTGATTGGGGATTCGGTGGATATTCCCATATGCATCGACAGCCCTGATCCCGTTGCCGTTGCAGATGTGCTCCCCACCTGTAAAGGGAAGGCGATG
>CP070774.1:1995331-1999253 GCA_020346125.1 Syntrophobacterales bacterium | reverse complement strand
ATATGAAAAGGACCTATCAGCCCAGCAATACGAAGAGGAAGAGGAAGCATGGATTTAGGGCTCGAATGCGAAGTAAAAATGGGAGAGAGATTCTCAACAGGAGAAGGAGGAAGGGGAGGAGTCGGATAGCCGTCTGATGGCCGGAGAGACAATATCTTTATGGGTCTCGTTTAATGATGGGGAGGTCTTTCAGAAGGGAGAATAGAATCGCGGGGAAGGTCGACTTTTGGAAGGATCGCCGGAGGAGAAAGAAGTTTGATACCGAACATTTTATCCTTTTTTTAAGGAAAAACGATAGGGATACAAGGAGATTGGGACTTGTCGTAGGAAAGAAGGTGGGCGGGGCGGTTTCAAGAAATCGGATCAAACGATTGATTCGGGAATTCTTCAGAATAAACCAGGGAAGGATACCGGAATCATCAGACCTCATTGTTTTGGCGAAGGAGAAAATTGAGATCCAGGGATATCGAGAGGTATTTGAGGAATTGAAGGTCATATTGGATCAGCCGGGCAATTATTTGAGGGGCCATTGAATTTGGGGATCAGGAAGGGAGCAATTCTTTCAATTCGGCTTTATCGGTATGTAATATCACCTCTTTTAGGTTCAACCTGCCGGTTTATCCCTAGCTGTTCTCAATATACCATTGATGCCATTGAGCAATGTGGGATTCTAAGGGGAGTTTGGCTTGGGGTGCTGAGAATTTTCAGGTGCCATCCATTTCATCCCGGCGGTTATGATCCATTTCAGGATCATGGGGGAAAAGACTAGAGGGATTATTCAGCATGGAAAGAAGGGCAATTTTAGCCATAGTTTTGTCAGTACTCGTTCTTATCGTTTATCAAAAATGGGCCCTTAGGGAGCAGCCAAAGAAGCAGGGGGAGCGGGAAGAAATAGAGAGGATTGAACCGATGCCTTCGGCCCCGGAAGTATCCGAGAAAAGCGCAGGTGGGGAATTATACGAAGGTGCCGAGGAAAGGAAGGGAGAAGGATTTGTATCAAGGGAAATCGAGAAAGAGGGGGAGACGGAGCTCAGGGATATTCGGGTTGAGACGAGCTTATATTCGGCTATCTTCTCGAGTTACGGCGGACGATTAAAGAGTTGGAGATTATATCACTACATGAATGTCGTTGAACACGGACGGTTCGTCCGCTGGTTTCAGGAGACAGAGAAAAAGGTAAAGCGACTCTTTGGATTTGGAGGGAAAACGGTTCCCGAGGGGAAACCCGAGCCGGTTGAGCTGGTGGCAACCGAGGAGTTAGTGAACCTTCCTATGGCAATCGAGGTCGAGGATGTGGGAGGGAAAGTCGGGTTTGCCCCCATGGATGTTGACAGCGATTCGATCCTTTTGGGGGGCAATAAAAGCGAGGGAGCCCTTTTGTTCAGTGGAAGTTCTCCTGGGGGTCTTGAAATATCTAAGGGATATAGGTTTTTCGATAATGAGTATCGTGTTGACATGGAGGTTCGAATTAAAAACCGAGGGATAGAGTCCAGGAAAGTGAGGCTCGCACTGGTGTGGTTTGGGATGATGATGGAGTCAGGGTCACGGGCATTTTCTGGTCCCGTGGCCATGGTTGATGGAAAGGTGAGCGAAATAAAGGCGAAGAAGTTCAAGAAAGAGGAGTTATTGCTATCAGGTAATATTAGATGGTTTGGGAGCTCAATGGGTGAAAAGAACGTTCGGGACCCAAAAAAGAGAAAGCCATTTTTCGTCTCCCTTATCGTGCCGAAGGAGACCGAGGGGATAAAACTGAAAATAGGGATGAAAGACGAAAAACTCATGTATAGCCGGGCAATATATCCTGTGCGCAGTATTCCCGGAGGGGGAGAGGCAGTATATTCCTACGAGCTTTATCTCGGCCCGAAGGTTATCGATCTTCTTAAGGAATTGAACGTTGGGGCGGAGAAGGTTGTGCGCTTTGGATGGTTTACATCTATTGCCAAGATATTGCTTCTCTTTATAAATCTCACCCACAGGGTTACGGAGAACTATGGGGTGGATATTATCATTATTTCCATATTATTGAAAATCTTATTTTGGCCATTGACGAAAAAGAGCTATGTATCGATGAAGGAAATGCAGAAGGTACAACCGGAAATGACGATGCTGCGAGAAAAGTACAAGAATGATAAAGCTCGCCTCAACAGGGAGATGATGGACCTTTATAAAAGGAGGAAGGTCAACCCATTGGGTGGATGCCTTCCAATGTTGGTTCAGATACCGATTTTCTTCGCCCTCTATTGGGCCCTCATGGGTTCCATTGAATTGAGACATGCTCCGTTTATCTTGTGGATCAGGGATTTATCGTACCGGGATCCGATTTACATTTCACCGCTTTTAATGGGTGCATCAATGGTTTGGCAGCAGAAGATGACTCCGACGATGGGGGATCCGAGACAGGCGAAGATGATGATGTTCATGCCCATCATCTTTACCTTTATCTTTTTGAGTTTCCCCGCAGGGCTGGTTATCTACTGGTTGGTTACCAATATCTTAACGATAGGTCAACAGTATTTCATAAACAAGGCGTTGAAATAAGCGAGATACGAAAATGGAAGGAAAGGATAAAGAGTTGGAAAAGGAAGAAGAGAGGGGAGAAGAATTTCATGAAGAGGGGGAAAGTGGAGGACTTTCAAATGGCTCTCAAAAGCCCTTTCGGTTTGAAAAAGAGGGATATTGGGAGTCCATCCACGAGAAGGAGGATGAGGGAGAGAAGGGGGATGAGAAAGAGAAGGAGTTGATGTGGCTGAGAACGACCCTTGGGGAGATTATAGAGCTGATGGGAATCAGAGCTCATGTAGAGGCACAAAGGAGGGAGGATAAGATTTTTCTCGAAATAAAAGGCGATGGAAGCGGTCTCATCATTGGAAAGCACGGCCAGACCCTTGATGCCCTCCAATTTATTATCAATAAAATTTCCGCGAATAGGTACAAGGAATCGAGGGAAAAAATTATTTTGGATACGGAGAATTACCGTGGTAGAAGGGTTGAGGCACTCAAGAACATGGCGCTTCGCCTGAGCGAAAAGGCAAAAAAAATGAGGAAGGCAGTAACCATTGGACCCCTGAACTCCCAGGATCGAAGGATCATCCATATAACGTTGAGCGAAGATGAAGATGTTCGAACGGAAGGCAGGGGGGAGGGATTTTATAAAAAACTCGTTATTACACCAAAATCGAGGGGAGAAAGGGACTAAAAGAATTCCCCCGGGCTATTCACATATCACACAATGCTCCTTAATGGCGAAAGTGATACCATTACGGCTATTGCGACACCACACGGTGAGTCCGGAATAGGTATCATAAGAATCAGTGGCCGCTTGGCAGAGAGGGTGGCCACGAGGTTATTTCGCCCCAAGAAGAGACCTACTCGCCTAAAATCCCACCATCTCTATTACGGAGAAATCGTCGATCCGGAGAACGAAAAGCCCCTGGATGAGGTCCTCCTTACACTGATGCGGAAACCGAAGACCTACACAAGGGAGGATGTCGTAGAGATTAACTGCCACGGTGGATATTTGGTATTGAAGAGGGTTTTGGAGGTAGTGTTGGGACAAGGGGTCCGATTAGCCCAGCCTGGGGAGTTTACCAAGAGGGCTTTTTTGAATGGGAGAATCGATCTCTCCCAAGCAGAGGCCGTGATCGACGTGATAAGGGCAAAGACAGCAAAAAGCCTTAAGATGGCCAGCCAACAACTAAAGGGCAATCTCTCCCAGGAGATTCAGGGGTTGAGGGAAGGGGTGGTGAGATGTTTGGCCTCCGTTGAGGCGTTAATAGATTTTCCGGATGAAGAAATCGAGGTGAATGTGGATGGGATCAAGGAGGAGCTGGAGGAGGGCAGGAGGAGAGTGAGGGAGCTCATAGAATCCTATGAGGGGGGAAGGATTTATAGGGATGGCGTAGCGGTAAGCATCGTGGGAAAG
>CP070774.1:1989333-1995231 GCA_020346125.1 Syntrophobacterales bacterium | reverse complement strand
GGGCCTCCTGGACTTCAAATCCAGTGGCGGGCGCTAAAAACGTCCGCGGTGGGTTCGATTCCCATGCACTTCCGCCAAAAATTCCAAGGCCTCCGATTCTCGAGGCCCGCTGATGTTGACAAAAATTAAAGAGGGGGAATATATGTTCGGCATTGGAATGCCCGAGTTGGTCGTTATTTTGGTCATCGTCCTCATCATATTCGGGGCGGGGAAACTGCCACAGATTGGAGAAGGGATTGGAAAGGGAATACGGAACTTCAGAAAGGCAACCAAGGGCCCCGATGAGATAGACGTAACGCCTGAAACGGGCGAGGAGGAGACCAAAAACAAAGATTAGGTTCCCAATAATGGCTTGATAGACACCGCCTCTGGATGTCTTCATTCTTTTCATTCCTGGTCTTCTCAGTAATCAACCCTGCATGAATACACGCCTTTATCATGGGGAATATCGCTTTTATCGGAATCGGTTCCAACGTCGGGGACAAGGTAAAAAAATGCAGACAGGCCATCACCAAAATAAGCCAATGGAACGAAAACACCCTCCTCGCTCAATCCTCATTCTATAAGACGGAGCCCATCGGCTACACCCAACAGGACTGGTTTATCAATTGCGTGATCGAGATCGAGACGAGCTTTACGGCTTACGAGCTCCTTCATGTGCTGGAGGACATCGAGATATCCATGGGCCGGGAAAGGATTCTCAAATGGGGCCCTCGCATCATCGATCTGGATATCCTCTTCTTAAATGATGAGATAATCCGATGTAAAGAACTGACGGTACCCCATCCCGAGGTACAAAATCGTGCATTCGTCTTGGTTCCATTATGTGAGATTGCGGGGGACTATATCCACCCCCTCCTGAACAAACCCATTTCCCAATTGATGGCCGATGTGGGGGATGAACAAGGAATCAAAAAATTAGGGTCATCTCCAAAAAAGTTGGTGTCATAGAAGGATTCTAGGGGTTAAGGGTTCAAGGATTCAGGTGAAATGATTATAAATTACCAAAAGATTTTCAAAGGAAAAAATATATGGCGTGACATCACAGATGAGAAGAGCAGCAATGTCTATCCCTTGTAATAGTGCAGAGGGATATGGGAGAAAGACGACTCCAGAATACACCAGGTCTTTATACAGAGCTTATGGCTCAACGTGTGAATTAGAGACGCAGACACTATTAGCCGGTGATTTGGGCTACATTAAGGATGATAGAATCTTGGAACTTCAGAGTGATATAGGAGAGGTTGAAAGAATGCTCAAAGCACTCATTAAATCTTTAGAAAAGAAACACTTGAATCCTTGAATTCTCGAATCCTTGACCCCTTTCTCCCAACTAATTGAGAGAATATCTAAGAATTATAAACTCTCTCCGGTTGTCGCTCCTCAAGGGTGGATATCATGAGGTTCCTCATCGTTCTGGGTTTACTGATTCTCCTCTACTACCTGGTCAAGGGGTGGATATTTTCCTCGAAGCAAAGGCAGATGGGCCGTGGTGGGGGGGAAAGGGAATTGGAGAGCGAGATGGTGAAGGACCCCCATTGTAAAACCTATATCCCCAAAGACTCCGCCATTCATGCCCGCCTTGATGGAAGGGACTACTACTTCTGTAGCAAGGAGTGCATGAGCAAATTTAGAGACGAGATGGAGGGAAATCGATATGAAAGGAGAGGGAAATGAAATTTTTTATAGACACCGCCAATGTTGAAGAGATCCGAAAGGCTCACGATATGGGGTTAATCGATGGAGTAACCACTAATCCTACTCTCATCTCAAAGGAGGGCCGGGATTTTCGGCCGCTCGTTTCCGAAATCTGCGAAATCGTTGATGGCCCAGTCAGCGTTGAAGCGGTGAGCGCCAAGTCAGAAGACTTGGTCGCGGAAGCCCGAACATTATCCGAAATTCACGAGAACATCGTTGTCAAGATACCCATGACCTTCGAGGGTTTAAGGGCTGTGAGGATATTAACTTCGGAGGGAATTGCAACCAATGTGACCCTCATCTTCTCCCCCACTCAGGCCTTGTTAGCGGCTAAAGCGGGGGCTACGTATGCAAGCCCATTTATCGGAAGGTTGGACGATGTCTCCCACGTTGGCATGGACCTGGTGGAACAGATTATCGCCATCTATGACAATTATGATTTTAATACTCTCGTAATCGTCGCCAGCATAAGAAACCCGATCCACGTATTAGAAGCTGCCCTTATGGGGGCCGACATCGCCACCATCCCGTATACTGTTCTTGAACAGCTGGCTAAGCATCCATTAACCGATGTAGGCGTGGAACGATTTTTGGATGACTGGAAAAAGATTCCAAAAAAATAGGGAGGAAATCTCCTCCCCGTCACTCCTCAATGGCGATCTTTTTCGGTCCCTTTTTTGGCAACTTCAACGTAAGTATCCCGTTCTTATAACTTCCCTTAATTCCCCCAGGGTCAACGTAATCGGGAAGGGTGAACAACCGGCTGAAGGGACCATATGACCTTTCGACGAGATGGTACTGTTCCAACTTTGCCTCTCTGCTCAGGGACCTCTCCCCCTTAATGGTCAGGGTTTTCCCCTCTATATCCACGGCAAGGTCATCCACATCGATCTCCGGGAGTTCAACGTCAATAGTAATTTCATCTCCGGTCTCATAAATATCCACGGAGGGAGTCCAGATACTCCTCGTGAACACCTCTTCCCTCCGAGTCCGGGCAAAGGGCTCGCCGAACAGTCTATTCATCCTCTCCTGGAATTCCATCAGGTCCTTTAGGGGATCCCATCTCATAAATGTCATATCCATTCCCCCCTTCACCTTCTTCCCAGACCCGGGAAGACAACCCTATCCCCTGCAGTCCGGGCAGATATCGAGGAAATCCTTTGGAAGCTTTGCCCTTTCCTTGATGTACTCCAGCTGGTACCATGGGGCAAAACTACGGCCACATGCCGTGCACTTCTTCATCTTCAGGGTTCTCCCCCACCTCACGATTGTCCGTTCCTCCTCCGTTTCAACCATTCTGATACAATCGACAGGACAGACGTAGACACAGGCCCCACAGGCAATACAGGACTCGGGATCCGGTACCACCTCTCTTCTTCCGTTCTTTCGGGTAATGGTCAGGGCATTTGCTCCTACTATCTCTCTACAAAGCCTCTCGCACAGACCGCAGAGGATACACTCGTCGTCCCTCATTTCTAAACTCGTTTTCTCCACCCCCGCTTCCCGAGCCATCCTCCGTAACACCTCAGAACGAGAAGCTCTTGCAAGGAGGACTTCCCAGGCTCTGTGACGTACCCGGCGAATTTTTTCGGTGTCGGTGACCACCTCGAGCCCATCATCAATCGTGTATTTACAGGACATGGCCGTCCTTTTGCGACCGTCTTTTGTCAGCTCTACCACGCAGAGTCCGCACGTCCCACCGGGGGAAACTGCCTCATGATAGCAGAGATGCGGAATCTCAAAACCGAAATCGAGAATTGAGGGGAGCAATAAGCGCCCCTTCTCAGCCTCCACCTCCATACCATCGATTTTGAACCTGACAATCTCCTTTCCTGACATCATATCACCCCCACATCATCGAAAACACACTCCTCGATAGGTGCCGCACGTGTCCTTCAGTCTTCCATTGTCATCTCTACCCTCTTCCTTAACCTATCGTATTCTTTCCGAACCCTTCTTTGAATTTGATCGATCATATCCTTTGTGAGGTGTCGGAACCTTCCCTGGAGGCGGAAATAGTCCTCCACCGGTCGAAGTTCGGGCACATCCACGGTGATTTTGTATTTCCCATCGACCACCTCATAGAGGGGAAAGATCCCCGTCTCCACCGCCAGCCTCCCCAATCGAATGCTTAGATCCGGCGGTGACCTCCACCCCGTGGGACAAACCGCCAATACGTGAATATAGGCGGGTCCAGGGATTCGAGCCCCCCTTTTCACCTTTTCCATCAGATCGAATGGATAGCTCGGGCATGCCGTAGCCACATAGGGGATATCGTGGGCCGCTGCGATGGCGGCCATATTCTTCTTCCATGTAGCCTGCCCAGGGATCACCTTTCCCGCGGGAGAGGTCGTCGTTGAGGCCCCCCACGGGGTAGCAGAGGAACGCTGGATTCCCGTATTCATGTAAGCCTCGTTGTCGGTACAGATATAGAGGAAATCGTGTCCCCTCTCCAAAGCACCGGAAAGGGCTTGAAGCCCGATATCGTTGGTCCCCCCATCCCCTGCCAGAGCGAGGACGAATATCTTTCTCGGGGATATTTTCCCTTTCCTCATCAAAGCCTTTAGGCCGCTCTCTGCGCCAGAGGCAACCGCAGCCGCATTCTCGAAGGCCACATGTATCCAGGGCACATCCCAAGATGTAAAGGGAAAGGGTGATGATACCACCTCCATACAGCCCGTGGCACTGGCGATGATCACATTCTTCCCCAATGCTTTCCCGATATGCCTCAACGCCAAGACCTCGGCACATCCCTGACATGCCCGATGACCCTGAGTGAAATTCTCGTTTTTCGGGACTAACTTCGCCGCGTATACATTCAACTTTTCCATTATTCCCTCACTCCATAGATCTCATATAAGGGGCCCATTCCCTTTTTAATGGTCCCCTCGGCCCTATCCACCATCGCAATAAAATCGAATGGGGCTATATCCCGACTTGCAAGCCCGGCGATGAAATTCACCACGGGGGGTCGTTTCGGCTCATTGTAAAGGGCCGACTTCAGCTCACTGGCCACCGGTCCACCGGGTCCCCCGTAGGAGACCGCCCGATCCACAACCACCAGCATTTTCGCCTTTTCAGCAGCCTTGCGAAATGCTTCAAAGGGAAAGGGCCTCCACAGGCGGATCTTGAGGAGCCCCACAGGACGTCCCTTTTCTCGCATCTGGTCCACGGCCCACATGGCAGTTTCCCCGATCCCGCCCATTGTCACCAATAATACATCTGCGCCATCGGTCCGATACTCCTCGATGGGATGGTAGTAACGGCCCGATAAATCCCCGAACTCCTGCCAAGCCTTCAGGATAGTGGGCATGGATGCCTTCACCGCCTCATCCTGGGCCTTTTTTGCCTCCGTATAGCAAGTCGGTAAAACGATAGCCCCCATGGTTACCGGGTGAGTGGGATCTAAAACGACGCCAGGTTTATAGGGGGGAAGGAATTTGTCCACGGTCTCCTGATCCAACAACTCCAGTGGCTCGATGACATGGCTTATGCTAAATCCATCCATATTGACGATTACCGGAAGCATAACATCCCTGTCCTCCCCCACCCGATAGCTGATGAGGACATGATCCAAAACATCCTGCCCGTTCTCGGCGAAATACTGAATCCATCCGCAATCCCGAATAGACATGACGTCAGTGTGGTCGTTCCAGATACTGATGGGATTGGAAAGAGAGCGATTGACAATCACCATGACTATTGGAAGCCTCATTGCCGCAGTGCAATATACAATCTCGCTCATGAGGATCAACCCCTGAGAGCTTGTGCAGGTAAAACTCCTCGCACCCACAGCCGCACTTCCCGCGCAGACGCTCATGGCCGAATGTTCCGATTCAACCGGGACGAACTCAGCATCCAGCTCTCCGTTGTTGACGAATTCCGATAGACGCTCAACGATATGGGTCTGAGGCGTGATGGGGTACGCCGCAATCACATCGACGTTGGCCATCTTCACCGCCTCGCTGGCTGCAAAGGAGCCCTCCATGCCTACTCTCTTTCCCATCTCTATTCCTCCTCATCTACCATGGTGATGGCCCCGGGCAAACACTCCCTGGCACAAATTCCACAGCCCTTGCAGTAATCGAGATTCGATTCCGCATATCCATCAGCATCGAATCGGATGGCACAATCGGGGCAGAATATCCAGCAAACCCCGCACTTGATACACCTCTCCTTATCGAAGATGGGCCGCTGAGA
>CP070774.1:1968680-1989233 GCA_020346125.1 Syntrophobacterales bacterium | reverse complement strand
GGGAAACGAAGTCCTTTTGGACGGTGACCGAGGCAAAACCGGCTGATCTCAACATTGTGGTGATCTTCTCCGGGCTGAAAAGGCGGGTGCAGTAGGTTGCATCCCGGATCATACCCTTGGTTTTGGAAATGACCATCTCCCGACCGTACACGATATCCCTATCCAGTCTCCTTTTTCGGTAGACCACGATCTCCTCATTTGCCTCATGCCAGGATTGAGGGGCGAAATTCTTCACTACATGCTCCCTGTGAGGAAGGTCTAAGAGGAGCAAACCCATCGGCACAAGTAATCGAAACGCCTCGCGAAGGATCTTCTGATTTTCGCCCTCATCAACAAAATAGCCGAAGGAGCTGGCCATGACGATGATGACCCTGAACCTCTGACTTGGGAGACCCGTATCCCGTGCGTCCTTTCGCACAAACAGGGTATTGAGACCTTGCTTTTGGGCCATTTCCCTCCCCAGATCGATAAGGACCGTGGAGTAATCCAGGACGGTTACGTCCTGGTACCCCCGGCGGGAAAGTTCCAGGGAGTGGCGCCCTTGCCCCCCGCAGAGATCCAGGATAGGCCACGACTTTTCGAGCTTAAGGACCTGCTCCAGAAAATCTACCTCCTTACAGGTCAGTCCTTCGTCGCATACCGTGCGGGCATCGGTGATCAGATACGTCTCATCGAAAAGTTTCTTCCACCAGTCGGGATCTACTCCTCCCATTTGCTATTCCCCATTCATCAAGTCCGCGCCGAAGCTGAAAAGGCCGTCGGAGACCATCAGAGCCGGACTGCCTCGCCAGGGTTGACTGAGGGCCAATTCCTTTTCCTCCTCCGGCACCTGCACCACATCGTCCAATTTTCCTGCGAGCCAGAGTTCCTCCAGTTTGATCGCATCCTGCCATAGATTATGAGCATATTGCCTGAGGTCTACGATATGATCGACGGTCAATAATCTGGGCCTGAGCATGATCATGATCGGGCCTAAAAGATACGTGAAGCCCATCTCAATTGCCTTTCGGTTAACTTCGTTCTGGATCTGTGTAAAAGCCTGATAGCCCAATTGAAGCAGAGCTTCATTAATTCTGTCCACTGCCGCACGGGGGGTCATATGGCTCACTAAAAGGGCAATGGGTTGGATTCCACCGCCTGACCCCACGTTGGTGGGAACGCCCCCGAAGCGAGCCAGAAATCCCTGAAGCCCTTCGTCCGTCATAAAACAGCGGAAATCCGTCTGCCACTCCCTAAGAAACAGGCTTCGCTCTTCGGGATGGGGCCAAGTGCTCCGTTCGGACCAGAGTCCCAGGGGAACGAGTTGCTGGACGATGTAGTCGCCGGCATCCAGGGCTGATTGAATATGTTTCTTGGGATTCTTTTTCTTATATCCTATGGATATCCCGTGGCCTGAGTACCCGTGTGCAGGCTTCAGTACCAGATCATCCCAATGTTCTTCAGCCCAGGCGACCAGGTCTTCAATCGATTCCCCCTCCGGACCGCTCGTGCTGCGGGGATATAATTGCCGGGTCCAGGGTGTATGTTTCAGCGTATCCTCGCTCAATTGGTCCCGATACCTCTCTGTGATCACCTCAAATAGCCCTTTGGCACCAAGGGGTTCCATTCCACGGGGATTCACCACCATGCCCTGGCTGATTGCCTCCTTGATTGGCCTGATATCCTCACTGTGGGCGATTTTGAACAGGCTTTTCATGTTGAAATCCATGAAAATAACCGTAGCTTCTTTTCCCCTGCAATACACCCTTCCATTCTTTAAGGAGAGGTGTCTTGGCCCAGCCAGGGAGGCCATAACGCCTTCCAGCGTGTTCAAGTAATCCACAAAGTTTTTATTTTCCAGCACAACGTCAAGGGTATGCGTTTCCGCGAGAAGTACGGCGTGCACGGGATTTCTGCCGTGGCAATTCTCGTGGGCTCGCACTATCATCCGGGCAAATCCGGGTACGGCATTTATCTGGGGCTGTTCGAAATCGATATCAACTCCCACATCAATGTTTTCTACAATCAAATCCCACGCCATTTTTCCCAGGAGTTGTGCAAGGCGCTGATATTCCCAGCCCCCGGGACTCCCCATGTTCCACTCGCCGTGATAGCCCTTAACCGTTCTCATGCATTCTCTCCTATACCTCATTAAAAGGCTATACCAGAGAGGCCTCCAATCTCTTCTCCACAAGATGGAATGGGATCTCACCCCCACCCAGGAGTATGTCGTGGAAAGGTTTTGGACCTAATCGGGAGGAAAATTGCTTGCGCAACCGATTGATTTCGTACATCCCCATGAAATAACACAATTGATATCCTGGGGTGAGGGCAAAACGGCGCATCTGACGTTGCGTCCTCTTGGCGGAAAACCCAAAGGTCTCCATCTTCTTGGCTGCCTGGGCTAAGGTAATTTTGCCCGTCTGAAGCTCTACATCCACTACAGCCCTCAGACTACGCCAGAGTAAGCGTTTCAGGTGGATAAGCTGCTGGCGTGGATCCTTGACATATCCCAGTTCATTTAACAGTTGCTCTCCATAACAGGCCCATCCCTCGTAAAAGAGAGGTGATTCGATCTGGCGGCGGATCGGGTTTGAATGATGGATCCGAAGATGATCCAAAATATGGTGGCCGGGATAAGTCTCATGAGCGGATAAATAGGGACGATGGCTGGATATCAGCTCCAGGTCCTCTCTTCCGGGAGTAATGTAAAATATGCCATGGCCCCTCGTATTGCCGGTCAAAGGGGCTCTGTACGAAGCCGTAGCCCTGAGGGATTTAAGATAGTTTGGGGTTTGGAGAACCGCGATCTTCTCTCCGGAAGGGAAGGTAATAATGTCTTGTGAGTAAAAGAAACGGCGGAGGCTCTGTACTTCCCTGTGAAATAATCGTAGAAATTCTTCAGGGGAACATATAGAGGGAAGCTGTTCATATACGATGAGTTCCCAGGTCTTTCGGCTGTCAATGTTGCTGGCGAATTTACGGATCTCTTTCTGAGTCTCTTGATATGCGTGTTGAGCGATCTCCAGGATCTCTTTAGGATGTCTTGGATAGCCCAGGCTGACAGCAAGGATTTTCTCGAGGCCATCCTCTCCGATGGCAAATGATTTCCTGGAGGGGAGGTGAAGCAACTCCCTTTTGTATCGTTCCCATGCCTCCAATACCTCCCTGTTTTTTGCGACAAGCTCCGTATTCTCCCCGATCCTCTCCTCAATAAGGGACCGGATGTCACGGCCGTGGAAATGAATTGCATCCTGGGCCATATTTAAGGCAACCTGGAGGGAAATTTCCGGAGGGGAACCGAGATTTCTAACGGCCAAACGGAGAAAGGAGGGAATTTGGGCGAAAATGGTGGAGAGATTTGCCTTTACGTGGTCTGGTGTACTATCTCGTCGGGAAAGGACCTGATCCATTGCAAAGAGGGGGATTTTCACATAGAGGGTTGGATCATTTCGCCAGCCCTCTGCATCATCGAACTCCCTGATAAAGCTTTCCATGCTCTGCTTGAGAAGGAGCCGATCTATTTCTTCCTCCAGGTCATCTCGTTTATCCGCTGAGATTTCACTCAAAAGGCCTTGCACATATCGAATATGGTCCTGAATTATCCCCGGGGTGAGATCATCTAAACTGTCTAGATGTTGAATGGCGACCTCAGCGCGGGGAAGGAAATAGAATTCATCACTGGCACATTGCTGGGGGAGATGCCTTCCGATATAGGTAAAGTAATCACCTGCTATTGATTTGAGAGGTCTTTTCTCCTTTTGCGTATTTTTCATGAAAAGATCATCTCTCTGTTACGGGAACTCTGACATGCCCTCGGAGTCAATGAGCAATCTCACATACAGGGGAGTAATTTCTCTGGCAACTTCTGTAACATTGAAATGGGAAGAACTCGCTTTTGGATAGCGCGATTATAGGGAAAAGGGGCTTGTGTGTCAATCGAGGAACCCACTCCCCTTTTTAAAATCGGGAACCATAAACATTACCGAGGTGGCCTCCACCTCATTGATTTGGTTTCCTCCGTTCCCATCAGGGAAACCTCTATTGAAAATCAATGAAATGTAAATCTTATTCGTATTAGATCTCTGGAGATCTCCCTTTCAGGCTTTCCCGTTGGCTGTAGAAAAGAACGGACATGCCTGAGATAGGCCCCACTGGTCATGGACTATAGTTCCGTAATATGAGTTTAACTCCAGTATTTTCAATGAGTTACATTGATCAACAACTCCGTTTTTTTCAGTTTGACACAAAATCTGTATTCGATAAAATAATACACGGTAAACCCTTTTCAAGGGGAGATTCGAGTGAGTCTGGCATATCAGAGGTAATTTCGCATTATGGAAAGGATTCATCATCATTTTTCGAGAATTGCACACAGATACGAGGACATAAGAACCACGGATTTAGAACCAGTATCGTTTATCAAAAAGAAACTTCAGAATTTCCCGAAAATTGAAGCAGCAGATATTGGTTGTGGAGTAGGGAGATATGATATGCAATTATTCCGTCATCTAAAAAAGAGGCTCTATCTCACCTGTATTGATTATAATTTAAATATGTTGAGTGAACTTATAAGGAATCTAAAACAGTACAAGATCAAAAACTTTAAAGTAATAAACGCATCAGCAATGGCCTTACCATTGGAAACCAATTCCTTGGATGCCATAGTCACTTTCAATGCCGTACATCATTTCAAATTTTTGGATTTCCTAAGAGAAACAGCCCGTATCTTAAGAGATAATGGGTATTTGTTTATCTACACTCGGTTACGGACCCAAAATAAAAGGAATATTTGGGGAAGATTTTTCCCTCAATTCCATGAGAAGGAGAATCGGCTCTATGAAATAAACGAATTCAAAGAACTGTTAAAGAAGATACCAATCCTCCTATTAGAATCCATTGAGTATTTCAAATACAAACGAGTTGCAAAATTAGAGTGGCTCATAACACAAGCAACACATCATCATTATTCTACATTTTACCTCTATGATGGAAAGGAGTTTGAAGAGGCTTTAAGGAAATTTCAGGGAAATATTACTCGCCATTTCGAGAGCCCGGAAAATATTATTTGGAATGATGAGAATATAATGTTTATCATTAGAAAAAACGTTCGATGAATTTTTTTGTTTGCTCACTTTACGTCATACTTCGCCTATTACAGTATATCCTGTTGCACTTCGTTTCACCCCATATTTCTCCTTTCGGTCACAACTCTCTACGGTGTCTTCTTCAAGATAATGCTGTCCCTTCTCTTGGCAACCGTGAACTTATCTCCTTTTTCGAATCCAAGCTGCTCAACCAGTAACGCCTTACTGAGAAGAATGGTCCCCCTTTTACCAATGGTCAACGCCCTTCTCTTAGGCCTTGCCCTTTTAACCTCCTTCTCCGTCAAAATATCCTTAATCCTTCCGGCCTTGACCAAAGCATCATAATACCTTCTTCTCAACGGAGCCTTTGATTTGATGCCTAATGCTTTTCTAACTTCCTTAGCAGTCATACCTTTCTCAACCATTTCAATGAGTCTCTTTTTCATACCACTGCCCTCCTTTCAAAAATTCTTTTTCCCTTTTCGCCCCCCTTTTTATTTGCCTTTTACCCCTAACCTCTCACCTCCTAACTCACACCTAGTAACTATTAATCCATAACTCATAATTCATAATTCATAACTATTAACTAATCTCGAGCATGAAGGTTCCAAGCCGCCACGAAGACCAGCCCCTTTTCCGTGAGGGCCCGTGCCGTGCTGTTTACTGCCGCGTGCTTGTCCAGGTAATTCAGCTCTAGATGTGGCATGTCACCGGATGAAAGGATATCCTCCTTGTCCCGAAAATAGTCGAGGATATCCGAGGGATGCTTCCGTGTAGCCTCAATCTCGGGATCCCCTCCCTCGTGCTTGGCCGAGATATTGGGCACATGTGAGGCCACTTCCAGCAATTCATCCCGTCGGTTATAGGGCTGCCGGACAATGCTCTTCCAGGTCTCGGTAATGTGGTGCTCGATACGCACCTGATCCTCAAAATCAAGCATCCTCCGGACCTCACCACTCAGCTTCAAGGTCTGGGAGTTTACCGAATTGCTCAAATTGAAGCCGACCAAGGGGGTTGAGCGGTTTTCCCGCGAGAAAAGCCGGGCGTTCATCAGGGTCCAGAGCACGGCGTAAGGGTTGTCGTTACCCATGAAGACCGAGATCTTGAACTCCATATCGATTCCAATCTTATGGAGGATATAACCCAGAAGTACGGTGCCGGGGTTGATGTTGAGTACCTCCCGGATACCATATTCTGTGTAGTAGTAGAGGAACTCATCAATCCATTTCAGGGCGTGCTCATTGGGCTGCCCGACCCCCCCGAAGTAACCCGTGATGGTATCCGGCCCTCCCAGGTGAACATTGGATCCGTCGGTGCCCTTCGTATCGAGGGTTTCCACATAAGTGGACCCGATGATCTGCACAGCGGCGGCAATGGCGAGGACCTCCCCCTGGTCTGCCTCCTGCTCCTTCATCTTGCGAACCCGGATGTATCGAGCGGGCATAACCTCCTGGTGTTCAATAGCACGTTTGGCCTCAACGATGAGCCATGGAAAGTATTGAAGGGCGCTGATCTCAAGGGTGACGGCATGTCGTTCATCAAAGGTCATGTCTTCAACCCGATCTCCAAGCACGTTGCGACGGAAATCGGCGATTGAGATGAAAGCGCCCCGGTCCCGTTCCGCCATGAGCCATTCCAGGTCTTTCACATAGGGAGAGTTTTGCTGGCGGAGCCGCCCAAGGAGATGCGGGAGTTGTTGGGCCCTCCGGGCTTTGGCGTTGATTTCCTCGGGGGTTCCGTATTTCTCCACTACCCGGAGTACCGCATTGATCACCGAATTGTCAGAATCCAGAAGGAATCGATTCACCTCATCCAGGACTGATGACCGGATCCTCAAACGTTCCCTCAACGATTGATCCATGGCTATGGCCTCCTTAATGGGATACTTTCTATTCCTGGGCACGTGGGTTAAATGTTCTTCTATTTCCCCGATGAGAATACTTAAGATCTCCTCTATGGTATCGAAGATAGGGTCCCTTGACAAGTGATCTCATTTTTCACTGGAGCGTTTTCCTGTCATAAAGATCGCCCTTCCTCGATCGCCATCTCACTCCAGTCAAAGAGTTATGCTTGCCATGCATCCTATCACCTTTTAGCGAGAACCCTTTCATTTACCTTCTCTCCCTGTTCTCGGAACTGAATAGCGATCCATAAAAGGTTTTAAACAGGGTAATACGTAATACGAAGAAGAAAAGAGGTCCTCTTGGGCGTGAAATCCGTTCTTGACTCCAGAATCAGAAGCAGTGAGAAAAAGATGAACGGACTGGAAAAGATCAGGATCAAGGCCGGGAAAACACCTGTCGAGTCAGCATACATGGAGAAAGAACCCTCTGTCTCCCATTGAAGTGGCACGAGCAAATGATCACGTTATCGGGATGTCATTGTGTCAATGGGAATACCATCGGCACGGACATATGACTTTAAGGGACTAATACTCATTGGCTGGCCCCTTTTTCTATTCATTGGGGCTGGTGTTCATTGCGGAGCAAATCGTTCATGGTCTTGACCGGATTGAAAGTGATGAGCGGAACTTCCACGAAGACGGTAATCCAGCCGGCCATGGCCCCGTTCCAGAGCCCGGGAAGCTCGAGGGCCTTGAGCTCGCGACCATCCCTCGATTTTGTGGTGATCACGATCGCATAGGGGTCAACATACTGCCTCAGGTCAAATGGATTTCCCCTGTAGTCTCGGACACCGCAGACGATATCCACGGGATTGAAGTGGGTCGCCGAACCCCATATCCCCTGTTGCTCAACGGAATTGGGGTCCACCTGTGCCCTTTCAACGATCTGCATGGAGAGGGCGCCGTCTTTTCCCTCGACCCAAAAGGGGCCACCGCCGGGTTCCCCCTGACTTGGAACCTGGCCACACACGCGCAACGGGCGATTGAGCATCGACAGGAGGAATCCCCTTTTTCCCTCTATGGATTCGAGCCTCAGGCCTTCCGGAATCGGAAGAAAGAGTTCAGTCCTGATAAAATCAAGGACCTCACGAAAAAACTCCTCTTCATGAGTCCCTCCGGCCAGCTCCTCCATGTATGAGAAGATTCTCTTCTGGATCTTTAGGAGATATCCAGCCAATGCCTTTTTCCATTTGAATGTTGTCTCCTTGAGCCTGTCCGGAACGATATTGTCGATGTTTTTGATGAAAATGATGTCCCCTTTGAGGTTGTTGAGATTCTCGATGAGGGCCCCGTGTCCGGCTGGCCTGAAGAGCAGGCTCCCATCGGCTAGACGGAAGGGGCGATTTTCCAGGTCCACGGCGATGGTATTGGTAGACTGCCTCTGAACGGAGAAGTCCACCTGAAATCGGACGTGGTATTTTCCTTCGTAAAGGGGCCTCACCTTTTCTAAAAGCATTTCAAAGCCTTCCCGGTGTTCCGGAGATACGGTGGAGTGGAGTCGACAGCTCCCCTGGGCGCTCCGAACATATTCCGCGGCCTCCACCAGGTGCTCCTCAAAGGCCGTGCGACTCTCATCGGGATATTGATGGAACTTAATCATTCCCTTGGGGAGGTTGGCGTAGTTAAGCCCCCGAGGGGTCAGAAGATACTCAAAGATCTCCTCGAATCTGCCTCCTTCCATCAGTGCATGGATATCGAGGCCTTCCTTGGCCATGACTCCCTTGAGGGCATCGAAGAAGGCGAAGCAATCGATCCTATCGATGAAAGCGAGGAGATCCTTGCATTTCCCTTCCCCCGCCTTCGCCCTTCCGGCAATCTCATCCCGTTCCACGCGGGGCTCATGGGTGTAGAGCCAGAGGGGAAGCTCAAACATCCTGGTGGCTGCACCTGAGGCTGGCACGAGCTTCAGGCATCGCCCACGTTTTGCGGCCTCTCGGTGATACTCGCTCAGGGGGAGGAGTCCCTCCTCTGGTATTACATGTATGCCATCGCCGATGGTGCACGGACGTTTGAGCCGCACATAGGGTGAAGACCTTTGGAAGACCTCAAGTTGAGAGACGACCTGCTGTTCCGTGATCCCAAGCGCCGTTATCTGGTCGAGATCCTTCCTCGAAAACGTGAAAGAACCCATGGGCAACTATCTCCTGGAAGCGTGCTCCACATCACCCTTGCTCGAGTTGATTAAAGACTACGATATAATTCAACAGGTTACAACTATTATGACTTCAGCCAGCCTTATTACGGAGAGATTTTTAAGCGCAGAGGGAACGTGGCTACTGGTGGGCGGCGTCGCGCACCAAATCCAATGCCCGCTGAACGCCTGTGGTCGGCACTACCCCACATCCCTTACCGACACGAATATACCAGCCCTTCCGGTCTTGGCCGATTTCAATCCAGAAATTCTGGGTCAAGTTCGCCTCTGCAACAACCACCTGCACCATTCCCTTCCGGTGTTTTATGTCATAGAGAAACTCCTTGAACTCGATGACGTTTTTGCCCCGTTCGTTGGAAGGCTGAAAACGATCGGGGTCAAAATGTTCAATGTGATAGGTCTTCAACGGTATATCCTCCTTCAGCGGGATTTCCACGTGCTCTTGTTTGAGCAACTGCAGTTCGTAAAATTCCTTCTGCCCGCTTTCGTGCCATTTGCGCTCGTATTTTGTGCCGAATCGAGGGGGTATTAATTCACCAAACGCTTGGAAGCCGGTACCTGAGGCCTGCTCCAGAATCCAATTTGAGTAGGGTTCATCGTCCGTAATAATTCTGACCTCTCCGCCGCATATGAGTCGGCTATTGAGCAGTTTGAGAAAGACATGGGAAAAGAGGCGATGTTTTACGTGTCGCTTCTTGGGCCATGGATCCGGGAAAAGCGCGTATATTCGATGCAGTGACTGCGGTAAAAAGAGCCGATCAAATGCGACTCGTGCTTCTGCCTGTATCAATCGGACGTTGCATACTTTTGCGTGAGCGATATTCCGGAGTGTTTTTTGGATCGATGCCCACTTCACCTCCAGGCCCACGAAGTTCCACTCTGGGTGTGTTTGGGCTAATGTAACCAGGAACTCACCGTATCCAAAACCGATTTCCACTTCAAGGATCGCCTTACGTCCGAACTGTCTCTTCCAGTCTATCGGACGTTCTGCTTGCAGCCAGGGAATGAGAGGTTTACGGGAGAGATTACGGGGGTCCATCGGCGTATTTTCCCGCGATGAGGGTCCCATGCTCAAACCTCTTGAAGATCGACTATTCCTCCTCATGAATAATGGCGTTAAAAATGGCGGAATAATCTTCCTCGGCATATCCTTTATCGAGGGTAATTGTCAGCAAGCGACGGACTCCCTCAAGAGCGAAAGTCTCGATATTCATGGATTGTCCTTCGCTGAGAAATAAGTCGATATCCCTGAAGAGGTGTTTCGTGGGGAAACTGGGATTCGAATGGTTTTTCGAGGTCATTCGTTCAAGTTTTTTATCGAATTGAGGCGGATAGAGGAAGCTCTCACGGAGGATCCGCATAAAGAGATCCACGTCGATTCCCTTTTGCCTCACAAAGCCGAGGCTGAGTGCGAAGGCAGCCGTAAGGGAGGCGATGAGCTGATTCATGGCGAGTTTAAGGGCCGCCCCATTATTCCGGTGCCGAGCAGTATAACCTCCATGGTATTCTCCTTAAACTCTAGTCCTAATTTACGGTATTTGCCTTCCCACAGAGCCTATCAAAATGCACGAGAGCTTGTCAAACTGCGTGATTTCGATCTCATTTGATTAATCGATGGTGCATCTTGAAAAGGGCTAAAGGGAAGAAGATAAGACAGAAAGTCAAGAGATAGGTGAAATTCCACAACAACTCAGCACCTATCAGCCCAAAGCTGAACGACCGTGTGAGTTTGACGAGATGGGTCAAGGGGAGGAGGATGGCGAGCTTTTGGGCCCATAGTGGTAGGTTCTCAATCGGGAAAAAGGTGCCGCTGAACAGGAACATGGGAGTGACGAAGAGAAATATCGGCAAGTTAAACGTCTCAATGCTCGGCACAATGGCCGTGAAGAACATGCCGATAGATCCAAAGGCTATGCCGCCCAGGAAAGCCAAAGGTAACAGTAAAAGGCCGTGAGGATAGTGAATAAGGCCGAAAAAGCTGATGACCCCCATCATGATCGCCGTGGCAATGACCGATTTGGTTCCCCCCCAGATAATTTCCCCGGCAATGATTTCCTCGATGAAAAGAGGTGTTGCCATCATTCCGTCAAAGGTTTTCTGGTAATACATTCTCACAAAAGAGGCATAGGTGTTCTCGAAAAAGGCGTTGTACATTATGTTAATCGCGATCAAGGCGGGAGCGATGAAATTGATATATGACACTTCCCGGTCGTGATAGAGAATGCTTCCTACCAGGGCGCTCAACCCAACACCAAAGGCCAACAGATAAAAAAGTGGCTCAAGCAGGGGTGGAATAAAACTGATTTTCCAAATCCTCTGATAAACGGTCAGGTTTCGCTGCCAAACCCGTAGGAACCGCTTGGATAGACTGATTGAGATTATTCCGTTCATTCTCTTAGTTCCCTCCCCGTGAGCTTTAAGAAGACGTCCTCAAGGGTTGCCATGCGTAAGGTGCAACCCTCTCGACAGTATTGATTGCTTAATGTGCGAAAGAGGGTGTCGCCCTCCTGGCCGTAGACGATCAGGCGATGGCCCAGATCTTCATGTTCAAGACCCCGGGATTGGACGTATGCGCGCAATTTACTGTTTGGGCCCGCAACCTCGATGACATCGTACCCAACGTGTTCTCTGATAAGCTCAAGGGGTTTGCCCTGAACCAGAATTCGGCCATGATCCATGATAATGAGTCGGTCACAGAGGCGAGAGGCTTCATCCATATAGTGGGTGGTCAGCAAGATGGAGAGCCCCTTCGACCTGAGTTCTTCCAGCCTTTCCCAAACCTGATGCCGGGATTGGGGGTCCAGGCCGGTTGTGGGTTCATCCAGGATCAGGAGTTCTGGATCGTTGATGAGTGAGCGTGCGAGGACCAATCGGCGCATCATCCCACCTGATAGTTCGGTGACCTTTGCGTTCTTGCGGTGGTCGAGCGCAATGAACTGTAAAAGTTCTCGGGCCTTTTCACGCGCCTCGTTTTTGGGGATATCGAAATAGCGCGCGAAGACTTCCAGGTTTTGCTGAACCGTCAGGTCAGGATCCAGGGTGTTCTCCTGTTGACAAACCCCAATGCGGGATTTGATGGCCCGCAATTCCCCCTGAATGTCGAGGCCAAAAACTTTAAGATGACCGCCCGTCATGGGCGAAAAGCCATATATCATGCGAATGGTCGATGTTTTTCCAGCACCGTTAGGTCCCAAGATGCCGAAGCACTCTCCCGGCACCACCCGAAAGGAGACGCCATCGACAGCCACGACATCGCCGAATCTCTTCCTCAAGTTTTCCGCTTCGATGATGTATTGCACGAGATAACCCTTTTAACCGTATTTGGATCGTACGGGAGGCGGATTGTCTCGGTCCCGTCTGCCTTGAAGCTTACTCGTAGTACTGAATTTTTCAAGCAAAACACACTATTTTATCAATTATACGGCATCTCACTTCACGAGTGAGTTTCGTATCGAAAAAAATATACATGGGGTAGGTCATATGAATAATAGGGAAACGAGTTCCCTTTTCCCTGTTTCCCGCCGAGATTGAAGAGCCGGAAATGAAATGAGCATCGGCACAGCGCCGTTTTCTGCGAAGTCAATCCAATTGGGATAGTCCCGTAACTGCACGATCGTTATCAATATATCTAGAGAGAATGAATATCCTGAATTTCTACTTTCCCGCCAATGGCTTCCATCACCCTTCCCTCGTCTTCTCTGAGGAAACGCAGACAGATGCCGCAATCCGAGCTAAGATGGCGGGGTACTGGGATGAGCTTATATTCGATTCGCTCCCTTTTGAGGATCTTTTCGGCAACGAGCGTTCCACTTGTAGAATAGAAGAGAACCACTCTGTAGGAAGCCTTCTGTCCCCCTGGGAACTTTTCGCCCGACATTGGGTCCCTCCCACCGGGATTACACGGTAATTAACCAGCCAGCCGAAAGCATAGTCTCCGCGCCCCCCTTCTGGAGTGTTCGTAAGTCCTCAATCACTTCGGAACCCTCAGTGGTAAGCTTTACCCCGTTGTTAAAGATAATGATCTTATCCGGGAGGGTTGAGACTTCGGTAAGGGTATGGAGAAGCGCCCGTATAAGGATGCCTCCCAGTTCCTTCTCTCCTCGACCCATATGGTCGCTCGGATCACCAGCACGGTGGTTCCGGCTGCAGGGGTCGCTGAAGGGACAACATCGGCCGCGGTACGCTTTTCTATATGGATGTAGATTCCATCCTCCTTCTCTTCGATATTCACCTCACATCCGTGGCTCTCACCCATACGGTGTACATTATCCCTGGACATACGATTGTCCACGACTACCGTAACCTCGCCCGTCTCTTCAATAGCTTTCTTCGTCAGAACAACTGGTTGTGGACATGAGAGCCCCCGCGCATCTACTATACCTTAGACATGTGCTACACCCCCTTCGGTTACCCGAGCGGCAATTTTTCCCACCGCCTCAAGGATTACATGTATTTCCTCCTCCGTCGTCAAGTATCCAGGGCTCAGACGTACGGTTCCCTGGGGGAAAGAGCCTATTGTCTGGTGGGCAGCGGGTGCACAGTGAAGCCCTGGGCGACACAGGATCTGGAACTCCTCTTCAAGCTCCATAACCACCTCAGAAGGGGTGAGACCAGCGATATTAAAGGAAACCACCGCGATCTGCTTCCTTGCATCCCTAGACCCGTAGAGGACAACCCCGGAGATCGATTCAAGTCCCCCAATAAGGAGCTGAGTTTTCGCCTCCTCATTTGCCCGGATTTGCACTATACGTTGGGAGAGGACGAAGCGCACACCAGCGGAAAGCCCGGCAAGCCCCACAGTATTCGGCGTCCCACTCTCATATCTATCGGGTAAGAAATCAGGCTGTTCCTGAAACTCTGAACGACTGCCCGTTCCTCCCCTCATAAGTGGTTCGAGAACCCCTTCGAGCCCCTCCCGAATGTAAAGCCCTCCAGTCCCTTGAGGTCCATAGAGGGACTTATGGCCGGTGAAGGCGAGAAGGTCAATCTTCATATCTTCAACATCAATGGGATAGGCCCCGGCTGTCTGGGCGGCGTCCACGCAGAATATCACTCCATTGCGGCATGCGGTCTCTCCTACCTTAGCAAGGGGAATCAAGGTTCCCACCACGTTCGAGGCATGGTTCATGACGATGAGCCTTGTGTTTCCCCTTATGGCCTGTTCAACCTCCTGCGGATTAAGTTCCCCCTCGGGAGAGCAGGCGAGGACCTTTATCTCCACTCCCCTTTTTTCAAGGGCGCGAAGGGGACGCATCACCGAGTTGTGTTCCATACTGGAGATAATGACATGATCCCCCGGGCGGAGGATACCGTTGATGGCCAAGTTTAACGCCTCGGTGGCATTGCGGGAAAAGACGACGCGCAGTGGATCCTCTATTCCTAAAAGCTCGGCCACGGCCATCCGGGCCTCGAGCACAATACGAGCGGCCTCAATGGAGAGCCGGTGCCCGGAGCGGCCAGGATTGGCGCCGATATGACGCATGAAGTTCTCCATGGCCCGCCAGGTTTCCCTCGGCTTGGGCCATGATGTAGCGGCATTGTCGAGATAAATCACTCGAGAACCCTTCATTGCATTAGGATTTGACCCTTGCTTTCGGCTCAAATTAGACCATTGCAAGCCCTCGTTGTCAATGAGCCCCACTCCCAATGACCTACATCCCTCTTTCTTTTCCTCAAAAATCTTTGCGGCCTTTACAGGGTTAACGTTTCAGCGGAGAAAGAAGTTGTTTAGGAAAAGTCGATATGCAGGACTAACACCTTCGTAAACGCCCATTGAGATAAAGCCGGAAACCACCCGGAGAATGGCCTAGTCCGCATCTGCGCTCGGAGTGGATCTTCTATGGCACGTATCCATAGGTGTGCCTCATTAATACCGCTACAAAGGCCGAAGGTTTCCTCAGAGGAATCCCTGAAAGGCGACATTTCCCTCAGAATCGAAGTCGACGACGTATAAAAAGGGCCTTATGCCATCGATGGACCCAAATCGGAGGTCGAAAAACTCCACCCGTTGATTCCCATTCACGACTCCCCTATCCCTGGCCACGGGAAAGCGGGCAAACCAGTAGAATGTCTTCACTCCTCCCAGTCTCAGGGCCTTCTCCACCCAGGGGGAGTTATCGAACCTATCCCATTCGCGATACTGCAGTCGGGGGACGGGTTGATAGCGGTCCAAGAAGCGGCTCAGAAAGTTCCCATCTCCAGCCGATTTTTCTTCCGCTCCAATCAGATTGACGAGTCCCTGATAGATCTTCTTCTCCGTGACGATATAATTCCCCCAATTGAAGGGGGAGAAGGGTTGGGGTAATGAGGCAACGGCCTCGGTTACTAAGCCCTCTTGACGTGTGTAGCTTTCCGCCAGAGAAAGAGACCATGAGTGGTTATAAGCGCAGAGGGAAATGTAGAGGGCAGCGAGAACCACCGATACCCTAGCGAGCGTTTGGCTCCTCCTCTTCCAAATGTGAAGGGCGATCAGGGGGAAAAGGAAACTGGACACGAGAAAAAGGTCGATAATAAACACCCAGTCCAGGGTGAACCGATAATCGAAGAAGGGGCTCAGGACCATGGTCCCGTAAGAGGTGATGAGATCGAGAAAGGTATGAGCGAGAAGTTCCACGGCCCATATCAGAAAGAACGTCCAGAATCGTCTCACCCGTGAGATCTTGACAAACAGCCATGCAAAGAGCAGGGAGAAGGGAATGATGAGAAGGAACGAATTGGTCAGGTGCCTGTGGTACTTGAGCATAAATTCTGCACTGATGAAAGGCCTCAGGACGAGGTCCATATCGGGGAAGATTGCGGCCGAGACCCCGGCTATAGTCCCCCATTTTCCCGTGTCCCTGCTCAGACCGGTCTTTGCAATCATGTAACCGGCCAGGGCGTGGGTCGTGGTATCCATACCAACAGTATAATTCGTGCTTCAGCCATTTTTCAACCAAAGCGGGTCTGCGAACACCAGTGTACCTTCGCTTCGGTGCTTTGTGGAGCGGCAAATGAAAGACAGAAAATGGAGAAGGTCCTTACCCTGAGGTCAATGGAAGGTTGCTGCGAGAAGATAATGGATAGAGGCCGAGATTTGGCAATAGACTCTCCCCGGCGGAAATCTCCATTTGCGACATGGTGTAGGAGGCGCCTACCTTTCCTGTTTTTCCATCACCTCTGTTTCCGATGCTTGCGGGAGATTCTTGGGCTCCCCCTCTTCCTCGGGGAATCCGCTGCGCTGGCAGCTGCCGGCACCTCACTCCTCCTTTCCCCCGGGGATGATGCGCATGGGGGTCTCCAATACATTCCTCATAATCTCTATGAGCCCTCTCCCCATTGATTTTAGGGGTATGTGTCTCACCTTTGGATTGGAAAAATCCCCCTTCACCTCCACATAGTAGGAGATGATGGCCTCGTCCTTTCCCGTGACAATCCTTCCGACCACAGGCACTTTGCTCACAATCGTGTCAACGGTACCCAGGGGATGTATTCCCATGGTTAAATCAAGGATCTCACGTGCGATGTCCGCCTCGCCGATGATGGTGATTTTCATGGCATCGCTGTCCACCAAAAGGTTTTCCGTCCCGGCGATCCCCTTGGCAACCCCGATCTCCCCGGTGATGGTATTGTAGGGAAGGCCTTCGCCGGTCAGCCCCGGAAGTTTTCCCTTGAATAATTGAAGGACGTTAAGCAACGAGAAGACCTTGGAAAGGATATGAAAACGGCGAATCCTCCCCTTTTCCATCTTCACCATGAGCTTCCCCTCAAGGGACCTCCTCACCTCTTCACCATTACGACCCCTCCCCATCAGGCTCCCCCATAGGTCGAAGGCCCCGGTAATCCAGACCTGCTCCTCCAAGCCAAGATCCCTGAAGAACCGACCCGCATTTCCATGGCTCAATCTGGGGTTCAATGCAAAGGCAATTTCACCTTTTTTGGCCAGATCCATCCAGGCCGCCAGGTCTGCCCTCCCCCCCTCTGTCTCGCAATGGAATCTCTTAAGATCAAGCCTGCCATCGGCCAGGCTGATATCGGCGGTAAGGTTTGAAAAAGCAGTATAGCGCCATCTCCCCTCCTCTACCCGAAGACTAATTCCCCCGAACTTGGGGAGTATGCTCCCAATTCTCCAAATCCATCCCCCCGTGTCCCCTTTTGTGAGCCTAAAATCTCCTATGTCCAGGTTTGGGGCACGGATACGGAGGTCGATCTTCGACCGCTTCCAAGCGAGGTAGTCCCGGACGGAGCCCTGAATTTTCAGATACGAGCCCTCTGATCGGGCCTCCATATTTGAAAACCGAATCATCTGCGGGGTAAAATGGACCTCCCCTTTGAGAAAACGGATTGGGGAAACCATCCTATGGTGTCGAAAAATCGCCTTTCCCAGACTCGCCCTTCCCTTATACCGTAATCCCTTGAACCCGCTCCCTCTCCCGTTGAGCTCAAGGTTTAACCTGGCCACACCTGATATATCCGAAAATGATGCCATGGCCTTTGAGATCCGCGGGAAAATCCCCGGGAGGATGTGCAAAAAGCATTCCCTCAAATCCAACTCCCCTCCCAGGGTAAAGCTTAGCCGCTCACGACCCGGCTTCTCAAGCCAGGGATTTCCCATCTGTCCTTTCGCCCAAAAGGCCGAGCGCCCCACCTTCCCCCTGAGGCCGATAAAACGGAACTGCTTGTTCGAGAAAACGATTTTACCCGAGGTCGTTGCAAACGGCAGTGAAATCCCTTTCATGGAGAACTGAGCCTCCTTAAGAACCACGCTGCCATTGTAGCCCACCCCCGGTGAACCCGAAATTTTCCCCGCCACCGTAAGCTGGAGATCCCCCCTTCCTGAGATATCCCGTATCGGGATCCCCTTCCCGGTGAATGTTCCCGGCTTGACAAATTCCCTGATTCCTTTTATATCAATATCCCCGTTGACGGTGAGACTCAATTTGGGAGAGGAATAGATTCTGGAGATAATCAATTTCCCCGCGTTGAGCGTCGATCGCCCATAAGACCCCCTCAAATCCTGGAACCTCAGGGATCCCTTCTCCAAAATGGCCCATCCAGAGATGTTTGCAATGGGATGAAAAGCCCTGGCAAAGGGAAAGGTCATGCCATTCAATCGCATCCTCCCGGAGATGAGACCCGTCTTCTTCGGATCTTTTAGCTTGGAGAGATCCTCGATGGGCCCCTCAATGCTGAGGGATACAATTCTTCCCCTCCCCCTTCGGGTGATCTCTCTTAAAAACTTCCCGAACCCGGGGGAAAGGATCCTGAAGGGAATATACTTCGTGATAGCATCAAACCGAAAAGTACCGGTGGTAACGAGGGCCTCTATCCGTCGCTCCGGAAATCTGATCTTGCTAATAGCACACCTTCCCTTTATTTCGATCTCGGGGAGCCTGAAGGAGACGTCCGAAATGATCAAGCTCTCCTTAGTCAGCTCCACATCGTAATCGACGACAAACTCCTCCGGTTTCAGTGCGGTACTGAAGACTTGCGGATAGTCGAAGGACACATCCTTGACCCTGATCTGCCCCCAGGAACGGATGAGTTCTGTAAAATTCCCCTCGTAATGCGCATGGATATCCAGAAATCCCCCGATCCCCCTCATGGGGATGTGAGGTCCATAGTAAGGCCGGAAGGGAAGGGCATTTATATTCTTCGCCCGCACCTCTGCGGTAATTCGTATTTTGGACCACACAAGGGGATCCGGGAGGGGATGGAGTTTGCCGGTAATCCAAACGCGACCCTTCGGTCCTTTGAGATTGCCTTGCCTTGCCCGGACGTGAAAGTCGATAGGGGCCTCCATGGATAATGATGTGAGCTCAATGTATAGGTTCTCTAGCCCCACAACCGTGGGTTTGGATGTTACAAAATCGTCGGCGAAATGGACGCTCCCCTCACGGATCCTAATCTCCCCCCCACTCAAGGAGGATAAAAGGCGCACGATATGGGGATGCTCCTTTTCGCCTTTTCGCACCGTCCCCTGGCTCTTGGCCCAAAAATTAACATTACCCTTGCGGCTTCGACGGAGCCGAACGGAGGGCCGCTCAATGATGAGCAATTTCCACCTCAATTGCCTTCTTAAAAGGGGGAGGAGTTTCATCTGGAAGATTAAGCCCCTGGCCCGGATAAAATCGGATTTCCCATCCCAATCCTTAATGACGAGATCCTCAAATTCGACCCCGATTCCGCCCAGGAAGCGCAATCCGGCCCGATGGATCCGTACCTCCCTGCCCGTCGCCTCTCTCAGCCTTGTCTCGATAAGCTCCCTATAGCGTTCGGGGAGCACAATCGATCTCAAAAGAAGGATCGAGCCAACAAATATGGCGATGAGGAGCACGGCAATCATCCAAAACAGAACCCTTATTCTCGTCCTCTTCACCTTTTCCCTCCCCATCGGGGATTAAACGACCCTCGCCAAGGTGAAGACATCGACTTCCCCCGCCCCCGCCTTCAATAATTCCCTGGCACATTCATTGACCGTCGATCCCGTGGTCATCACATCATCGATCAACAGGATCCTCTTCCCTCGAACCGCTGCTGGATCCGCCACGGAAAAGGACCCCCTCACATTCTCCTCCCTCTCCTTAAGGCTCAAGCTAATTTGGGGAAAAGACCATCTCGCTTTCTTCAAGACGAATCCCCTGCAGGAAACCCCCTCCCTCCGCCCGATAGCCTTACCCAAGAGTAAGGCCTGATTGAACCCCCTCTCCCTCAATCGTTTTGGGTGCAATGGAACGGGCACCAGAATATCATATGACCCATAGTCAATAAATGGATACCCCCTCTCTAATAGCTCGACCAAGGGCTTGGCCAGAAAGGACCTCCCACTGTATTTCAAGTGGTGGATCGCCTCCCGCATGGTCCCCTCATAGAGCCCCAGGGCCCTGGCCGAGCCGAAATGCCATTGTCTTTGAAGACATTGCCCACAGAGATGGTCCTCCCCCATCTCCAGAGGGAAGGGAAGGCCACACGTGGGGCAAATGGGGGGTGAAATGAAACGGATATTCCGGAGACAACCCTGGCAGATTTCCACCTTGCCATCCTTAGCCAAGGGGGTGCCACAGAAAGCGCAGAGCGGAGGGAAGATCAGATCGATCAACCCTTCGACAATCCCCTCCATCTTCCTCCATGGAGAAGGGTTCTCTCTTTTATTATGTAATTCACCCAGCAAGCTGTGCACTTCGTGGAGATTCCCTCAACCTGGCTAACCTTTCCCATTCACCAAACGATTCTCGGGCTAACTGCCAGGGAGATTTCTCGGTATAGGCTCTAATCGCCACATAACATTCTCCGCACTCGTTCTGCGCGGTGAATTTCCGCAATACCTCGGATTGGGTTACATATTGCTCTTCCGGAAACATCGAGCAGGGATTAAGATAGCCATCCGGCCGCACCACCAGAAATCTCTTTCCAGCCTGGCAATGTGGAATAATTCCATCACGGAAAAAGCGATACGT
>CP070774.1:1951431-1968580 GCA_020346125.1 Syntrophobacterales bacterium | reverse complement strand
TTTTGAAGAACTACGATGGGGTAAGGATCTACTTCATCGCTCCACGGGGCCTCCAAATGAGCCAGGATCTGAAGGATTACCTGAGGGAAAACGATGTGGACTTTGAGGAAAGCGAGGATTTGGGTGAGATAATCCCCGTGGTCGACGCACTCTACATGACTCGAATCCAAGACGAATACGATCAAGGGGATGAATCCAAAAAAATCGACTATGGCAAGTTTCATTTTACAAGGGGTCATCTAAAACACCTCAAACCCCACGGCATCATCATGCATCCCCTCCCGCGACGCGCGGAGATCAGCCCGGAAGTTGATCAGGACCGCAGGGCCATGTATTGGCGTCAGGTGAGAAATGGGATGTGGGTCCGGGTCGCCCTCATCGCCAAGATTTTCCTTGCAGACAAGGAGATCATGAGCTATTGATTCGGGGGAATCGAAATCCCTCGCCTTGGAATTTGAGGAGCCAACTCCGACCATAGATATAGTTTGACTTTATTTTATGTAAATGGTATAAGTAATTAACTTTTTTAACCCATCACAAACTCAATTTTTCCCATATTCTAAACAAAGGAGGATCAAATGCAATGGGACAACCAAAATAAGGGTGGCTGGGACCGAGGTGGCCCCCCGGATCTGATGGACCTCGTTTCGAAGGCCAAGAAGCGCTTCGGGGGGACGGGAAAGGGAGGCAGGTATCCCTTGCTCATTGTGGTCGTGTTTGTTCTTGCTATCATTCTACTCTGGACAGCAGTCTTTACGGTTCCAACCGGCCACCAGGGGATCATCCTCCAATTTGGCAGGTATTCTAGAATCGTTGGGGAGGGTCTTCACTTCAAGATTCCCTTTGGAGTCGAAAAGGTTCACAAGATTTTCACCTCACAGGTGGTTACCGAGAGCTTTGGTTTCAGAACCGTTCGCCCCGGCATTAGGACCGAGTATCAAAAGACCCGTTTGATGGAGCGGGAATCCCTCGTACTTACCGGCGATCTGAACGTCATTGATGTGGAGTGGATCGTCCAGTTCCGGAGGGAAGACCCCCGAAAGTACATCTTTAACGTCCGAGACCCGATTAAGGCACTTCGAGATATCAGCGAATCCGTGATTCGGCGCATCGTGGGTAACTGGAGCTTTGACTACGTCCTCCAAAACCGGGAGGCGGTCAACAAAATGGCTCAGGAGGATCTCCAGAGTATTCTTGATGAGTATGAAACCGGAATTCGCGTCGTCAATGTGAAACTTCAGAACGTACTTCCTCCTGACCCGGTAAAAGGCGCTTTTAACGAGGTAAACGAGGCGCAGCAGGAAAAGGAAAGACTCATCAACCAAGCCCAGGAGACATACAACAGACAGATTCCAAAGGCCAAGGGAACGGCAGAAAGGACCATCAACGGCGCCCGTGGATTTGCGCTGGAGCGAGTGAACCGGGCAAAGGGTGATGTAGCACGATTCGTGGCCGTTCTCAAAGAATATCGAAATGCAAAACAGGTCACCAAACGACGCCTCTATCTCGAGGCCTTCCAGAAGATTCTGCCCAACGCCAACCAGATCTACATCATAGACAGTGACCAGAAAAGCGTTCTGCCGCTTCTTCAGCTGAATCAACAAGTCCGCAGAGAAGGGGAAGGGGGTGAGACCCAATGAAACAAGTGGGAGTAGTCATCAGTGTTGTGATCGTTATCTTTCTGATTCTCGTGCTCTCAGGTTCTTTTTATACGGTCCGTGAGTGGGAACAGGTGGTGATCACCCAGTTTGGAAAGGTTATTGGAGAACCAAAGACCGAGGCGGGCTTCTATTTAAAAATTCCCATCATTCAGGAAATAAATCGTTATGAGAAACGGATCCTGAGGTGGGATGGGGACCCCGAAGAGATTCCCACCCGGGACAAACGATTTATTTATGTCGATACAACGGCCCGATGGCGAATCGTGGATGCTCGAAAATTCCGTAGAGTTCTCGTCACTTACGCTCAAGCGTATGCCAAATTGGATGACATCATCGACGCCGCGTTCCGAGATTTTGTCTCAGCAAACCCATTGGTGGAGCTCGTTCGGAGCACTGACTGGATGCCAACACTGAAGGAAGGAGAAGAGAAGGTCGTCTCCCCGTTTCCAGAAGCAACCGCTCGAGAAACCGTTAAATTGGGCAGGGAGAAGATCACCCGGGCCATTCTGGCCGAGGCATCAAAGGCCATGCCCGACTTTGGTATAGAACTGGTCGATGTTCGCGTAAAGCGAATCAACTATGTGGAGCGGGTTCGCAACAAGGTTTACGAGCGAATGATATCGGAAAGAAAACGCCAGGCCGCCCAGTTTCGATCAGAGGGTGAGGGTAAAAAAGCAGAGATTCTCGGACAGATGGAAAAGGAACTGAAATCCATCGTCTCAGGGGCCTACCGGACGGCCGAGGAGATTCGGGGGAAGGCGGACGCAGAGGCCACGAAGATCTATGGAGAGGCTTATAATCGGGATCCGGAGTTCTACGCCTTTTTCAAGACCCTTGAAACCTACAAGGAGGCAGCCTATAAGAATTCCTTTGTTATCCTCGGAACTGATTCTGATTACTACCGATTCTTGAAGAACATCCCGAAATAAGCTTTGCTCGTTTCGATCATCGCGAAAGCAAAGGGGAGAAAAATCCAACTAACCCCTTTCTAGCTGACTACTGATCGCTCCACTTCCCATAGCGCTCCCTCAAGACCCGGTGCAGGATTTTCCCGGTTCCCGTCCTCGGCATCTCCTCCTCCTTGATGAAGTCAAGCGATTTCGGGATCTTGTACCCGGCTATCTTCCCCCGGCAGTGCTGAATGATCTCCTTTTCCAATTCCCCTGATGGGGTCTCGTCCTCGTGGAGGATGACCACCGCCTTGATCGCCTCTCCCCACTTTTCGTGGGGAACACCAATGACCGCCACATCCTTCACCGCGGGATGATTCCCGATGATGTTCTCGACCTCGGACGGATAGACGTTCTCCCCCCCCGTGATAATCATATTGGCCTTTCTGTCCACGAGGTAATAGTACCCGTCTTTGTCCTTCTTCCCCATATCGCCGGCCGTGGACCACTCGCCCTCAAAGACTTCCTTTGTCTTCTCCGGGTCTTTCCAGTATTCCTTGAAAACAACGGGGGTTCGGGCAAAGAGCTCTCCCACTTCGCCATCGGGGACCTCTCTTCGGTTCTCATCGAGAATTTTGATCCGGTCAACCCCGAAGATCTCCTTACCAATGGAGCCGAGTTTCGTCATCTGGTCTTCGGGCCGCAAGAGGGTCATCAACCCCTGTTCCGTCGATCCGTATGCCTCCCAAAGTTCCGCATTCTTAAAGTATTTCATAATTTCGATTTTGGTATCTTTTCTGGCGGGTGCCGAAGAGATGAGAAGCTGGCGGATCGAGCTCACATCGTACTTACGTTTTATCTCATCGGGAAGGGCCAACATCATGATGTAGTGGGTGGGGACCAATGAGGTGAAGGTGATCTTCTCCTGGTCGATGGTTCGGAGGAGATCCTCGGGGTCGAAACTGATTATATTATAGACGAAGCAACTTGCCCCCACGTAGGTGTACGCGAATGAGTAGAAGATGGAGTTGATATGGCACATGGGCATGACCAGCATTACCTTATCATCCGGCCTAACGGCCATATTGATATCGTTCAGGATATACTCCGCGATATTACTCTCATAAGTTCTCACCACGCCCTTTGGCCGCCCGGTAGTCCCCGACGTATACATAATATTCCAGATATCCGCGGAATCAACCACCACATCCGGCTGGCTTGGCGACCCTCTTTCCATGAGATCCTCGTAAGTGAGATACCCATCAGGTGTCTTGCCGCTTCCCATATAGACATATTTATCGTGGGGAATGGGCAGCTTATCCCTCATGCTATTGATCATTTCGACGAATTCCTCTGCCACAATGAAGGCCTTGCTCTCGGAATGGTTGATGATGTATTCGATTTCAGGGGGAGCCAGGCGGAACATGATGGGAACGGTAATCTGGCCTCCCTTGGCGGAGGCAGCATAGATTTCCATCCATTCGATGCAATTGTAAGCCAGAATGGCAAAGCGATCGCCCTTTTTTACCCCTAGATCGGACAGGGCATTGGACAAACGATTTGCCCTCTCGTCCCATTCCTTGAAGGTGGCTTGCCTGAATTTATCCTTGATGGCGACCTTATCGGGGATGTTTATGGCATGCACCTTAACCACATCCCCCGCGTGTAACCATTTGCTCTTTAATATCATTTTTCCTTCCTCCGGGACTTCCGTGATTATCTAGATTTTATTTACCTGTTTTATCCTTGTCAATTTATTTCAACCTCCTCCAAAGGGAAAAGGAGTCGGGGAAAGCGGAGTTCTCAATAAACTCAGAAAACCCGACAGATTCACTCCCTTGAAAAGAAGCCCATTATCGGCTATCATCCATGCAGATTTTTCGTTACTTTTCCTCGGAGGTGAACATGGAAATCCTTTTGGAACCCAAGATCCTTCTCCGCATCGCTATTTTATTCTTCCTCATATCCCTCCTGATAAACCTCATTCAACACCATTACTACAGGAGACGGGCGGATCGCTTCCTCAACAAGGAAGAGTCGCTCTACCATTCCCTTAATGGGCTTCAAAACTCCCTGGGCAAATTGGAAACCGCCTGTGCCTTGGAAATGGAGCTTACGACTTCCCTGAAAGATATCGGGAAATCGATTCATATTGCGCGAGCCCAACTTAGCTCCTCCATCGCGGATATTGAGGGCAACCTCCGTTCTTTCCGAGAGTACCGGGTGAGGGAAAAAGCACGGGCAAAACATAAACGGGGATTAGACACACTCCGAGGGAAAAAACCATCGAAATAGGCCGGATATGAGATCAAGGATCGATCATGAATTCGAACATCTTCAAAAATTCCGTTGCGTTTTCCACGGGATTCAGCTAAAGAAATAGTGCTCTATCGGAACAGGAGGGAATTGCCATGGAAATTGAGGGATATAGCTTTCCTGATGATCTCTATTACGACAAGGAGCATGGTTGGTGTCGTGTAGAGGGAAATCTGGTGGTGACGGGAACAAATGATTTCGCCCAAAAAATGGCCGGTGAAATCGTCTATGTCCAACTTCCGTTGGTTGGTAAAGCAGTTACACAGGGTAAACCCTGTGCCGCCCTTGAATCGGGGAAATGGGTAGGTCGAGTTTACGCGGGTGTGTCGGGAAAGGTCGTTGAAGTGAATGAGGAACTTGAGGATAATCCTAAATTAATCAACCAGGGACCCTATGACCAGGGATGGATATTCAAGATCGAACCGAGCGATCTCGAAGGGGAATTGAAAAATTTGATGCAAGGCGATGATCTCGTTCGATTTATCAAATCCGAGATTATTCGAGTAGGAGCGGAGAAGTAACCGAGTTCCGCTCAACAAGAAAAGGACAATGAGATGTATCTCCTTGACTTGGGGAAAATTCCGGGCCAACAATCGATGCTCATATTCCACGCCCTGGCCAGAATGGGAGTAGAGGCCTTGGTCGTCGTTTCGCCCAAGAATCCCCTGGTGAGCATCGGATATTTCCAAGACGCCGAAAGGGAGATCGACCTCTCCTTTTGCAGGGGAAATGGGATTCCCTTCATGAGACGTGAAGTCGGAGGTGGGGCAACCTATCTGGATGAAAATCAGATATTCTATCAACTTATCTGGAAGAGATCGAATCCACGATTCCCGGTCCAAATGAACCAGATTTTTGGAGAATTATCAATCCCAGCGTGCGAGACTTACAGAACATTCGGCATCGAGGCCTCCTTCAGGGAGGAAAACGATATCGTGACTCGAAAAGGGAAGAAGATTGCCGGTGAGGGAGGTGGAGATATCGGGGAATGTATGGTTTTTGTCGGGGGGATCCTACTCGATTTTGATTTTGGGACCATGAGCAAGATTCTTAGGGTCCCCGATGAGAAATTTAGGGATAAGGTCTACAAAAGCATGGAGGAAAATCTTACCACCATGAAGAGGGAGTTGGGTGATATCCCCCCGAGGGAAGAGGTCGTTCAAACGTTGATCCGAGAATTTAAAAAAATGACCGGAAACCTTCGGCCTAGGGAGTTGGATGATCGATTGTTGGAACGTATGAAGACGTTAGAGAAATGGTTTACCTCGGACCGATTTTTATTCAAAAAGACCCGAAAGATACCGAAAGGGATAAAAATAAAGGGGGGCGTCGAAATCCGTTACGGTATCCATAAGGCCAAAGGAGGCCTTATTAGAACTGTTGAAGAACTGGAAGAAGAGAAGATCAACGAAATCGGGATATCCGGGGACTTCCAATTTTACCCAAAGAACGACCTCGTCACTATGGAGGTCGAATTGAGAAAGACCGAATTCGAAGAGAAAAAGGTACATCATAAAATCCAACGATTTTATGATGAGCATCACATCCAAGCACCCGGTGTCATGCCCGATGATTTCACGACGGCAATCGTTCAGTCACAATCCGAGGGCCCCGAATAGTTCCCTCCCCCTCCTCACAGTTTATTAGCCACCATTACCGATACAGCTTTCGCCATAGTTATAGGGTTAGGCTTTCATCGAAATCATCAGGAAACCGAAATTTGCCCCCTCCATAGGAAAAATAATGGAACGTTGAAAAAACCATAGGCTAAAATTTATACTGTATCTTAGGAGAGGGAAATTTTTAGCAGGTATTGGTTACTGGAGTTTCCGGAGTTTCTATGGGACACCGTTGTCCATTAACGAAATTTCCTGGAGAGGATTACTTCGGAATCGGTCGTTGGTCGAGTTTCCTGGAGCGAACATGAAAGAATTAATATTTGCACCATCCTAACCGAATGACCGCGGCACTGCAACACTGCAGGACTGCAGCACCGTCGATTAAGTCCAGTAGGCGAGTTTTGGGTTTGCAGTGAAGCGAACTTCAGAATGGTCTATAATTCTTTTCAGAAAGCGAAAGGGAGTTTGGCCAACAGACCTGGAAGCAATGAAGCGAAGGTGTAATGGTGTTCATTTTAGAAAAATACCATTTGTTTTATAATCAATAGGGTAAAAAAACACTTCATATAAAAATCAGAAAACTCCGAGTATTGGTTACCATACCAGTAATATTTCGTAAGGGTGACAACATGGATTACATCGAGAAAATCGAGGCAATCGTTGGAGGGAAAAACGTCCGGAGGGACGAGATCGAGAGGCTCTGTTACTCCAGGGACCTTTCGGTTCACGAGGGGATTCCCGATGTGATCGTATTTGCAAAGAGCGCGGAGGAGGTTTCCAAAATTCTGGCCATAGCCAATGAGAAAAAGATCCCCGTGACACCGAGGGGCTCGGGTACGAGCGCTGTAGGGGGGGCCTTGACCGCGAAGGGCGGAATCCTGCTGGATCTCAGTCGAATGGACAATATTCTGGAGGTCAACAGAAGGGATGGATATGTCATAGCCGAACCAGGGGTAATCTGCAATGACCTGAATATGACCCTGGCACCCACCCATTTCTTCCCCCCCGATCCCGCCAGCGCCACCCTCGCCTCCTTGGGAGGCATGGTCTCCACCAACGCCAGCGGCAACCGTGCCCTGAAATATGGGACAACGAAACAGTACGTGCTGGGTCTGGAGGTCGTTCTGGCCGATGGCAGAATTATCAGCACAGGCTCAACCCTTGCAAAGACATCCGCCGGATATGACCTCACACAACTCTTCACCCAATCAGAAGGTACCCTGGGCATCATCACCAAGGTCATTTTAAAAATCTTACCCATGCCCGAATACATCGCCTTTGCCGATACACGGTTTTCCTCTCTCATAGATGCGGGAAATGCGGCAGAGGAGATCCTCACTGCCGGCATTGCCCTATCCTCGTGCGAGATATTAGATAAGACCTCCATCGATGTGGTCAACAAGGCCATGGGGCTTGGTATCCCGGGTAATGTTGAATCCATTCTGTTTATCGAAATCGATGGCAAAAAACAGGCCGTCAAGGCCGATATCCGGAAGATTAATAAGATCTGCACGGCCAACAACGGCATCGAGAACAAATGGGACGATGACCCAGAAAAACGGCTCAAGATGTGGGCAGCGCGTCAAGGCATCATCGCCTCTTTATCAAAGGTAAAGAGGGGGGCAAGGCTTCAGCCCGTCGTGGAGGATTTTGGAGTTCCCATTACCAAAATTCCACAAACGATACGGGAAATTCAGAAAATCAGTGAAAAATACAATTTCCCCATCGCTACCTTTGGCCATATCGGAGACGGAAACCTCCATGCCGTCATCATATCCGATCCGCGAAATAAGGCGGAATGGGATATCATGAGGAAGGTCGCAAATGATTTCATCGACCTCACCCTGCGCCTCGAGGGGACCCTGACGGCTGAGCATGGAATCGGGATGGCTAAATCCCCTTATATCCTCCGGGAATTGGGCGAAAGTCACAACGTCATGAAGGATATAAAGAAGTCATTGGATCCCAATAATATCATCAATCCGGGGAAAATGGGCTTCGATGATTCCATTAGGGATATCTATGACAATTTCGCCTTTCAAGGGGTTACGGAAGGGCTGCGGAGCTTTGGGAAGGCCGTGGATGACGAGATTTTTGCCTGCATCATGTGTGGCTTTTGCCGAGCGGGTTGCCCGGTATATAAGGAGATATCCCTTGAATCGAAGAATGCCCGCGGCAGAGTTATCTTGGCTTACAACATGCTTAAAGGAAGGATCGAACCGTCAAAAGAACTGGCGGAAAGGTTCTATCAGTGCACCATGTGTCTGCATTGTAAGGCGGCCTGCCCAGCAGGGGTTCAAGTGGCCGACATCGTAGAATCTGCTCGCAAAAGGCTAGTCGAGGCGGGATACCTGCCCGAAGTCCATAGAGGCCTCTTGGAGAGCATTTCCAAATATGGGAACCCGCTCAGTGAGCCCTCCGAAAAGAGGACGGATGTCTACCCATCCACCTATGTCCATAAAGCGGCTGACACCTTACTGTTTTTCGGGTGCGTCAGCAGCTACCAGGATATCCAGATCGTCCCCAATACCATGGAGATCTTGGATAAAACGGGCATCGATTACGCCACCATGGGCAACGAGGAACACTGTTGTGGATACCTGGCTTACCTGGTGGGCTCGGATCAATTTAAGGACTCTATGGGAAATAACGTGAAGCGGTTTTCCACATTCAACCCCAAGACCATTGTGACCACCTGCGCCGGCTGTTGCAGGACATTCAGAGGGATTTACCCCCAATATTCCGATTTCAACATCGAGGTCCTCCATGCCGTCGAATACCTCGACAGGCTTATCAGTGAGGGAAGAATTCATTTCAAGGAGGGAATCTCCGCGAAAGCGGTCTATCATGATCCCTGTGATATCGGGAGGCATATGGAGATCTATGAACCCCCCAGAAATATCATGAAGCATATACCTGGTATGGAGCTCGTGGAGTTTAAGCAGAACCGAAATCTGGCCAACTGTTGTGGGGGTGGGGGTGGAATGAAGGGTTACGACAACGATCTGAGTTCGGCCCTTGCCTATAAGAGAATCACAGAGGCCTTGGATATTGGTGTCGATATGGTCATCTCCGCATGTCCGGCCTGTAAGAGCAATCTCCATGTTGCCGCCACGAGGCTACGAAAGGAAAAGAAGGGCAGGATCAAGGTAATGGATATCACCGAGGTCGTGGCTCAGGCTATTGAATAAGGGCGACCTAACCTCTCTCAATGGTTACCACGATCTTATCTTCAATAATACGTAATGCTTAATCTCCCGGGTTGATGTCCTGAGAAGGGACCGCTCCCCCACTCCATCCTCCTCCGTTAGTCGTTATGAAAGGGCCCCCGTCCTGATTTTTCTCCGACGCTCCTTGGGGAGAAAGATAGTAAAACACGCCCCCTTCCCTTGCTTACTCGATACCTGAATCGTTCCCCCCTGTTCCTTGATGATCCGATGAGCGGTTGCCAGGCTGATCCCGACCTTACTCGGCTTGGTGGTAAAAAAGGGGTCGAAGATTGCCCCGAGGTGTTCCTCGGAGATCCCACATCCGGAATCCGAAATCTCTATGCCAATAAAGTGGCCTTTGGAAAATAATTTGACATGGATTGACCCCTCTCCGTCAATGGCTTCAATGGCATTATCCAAGATATACCTGAGCGCCCTTGCCAAAAGGCCGCCATCGATAAATACTGTGGGGCTCCAGTTCGGTTTCTCCATCTCGAAGTCGATGAGCACCCGCTTCCGCGAAGCATTTGCCGAGATAGACTTCAGAGAACCCTCGATGATTTCCCTTATACTCTGCTTATTATAAACCGACTTCGGAAGGGTAGCGAAACCCTGCACTTGATCGACAATCCCCTCTAAGCTTCTGACCTCCTCCTGTATCATCTTGAAGTATTGGAGTTGATTACCCTGTGAAATCTTCTTGGAAATCCTCTTGGCAAAACCGCCTATGGAAACAACGGGATTTCTTATCTTGTGGGCGATTTCCTCGACCATCCTCCCCAGGCTCGCCAACCTTTGGGATTCGTAGTAATTTCGCTCCAATTCCTTCAATTTTGTGATATCCTGGATGGTAAAGACAATCCAATTTCCATCGGTATTTTCACCCCGATAGAGGGACGTGGCCAATCTTACAAAAACCCTTGTGTTATTCCTGTCCCGTAATAAATTCTCCCCCTTATATCCCCCTTTAAGCTGGCTTTTTTTCAAGATATTGGGCAAGAAGTGAGTCAAATCATCGGGTAAGAATAGCATTCCGATGGATTTACCAAGCGATGCCTTTACGCCATAGCCAAAGAGCTTCTGCGCCCTTTTGTTGAGATAGAGGATAGTTCCAGAGGTATCGGTAATGATTATGGCATTTTCAATCAGGTCGATTGCCTGATGAAGAAATCGAGGGGTCATGAAATTCCCACCATTTTTTCCCTTTCCACCTTTACCCATCTCAATTATCCCCATTTCCCATTACGTTGGAATGAAAATGAGAACATCATTCTATCTTCATTGTTGAACATGGAAATCCATTTCTTGAATCGAATCCATGGGCAAAGGGATTATCTCCTCAACGATACGTGCCCCGATTTCCGATAACCTTCTCCCCAATCGCCGTACCTGTCTCCCGAACCGAAAAACCTCCAGGAAATCCCTTCGGTGAGCAAGGGAGAAACGAAGGCCTGCTTTCAGAGTAGGTTTTCCCAAGGACTCAACCACCATACCATAGTCGATCTCTCGGGTTGACATATCATCCGAGATCATCCGGAGGGCCATGAGTGGAATACGGTGATTTGTCGCCTCGCCAGCTATGGCCGCTCCTTCCATTTCGACGGCCTTAACGCTAAGTTCCCGACCGATACGACACCGTTCATCGAGCTTGAAGATAAAATAAGGCACGGTAAGTACCTTTCCCATTTTAAAATTTAAATTGTATTTATCTAATATATTCGATATGATATTCACTATATTTTCATCTAATATATAGGTTTTTTTAACCTTCAGCATTTCCATGTCCTCTACCCATAAGAGATGGGTAGTCAAAAGAATATCCCCTATTTTCGTGTTCTTATCTACTGATCCGGCCAAGCCGAAGGAAAATATCGCCGCTGGAGAGAAGCGTTCAATCATATGGATACATGCGTTCGCGGCATGAGCATATCCAATGCCGCTTTCGACTAGGATGAGCTCCTTCCCCGAAAAGTATCCCCGAAAAAAGCGAGCATTCCCCACCCTTTCCTTTTTGATCAGCTCAAATCTCTTCTTTAAGAGCCCTATTTCGATTTCGGTGGCCCCGATTATTCCGATAGGGCTGTCGGATCTCAACCGATGGATCTGACTCATTCCTCCACACCCTTTGTAGAGATCCAATCGCTCTTTAACTCTTCTATTTCCCTCGAGGTGAGATAGCGGTACTTTCCCGGCTTGAGATCCCCTAATGTCAGGGAGCCGTAACGAATTCGCTTCAGCCTTATAACGGGATGGGATATCGCAGCACACATCCTCTTGATCAATTTGTTCCTCCCCTCATAGACGGTCAATCTCATCCATGAGTTCCTTTTTAGCCTCTTTACGAGGCGAACCCTCGCCGGAAGGGTGACTCCATCCTCCAGGGTTAATCCATTCCTTATCCTCCTCATCGCCTCTGGATCGGGAATTCCCTTTGTCTTGACCAAGTATGTGCGGGGGACCCCGTACTTGGGGTGGGTCAATCGTTGATGGAGCTCACCATCGTTGGTGAGGATAAGCAATCCTTCGGAATCGAAATCGAGTCTGCCGACTGGGTAGACCCTTCTCTTTTCCCCATGGAGGAAATCTCGAATAGTTGGTCTTCCAAGTGGATCATCGAGGGTCGTAACACATCCCCTGGGTTTATTCAAAAGGAGACACCCCTTGGGCTCGAATTTCCCGATCGGTTTCCCATCAACCCGGATATGATCCCTGTGGGGATCGGCCTTGAAACCAAGGCTTGTAACTACCACCCCGTTAACCTTTATCCTGCCATCCACAATAAGTCTCTCGGCATGGCGACGGGAAGTGAAACCTGACTTTGATAGGATCTTCTGAAGTCGTTCCTTCACAGACCTTTCGCGGGTGATAAGATTAAACGGCTTCCTTTGAATTGGCCCCCTCTGGTTCTCTCTCCCCCAGATCTTGGATTTCCCGTAATGTGGGAAGACTTGAGATGTTTTCGAGGCCGAAAAATTCTAAAAAATATTTGGAGGTCCCATAAACAATGGGCCTCCCGGGAAGGGGCTTTCTCCCCAATATGCGGAGAAATTTCTTCTCCAGGAGGGCTCGAATAACCCAACCAGAATCTACTCCCCTGATGGCCTCGATCTCCGCCCTGATAATGGGTTGTTTATAAGCAACAATGGCCAATGTCTCTAAAGCCGCTTTCGTTAGACTGGTTGCCTTCGTCTTCCTCGATTTCTGAATCCATTGCGCATATTGCGGTTTCGTCCGAAACTGAAATCCCCCCGCCACCTCCACCAGATGAAAACTCCGATCAAATTGTCGATACTCCTTTACTAACTCATCGAGACACCTTTGAATCGCCTTCTTATCCACATTCTCCAATACCGCCTGGATGGAATCGATTCCCAAGGGATTCTCGGAGACGAAGATCAAGCTCTCTATGATCGATTTGAGCGCATTTGCTCCCATTGGCACCTTCGAATATTCCAACCCGTGTTCATCGGGGATTTTCGTCTATTCCCTTTTTTCCCGGGGGAGGACAGATGAAACGGCATGCTTATAGACCAGTCGTTCGCCATCATTCTTAATGATCAAGCTGAAATTATCGAAGCTGGTGATTAACCCTTCGATTCTTTCTCCCGTGACGAGTTCAATTATTACGGTAATCCTCTCCTTGCGCATCCTGTTGAGAAACTGGTCCTGAATATTAATGTGATCTTTGACCATTATGGCCCCCTATCCATTGATGGCTGTTTTGACATTAATGGGTTTGGGTCTCTTGCGGTCCAAGAATCGCTCAACTATCTCCATAATTCGTCCCCTTCTCCCAGGGTAATGAACCCATCTGATTTCGGGATCGCTCCGGAACCATGTGAGCTGTCGTTTGGCGTATGCCTTCGTTGCTTGCTTGATGAGGTGAATCGCCTCCTCATAATCGCAATCTCCACAGAGATATTCCACCATCTGTTTATACCCCAATCCCTGCATTGATTTCAGGTCCCGGCGATATCCCCTGTTGAGTAACGATCTTACCTCTTCTCCAAATCCCCTTCTGACCATATGATCCACTCTGTTCTCTATAAGGCGGTTAATATCTTCCCTCTCCCTCATCAAGCCGATCTTGAGCACCTTATATGGGCAATCCTCAAAGGCGTGTTTTTTCTGCCAATGGGATAAAGGTACACCCGTCTGCCGGTACACTTCCAGCGCACGGATTATCCTCAACGTATCGTTGGGGTGGAGCCTCGACGCCGCTGTGGGGTCGACCTCCCTCAATTCATGCCAAAGGAATGCCCTCCCAAGACGATTTGCCTTCTCCCTCAGCTCTTGCCGCAAGGACTGATTGGCCTTGGGTGAGGGAAATAGACCGCGGAGGAGAGCCTTTATATATAACCCCGTTCCGCCGACGATGAGGATTTTCTTCTCTTCTTTTTGTAATACATCGATAACTCCTCTCGCCCTTTCCTTAAAATTGGCAGCGCTAAAGATCTCATCAGGAAAGATGATATCGATCAGGTAATGGGGAATACGTCCTCGATCTTCGGGGCTCGGTTTGCCCGTACCGATATCCATGTATTTGTATATTTGCATGGAATCGGCGCTGATGATTTCGGCGTTGATTTTGGGGGCTATCTCCATGGCCACCTGGGACTTTCCAGAAGCAGTAGGTCCCACGATGGCGATAAGGCGCGGTTGGTCCATATGACAAAAGAGTTTAATAGATTGGGCAAAATACTTCAAGAAAAAACTGGGGGAGACTGGGGGTTCTCAAGAAACTCAAGGAGTTATTATGAAAGAGATCTCTGGAAAAAGAGCTCATCCCTGCTCAAAATATATTTTCTACCATTCTAAGGTTCGCTTCACTGCCAAGAGCGTCAGCACGCTCCTTAATCCTCAAAACGTACCCTCTATACTCAGATGCTAGGGGCGTGGTCCGGCCCGGATTTGAACTAGCCTGCGCACCCGCAGACCGCAACACTGCAGCACTGCAACACCGTAGAACCAATTTGCTGCAACATCGCAGAACTACAACTCACTCAGACCTTCCTTTTCCTCGTTTTTTAGAGAATTCTGAAAAAACTCTTGCTATATATCCTTAATTATATTAACTATAGGTTGTCTCGATAAATTATTCCCCCTTTCTCTTCCAAGCCGCGATGGGCTTAAAGTCCTTCACGCTTCTTGGAATATATTTCGATAGGATTGATCATGGCCAAAGAGGGGATTTCAGACGGTGTAATTCCAAAGGGTTTAGAAGATCTGAAGTCGGATCGAATAGAGGATCTCTCCCTGGAGAACTTATTAGAAAAAAAATTGACCGGGACTCTCAAAGGAGTGGATACGGCACTTGAATTTAACTGTGGCCTATTTCACGATGTCATTTCCCTTGTCGAACGAATTCTCATCAAAATGGCCTTAAAGAAGACGAAAAATGTTCAAGTCACAGCGGCCCAATTTCTTGGGATCAACAGAAACACGCTTCGCAAGAAGATCAAGGAATTGAGGATCAAAATCCCGTGATTTCCCCCCTCTCTCCCCCGTGAGCCAATAATTCAGCTCCCAATATCCGAAGCACCTCTCGCCAGCTTCGGGCGAGTTTCACCCCCTCAGGTACGGCTATCGCTTCGGTGGATCCGCTCTTCAAGAGGATTCTTATCAGGTCCACCCCTTCAGCTCCGCCCAAATGGCGCACGTCATCGTCGATAAGAACTTCAATGCCATGATCCCGGCACACTTGAGGTTTAGTCATCGAGGTTCCATCAGGGCCTTTTCCCGCGGTGGAGAGGTAGGCATCGATGGAGGCATCGAGCCCCTTTCCCCGAAGCCACTGCTGACACCACCGAATTTGGTATGGACTAAATATTCATTTTAGACTCAGCAGGATATTTTTGTCTTGACAAAGCTAGCTTTTTTATAGATAACCCCGAATACAAATAGTTCGGGCATTGACGAAACCGGCCATTTGGGGGATATTTAGGAAGTACGGCATATCTCCTACCCTAGGAGTTCCATGAAGGGAAAAAAGCGATTTTTCCTCTTCCTTCTGGCCTTTTTCTGGAGGATGAGCCTTTGCTCGTTGGCTCAAGCGCCTCCTCCGGCTCCCGTTGTGGTCTCCCCGGTGCTCCAGAAGCAAGTCAGTGAGTCCGTGGTGCTGGTGGGCACAGCGACACCACGGGTAAAAAGCCTCTTTGCCAGCGAGGCCGAAGGCCTGGTGGAGGAGCTGTATGTGGACGAGGGGGATTTCGTCCGGAAAGGACAGGTCTTAGCACGACTTCGCTCCTCAACGCTGCAAATCCAACTGGAGGCGGCAAGGGCCGCACGAAAAGAGGCGGGGGAGCGCTTACTCCAGGCCAAGGACGAGCTGGAGAGGTCCATGAAGCTCCACCAGTCCAATTCGATCCCCGAGAAGAAGCTCTCGGACGATCAATTCGAAGCGAGGGTGTGGGAACAGAAGGTGAGGCAACAGGAGTTGGAGATCGCCCGGCTGGAGGACTTGCTGTCGAAAAAGACCATTGAGGCCCCATTTTCCGGGTTTGTGGCGAAAAAGCATACGGAGGTGGGACAGTGGCTTGAGAGAGGAGGAGATATCCTTACCCTTATCGACATAGGGCGCATCCATGTGGTAGTCCCGGTGCCGGAGCGCTATCTGGACAAAATTCGAGTGGAAGACCGAGCTTCTGTTTCGGTAAGTGCCTTGGGCAACAAGAGGCATCCAGGAAGGATCGTTTCCATCATTCCCGAGGGGGACCGAGAGGCCAGGACATTCCCCGTCAAAGTGGAAATCAGGAACAGAGATCTTCGGATTAAGAGCGGAATGCTCTGCCATGTGTCCTTTTCCCTGGGTAAGCCTTACATGGCCCTTCTCGTTCCCAAGGACGCCCTCATTGCTCGGGATGATAAGAAATTCATCTTCGTATATCAAAACGATATCGTGAAGCTGGTAGGGATAGAAGTCGAAGGCTATCACGGGGGCATGGCCGAAGTGTCAGGAGATTTGAAGCCCGGCTCTTCGGTGGTTATCCGCGGAAATGAGAGATTGCGAGATGGACAAAAGGTCATGGTAACCCAAGAGATGCCCGGAAAATGAGATTGAAGAGATGAAGTTGGTTGATAGTTCCATTAAGAACCCTGTGACGGCAACGGTGGGGGTGTTTTTCATCCTTCTTTTCGGGTTCATCGCGCTCTTCCGGATTCCCGTCCAACTTACCCCGGAGCTTCAAAAAGTGGAGATCCGTGTGGAAACCATATGGCCGGGAGCCAGTCCTCAGGAAGTGGAGAGGGAAATAGTCGAGGAGCAGGAGGAACAGCTCAAGAGCGTGGAAGGCTTGGTGGAAATGAAGAGCGAGAGTTATCGGGGCAGGGGGCGGGTGATCCTGAAGTTTCAGACAGGCACGGATAAGGACACAGCCTTGCTCAAGGTCTCCAATAAACTGAACCAGGTGCCCCAATATCCTATAAATGCCGATGAACCGGTAATCAAGGCTACT
>CP070774.1:1934056-1951331 GCA_020346125.1 Syntrophobacterales bacterium | reverse complement strand
CACCCTCGATGGGTACCCCACCTCTCCAGGAATTTACGCTCAGGAACAACGGTGTTCTCGAAAAACTCCGTAAACTCCAGTCTTTATTTTCTTTTAGTTTGCATTGCCGCTATATTATGATAAGATGCAAGCGGTGAAGTTGAATATGGAGCATTTTTCCCATTATAGGCTGGTTATTTTCGATCTGGATGGGACCCTTACTGCGGAGAGATCCATCTGGGAATACATCCACAGGAAGTTGGGCAAATGGGATGGTTATGCCGAGGAGTACCAGAACCAATTTCTCCAGGGGAAGATCTCTTATAGGCAGTTCTGCGAACTGGATGCCCGGGTATGGAAGGGGATGAAGGTCGATCAATTACGGGATATCGTTCGTGCCGTCCCCTTCAACCCAGGGATTGATGAGCTGACCTCCCTGCTGAGGGAATTGGGCCTGAGGCTGACCCTTATCTCCTCAGGCCTCTGCCTGCTTTCCGAGTGGGTAGAGGAGAAATACGGTTTTGATTACGGGGTTTCCAATCGACTCCTCCACGAGGATGGTATCCTGACCGGTGAGGTGGAGATTAATGTCCACTATGATCAAAAGGCCAAGTGGGTCCGGAATATAATGGATATCTTTCGGGTTCGAGGCGACGAGATCATCTCCATAGGGGATAGCATTGGGGATATGGAGATGTTTGAGATGGCGGGATATTCCATTTCCTTCAATTCTTCATCACCCGAGCTAAACCAGATTGCCGATGTCGTGATAAATAGTAATGACTTATCTCACATTATTCCCGGGTTGCCCAGAATAGTACCCCTTCATAGTGAGAACTGGCTGGGAGAGAGGGAAGGCATAAAAGAGAGGTGGTAGGTATTGGTTTTTGTGGTATAGTATTGCCAGATTAATGGGATTGAGCCGGATTTACCCTGGAGTTCACTACCAGACAATGGTATTGTGTGGGCGGCTATTGGATATGGTATAAGCAAGGCCATTATTCTGACATATGAAGGAGGTGATTAAAGGGGAATAAGGGGAACAGTGCGAAATAGGCGTTGTTTTTTGAGAGGTGAATCACTGGAAGATGGGGTGAGCGATGAAAGAGCTTGTTGAGAAGATGGTACAATACCTCGTCGACGAACCCGATAAGGTTGAGGTAAAGGAGATCGACGGGGACCAAGCCAACATTTTAGAGATCAGGGTTTCGAAACAGGACATAGGCAGGGTACTGGGAAAGCAGGGTACCAATATCAATGCCCTGAGGACCATCGTTTCAGCGGTGGGAGGCAAGAGGAAAAAACGTTACTTCGTGGAATTAATCGATGATAGGCCTGATGAACGGAGGCGGCGGTATTAGGTGCCAATCTATTAATAGTTCAAAAGAATTGGCGGGGGTGAGATCACACAATGTGGTTTCCCAATCGCCCTCTCAGGTATATTATTCCATTATACATCCCATTGTTTGAGTTCCTATGCTCATCGTTGAGATATGATTCCGGGGATAGCATTTTCATTCCAATGCAGCAATGGAAGAAGCCGGAGGGATCGAGGGTTAATCCAAAATGATGCCCGGAAGGAGATCCCCTTGGACGGGGAGGCATTGATGTGAGGTGGATTAAGTCCTCCCCAAAATGGATTGGGCAATGATGAGCTTTTCGATCTCCTTGGTCCCCTCATAGATTTCCAGGATCTTTGCATCACGGTAAAACCGCTCGACGTCATAATCTCCCATATACCCATACCCCCCATGGAGCTGAAGGGCTTCATCGGCAACCCTTACCGCTACCTCTCCTGAATACCATTTCGCCATGGAGATGAGTTTGGAGTCCGGTTTTCCCCGATCCAGCATCCAGGCTGCCTTGTAGTAGAGATTTCTCGCCGCCTCGATTCGGGTGGCCATCTCGGCTATTTTGAATCGAGTGGCCTGGAAAGAGGCCAAGGGTTTTCCGAATTGACGCCTTTCCCTCACATGTTTGATGGCCTTTTCCATGGCACCCTGGGCGAGACCTACAGCCTGGGCACAGATATGCGGCCTCGTATGGTCGAAGAAGATCATGAACTGATGAAACCCGTTTCCCTCCTTGCCCACCAAATTTTCCCTTGGAACGCGCACATCGCTAAAGGTCAGTTCCGCCGTCTCTGACGCCCTGATTCCCAGCTTGTTCTTAAGGGGGGTTGCTTCAAAGCCCTCGCGATCCGTTTCCACGGTGATGACGCTGTGCCGTTGGTGCCGAGATTTGGCCTCCGGGTTCGTCAGACAGAGGACCTGGATAAAGTGCGCTATGGTGCCGTTGGTGGTGAAACTTTTTGTGCCATTGATGATGTATTCCCCTTCGGCTGCAACGGCCCGGGTGATGACGGAGGAGACGTCACTGCCGGCATCGGGTTCAGTGATTGCCGCTCCTGTAATGGCCTCTCCCTTCACGAGTGGCGGAAGTAAGGCCTTCTTCTGTTTTTCCGTTCCGAAGAGTTGAATCATTTCGGATCCGAACGTAGTGGCCAGGATGGAGAGACCTATCCCCGGATCCACCCTCCAGAATTCCTCATTGATGAGACAGTGTTCAAGAAAACCCAATCCGGGCCCACCATAGTCTTCCTTGATGAATACGCCGACGAATCCCAGCTCGCATGCCTTTTTCCAGAGATGCCTCGGGAATTCCTCCTTCCGGTCGCACTCCCGGGCAATTTCGGGAAATTCGCCTTCCGCGAACTCCCGGGCCGCCCTGATGATATCCTCCTGTTCTTCGGTCAATTCGAATTCCATGATCTCCTCCTCAAACTTGAATTCGCCTTTCTTCACATCTTAGAGAGAGAACTTTATAGACCCAGGTGCCTGAAGTCCAACCCGTATTTACACAATCCTGTTCTTCTCCCAATTAGTTGGGAAAACAAAGTCAAGACTTCTGCCAAATAATTTCACTTGAACCCTTGATCCCTTGATCCCTTGAATCCTCCTATGACCACCAACTTTTTTAGAGATGATCCCACAATCCTTATCTCTCCTATGTACGAAAAGGGCCACCATGGCCCTTTTCAAGAAATGTATTACGAAATCAAAGAGGAGCGATCCCTTGGGATACAAAACCGCTGCGAATGGTATTCTGCCCCCCCTCAGGAAGGTCGAGAGATGTATTCGCGGAATTTAATCCTTCTTTTTATCCCCCTTATCAACATGCTTTAGGAAAGCCTCGATGGTGATGACGTTGTCGCCGGACTTCGATTTTCCCGGATGCTTGGATCGGTGCATGGATTCCACCTGTTTCACATAGGTTTTCAAATCCGGTTGCTCCTCTACGGCCCTTTGCAACTGTTCATGGGTGATCTTGGCCTCTTCCCGCAATTCGCTCAGATCGATTTCGAAGGGGACGAGCTTCGAGAGTAACTCGAGTATCTGAATACAATCCCAGGAGGATCTTATTTTCATGTAAGGGGGAATGCGGCCCCAGAGCATGAATGAGCCAATCCCATTGGTCTCGGCGTACTCCTGAAGTAAGGAGACGTAGCTTCCAGGGCCTGCATAATCTACTGTTTCGACATCATGTGCCAGAAGTTCCTTCAATAGCTCGGGATTGCCGGCCACAGTGGATATCTTTCGAGGAATCGTATGTACCACCTGGTCATAGAGGCCGCCAATGGTTATCAATCGTTCAACACCAAAGCGGACGGCCAGCTTGACAAACAGATCGGCAAAGGCTTTCCACCGAAAATGGGGTTCGTGTCCGATAAAAAATATTAAATCAGGTGATGACTCGCTATTTTTCCAGAAATAGAATTCGTTTTTCGGATATTCAATCTGGTGAATCAATCCATCCTCAACCACTACCCGGGGCCTGAAGTCCTTGAAATGGTGAAATCCGTCCGAAAGGATCTCCGCGAATTTTTGTGCCTTGAGGCTTTCCCTGAGGTATGTCAGGGAGCCGGTAGAGACCTTTCCCGCATCGACCCACCCTTCATAACCCCCGATCAGCCAGGGACGAGAAAGGTGAGGTGTTTCATGGATGATAAGCTCGGTTTCCATTGCCTTGCTCCAAAAGGGACGTTTTGCCCACGGCGTTATTTCCCCTTAAAGATGGGTTTTCTCTTTTCCAAGAAGGCCAATGCACCTTCATTCTTATCTTCCGTGTTAAAAAGCTCGCCGAAATAGCGGGATTCCACTTTCAGCCCCTCTCGCAGGGGCAGAGCCAGCCCCTCGTTGATGGCTTTTTTCGCGGCTTTGACGGCCAGAGGCCCTTTCGCGAGGATCTTTGTTGCCAGTTTTTTTGCCTCCTCCAACAAATCCTCCCTTTTGACGACCCTGTCGGCCAACCCTATTCTCGATGCCTCCATTGCATCGATCATTTCACCCGTGTATATGAGTTCCTTCGCCTTGCCGGGAGCGATTAACCTCGGCATCCTCTGAGTTCCTCCATAACCAGGGATGAGTGCGAGGTTGATTTCGGGCTGCCCGAACTTGGCATCTTCAGAGGCTACGCGGATATCACAGGCCATTGCCAACTCACATCCCCCTCCCAGGGCAAATCCTTGAATGGCGGCGATAACGGGGCCCTTAAAGTTCTCAATCTGATTGAATACATCTTGTCCCCCGGAGGAGAACTTCTCCGCCCCGGTTTGATCCATGGTGGGAAACTGTTTTATGTCAGCACCCGCCGCGAAGGCCCTCTCCCCTCCGCCTTGCAAAATGACGATTAGGACATTCTCGTTTTCCTCCAGTTCCTTGAAAACTGCGCTCAACTCATCCATAAGGGCATGATTGAGGGCATTAAGGGGGGGATTATCGATGGTGACCCATGCCAAATTTTCCTCAATGGTATAGCTCACAAAACGCCGCATCCCTTCTGTTTTGGCCTCCTCTCCCATTTCTCCCTTCCTCGAGTTAATGGAATTCAACGCTCTATGGTTTGAAGATATTTCCTTGTTGTAATGCTGTCAAGATATATATTTTTAGAGTCCTGGGTTTAATGGGGAATATCTTTAATAAGTATCTGATTTTATGCAAAAAAGATATTTCAGTAGGTGACTCCCCTGTTTCTCCGCTTCCATGCTGTGCGGCCTGTTGCCCGGATTCCCTTTCGCTCCTGGACAACAGAGTCGCCCATAAAGTCCGGAAACTCCGGGGGCCGACTATTGACACACAAGGGTAATGATTCTATATTCTGATTCCCAAAATAAATTCTTATCAATTCAATTAAACAGGAGGGATAAAGTGGCTGAATCTATTCACTCTAATCCAGAATGGGAAATGAAGCTCCACGGCTACGGCTATGACTCAGTAGTCAAGAGCTACTGCAGAATATGTCATGGTGGGTGCGGGGTTTTGGTGTATGTGAAAGATGGCACTGTTGTCAAGATTGAAGGCGACCCCGAGTGTCCCACCAACCACGGCTCCATGTGCCCTAAGGGTATGGCGACCCTACAGCTGGCATACCACCCTGATCGGGTTTTATATCCTCTCAAGAGAGCTGGCGGAAAGGGGGAAGGCAAATGGCAGCGTATCTCATGGGACGAGGCCTTGGATACTATAAGCACCAAATTCAAACAGGTGAAAGAGAAGTGTGGAGCAGAGGCTATAGCTGTTGGCTACGGCACGGGAAGGGACTACGAGGTCTACCTTTACCGATTTGCTAATCTTCTGGGAACTCCCAACGTGCTTACCGCCGGGCATCAGTGCTACGGATCAAGGATAGCAGTTACCACGGTTACCTGCGGCAATCTGCCGGTGTGCGATTATGAAAGAGAGCCAAAGTGCGTAGTGGTATGGGGAAACAATGTGGTCTGGACTAACCCAGATGAATATAAGGGAGAGAGCCTAAGCAGGGCACTATCCAAGGGGGCAAAACTGATTGTAGTTGACCCCAGGTTAACCTATTTGGCAGGCAGGGCAGATGTATGGCTCCAGCTTAGGCCGGGAACGGATACTGCCCTGGCCTTTGGGCTGTTAAATGTGATAATCAACGAGGAGCTTTACGACAAGGAATTCGTAGAGAAGTATGTGTATGGCTGGGAGAAATTTATCGAGCGAGTTCGGGAATATCCTCTTGATAAGGTTGAAGAGATTACCTGGGTTCCAGTCGAGAAGATCAGGGAAGCAGCCCGACTCTATGCCCAAACCAAACCCGCGTGCATCCAGTGGGGGATTTCTATTGAGCAAACGATTAACTGCATTGATAATAACCGTATTCTCACTGACCTAATGGCAATAACGGGGAATCTTGATGTCCCCGGAGGAAACGTCCTCTTTGTGCCACCGCCTATACGAGTAGCGAGCAAGTTTGGTGCTCATCGTCAGTTACCCCCGGAGCAGAGGAAAAAGCGATTAGGCGGCGAAACCTTTCGGTTGGCTAACCGAATAGCGGTGCTGACGCCAAAGGTAGTCTGGGATGCCATCCTTACCGGCAAACCATATCCAGTAAAGGCTTTACTCCTCCACGGGACTAACCCGGTGATAACTAGGGCTAATGCGAATGAGGTCTATCTGGCACTGAGCCAGGTTGAATTCATGGCAGTAGCTGATTTCTTCCTGACCCCCACTGCTGAGCTGGCCGATATTGTGCTCCCGGCAGCCACATGGTTAGAGATCGACCATGTAGCCGATTGCTGGAAACGTCACGGCTATGTATTTGCCAGGAGGAAGGTTGTCCAAATCGGTGAGTGTTGGTCGGATCATAAGATATTCAATGAACTTGGCAAGAGGATGGGCCAAGGGGAGTACTGGAGCGATGATGTTGAGGGTGACCTTGATTATATGCTGGAACCATCAGGGCTTACCTGGAAACAATTTAAAGAAAAGGGCTACCTTCGGGGAAAGATGGAATACAGGAAATACGAGAAGCAAGGCTTCTCCACGCCTACCAGGAAGGTTGAGCTTTATTCTACTGTTCTTGAAGATCTAGGTTATGACCCCCTGCCTCAATACAGGGAGGCACCGGAGAGCCCTGTGAGTAAGCCGGAAATGGCCAAGGAATATCCCTATATCTTAACCACTGGATTCAGGTCTCCAGTCTTCTTCCATTCCGAGCACCGCATGATTCCGTGGCTGCGTGAGATTCATCCCGACCCCATAGTTGAGATTCATCCTCAGGTAGCGGAAAAATGCGGGATAAAGGATGGTGACTGGGTCTTTATTGAAAGCCCCCGGGGAAGGGTCAAGCAGAGGGCGAGGCTCACCATTGGCATTGATCCTAGGGTGGTGGCTGCCCAACATGGCTGGTGGTTTCCTGAGATTAAGGACCCAGGCCATGGTTGGAATACGTCCAATATCAATATCCTGACGAACAATGCCCTTGAACATGCTGACCCAACTATGGGTTCAAACAATCTAAGGGCCCTGTTGTGTAAGATATATGCAGCTGAGGAGTCGGAGGGTTGAAGTGGAAAAGGAATATTCGCGCATCGTAATTCTAGAAGTCTCTCCCCAGATTTGCGCCCTGTGGCGGGAAAAGTTGGATAGAATGAGGCAACATTTTTCTGAATATTGGAACAGCCTCTTTTGGCCTGTAGACCAGAGCCAGGGAATTCCCGGAGAGATGGGACATTTCCTCTATCATATCCTGGAGAATAAGCTATACCGTTCAGAAGCTGTTTTGCACCGAGGTACGGGCAAAGGCGTGTCTTGACCTTGCATGGAACCCGGTCTTTGGCTACGATGATCAGAACCGTTTTATGTCCTCCTCCACTCAGAGGCTCCACTCCACACCGCAACCAGAGCAACAGCGAGGAGGGTAGCGAGACTGGAGCATCTGCCGGAAAGCTCGATATTTTTTCCCCTGCCAGATCTGCTCCAGGGGCTGCGTGAATACATTCCCCAGAATAAGGGAAGGATAATCCATGGTGGAAAAGGGAGAGATGCAGCACGGAAGGACATTGCCCCAGGCCGTGATGTAGACCAATTCCCACGGCCTTCTGCATTGACGCCATGGTGCCGTATCCCTGGATTTGCGACTGAGGCTCTCGGAGGGTGAGACGCGCCCCGATGCCATCAGGGGTACCCCGTAGCGATGGCTAAGGGATAAGCTTTTACGGAGTATATCGGCGATTTGAGGTGATTGACTGGTTACTGCATTTTCCTTAGTCGCCAACCCATATCCATGCCCGTCAATTGGATACACCAGCCTCTGTAAGTAGACCTCGTCGATTCCAACTCGAGCGGCCAGCTTGATCATCTCGGGCAGGTGCTCCACATTGTCTCGCATGGCTACAATCCATGCCGACAGCTTTGGAGTTGACCGATGGGAGGCTTTCCGCACCTGCGCAAGCGCCTGGATATTTTTCACCACGTTTGAAAAATGAGTGGAACAACGGACTAGGGCGTACGTGGCCTCGGTAGCGGCATCTAGAGAAACTCGCAGTTCGTCAAGACCGCTTGAAACAAGCTGCTCCCCCCATTTTTGGCTCAAAAGATGGCCGTTCGAGTTGAAAAGGACATGTACTTCTCTTTCCTTCAGGTAGTCAATGATATGCATCAGTTCCCCGTTGAGAAGGGGTTCGCCGACACCATGGAGGACGGCCCTTTTCAGTCCTGGAAGCTGCCCTGCAATACTCTCTATTTCCTTAAGGGAAAGGTCCCGAGGCTTCTCCTCCATGCCGCGAAACCGCAGACACATCCGACACTTGAGATTACAGCGGTTCGTTACTTCAAGGTAAACGGAGTGCGGCAAGGGTATTGTGGAGCCTTGTTTGAATGGCATCGGGTTATCCCTTAACAGTGGTTGTGCATATGTCCTTGACCCTCAAAAGTTTTTATCGACGGTCAGGGTGGGATTGAAGCTCCTTGAGTCCCCATATCTCTGGAAAAGTCGCTCTTTCGCTATTCAAAATATTTTTTCGACCATTCTAAAGTACACTGCATAACTGCATGACCGCAGCACTGCAACACCGCACATCATCCTCGGAGATCTTAACCTTTTAATATATATCGGATGGGAATCCACAGCATGTAGTAGGCGGACAGAAGAGAGCCCTTGAACGTGCCGGACACCTTTGACACTCCAATCCGCTTCCGGTAGCTGACCGGGACTTCCCTTATCCTGGCCCCTCGTTTGGCAGCCTTGACCAACATCTCCACGGGCCAACCAAAGGTCATCTGCTCCATGCCAAGGCTTAACAGAAGATCCCTCCGAATGGCCCTGAAGGAGCCGATGTCTGTAATGTTTAATCCATAAACCGTATTCATCAATCCGGCGAAAAACCAGTTTCCCAAACGGGCATGGAAGGGCATGGCGCCGGCCTCCAGCAAACCTGAAAGCCTCGATCCCAGGACAAAATCGGACTCATCGCTCTTGATAGGTGATAGAAGACGGGGTAATTCCCTTGGATCATCGCTGTTGTCTCCATCCAGAAAGACAACCACATCCGTTTCGGTTGTGGCCATCAGACCCGCACGGCATGCAGCTCCATAACCCCTTGTCGGTTCTCTGATCACCATGGCCCCCGCTTCTTGCGCCTTTGCCGCTGTAGAATCCGCGGATCCATTGTCCACAACAATCACCTCGTCTATTACATCGGGCTTGATGCTCCTGACGACGAAGCCAATTGCCTCTTCCTCATTTAACGCTGGGATAATGACGGAAATTCTCATCAATAAGGGACCTCATTCAATTCTTGTTGCTGTTTTCCTCCGGAAGTCTCCACGGGAACAGTCTTCTGGAAGACCTTTGGAAAAAAACATATTCCATGGAGAGTAGAATGAAAAATGGAATGTACTCAATATGCCTGACCCATTCTGGAAAGGTCCCCGTAGGCGATTCGTATTTTAGGTAAGAAAAGGGGATTACAAGGGAAAAATAGAGCCACGCCGGCGAAGGGAACAGGGAAAGAAACGGGATGATCCATAAGATATACCACGGATGGAGCGAAGCCGATGTCAGGACTACCAGGAGGCCCGCCAATAAATAGGCGAGCATAATGGTATCGGCCGAATCTTTCTTCCTCTTTATCCATACCACTCCAGCCGCAACAATGAGGGCCACACCAAGGGTCTTTGTTGCGACCCAATGGTTCATGGAGGGAAAGAGTTTCAACAAGTATGCCTTGAGTCCAAGATTGAAGATCTCGTAGGGGTTTGTGAAATATTCTGGAAGATAGCCCAGGACCTCTTTCCCCACAGACAGGTAGGGGAGGTAGAAAACGAGAAAAATCGCGCTGAACAGAAGAAGCCCCCGAAATTTTTTTTCCCTGAGAATGGCGGGCAAAATAATGAACGGATACAGCTTGAGGGATGTTGCCAGGGCAAGGCTGGATACGGAGGCATGAGGGCGTTCTTTTATAAGAAACCATAGAGTCAACAGGACAAAAAAGATGACAAAACCATCGAGGTGTCCGTTATTGGCCAATTCGTAGATAATCAATGGATTCCAGGCGTAAACCAGCACCTTTTCCCTGTTGAGTCCAAGATTCGCCAGGAGCATAACGAGAAGGAAAATGGAGCCCATATCAAATAACAGTATCACCCCTTTAAAGGCAACAACGCTCGTTGCTCCCAGCCTGTTAAGGAGATAAAAAAGCACCTGGGCACCAGCAGGGTAGATGGTGAGGGATCCCTTCCGGCCGATATATGGATAGATGGCACTATCTTGAAGCTTTTCCAATGCCTCGTTGTTCGGTGGATATCGATATGGATTGATACCATGAGCCTGCACCCTGCCGTCCCAGATATATCGATACATATCCCAGGAGAGCATAGGTTGAGAGGGGACGAGGAGTAGCCTGTACATGACACCAAAAAAGAGGATGATAGAGAGAATGTGGGGAGCCATTGCCTTGTGGCGGCCACGCCGGAAAACGATTCCAACTCCGGTGAGATAGAGAATCCCCAGGAGAACATACTGATATAAAAAGAAACTGAACAGGTCAGTCCCCGAACCTATGAGGCCCCTCTTCAGGAGAATATCTTGGAGCCTGAAGTTGAGGGCATATATGGGGCTCCCCATCAAGCCGAGGGAGGCAAGCGATATGGTCCTCTTATCGATCATCCTGATGGAACTTTCTCCTCCCTCTCCCCGTGGAATGGGAGATAGATAGAGCAAAAACGGAGAAAAACCCCAGTGTGTAGATCACGAGAAAGGGGCTGATAAAATATTTCCTCAGGGTGAGAAAGAGAATAAGGGCAAGGAGGGCATAGCAACCCATCAGAAACTCCAGTATTGATAGGAGACTCTGGGGTGATCGGTAGATCTTTTTTCTCCAATTGTCAGCTCGTGACCAGATATCGTATTTTGGGGTCCGGATAAAGGTTCCGGTGTGTTTCCCAAAGGCCTCCAGGACTGCCTTAGTATTGCTGACCGCAATCCCCGTCCCAAGACAGATCAACAGCGGGAGGTATTTAATGTTATTCGGCCAGTCTCGATAGAGGAGGCGCTGGGAATAGAAGTAGAGGGATGATGGACCGCAGGTTGCAAGGGTTATAAGGCTTAAGAACATGATGTGGTAAGAGAGGCTGGCGTAGAACCACTGCGTGAATAGCATCGGCAGAGAGGTGAGAACCACGATCAGCATCAGCGGATGGACGAGATAGTGGGTCAGATGGAGACAAGCTTCCAGTTTCACAAAAAAGGGAATCCTGGCACGGAGAATCCGGCCCAGGAGCTTTCGGGCCGTCTGGATTGAGCCCTTTGCCCAGCGATGCTGTTGCGCCTTAAAGGCATGGATCTGGACGGGAAGTTCGGCAGGACAGACTATGCTGGGCGAGAACGCCAGTTTCCATCCCTTTAACTGAGCCCGATAGCTCAAATCCATGTCCTCGGTGAGGGTGTCATGCTGCCAGCCGCCAGCTTCCTCGATGGCCTTCCTCCGCCAGATACCGGCAGTTCCATTGAAGTTCATGAACAATCCACCCCACGTCCTGGCCGGCTGTTCCACGCCGAAATGACCATCAATTCCCAGAGACTGAACCCGTGTGAAGAGGGAATAGTCAGGATTAATATGGCCCCATCTGGTCTGAACCATCCCGACTCCAGGATCAACAAAATAGGGAAGAGTCTCATCCAGAAATTCAGGGGGGGGAATGAAATCCGCATCGAAAATGGCGACAAACTCCCCTTTTGCCCGGGCCAGGCCTGCCTCCAGGGCCCCTGCCTTGTAACCCTGACGATCACCCCGATGGAGATGGACAATGTCAAAACCCTGTTTCCGATAGTTCGAGATGGCTTTTCGGACAATTTCCACTGTGTCATCTGTGGAGTCGTCTAACACTTGAATCTCAAGGAGCTCTTTTGGATAGGAGGTCATCGTCACCCCATTCAGAAGCCTTTCAACCATATACCTCTCATTGAAGAGAGGGAGCTGGATGGTGACTCTTGGGAGCCCCTTTTTAGCGACCTCTGCGCGGAAAAGCTCCCGACACTGCTGTTCCTTATGCCGGGCCTTGTTTCGATGGAATCGATAGAGAAGCACGAGGATGTAGCAGTTGATTCCATAGGCGAAGAGAGAAAGCAAGGCAAAGAGGTAGATTCCTATCAGAGGATAACTCACCAGTTCCATGGGTTCCCCCAATGATGGAACGGAGAACACTCACGACGAAGCCTGCTCGCCCTCGATGGATACCCCGCTTCTCCGGCACATTCCGCTCAGGGACAACGGTCTTCCTAAGAAACGCGGGAAACTTACAAGATATTTCATCTCATAGCAAAATAAGCGGATTCCACCGATTCCATTAATGATTCGTTTGCAGCCAGAAATTATTCAACGGGAATATCTTCCCCCTTTAACCGTCTCAGCCACTCGATCTCCAATACTCTCCCCTCGAGGAGGCGGACTTTGATGTCCTTTTTCTGAATGTCTCGCCTCAATTTCACCCTCACCACATGGCTGTCGGAAGTTAACGATGAGGGGGATGAGGGAAAAATCCCGTCTCCGCCGAAGAGCACCGGGCCCCCTTCAATCAATGATAGGAGTCATCATCTCCCTAATCTTATCGACATATCCCAGTGTTTCTCTATGACGCCAACCACGGACTTCTGGCGCAACGCTTTTGATGCTACGCCAGATATTTTCATTCAGCCCGGCTTTTTTACACACCCTCTGGGCTCTCACAATCGTTCGGAAGCCGGCATTATAGCTCCCGAATGTAAAGAATATACGATCCTTTAAGGGCCGCTTCGCCTTCCATTTTTGATAGAGTTGGTGATCGTAATATATCCCCGCAGCGATGTTCCAACGGGGTTCATCGATATCGACAAAAGAGGGATTCTTCTTTTTGATTTCATGAAATGTTTTCGGCATGATTTGCATGATTCCCTTTGCATTGACCCAGCTCCTGGCCTCATTATTCAAGTTTGATTCCGCGATCGCTTGAGCCTTAAACCATTTCCATTCAAACCCGGCACCAAAAAACCGTTTCGTGTATTTCCTAAAATAGCGGTCATATTTATTTGTCCAGCGGTTCGAGGTTACGGGTGGAAAATCCGATGCGGAAACGGTGGATGTGGCAAGTGAGAGAAGTGTAAGGAGTATGAGGGAGATCGGAAGGGTTTTATGATTGAACAATTGTCCGATCATTGGAACATCTCAATTGAGTCCCAATCCGATAACCAGGCCTATGGCAATCCCGACCCCGACGAATATTCCCAGCACAACCATTCCGACCGCCCTGTTGTCCTTGGCCAACTCCTTCGAAGTATCGAAGTCGGTAAGCCTGTCGAAAAGTTTGAACCCGACATACATAAAAAATAAGGTAATAAATCCGCCGATTATTGCATAGATAAGATTTACAATCATCGCCTTTAATTGCATGGTCCCTCCTCAAAAGATTCTCGCGATTTTTATAGCAAACAAGGGGAGCTTCTGTCAAGGCGGCGAAATGTTTCACACGGTTCCTGCAATCCCGAAAAGTGCACTATATTAATGTAAGGAAGGCGTTCCGAAGGATCGATTTCGGATGATTGGTCCAAGGCCATAGATCATGGTAAATCGTCTTTATATGGCTGAGTTTAGCGGAAAATTTTCCGGAATGCTCATTTCCCCACCATGGGTAATATCCTCAATACAGTGCTCTTTGGCGGTAAAGCATAATCTCCTCATCGGCTTATGCCGGGATTGAGGCGCCGTGATGGACATCCTGAAAAAGCGGTTGCCCCGGTGAAGAATTTTTCGTATGGTGACCGTGTTGTGCCGATGGATGTTGGCCAGGGTGCTTCTTATGGGACCGGGCACTCGATCTTATGCGCGCGAAAGGGAGGGTGATCTCAGTGGAGGGTGGTTCGGGAAAGGAGAGGATCGATTTATTCGCCGCTTCATTGCTTACGGGTCTCTGTTTGTTGTGGGGTCTGAACGCCGTGGCCATTAAGGTCAGCAACCAGGGAATCGCTCCCATCTTCGGGGCAGGTGTGCGGTCCGTCATTGCAACGGGATGCCTCGTGAGCTGGATGAAGCTGAGGAAAATAGCCCTTTTCCCGGGGAGCCTCATTGATGGTCTCATCGTGGGAGTGTTCTTTGGCGTCGAATTTGGGGTTCTCTACTCATCCCTCCTCTACACCACCGCATCATCCGCCTGGATCCTTCTCTATACAACCCCTTTCTTTCACGCAGTGGGCGCCCACTATTTTTTAGAGGGAGATCGGTTAAATTTTGGCAAGGGGGTAGGCTTGATATTGGCCTTTGGAGGGGTCGTCTTCCTCTTGAGTGAACATGCTGGCCTTCCCTCTTTGGGCAATCTCTTGGGCGATATACTCGCCGTTATGGCGGCAATTATTTGGGCCGCCACAACCATATTCATCAAAAGGCGCCTGGTGGGGAAGGTATCCTATCATCATACCCTTTTCTATCAGACGCTTTTCTCCATACCGGTGCTCTTCCTTCTCAGCACGATGTTTGGGGAACAACCAATTCGTCAAATCAATGGTTTGATCCTTTTCTCCGTGGCCTATCAAGGTATCCTGATTGCTTTTATCAGTTATCTCCTCTGGTTCTTCCTGGTTCACTCCTATCCCGTCAGTAAGCTCTCCGCCTTTACCTTTTTAACACCACTATTTGCCGTCACTGCAGGGGTTTTTTTACTCCAGGAATCCCTGACCCCTCGGCTGATACTTTCGCTGTTTTTGGTCTCGCTGGGGATTTATGTGGTGAATAGAAAATGGTAGGCACTCCACTCATAAGGGGATCGGGTTCAGGATGGTGAAAGTCAAGGCCGGCGGTAAAAAACGCTTCTGTCGACTTACCCATGATGAGGATGGGCTCATCTTCACCTCTTATCTTTATATGAAAATAATAGCACAATCTGGGCCTTAAGGAGTGATTCGTGGCGTTCCAGCCCAGCAGGAGTGCCCGATGGAAGTCGATGAGCGGCCTATGATATTCCCCGTTGTCTGTCGTACCAGTGAGCGAGGCGTGACGGTGAAACCCCGAGGTAGTAAGCCAGAGGTATTGCATAATTGATCAAGGTCGCTCGCATGATGCCGAGGTTCTCCCACCGACGGGCCGATGTGAGAACGGGAACGGGCGCTATAAGGATGCGGCCCCGTCGGCGAAGCCTTTGAATCAGCTCAAAATCCTCCATGATGGGCATATCCGGAAAACCGCCCATTTCCCTGAACAGGTCCGCTCTCAGGAAGATCGCCTGGTCAGCGTACGGAAATTGGAGATGCCGGGATCGCAGGTTGACCAGTCTTTCCATGATCCTCACCCCGGGGAATTGTCCATCAACGCGTAGCTGGAAAGCTCCAGCTACAACACCGGGCCTGGCCAGGATCTTGTGAACGTGGCTTTCAAACCCCGTTGGCAGTCGCGTATCGCCATGGAGAAAGAGAAACACCTCACCCATGGCGTGATCCGCGCCGACATTCATCTGCCTTGCGCGCCCGGGTGCAGAGATGAGAACCTTCGTGTTCCAGGATCTTGCCAACTCGACCGTTTCATCACTGCTCCCTCCGTCAACGATGATCACCTCTGCATCGGAGGCGCTCAGAGTGCTCCCCAGAGTTGTGGGAAGATTGGCCGCCTCATTGAGGGTCGGGATAATGATGGAGATACGCGGAACGGGGTGGCGTTTAGGTATTTGTTTTGATGCTTTTTCCCATAGGTGGAGATCCTCCGGGCGATCCACGTCATCAAGGGTCTCCAAGAGCACCGCCGAATGTCCGAGGTCATCTGAAATCCGCCTGGTCCTTTCGAGGACCTTTTCCGTCCCCCATGGTACATCGACGAACAACTGGGGGCAGTCCCGGCGCAACCCGATCAAATAGTAACCGCCATCGCTGGCAGGTCCGAGCACTATATCCGAATAACGGAGGTTCTCAAAGGCCCCCAGCAGGATACGATCTGTGATACCCGGGATATCCGTTCCCAGCAGGACCACCCGGTCCATACCGGATTGAAATGCCTCGTGGAATGCGCGCGCCATGCGCTCGCCAAGATCACCGCTGCCCTGGGGGCGGGAAAAGATATCCGGCCCCAGCCACCGTTCCATGAGCTGTCTATTCCCACCTTCATAACGAACCTCGAGGAAGATGGGACGGCTACTCCGGAGGTGTCTTACCAGGGCTATGGTATGCTCGGTCATTCGGCGGTGGAGCCCTGCGGCTCCATCCGGACCGAGCAAAGGGATGAGGCGGGTCTTGGTCTTTCCTGGCTCGGGATAGCGGGTGAAGATGATGAGGGCTTCACGGAGGGTGTTTAGGCAGGAGGGGCGCCGGAGTCGGAATGCCCTAAGAGAATTGGCAAAACGGATCATGAGAACAGCGGTGAATGGTCTTATATGGATTTCTTACATCGTACCCGAGATTCCTCTCGGGGTCAAACCGTTTCCTCATCAATCAGCCATACTACCCTCCCCTGGGGGTTTACCCTGGCGGCGGGATAGAGGTGAGCTGCTGAATCCGGATCCTCCAAGATCGAGCGCAATACCTCTCGTTTTCCCGATCCCGAGACCGTGAAAAGGATGCACCCGGCCCTGTTGATCACCGGGAGGGTCAGGGTGATTCTGGGAACAGGGGGGAAGCCATAGGGACTATGAACCGCCACTACCCACCGGTTTTCCTCCTCCAGCGCCTGATCACCAGGGAAAAGCGATGCGGTGTGGCCGTCTTTTCCCACACCCAGCAATATCAGATCAAAGGCGGGGAATAGCTCACCTCCATGGGGTGTACGTGAATGTGTATCCGCTTTTTTCGGAGACCAGAGGAATTCCCGAAGGATCCTCTCGTAAGCCTCCGCAGCACCCTCCGGATGTTCCACCTCCACCGGTATACGATGAACGTTTTGGGAAGGAATGGGAACCCTTGAGATGAGCACCCGAAAGGCCATAGCGAAGTTGCTGTCGGGATGATCTCGCGGCACATACCGCTCATCTCCCCAGAAGAAATG
>CP070774.1:1902098-1933956 GCA_020346125.1 Syntrophobacterales bacterium | reverse complement strand
CGGCGAGAAAGAGGGATGCAATAGAGACCTCTCCTAAGACACCGTAGATGATAAAAGGTATGGAGGGCGGGATGACGGGGCCGATGGTGGAGGAAGTGGCCGTAACCGCGGAGGAGAAGTCGACGTCATACCCTTCCCTTACCATGGCCGGGATGAGGATCGATCCGATGGCACTGGTATCGGCAACGGCAGCTCCCGTGATCCCGGCAAAAATCATGCTGATAACCACGTTGATATACGCCAGCCCCCCCCGGACCGGTCCCACCAGGACCTTGCAAAAGGTCACCAGCCTCTGTGTTAGGCCACCTGCACTCATGATGTTCCCCGCAAGGATAAAGAAGGGAATTGCCATAAGCACGGGATTATCCATACCGGTGAAGATGCGCTGGGCCGCAAGCATGAGCGGGGTTTCACCCTCATATAGTAACGCTACAATAGGGGTAAGTCCCAGAACAAAGGCGATGGGGACTCCGATAATGAGGAAAAGTAAGAACGAGATGAGGAGAATTAGGATTAACACGGGGAATAACCTGTTCCTTCCTACATCTCAGGGTTTAGTCAGGCCGAACATCTCTCTGGATCGTCGGTAGATGGAGGTGAGCGCGTGAAAGAGCATAATAGCAGAACCGGTTGGAATGGCCATGTACGGCAATGACATGGAAATGCGCATGGCGGGACTGAGTTGCTGGCTTGTCATTATGACAAGATAGATTCCCCCCCACAGGATTACCGCCAGCATGGCGACGACTAAAATGTCTCCGCCCAGGCATGCCATCGCGCGAATTCGTTTCGGAAACCTCTCGACAATGAAGGTGACGGCGATGTGCTGACCCCTCTTCAGTGCTACGCCAGCGGCCAACAGAGAGGACCATACAAGGCAATACCTGGCAAACTCCTCCGTCCAGAAGAGGGGAAGCAGAAGGATATACCGAAATATGACCTCGATGAAGACATCGACGGCCATCGCCGAGATAATGATAACAACCGCCATCTCAGTCCATCGATTGACTATATCGCTTACTCGTTCCATTAGGCTCTCAGAAGAAATGGGGAGGAAGGGGCGGCTATCCCTTCTGTTCACCTCACTTCGTCTGTCTGATTCTTTCGATAATCGGTTCCCAATCCGGGTACTGTTTGATGAACTTGGCGTATACCGGTTCCATAGCCTTGAAGAAGATGACCTTATCAACGTTTCTCACATCCATTCCCCAGGCCTTCAGGTCCCGGATCTGCTTCTGCTCGTTATCCCGAATGACCTTTCTTTCAAATGCCGCTACCTCTGCCGCTATTGTGATGAAAAGCCTCTGCCATTCAGGCTTGAGGGATTTAAATCGCCCGAGGCACATGATCAGGGGTGCGGGCGAGTAGAAGTGTCCGGTCAGGCTCAAATATTTCTGAACCTCGTTCAGTTTATGGCTGTGAATAACAGCCACCGGATTCTCCTGGCCATCAATGACCTTTGTCTGAAGAGATGTATAGACTTCGCCCCAACTCATGGGGACTGCTTGGGCACCGAGCTCGCGAACTGAGGCAAGATGAACGGGATTTTCCATGGTTCGGAGCTTCAGGCCCTTGAAATCCTCGGGTTTTCGTAAGAATCGAGCCGAATTGGTAAAATTGCGGAATCCATTCTCAAAGAACGAGAGGCCCTTAAGCCTCACCTTTTCCAAATCATCCAGGAGTTTTCGACCAATAGGGCCGTCAAGCACTGCATCGACGTGATGGTAGTCTCGAAACAGGAAAGGCAAATCCAAAACCATCATGCTTTGACTAAAGCCCGAGACGGGCCCTGTTGCGGTCACGGCAAGATCGATTGCGCCCATTTGCATTCCTTCCAGAAGTTCCCTTTCCCCTTTGCCGAGCTGGCCTCCCGGGTAGACGCGGATATCAATGGCTCCTCCCGTAGCCTCCTTGATGCGCCTGGCAAATTCCCTTGCCCCCTCGTTATAGGCGTGATGAGGAACTACCACGGTGGCGAGCTTCATCTTCATGGTCTTCGCATGGGCGGAAAGGGTGATCATCAAGCTGGGACCCAACATCAAACAGAAGGCAATGAGGATCGTACATTTCATACGGATACTCCCTTTACAGTGGAGTTCGCTATGAGAAATGAAGAACTCTTTGCCATCAATTCCAGGCTATCACTTCCTTCGTCCTTTCCTACCATGGTATGGAGACCACCCCCCATTCCCCAAATGGTCTCCGTTATCCCGGTTGCCTCTCTTCTCTATTTGAGCAATCCTTGAAGCGCCTCCAGCTCCTCCTTCGGCATACCGTAACAGTGCTCAGGCCCGGGAAATCCGCCTTTCTCCACATCATCTCTGAAATCCCTCAAGGCCTTGACGATCTGTTCCCCGATATTTGCGTACCTCTTCACGAACTTGGGCGTGAATGCCTCAAACATTCCAAGAAGGTCGTGGACAATCAGACACTGACCATCTACGTGAGGGCCCGCACCGATGCCGATGACGGGAATTCTCGCCCTTTCCGTGATGATCTTGGCAACTTCAGGAGGAACAGCCTCCAGGAGAAGTAGACAAATCCCGGCCTCCTCAAGGGCCTGCGCGTCCTCGATCAACCGTAGAGCAGTTAGCGCATCACGTCCCTGGGCTTTGAAGCCTCCCAGCATGGCAATGGATTGCGGTGTGAGGCCTAGATGGCCCACCACGGGGATGGTAGCCTTAACAATGGCCCTCACCACATCCAACACCTCCTGGCCTCCTTCAAGCTTGATTGCGTCACATCCGCATTCCGCCATATATCGGCCGGCATTTCGAATGGCCTCCTCAATACTCACCTGGTAGCTCATGTAAGGCATGTCCCCGATTAGAAATACATTGGGGGCCCCCTTTCGTACGGCAGCGGTGTGGGAAATCATCAGGTCCATAGTTACGGGAAGCGTCGATTCATAGCCGAAAATGGTCATTCCGATGGAATCGCCCACGAGGATAATATCGATTCCCGCTTTTTCCTCCATCTGGGCCGTGGGATAATCATAAGCGGTAAGCCAGGTGATGGGTTGGCGCTTCAGCTTCTTTTCCATGAGGGTAGTGATGGTCACTGTTTTCATGCTTGCCTCCCTAAGAGTTAAAAATCATTTTTTCCTCCCCTGGCCTTGGAAAGAGAGGTGAAGAGCTCGATGGAGCATTCGGACATCGGTGGGAGTGTTCCAGCTCCCTGCATGAATGGGTAGGCCTTTCATTTTTATCACGCCATGATTCATATCACATCGGCCTTCTATATCACCCGCCAAGTGGAATGTCAACCGAACAAGCTCTTGAGTTTACGATAAAGACTTGGGCATGTGTATTTTTAGGTGGAGAGACAAACAACAAAACATGGAAAAAATTTTGAGATCACATCGAAAGACAAACCTCAGATTCCATCTTTCGCCCTTCAAATACGTGGTATTTCCCCCATTTTTTGCCCCATAATTCAGTCTTCTTTTTTCGCTTACCTTGTGTTATCTTAACCATAAAGCTCTCCAATACAACTATTCGTTATCTTTACATAACCCGATGCCTCCAGGAGGGAATGGTGAGACGAAGTTCCCAGAAAGTTCCAATACGGGATCTCTGAGGGATTGTTGTATCTCCTCGGAGGCTTATAATTTTAATAACTGTCCTCGATAGCTAATCTTATGATACCACTATATCCCAAAGAAGTTAGAAATCCGACCTTCAAGAGACAGCCATGAGTTGGAGGCACCAGAAAGTCCGGTTATCTGGCCTCCAACGGGTTCTCCGTTCGTTTATGAGGTTTATCTCCATCAGCTTTCACGAGCTTTCAGGTGGCAACAGAAAGCATCCTAAGGAGGAAAAACGTGTATAATGCAATGAAGAAGCTGGGTTTGATGACAGTGGTGAGCCTTTGCGCTGGGCTGATTATGGTAATCGGAACCTCAGCCTTATCAGAGCAGCCGGATCCGCGTTTCACCGACAACGGGGACGGTACGGTGACTGACAACATGACAGGGTTGATCTGGATGAAGAACGTCGGTTGCGATGGATCAAAATTGTGGGCTGATGCCTTGGACTTCTGCGAAAACTTGGCAGATGGGAGCTGTGGACTCTCCGATGGTTCCAAGGCAGGTGACTGGCGCCTGCCCAGTCTGAGGGAACTGCAAAACCTGATCGATTATAGGCGGTCCAATCCGGCCTTGCCGGCCGGTCACCCGTTCACGGGTGTGGAGTCGGCCTGGTGCTGGTCATCGACTATCCACCCCAACCGCCCCACCTTCAGCTGGTACGTGGTCTTCGCCACCGGCACCGTGAGCAACGCCGACAAGAGACACGACTACGAAGTGTGGTGTGTGCGAGGCGGAAAGTGATGCCTGTTAGTTGGGTTCTTTATGCGATTTGAGGATTCTTTCGGTAATGGCAAAGGGGTATACCCGCTGCTCGCCGCATTTCTTTGACACGCAGGGGTAACCAGCCATGGTACGTGGAATAGACGAATATAAGGAAATAGTTAATGTATCCCCTGTGCTTACAACGTGCAAGAAGGCCGCTATCACCTTTTCTCTTTCTTCAATTCAGCCTCAATCAAATCCTGTATGCTCTCCAGGCTGCCCACTAGCGGAAGTTTCCCATTGACAAAAATGATGGGGAGGGAAAGCCCTTCGAGTCCTATCTGCCGGCCATCTTCTATATCTCTGGCAACCAGTTTCTGTATGGATGGATCCTCCATATCTCCGTTAAATCTTTCCATATCAAGTTCGAGTTCCTCGGCAATCTCCTGAATCTTGGCATCATTCAGATCTCGGTGGTTATCAAATAACTTGTAGTGAAACTCCTGGAATTTTCCCTGGGCATGCGCTGCCAAGGCCGCAGTAGCAGCCTTAATAGCGAATTGGTGGTTGGAAGGGGGGAAGTTCTTAAAGACAAGCTTTAGCTGATTGGGATATTTGTAGAGCATCTGCTGGAGCATCGGGTCAACCGCCGCACAGTACGGTGACTGATATGAACTAAACACGGCAATGATAACCGGTGCACGTTCGGAACCGTTATACGGAAGCCCAGAGGTGGAGAACGCATAAATTCGTTCGAGCTGAATAATTTGGAACGTAGTACCCGAACGGCTGGTTACAAAGAGCGAATTATTCTCCGGTAAATATACCATCCTATCGAAGGCTTTGTCGATTGAAATGCGATTGACAATTTTGTCATCGACAAACGAATAAACAGCGACTTTTCCCGGGGATAGAATATAGAGCAACTTTCCATCTGGGGATGCAGAAATGTCCAATGCCGGGGCCTTAAGGTCGAGTTGTTCACGTATCGTCCACCCTACATCAGCGGGGATGGCCGAGGGTACAGAGAGTAAGCTCACTATGACGACCAGGGCTATTCCGAGCATAATCGGCGTCTTTTTCATAACCCGTACCTCCTCTCTTTGCCTATGTGCTATCATCACGCCGGTTTTTTTTTCTTAAACTCCTGGGGATCTGAAACACTGTGTAAGAAGGCAGCTATCACCTTTTCTCATTCTTCAATTCAGCCTCAATCAATTCCTCTATGCCCTGCAGACTGCGCTGTTTTAGAAGTTTCCCATTGATAAAAACCGTGGGAACCCCTGGGATGTCTGCCAGCTTGCCATCTTCTATATCTCTGGCAATCAGTTTTTGTATGGATGGATCCTCCATGTCTCTGTTAAATCTTTCCATATCGAGTTCGAGTTCCTCGGCAATCTCCTGAATCTTTGCATCATTCAGATCTTTCATGTTATCAAATATCTTGTAGTGAAACTCCCAGAATTTTCCCTGGCCATGCGCTGCTAAGGCCGCAGTAGCAGCCTTATGAGCGAATTTTTGGTTGGGAAGGGGGAAGTTTTTAAAGACAAGCTTGAACTGGTTGGGATAGTTGTCCAGCACCTGCTGGAGTATCGGCTCGATCGCCGCACAGTACGGTCACTGATAGGAACTAAAAATGGCAACGGTAATCGGTGCATGTTCGGAACCTTTATACGGAAGTCCAGAAGTGGAAAACATTAGCTTGAGGTGAATGGTCTGTAACGCATTCCCTGAACGGCTGGTTACGACAAGCGAATTCTTTTCTTGTAAATATATCATCCTATCGAAGGCCTTATCGATTGTAATGCGATTGACAATTTTACCATCGGCAAACGAATAGACAGCGATTTCTCCCTTGGACAGAATATAGAACCACTTTCTATCTGCCGATACATACATGTCCAATGCCGGGGCCTTAAGGTGGAATTGACCACTTGTCGTCCAATCTACATTATCAGGGATGGCCAAGGGTACAGAGAGTAAGCTCACTATGACGACCAGGGCCATTCCGAGCATAATAGGGGTCTTTTTCATAATCGTACCTCCTCTCCTGGCGCTTTTTGCTTTTTTTTTCAATTAAAGTATACCGAATCAACACAAAATACTTCAAATAAAAAAATTTTTTGTATTACCTGTCATGAGAGAAATTAATATGATTCCCGTCAAGATGAACGGAGGAGAAGAAGGATAAACTTGCAAAAATGGTACGATTACCACTTCCAGCCGAGTTTGGGTGCTGCCGTTATGCGGTTGACCGGAAAGGCTGAGGTTGAGGTTAAGGTTAAGGCTAAGACTGAAGATTGAAGAGGTGAGATGGAACAGGAAGTAAGGGTAGGTAGCAAGCGGTAGGCGGTAGGCAGGGTGAGGGAAAAGTGTGTTTTGGATTTCTCCTCCTAAATGACCCTTGTCCCTCAGATTACGGTCAGGAACACCGGTGTTCGCTCATGAAAAATTTAACGTGCTCTATGATCAACAGATCACAAAAATACTACGTAAAAAATTCAGGTGGAGGATTTTCGAGCATTGCGGAGTTATAGAGGATGTATATCGGGATATTGAGTTATCTCAGTTCCCGCCTTTCCGTCCACAGAGCATTCGATATTCTCGGTGGAAGTAACCAAGACCCTTTTTCCCCCACTTTCTAAGAACTCAATGGCCGCCTCAATTTTAGGCCCCATAGATCCCTCGGGGAATTGCCCTTCCTGCAATAAGCGTTTTGTCTCTTTCAATGGGAGCCTATTAAAAAACCTTTGGCCGGGTTTTTTGAAGTTAATGGCTACCCCCTCCGTATCGGTGGCGATGAGGAATATATCCACACCCACCTCCTGCGCCAATTTGGCGCTCGCCAAATCCTTATCGATAACGGCATCAACCCCCTCGAACTCCCGTCCCTCTCTGATTACCGGAATACCTCCTCCTCCGCAGGCGATTACAAGGAATCCTTGTTTGAGGAGTTTTTTTATCTCCCTCTTTTCCACAATGGTAATGGGTTTGGGCGAGGCAACAATCCGTCGGTATCCATCGGCTGTTTCTACAGTCGGGTAGGGAAGTTGTTCGGCCTCTTTCTTTGAGAAGAAAGGTCCAATGGGCTTGCTAGGGCTTTTAAAGGCCGGATCATTTGTATCCACTACGACATAGGTGAGGACCGTAACAAAGAGTTGTTTTGTGTTGCCCCCCCATTTCATAAGCTCGTTGTCAAGGCTGGATTCGATCATGTAGCCGATCTGTCCCTGAGTCTGGGCCACGAGGATCTCCAGGGGCATGATTGGAACTTCAGGACATTTCTCCTGTTGCAGGAGGAGGTTTCCCACCTGAGGGCCGTTACCGTGGGTGATGATTATGTCATATTTCTTTGAGAGGCGAGCGATCTGTTGGATGGGGGTTCTCAAGTTCTCAAATTGTTCCTCAATGGAGCCCCGTTGTCCTTTTTTAATGAGGGCATTTCCCCCAAGGGCTATCAAAAGTGTCTCTTTCATCTTCTCTATCGCTCCTCCATCTATATGAAAGCATTTCCGTTTTAATGGGACGGACAAAACATTACCATATCAAGGTGCAAAACGCGAATCAATGGAATGGATTCCATAATCGAACCCAGCGCGAGGGGAGATGTGGGGGTTGAAATTGACTCAATTTCGACGGTGCAATGTACCACCTGGAGGCTATTCGCGTTGAGACAAGTATTGACTCAGGAGATTGAGGCTTTCCTCTGGCGAATTGATAAAATTCACTCCGATATCGAAATTCCCGTCTTTCCTCTCGTTGGTATAAACTACTTTGCCTTGGGATCTAAATATATCGTCGTCTATTTTTATTGCGATTTCGAGCTCCTCGTGTAATGGAACGGGGAATTCGGTCCTCATTTTCATACCGCCTATGCTCAGATTGATGGTCTTGGTGATCTTTTCGATTTCGAATTGTTTATAGACGACCAAGTTAATGAGTTCAAATCGCCTGTATTTCCTTCTTTCCTTCGGGGCAGCCTGAAGTTTCATGACGTTCCTCCCTTTTTGCGTCAAAGATCATGGGCCTTAGGAGATGCGTGAAAACGGCGATATCCTAAAAGGCCCAGGAAAAGGGAAACGATGAAGATGAGCCCAAAGCCCATGAGTGCCTTTACCCTTCCTATCCTTTTGCCGATCTTCGTCCTGAGAAATCCCACCTTTAAAAGGGCTGACTCCTTTCCCTTGATTGAAATGGGGTACGATACCATGTATACATCTTCCACCCCTCGTGAGGGATTTTTCTGATAGTCCGCAATGAGCTCGCCATCCTTTACCATTGCTATAAAATAGATATCCGGGGCACTGCCCACCTCATTCAAATATTTTGCCAGGATCCGCCGATCTTGAGCAATCGACTGCTCACCCATCAAGAGGGAAAAAATCTTTGCCATATTACTCCCCCTGATGGCGGCCTCTTTCCGTTGGATATTTTTCTCCATCTCGATTTTAAGGTACCCAAGGAAGAGGAGGCCGATGAGCAGGATACCGCCGACAACCACGGGGAATCGAGGCATTGGGCTGAGCCAACCCACTCTCATGCTTTTCCGAGCAGGCGATGTGAGTTTCTTCCTTCCATGAGGTTTCTCTGAGGAAATCGAATATTGGAGCGCTCGATTGAATTCCCCGATGCTTTGAAACCGATCTCTGGGATTTTTCGATATCGCCTTAAGGATGGTCCTTTCCAATTCGGCGGATATGGATGGGTTCACCTTTCTTGGGGGAACAGGAGATGTGTGGATGATTTTGTCAATGGTTTCGGCGAGGGAGGGTCCATGGAAGGGGAGTTCCCCCGTTAGGAACTGATAGAGCAGGACAGCGGCAGAGAAGAGATCGGATCTTCCATCGATAGTGGCAAAGTTGGTCAATTGCTCGGGAGAACAGTAATGGATGGTCCCCATAAACCTCTCATCTCTGGTCATGATCAATTCCGATTTTTCGATCCTGGCAATCCCGAAGTCCGTGATCTTCACGGTGCCGTTATGGAGCAGAATAATGTTGCCGGGCTTGATATCACGATGGATAATCCCATGGGCATGGGCAAATTCAAGGCCGTTACAAACTTGAATCAATAAATTCAGTATTGAGTCAACGGATAAGTGTTTCCTCGATTGCATCAGATCCCGAAACGATTGACCGTCGAGAAATTCCATGGCGATATAATAGGTGCTGTTCATCGACCCTACGTGGTATATTGAAACGATATTCGGGTGATTTAGTTTAGCTGCGGCACGGGCCTCCTGCATAAAGCGGAGGAGCATTTTGCGTTTTTGGTCCTCTTCAGACCACCGATGTGGGTCAATACGCAAGGTTTTAATGGCAACCTTCCGATCAAGGGTGATGTCATGGGCGAGATAGACCGTTGACATCCCTCCTTGGCCGATCTTTTTCATAATTTTATAGTTGGATTTTTTAGGCATGGATCATCATCTTCGACATGATGGTTGAACATTTCATAGTCCCTCTTCGTCATGGCCTATAAAAGCAAAATTCATGCCATGAGGTTCCTCGTTTTCCTCTATGGAAGGGTTCCCGAAGGCGGGAAAAAGGGGTAAAATGGAAGGAAGGGGAAACCAAGCAATCGTTGGGGAGGCTTACACTATGGATATACTCAAATCAGTTTTCCAATACGCAATAACCCCCTCAGGGATCATTGCCCTCTTTTTCGTTTTGGGATTTCTTCTCATAGCCCTGGGGAAAAGAATCGGGAAATACCTGCTGCTTCTAGGAATCATTGCGTATTTCGCCTTTGGTTCCTCTCCCCTCTCCATTTCCCTGCTCACTCGGTTGGAGGACAGGTATCCCCCTTTGCTGGATACGAAAGGGGTGGAGGATGTCCATACAATCGTCCTGTTAACGGGAGCCGCATGGGATGATCCGCGTGTTCCGCTTAGCAGTCAGGTAGGCGAGATCACCGTATCTCGATTGCTGGAGACCATTCGCCTCTTTCACCTGATCCCCGATGTCAAGGTCTTAATATCGGGAGGTCCCCCGGACATCGATGGAGGAGACATACCCGTATCCAAAATCGTGGGTGACTTGGCCAAAGCTATGGGAATTCCGGGAGAAAGGATACTGTTGGAGACGAATTCCACCAACACCTATGAAAATGGCGTGGAGATTAAGAAAATCCTCGGTGAAGAGCCATTCGTGCTCGTAACCTCAGCTTCCCATCTTCCGCGAGCCATTGCAGTTTTTGAGAAACTGGGATTAACGCCAATTCCCGCACCGGCGGACTTTAAGGCGATTCGGGAAAAGCCTTATTTTGATACATCAAAGGTGGGGTTGCTGAAGGAGATGATTTCAGCCCTGCCGAGCTCGAATAACCTTGGCCATTCTGAGCGGGCAATGCACGAATATGTGGGATTCATATGGTATTGGTTGCGGGGACGGATTTAGTGGAATAAGTCTCAACCATCCTGAGAAGGAGGTCTGCAGGATAGAGCCTTGTCATGAAGCCGTAAATCAAATGATGGGATTTCCCGGTGATTGCCTGTTAAATAGAGAAGATGGTAAACCTGAAATATGCGAATATACCCTTTTTCCCTAGCAAATGGAGCGAGGGACCAGTTTGGAGGAAGACTGGTGAAGGGGTTTAATCGCATGCGTTCTCAGACTGGGGAGGTGGGAGCCATGAAACGATTTTTGTCTATCCTCCTAATGGGGTTCATATTTTCGACAACTTCCTTTTCGATGGCCATGGGAAAAACTCCCTCTATGGGAAAGGGCCTGGTGGTCCCACACCTTTCGCTGAGCCCGAAATATGCGGACTTTGTAGAAGATATCTTGCCGTCTCAACCCGGGGACCTTTTCGTACAGTTGAAGAATGGGTTGACGGTGTTGATCCGGGAGATTCACACCTCGCGAGTTGTTTCGTGTCAAGTCCTTGTCAAGGCCGGTTCCATCAATGAGGATAAATATTTCCATGGGGGGCTCTCCCATTACCTTGAACATATTGTCTCGGGGGGAACGACATCGATATTAACAGAAGAGAAGATAAATGAAATCCTTCGATCCCTAGGAGGAGCTTCCAATGCCTATACCTCCTATGATCGGACGGTATATTTCATCAACACGACAGCAGAACACTACAAAACGGCCCTTCAGCTCTTAATCAGCTATGTGACTGACTGTCAACTGGCCGAGAACGAATATCGAAGGGAAAAGCCGGTTATTCAACAGGAATTCAAACTGGGAGAAAACAGTGTTTCTCGACAACTCTGGTATCTCTTTATGAGGACCGCATATCAGCAACACCCCATCCGTCACCCGGTCATCGGATACGAGGATGTATTTGTAGGTATAACCCGAGAGCAACTCGTGGAGTATTACCGGAAGCAATACGCATCACAAAACATGATAGTGACCCTCGTGGGAGATCTGAGGCCATTCGAGGCCCTTGAAGAGGTGATTGAGCTGGTTAAGGATTTCAAGAGGGTTTCTCAAAAGCCATCGGCCATCCCCGAAGAGCCCCTCCAGATTGGACCGAGATGGGTTGAAAGGGAATTTCCCCAGGCCCAATTGACCAGAATGCATGTGGGATTCCCATCGGTATCCCTGGACGATCCGGATCTTTATCCCCTCGATGTCCTCGCCATCATTCTGGGAAGGGGGAGAACGTCCAGGCTTTACACGACCGTCAAGGACCGAAAGGAGCTCGTCCTTTCCATCGATTCATCCAATTGGACACCTCATTACGCCCGAGGTATCTTCATAATATCCATGTCCCTCAGATATGAGAATATAAATGAGACCCTGGAGACCATAATGGATGAGATCGGAGGGATTCAATCCAGCTTGATCCCGGAATCGGAGCTGGAAAAGGCCAAGAAGCAGGTCATCGCAGATCACATCTTCGGCAAGCAGGCGGCCGATGATATCGCCTCAAGCCTGGCATCGTCCTTTGTGGCCACGGGGGATCCTTACTTCGATGATCTCTATGTGGAGGGGATCCAGGCGGTTACTTCGGAGGATGTCAGGAGGGTTGCCCAAGCGTACTTGAGGAGGGACCGTATCACCACCGCCCTCTTAAAACCTCCTCAGCCCAAAAGGGCTGAGAGGGAGCCAATTTTGTCGGGGCACTCCTTTCAGATCGAAAAGCAAGTTCTCTCCAATGGGATGACCCTGTTGCTGAGAGAAAACAGGGCTCTTCCCGTTGTGACATTCCAGCTGTTCGGGAGGGGAGGGCAGAGGTATGAACCGCCCGGACAGTCGGGAATCTCCCTTTTTACCATGGGACTCCTCACGAAGGGTACGAAGACGCGCTCGAAGTACCAAATCGCCAAGGAAATGGAGGAAATAGGGGGAGGTATCGATTCCAGTTCCGGGAGGAACACCTATTCCGTGAGCGTGTCGGTTCTTAAGGAAGATTTCGAAAAGGGGCTGGAGATTCTTTCGGATGTGCTCATGAACCCATCCTTCCCGGAAGAGGAGATCGAGAAGCAAAGGGGAGATACACTGCTCGCGGTCAAAAGGATCGACGAGAGTTGGGAGCGAGAGGTTACCCGACTTTTCCGCCAACATTACTTCGTTCAACACCCCTATCGCAATGATCTGGTGGGGACGGAGGAGTCGGTGAGGCGTTTTACCAGAAGCGATATCGTTGATTTTTATAACCGGCTGGTCATGCCCAATAATATGGTGCTGGGCATATTCGGGGATATTGATATCAAGAGGGTTATCAAAAGTGTGGAGCAACAATTCGACAACCTGAAAAGGGAAAAGCTTGTTGAACCAAATCTCAATGAGGAGACCTCTAACCTCGTTGAAGACGGGAAAGTTGAGAAGAGGAATGACAAATCCTCGGCGGCCCTTTTGGTTGGTTTCAACGGGATGACTCTTCACGACACGGATCGTCCCGTTTTGGATGTAATCGATGCCATTCTCTCGGGCATCGGGTATCCCAGCGGATGGCTCCACGAATCCTTGAGGGGAGGCGATAAGAGCCTCGTCTACTATGTCCATGCCTATCCCCACTATGGGATAGACGGCGGCTACTTCGGGGTAATCACCCAGACCACTATGGCCAACTATCGGGAGGTACTAGATATCATCTTGGAGATGGTGAGAAGAATTCAGGGGGAGCCGGTGACGGATGAGGAACTGGAGCTGGCAAAACAGATGGTCGTAACCATGCACGATCTTGGATTAGAAACCAATGCCTCGCAAGCCTTTAGCGCTGCCGTTTCAGAGGCTTTGGGATTGGGCTACGACTGGGATCAGCGGTACAGGGATCTCATTAAGGGGGTTACGAGGGAGGATGTTCAGCGGGTCGCAAAGAGGGTCTTTAAACACCGCCTCATAGCCACCACCATACCCCGAAATCCCGTGGAGGCCGTGATACTCCCGGAGAGAAAGGAAAGGATGCATCTCCATTGAACGTATTCGTCTATAGGGTCAGGAAGGGGGGACTAGAGGAAAACATCCTGTTGGGTTTTATCAACTGGCAGGAACTACTCCAGCGCTCTCTCCTGCAAGAGAGATGCTAATCTGTCCCTCTGGGCTTGGAAAGCCGACAATTGTCGTTCTCGTATGGATGAAATGGGCGGGCTCTTCATCGTGATGGGATCGAGAAATTTCCCATTTTTAGCTATCCGGTAATCGAGATGTGGGCCGGTGGCAAGCCCCGTTGATCCCACGTATCCAATGACCTGTTTCTGTTTCACCCGTTTCCCTTTTTTTATTCCCCGTGCAAATCGGGAGAGGTGGGCATAGTATGTGGTATACCCGTTGGGGTGTCTTATTGCTACCTGCTTTCCGTAGCCTCGATTCCATCCGCAGAAGATAACCCTTCCATCTCCAACGGATCGAACGGGCGTTCCCGTCGGGGCAGCGTAGTCGATGGCTAGATGGGGATGATATCCACCCAGAATCGGATGACGCCTCCGCCGGTTGTATCCCGATGTAATCCTGGTGAACCTCAGGGGAGAGCAGAGAAGTGATTTTTCCAGGGATCTCCCTTTCTCGTCGTAGTAGCCTTCCTGTCCGCTTGGGTTCTTGAAATAGAACCCACTGTATACCTTAGAGGGGGTATGATACGCAGCGGCGAGAACGTTCCCATACCGGATAAATCGGTCATTCTTGTAGAATTTTTCCACGAGAATATTGAAGCAATCCCCTTTCCGGGGGTCATTGTGAAAATCGATCTCCCATGCGAAGATATCGGCAAAGGCCAAGGCCAAATGGTCTCCCTCCCCTGTCTTCTCAATGGCGTCGAAGAGGGTGGACTCTATATTCCCTTTCACATTATTCAAATGCCTATCCAAGATGACCTCTTTTTTCGATGTCAGATATCGACCATCTTCTCTTTTAACTTCATAGAGATCGGTTAGACCTGCCTCGTAGAGAAATGTTTGTAATTCACCCCCCTCATCGAGGGAAACCTGAAAAGAGTCGCCGGGATTGCAATCCTTGAAATCGAAGATGGGCTTGAGATGAGACGTGATAAGGGCAATCTGGTGGGGAGAGACCCCTCCTTTTTTCAGAACTGTATAGAGGCAACTTCCCCTCTCCATCCGTCCCTCGATGATCCGTTCAAGAGGACTCTTCGTCTTCAAAGAAGTTTTCCTTTGAGACGGAGGAGGCCGATGGGCTGCTCTTGTCTCCTCGATGTACCCATGGAGCCCTTCTGCGATTGACACGGCGATCTTATCGAGGTATTTTCGGCTCCTTAGCTTCTTCTCCTCTGCTCTGTTGCTGATAAAAGAGACTTCAGCCAAGATCGCGGGCATTCTCGCCCCCATGAGGACGTAAAAGGGGGCCTGTTTAATCCCCCTATCCCGGTGGCTGGATTTTCTGTGGTTCAAATGGTTGCACATTGATTCCTGGACATGCTGGGCCAATCGGCTAGAATCGTTCACCCTGGCGGTCAGCTTGAGTGAATAGAGGATAATGTCTAAATCGGTCAGTTTCTTGGTTGAGATGGCATTCTCCCGTGCGGCTAACTCCATGATCTCATCATCCGATGGTGGGCCTAAGATGTAAGTCTCTATCCCCCTTGCCCCCCTTTTCCTGCTGGCATTTGCATGGATGGACAAAAAGAGGTCCGCGTTTTTGGTGTTTGCAATGGCGGTTCTTTCCTCCAATGGGAGATAGATATCCCTCTCCCTTGTCAAGAAGACCTCGTACCCCTGTTTTTTCAGCTTCTCTTTGAGCCTCTTGGCGATCTTCAGCACCACGTCCTTCTCCTTGAGTCCTCTGGGCCCAATAGCGCCTGGGTCGCGCCCCCCATGGCCGGGATCGATGATGATCCTCCTTATGCCGGGTTCCGATGGTGGCAAGAGGGGCCTTTTTTCCTCTATGGCGGCCAGGGCTTTCCCCTCTGAGGATGAGGCGCCGAAAATGTCGATGACGAGCCGGAATGGATCATTGAGGGGAAGGATCTTGTAATCCCTGATACTTTCGATATCGAGGACAACCCTTACCGTATCGGGGCTGTTTTGTGCTGCCCTGGCCATTTTGAGGAGCCCATCATGGATAGGAATGGGCTGTTTCAAATTGGGGGAAATCCTGGCCGAATCGATATCGATGTAGAGCCTCTGCGGCTTCTTGATGGAGGGATCCCTCTTTAAGAGGTGTTCCTTGTAGGGCACCTGCTTGTCCACATAGATAACAACCCTCGTATAATCGGGATTTGACCAGTATCTGATTTCCGTTACGGGGGAGAGCCTTTTCACTTTCTTTGGTTTCGGTTTGTAATTCTTCAACCCAATCAGCTTGAGCCTCGAGAGGGATACCATATCCCCCTTGGGGAATTGATCGACGACCTTTTGAAATGCCTCATATGCCTTGGAGAACTCCTTTCGCCTCAGGTGAATTTCGCCGATCTTGAATTGAGCGTCGTCGGCCAGCCTGCTGGAGGGATACCTTTTGACCAGGCTTTGGAAGGAGGAAAGGGCCTTTTGCAGGTCGGATTTGAGGAAGGAATAACTGTAAAGGTCATTGTAGAGAATGGCCACGGTGAATAAGGCATCATCCGACCTGGGGCTTTTGGGATACTTTGTATATATGGCTCTGAATTCTTCAATACATCTCAACCAATAGGATCTATACTTCTTCTTCGTCTCGGAGTTTTTAAGGGCGTAGTAATCGTTTCTCGCTTTCCTATATTGGTTCTCATAATCCGAACCACTTGCTGGGGGAGTAGGGAAGAAAAGACCCAAGAGGATGAACAATATGGCCGATGTATGGATGAATCCCTTTATAAAAGATGGCTTAGCGAGGATACGATGGCAAATTGAGGATGGTGAGGGAGATATCCGCGTAAAGGACAGAGACGATAAGGTAGTCCAGAATTTCCTCCCTTTTATTTCCATTCCGGGGTCTTCCCGATCGCTTCTCTTTCTATTTACTATACTTTCATTTATTATTCAACAATAAAAGTTAAATTTCAAGAAGTTATTATAATAAAAATATAAGAAAAATTGGAATTATAGTATTTTCTATTGATTATAAAGCACTTTTTATGTTTGGAATTGCTAAATATTAAGGTGAGATAACTGAGTTCCCAAAAAAACAAAAAAATACAGATCTTTTTGGGAGAACAGATGGACTATATGGGAATGGTAATCCTTTTTCCCTGTTTTGGCCTTGGTTGGGCTTCCCTGGCTTGGGCAGTGAAATAATTAACCCCGAACGGTATTTGGCTTTTCATCAGGTATCGCCTTCAGGGCCTTCATCCTCCTCCATCGATAGAGGAGATTGAGAGGTCCAAGGAGCACATAGGCGAAGCAGAAGAGGAACAACATAATCTCGGGCTCGAACCCGATGACCACGATGGATAATACCACAAAGACCAGGACACTGAATGGTTTGCGCTTAATCAGCTCCAGTCCTTTGAAACTGGGATACCGGATGTTGCTGACCATTAAAAAGCTCAAACCATACATCATGATCAGGATGGCGACGTGCTCCGTGGTTAGCCTCTCGCCAAGACGGTGATAGAGCAGGATGGTGAGGGCGACAAGGGTGGCAGCAGCGGGGATGGGCAGCCCAGTGTAGTATTTGGGGTCAGCAGTAGCCGTTTGAACATTGAACCGGGCCAGCCTCAGGGCACCACAGGCTACGAATAAAAAGGCAGCCAGCCATCCCAACCTTCCAAAGCCCCCTAGTGCCCAATAGTGGATGAGCAAGGCCGGGGCAAGGCCGAAGGATACCAGATCGGCTAGGGAATCGTATTCGAGGCCAAAACGGCTACTCGCTCCCGCGAGTCGAGCAATCTTTCCATCCAGTTGATCTAAGCCAACAGCGATCAAAATATAGATGGCCCCATAGATGGGCCTTCGCTCGAAGGTGTAAATGATGGACAAGAACCCACAGAAGAGGTTTCCCGTGGTGAAGAGATTGGGGATGATGTAGATCCCCTTCCTAATTCCTATCCTTCGTTTTTTTGGCATTCCTATACCCTAGAATGGTTTCTCCGCCCTTAACATGGTCTCCTAAACGGACCTGGATATCAACGTTCGGGGGCAAAAATACATCCATCCTGGAACCGAATCTGATCATTCCGAAAATTTGCCCCTTTTTAAGTAAATCCCCCTTCTGGACGTTACAAATAATCCTGCGGGCGATAATCCCTGCAATTTGTATGAAAAGGACCTTAAAACCGTCCCTTGCACTCAATAGTAATGCATTTTGTTCATTGAGTAAAGAGGATTTATCAGTATTGGCCGCAAAGAATTTTCCGGGACGATAGACCCTTTTAATCACCCGGCCAGTAATGGGGGAGCGGTTGACATGCACATCGAAGAGGGACATGAAGATGCTGATCTTTGTGGACTCTCGCTGAAGAAAGCGATCCTCATGGTAGCTTTCAACCTCTAATACCGTTCCATCCGCTGGCGAAACGATGGCACTTTTGGAGGAAGGGGGAATGCGGGTCGGATTTCGGAAAAAATAGATGGCGAAGAAGGTGATCCCGCAAAAAATTCCGGCCAGATAAACCCAGCCCATTAACCCAAAGAGAAGGGAGGCCATGGCCATGGGTATGATAAAGGGATAGCCCTCTCTTGCGATGGGAAGTGCCATGTGGCGATCTCCCATTGGATCTGCGGATTTACCCAATATTCTCATTTCCGGTCTTTCCTCGTCGGCGGTGATGAGTTAGGATCCTCTCTATTGCATCCTTGCAGGCTAATTTTTTCTTCTTAATCTTTTTCATTTCCAGGTCATCAACGGGAGTGAGAAAAGGTCTGTTCTCATATTCCTCCAGCTGTCTTTCCAAGTCCGCATGTCTTTGTCTGATGCGCTTCAGCTCCTCGTTTACCTCAAAGGAGAGATGTTCTTCCTCGACCATGGTTTGAACCTCCTTCCGTGGGTTCCCCGTAAAGAGTGGATCCCAAAAACCTTCATCCAAATATAACAATTATGCCCTTCTGACTCGTTTTCAAATATTCCACCATTCCATGAGTATGGTAAAGAAACGCTAAAACTATAAGTCCCCTGATTTCAGTGGGTTGGTGAAATTCCGATACGTATCGTTATGAAGATTTCCCCATTTTCTTCTCCCATCTGAGCTCAGCATCGGACTTGCGGAGATACTGGGGCACAAACCCTTCCATATCTAGATATTGGCCCTCTTCCAATTTTTGCCTCCCCAATTGGGCGACAACGACCCCGTGGACGAAATTGAAAAGAGGGGGGGCTATATGAGCCATTTCCCCCAGTTCACGGCGAATCAAGTCGCCATAGGAGTAAACGCCGTTTCCTAAAAATAGGGCCTCTTCGTCGATTCTTTCGAAGAGCTCATCTGGTTTAATGGCAATTTCAGGGGCGACTTTAATCAACCCATTTTTTCCGGAATTTCGATAAAGGGCGGCATAGATTTCACCCTTTCGAGCATCTAATACGGGACATATGAGATAAGGGGAATACCTGACATTCTGAGCTATTGCATCCAAAGTGGACACGCCAGCTACGGGTTTCCCGGTGGCGAATGCCAAACCTTTAACCACGCTTACGCCAATCCGCAACCCGGTGAAGGATCCGGGTCCTATGGAAATGGCAAACCCATCTATATCCCCAATGGCAACTCCGGAATCCTCCAACACACGGTCAATGGTTTTTAACACCCTTTCGGAATGGCTCATCTTCCCGTTGAGCGTATATTCGCAGAGGATCTGTTCAACCTCGATAAGACCAATGCTCCCACATAAAGTCGATGTATCAATCCCCAATACCCGCATGGCTATCCCTGTTTCAGAAGGAGATGGATCATAGTGCTGATTTTCCGGAATATATAGTGGATTATATCAAAACGTTCCATATCGGTGTAAAAAACGATGAGCATCAGCAATACAATGATGACGAGCCCGACCCGATAGGCCAACTCCCGTGATCTCATACTAATGGGCTTTCTCCGAACACCCTCGATTCCGAGAAATAACAGGTGCCCCCCATCTAAGAGGGGAATTGGGAAGATGTTGATAATTGCCAGTGTGACGCTGAGGCCAGCCATGAAGAACATGAAATCCCTTATGCCTGTCTTGGCTGCAGTCCCCGCCATCTGGAAGATTGAGATCGGCCCCCCCAGCGTCCGAAGGGAGATCCTTCCGGTGAGCAACCTCCAAAGAACCGTTATGGTCCTGTTGGTGAGCTTGAGGGTTTCAAGACCTCCCCATACGATGGCCCTGAAGGTTCCATATCGCTTAAATATCGTATCCATGAGGGGTGAGATTCCAATGAGGCCGATGGTCTTCTCCTTTGCCTTAAAGGCCTTAGGCCTTATGGAAAAGAAGAGGATTTCTTGACCACGTTTGACCTTAAATCGTAAGTTCTTATCGTGGTTATTCCAGATGGTCATGGCCATCTGAAGCCAGTGCCGCATCTCCTCGCCATCGATGGCCAAGATTACATCGCCCTTTTTCAAACCCCCTAAGTCGGCTGGATCTCCTTTTACTATCTCGTTGATGATTGGGGGCAATTCGGGCTGAAGGCCAGCATAACCCACCCCGAACAATCCCCTTTCCTCGGGGACCAATTCCTTTGCTACGAGTATGCCCTCCCTTTCAACGATCAGCCTTAATCTTGCATTGGGATTGGAGGCCAGGATAAATTTGAGATCCTCCCAATTGCCCACCTTTCGATCATTAACCCTCATAATTAGATCACCCTCCCGGAGCCCTGCGCTCTGGGCGGGGGAATCTGGGACAATCCAGCCAACCCTCGGTGGCGCTTCCATAAAAGCCGGGATTTTGAATCCGATAAGGGCGAGCAAGCAGAAAAGGATAAAGGCTAAAAACAGGTTCATGAGGGGGCCAAAGCCGATGATCGCCATCCTCGTCCGTATTGACTTCTCGGAGAATGATTTTCCCCTTTCTTCTTCGGAAACCTCCTCCTCGGGATTTTCCCCGATTATCTTGACATATCCGCCCAGTGGAATTGCTGAAATCTGGTATTCCGTCTCTCCTATTTTCTTGCCGATAACTCTTGGCCCGAATCCCAGTGAAAATTTGAGAACTCCAACACCGGATTTCTTGGCGATGATGAAATGCCCGAATTCATGGACGAAGATCAAAATACCCAGAACGATGATAAAAGATATGATGTACGTCACACTCGTATCTCCTCGATGAACTTTTTAGTCCTTTCTCTGGCCCATTGGTCTGCCCTCAGGGCATCGTCTAGGGTGGTGAGGGGTTTTATCTCATGGTCCTCCATAACCTTCTCCACCACCTTCGGAATATCGGTGAATTTGATTGTCTCCTCCATAAAACTGTTCACCGCCACCTCGTTTGCGGCGTTGAGCACAGCCGGCATGGTCTCGCCCACTACCATCGAGCGGTAAGCGAGCCTTAAGCAAGGGAATCGATCCATATCCGGAGGGAGGAAGGTCAATCCGTCCATATGAAAGAGGTCCAAGGGGGGCAGGTAAAGCGGTAGTCGCTTCGGGTAAGAGAGGGCATAGCATATGGGGATTCTCATATCGGTTATCCCCATCTGAGCGACGATGGACCCGTCGACATATTCTACCATCGAGTGCACGACGCTCTGTGGATGAATATGAACGACGATCTGTTCCGTGGCGACGCCGAATAACCAATGTGCTTCGATGACTTCCAGTCCCTTATTCATTAGTGAAGCGGAATCGATGCTTACCTTTCTTCCCATGTTCCATGTGGGGTGGTGGAGAGCCTCTTTCGATGTCACCTCCTCCATTTTTTCATGGGGGAGGTTGAGGAAGGGTCCCCCGGATGCGGTGAGGATAATCCGCTTAACCTCGTCTTTCGGTCGACCCGCCAGGACTTGGAAGATGGCGCTATGCTCGCTATCTACCGGCAAGATGGTAATCCCGTTTTTACGGGCCTCTTCAACGATTATCTTCCCGGCCATAACCAGGGATTCCTTATTAGCGAGGGCGATGGATTTCCTTGCTTTTATTGCGGAAATGGTGGGAATCAAACCTGCTGCCCCTACCAAGGCGGAGACGACTAGGTCTATTTCGGGAATCGTCGCGATGAGAATGAGGCCTTCCACTCCAAAGAAGACCTCGGTTTTTCTGGGGGAGATTTCCCTCTTGAGGGCCTTAGCCAAGGCTTCATTCATTACGGAAACCACCTTGGGCTCGAACCGTTCAATCTGTTCCCTGAGCAATTGGATGTTAGTACCCGCCGAGAGGGCCACTACCTCGAATTCGTTTTTGAACGTGCCCGCGATGTCCAATGTATTGACGCCGATAGAACCTGTTGATCCCAGTACCGCCAAGCGTTTCATGGGCCGCCTTACCCTCCCCAAGAAATATAATAGTAAAGGAAAGGGGCCGAAAAGAGAAAGCTGTCCAAACGATCCAACATCCCGCCGTGCCCAGGGATGAGGCCGCTCGAATCCTTCACGTGGGCGCTCCGCTTAATCATGGATTCGGTGAGATCCCCCATCTGCCCGAATAGGGTTAGGGAAGAGCCTAAGAAAATGCACTCGGATACGTCCAAATCGGAGAGGAAGAGTTTCCGATATACCAAGGCGATCGCTGTTGCCCCGATCACCCCGCCTACCAAACCCTCGATGGTTTTGTTGGGGCTTACTTTGGGATATAGTTTGTGTTTGCCCACCAGAGATCCCACGAAGAAGCCGCTGATATCCGCGGCCCAAACGGTCGCAACGAGAAAGAAGACCCATTGTTTACCGAGGGCGGTTTTATCGATTAAGGTCACATACGATAAGAGGAGTGCGATGTAGATTATGCCGAAGAGGGTGAGAGCTATCTTGGATATGGCCAACCCGAGATCTCTCGATTTCAGCATATAGGTGGTGGATAAAAAGATGATGCCAAAACCCAATGAAGCAAGGAGAAGGGAGGCATCCCCGAAATAGATGAGTGAGACCAAAACTATTCCCAAGATGATTCCGATCGTCCTTTCGTGCCGAATATTTTCCGGTAAAACCAAGGAGTAGAATTCGTGTAAGCCCAGAGTAACGGCGATCAAAACCATTATGAAAAGGGTTGGTTCAGGTCCATATCCGATGAGCAATAATACGGCGGGAATGGTAATAGCAGCGGTTAAAGCTCGTTTCTTCAGCACTCTGACCTCGATGGTGGTCGTTTGGGGCGTCCATCTTATGCCATTAGCCCGGCTCCATAGCTAATTGCTCACTCGTGAGACCAAACCTCCTCTGTCTGCGCTGATAATTGAGCAGGGCTTTGATCAAGTCCTCTTTTCTGAAGTCTGGCCATAGGGTTTTTGTAACATAGATCTCGGTGTAAGCCATTTGCCAAAGGAGGAAATTGCTGATGCGATATTCACCGCTGGTCCTGATCAACAGGTCTGGATCAGGGATATCCTTTGTCGAGAGGTAATTGGGGAAGGTCTCCTCGGAGATTTGGTCGGGACGAATTTTTTTGTTTTTTGCATCTACTATCAAACGACGAACGGCCCTAATGATTTCATCCCTTCCGCCGTAGCTTAGCGCCAATATCAACACCATTGCATCACAGTGGGTTGTCTTTTCCACTGTTTCAATTAACATATCGTGAGCATCCCGCGGAAGGGAGTCTAAATCTCCGATGGCCTTGAGACGGATGTTATTCTCCAACATTTCATCCAATTCCTCCCTCAAATATCTCTGGAGGAGACCCATTAAGGCCGAGATCTCGTTCCCAGGACGTCTCCAGTTCTCAATGGAAAAGGCATAGAGGGTGAGGAATTTAATGCCCAACTCCCGGCACGAAGTTACCACCGCCCGAACGGCCTCGATCCCCTTGATATGGCCTTCGATTCGATTGAGGGACTTTTGTCTTGCCCATCGGCCATTTCCATCCATGATGATGGCTACATGCCTCGGTAGTCTTTCCTTAATCAAACCTTCCATCGACACAGACCAGTCCTCGCTGATTGACGTCCATAAGGTAAGGAGAGGAAAAATGCATACCGAGCATGATAGAGGTGCGCCCGAATTTTTTCCTCATTGTTAGATTTATCACAGAGATATCTATTTTTCAAGGAAATTCGAAGACCGAAGTTCCCTCCCAAAATATCAAATGTTTTATAAAATTAAAGAGTTACAAGAATATTTACGATAAAATCACGAAACTTCAGAATGTGGAGAATTGATCCCTCGGCATCGGATGGCTTTGGCCTCCTTGCACGTGATTCGTTCGGGAGGTTTCCCGACTCATCGAGATTCGAGGGTAAGAGGGAAGGGGAAGGATCGACTCATGAGAGGTTGGAGGATGCGTATTTTCAACCCTTAGACCACAAACATCAAAGGAATTTCCTCGGAAGCAGTGAAGGGATTATTTCTCGACGATGGCCTCCGTTGGGCAAACCTCGATACATGTGCCGCACTCGTCGCACTTCTGCTCATCGATCACGTAAATATCTTCCCCCTCTTCAATCGCATTTGCCTCACATTCATCAGCACAGGTCCCACACGCCACGCAATCCTCGGTTATTACGAATGCCAAAGGATCACCTCCTTCATCGGCACGCATCTCCCCTTTTGACTCGGGGGGAGATTCTAAATCTCGAGAATCTCCCTTTCCTTTGCACCTAAAACCTCGTCGATTTTCTGGATAAAGCCATCGGTAATCTTTTGAACCTTTTCCATATTCTGATGGAGTTCGTCTTTGGAGATCGACTTTTCCTTCTCCATTCCCTTTAAGTCTTCGTTGGCATCCCTTCTAATATTGCGAATAGCCACTTTGCCCCCTTCCCCCATTTTCTTGATGATTTTCACCAGTTCTCTCCGGCGTTCCTCTGTCAACCTGGGGATGGCGATACGGATGATCTTTCCGTCATTTGTTGGTGTGACGCCCAACTCCGATTTAAGAATTGCTTTCTCGATATCGCCGATCATATGAGGATCCCATGGTTGGATGACAATTAATCGGCTTTCCGGAACGGAGAGAGTGGCCATTTGATTAAGGGGAGTTGGGGTCCCATAATAGTCCACACGGATGTCATCGAAAAGGGCAAGGGATGCTCTGCCAGTCCGGATCTTGTTGAGATCCCCTTGCAGGTTGTTCAGCGTCTTATTCATCTTTTGATCAAGATCATCTAGGACCTTTTCCGGCATTGCTTACCCCGTAACACCTATAATAGTCCCCACCTTTTCACCCATGACCGCTTTTACGATGTTCCCCTTTTCCCTCACATTGAAGACAATAATGGGCAGTTGGTTATCCATGCAAAGGGAGACGGCCGTTGCATCCATCACCCTAAGGTTTTTTTTGAGGACGTCGATATATGAAAGCTGGTCGAACTTAACGGCATCTTCGTTTTTCATTGGGTCCGAATCATAGACACCATCTACCTTGGTAGCCTTCAGGATGGCGTCTGCTTCTATCTCCATCGCCCTCAAAGCTGCCGCCGTATCAGTGGAGAAATAGGGATTTCCCGTTCCACCGGCAAAGATGACCACCCTCGCCTTTTCCAGGTGTCGGATGGCCCTTCTCCGGATATAGGGCTCAGCCACCTGGCGCATATCGATGGCCGATTGCACACGTGTGAAGACCCCTATCTTCTCCAATGCATCCTGGAGGGCCAGGCTGTTGATCACGGTGGCCAATATTCCCATATAATCAGCGGAGGTACGATCCATCCCCTTTGAACTGGTATCAACCCCGCGAAAGAGATTCCCCCCCCCAACAACCACCGCAACCTGGACCCCGCGTTCGGTTAATTCCTTGATTTCACGGGAAATCGCGCTTATTACCTGTGAGCTTATTCCATATTCCCCTTCGCCAACCAAGACCTCCCCGCTAATCTTTAAAATAATCCTCTTAAATCTCGGTTTTCTTACCATATTGGGAGTCGAGGGACTATATGGCGCGATCGCTCGCTTCTTCCCCTAACTGATATCTGGTAAATCGCCGGATTGAGATCCGTTCTCCGATCTTTCCCGTGAGGGATTTCAAGAGATCCTCAACGCTTAAATCGAGGTCCTTCACATAGGCCTGCTCCAGAAGGCATACTTCAGAGAAGAACCTCTCCATTTTCCCTACTACTATCCGATCGACAACCTTATCCGGTTTACCCATCTCCAGGGCCTGCATCCTCAAGATGTGCTTCTCTTTTTGTATGACTTCTTTGGGAATATCCTCCCTGGTTAGATATTGGGGGTCAGCTGCCGCTATCTGCATGGAGATATCTTTAACGAAATCCTTAAACTCCTGTGTCCTCGCTACGAAATCCGTCTCACAGTTGACCTCCACCAATACCCCAATTCTGCCTCCCGGGTGGATGTAAGACCCGATCAACCCCTCATCGGCGGTCCGCTCCCCCCTTTTGGCCGCCTTCGCCAGCCCCTTTTGCCTGAGGAATTCGATGGCTTTGTCCACGTTTCCTTGGGTTTCTTTGAGGGCTCTTTTGCAATCCATGATCCCGGCACCGGTCTTCTGTCGTAGGTCTTTCACTGATGATATATCGATATCCATGGGAACTTACCTATCCTTCCTCTGGTTCTTCCTTCGGCTCAGAGGAGGAATCTACAATCGCCTCCTCTTCTGTCGTTTCTGTTGTCTCCACAGGATGAACTTCTATAGGCGCTTCTTCTTGCGGTCCAATCTCCTCCTCTGAGGGTTCAACTCCTTCCTCGGGTTCTTCCTCTTGGAGGGTCTTTTCGTATAGCTGCCTCCCTTCAATTACGGCATCGGCAATTTTGCTTGAGAAGAGGCGTATTGCCCTTATCGCATCATCATTGCCCGGAATAACGTAATCGACTTCATCGGGATCACAATTGGTATCCACGATGCCAACCGATGGGATTCCCAATTTCCTTGCTTCGCTTACCGCGATCCTCTCCTTTTTGAGGTCAATGACGAAGATGGCTCCTGGGAGCCTATCCATATTCTTTATACCGCCCAGGGATTTTTCCAACCGCTTCCGCTGTTTCTCCAGTTGTAATACCTCTTTTTTAGGGAGACGGGAGTATATATCGTCATTCTTCATCGCCTCCAATTTGTTCAGTTGGTCGATACTCTTCTTGACGGTTTGGAAGTTGGTGAGCATTCCTCCCAACCATCGCCGGTTCACAAAGAACATGTTGCATCGAGTTGCCTCTTCATATATGGAATCCTGGGCCTGTTTTTTCGTCCCCACAAAGAGGATATATTCCCCTTGTGACACAACATCGCGTATAAAATCGTAAGCCTCCTTGAATAACTGGACGGTTTTTTGAAGGTCAATGATATAAATACCATTTCGGGCCCCATAGATATAAGGCTTCATCTTTGGATCCCACCTCTTCGTTTCATGCCCAAAATGAACCCCTGCTTCCAGCATCTCTTTCATCGTAACGTTGGCCATACTCCCCCCGATTTTATCTTTATCTTCCCCTTATCCCATTAGATCATGATGAGCTCTGTTTTCCGAAAATCGAGCATTAACTTCACCCCAAACTGAACGAAATCGTCCTACCATAACCTATTTTGACCAATAATTCAAGATCATCTCGCGGATCAGCTGTGAGGCTACAATTGATGAGACTTCCGACGGATCGTGACCGGGTGAAAGTTCGACGACGTCAAACCCGATTACATGGGCTTTTCCAAGGATTTGGAGGCCCCGTATCATTTCGTTGAAGTTGATTCCTCCAGGTTCGGGATTCCCCGTCCCGGGAAGGATGCTTGGATCAAGGACATCTAAATCTAGGCTTATGTAGAGGGGTTTGTTACCGATGGTCCTCATGGCCCTGTGGAGGCCATCTTCGCTGAACTCATAGAGGCTCCCGATAGTATTGGCATAACTGAATTCTTCTCTGCTTCCAGAGCGGATGCCGAACTGAAAGAGTCCCCCCGCTCCGATGACCTCTAAAACCCTCCTCATTACCGTGCTATGGGAAAGGGTTTCCCCCAGATATTCATCCCTTAAGTCTATATGTGCATCTAGCTGAACCACGGCTAAATCATGAAAACGGTCCCGGAACCCCTCCACAATGGGAAGTGTAATCAGATGTTCACCGCCGAGAAGAACGGGATATTTTCCATCATCGATGATTCTCCCAATCGCCTCTCTGATTTTCGCGAGGGCCATTTCCTTATTCCCGAAGGGAATCTCCAGATCACCGAGGTCGCATATTTTCAGGTCACTCAGGTCTCTCTGGAGATTGGGGCTATACGTCTCCATCCCCCAAGAGGCCTTACGGATGGCATTTGGCCCGAACCTGGAGCCAGGCCGAAACGAGGAAGTCCCGTCATAGGGAAGGCCAACGATGCATACATCGCATTGTTCGTATTGCGAGTCCGCGGATAAGAAATGGTTTTGGAGAAAGTCCGTCATGCGATCAATTCTTGGATAAAATTGGGGAGGGCAAAGGCAGCTTGGTGGATGGCCTCATTGTAATACCTCGTTTTGAGGTTGAGGCGATGGAAATCCTCAAGTCTATAGTGCAAAATTGGATCATACCTTTTGGAACAGAATACAAAACTCCATAAGCCACTGGGGTAGGATGGAACCGGAGCCAGGTACATTTTCCGGATGGGAAAGAGGGGTTTCAGAATGGTGTATAATGGCCTGACGATGGTCTGGTCGAAGAAGGGGGATTCGGATTGGCCAACCATGATCCCATCATCCTTCAAGGCCTTATGGACGTCTTCAAAGAACTCCTTTTGGTAAAGGCCTACTGCTGGTCCAACGGGATCAGGTGAATCTATCAGAACCACATCAAAGATTCCCTTATGGTGTTTCACATATTGCATACCATCTTGAATAATGATTTCCACCCTGGGGTTTTCCAGTTCGCAGCTCACGAAGGGGAGAAATTGCTTGCTCTTCTCGATTACCAATGGATCGATCTCCGCCAGTTGTGCCTGGATAACCGTTGGATGTTTCATCACCTCCCGAATCGTTCCACCGTCTCCCCCTCCGATGACGAGTACGCGTTCGGGATTTGGATGGGTAAAAAGGGGGATGTGGGAAATCATTTCATGGTACGTGAATTCATCCTTTTCCGTGAGCTGAACCGAACCCTCCAGAATGAGGGTTCGTCCGTAATGGTAGGTATCCACGATTTCGATCTCTTGGTATTCACTTCGGCCGCTGAATATCCTTTCCTTCACTTTTATGGTATTGCCAACAATATCATTAACCGTCTCGGTAAACCAAAAATCCATTTCTATTGCCATAAGATTACCGCGGCGAAGGCCGCGCCAATTTTCTTGACCTTATATTCAACGGAGATAAACTTGATTTCCCTCGTTTCCTGCTGGCGCGTCTTCATTCCCTCGTGGGCCATATTTTTGGCGATGAGCTCTATCTCCTCCCTGTGTCCCCGAGCCGAATATTCCATGATCAACCCCGGTTGGTCTTCATCCTTTGGGAGGGCGATGGCTACGGCAGCAGAGATAATCTCCCCAGGTATATCACTATCGATACATGCATAGGCTGTGGGCACTATGGTTCCTTGAGGAAACGTAATGGGTTGAATCTCCTTGCTGTGAGGGGGAATGATACTGGATATCTTGACCAGATTTGTATTTCCAATACCAGCGTTGAGTAAGGCCCCATCAAAGGCGTTTAACGGGGTATACCCTTCGGAGGAACCGCTAACGAGAAAATAGGTTTTGGGAATTCTGTAAATCACGCCTTTGCTCCGATGAGTATTCTTCTTGCTTCGATTCCAGAGGTTTGTGCCGTAACCCCTCACCATCCGAGTCAATCTTTCCTCGGAGCATCTCCACGGTGGAGGTAGAACCAGCCCTGAGCTTCTCCTTGAGATAGCGATAGGCTCTCCAGGGATCCACTTCTTCCCCACAGGTGAAAATGTCCACGGCGGAATAACCATACTCGGGCCACGTATGGATAGCCAGATGGGATTCCGCGATGACGACAACGCCGCTTACTCCGTGGGGATTGAAGAGGTGAAATACACTCTGCACGATGGATGCTCCGCTCGTGATTGCCGCTTCTTCCACGATTTTCTTGATACGATCCGAATCATTGAGGGTTTCGCGATCACAACCATAGAATTCCGTTAAGAGATGGCGCCCCAGAGATTTCATTGGTCTACCCTCCTTTCCATTGAGTTTTTAACGAGATCTAAAAATATGGTGGAGAGGTGATCCACAGCAAGACGGCATCCCGAGAACCGATATTGATTAGGGAGTGATCTCTCTCCGCTGCGAAATAAAAACATTCGCCCTTTTTTGCCCTGTAAACCTTCTTTCCCAAGTGGATTTCTATCCTGCCCCGCAGAACGAACCCCATTTCTTCCCCCTCATGGGGCTCCTCGATTTCAGTCCCTTCGCCCGGTTTCATTGTTACCATAACGGCTTCCATCTTCTTGTTCGTAGAGCCAGGTATGAGCAACTCGAACTTGCTCACTCCCTTTTTTTCTATTTCGACCATGTTCTCCTTTCGGTAGACGATATCCTTTTCCTCGATGTCAGTGAAGAAGTCGGAGATATTTTCGTCAAGGGCATCCAAGATCTGTACGAGGCTGTCCAGGGAAATGGACGTCCTATCGCGTTCGACTTGGGAGATGAAGCCCTTGGTTAACCCTGCCCTTTCGGCCAGTTCTTCCTGGGTCAAGGAGCTCAATTGCCTGAGGTTTCTAATACGTTCTCCGATCTTCATATGTATTGCTCATGAGGAATAGTATAAGAAGAAAATAGTTTAATAAAATAAACTCGACAATTATACCTACCCATCCTTTTTTGTCAAGGTTTTTTATCTCCTTTACTCAAAAACCTTTTTTTGTTATGAGTATTAAATAGTTAGGTATACTCTATCAATGAGGCTTGAGCCGATATGGCATCTGAAAAAATCATCGTAAGGGGGGCAAAGGCGCATAACCTAAAAAATATAGACGTGGAAATTCCCAGGGATCGTCTTATCGTCATTACTGGCCTGAGCGGGTCGGGAAAGTCCTCCTTGGCCTTCGATACTATCTATGCCGAGGGACAGAGGAGGTACGTGGAATCCCTTTCGGCTTATGCCCGTCAATTCTTGGAGCAGATGGAAAAGCCGGATGTTGAGCTCATAGAAGGATTATCCCCGGCTATTTCCATCGATCAGAGGACTGTTATCAAGAATCCACGGAGCACGGTGGGAACGGTGACGGAGATTTATGATTACCTCCGGTTGCTGTTCGCACGTATTGGACAACCCTTCTGTTATCAATGTGGCAAGGAGATCGCCTCACAGACGATTCAGCAGATTGCGGACCAGATCATGGCCCTTTCCCATGGGGAACGACTGACCCTTTTGGCCCCCATTGTGAGGGGAAAGAAAGGGGAGTATCGCAGAGAATTAGAAAATCTCCGGAAGGAGGGATTTATTCGGGTCAAGATCGACGGCCAGATACGGGATCTCAGCGAGGAGATTCATTTGGATAGGAACAAAAAACATGATATCGATGTCATTATCGATAGGATAATAGTAAAGAATGGAATCCAATCGAGACTAACGGATTCCCTGGAGTTGGCCTCTAAATTAGCGGATGGAATTATCAAGGTAATTATTGAGGATTCGGGAGAAATCATCTTCAGCCAACGGTTTGCCTGCATTGATTGTGGAACCAGCTATCCGGAGATCACTCCCAGGATGTTTTCATTTAATAGTCCATATGGGGCATGTCCAGCCTGTAGTGGATTGGGGACGAAGATGTATTTCGATCCAGACCTCATCGTTCCCGATAGAAATCTATCGATCTTGGAGGGGGCGATTTTGCCCTGGGGAAAAAAGATCCCCGCGTCGTTGAATCACATGGCCAGAGTTAAGGGGGTCGATTTACATACCCCATTTAAAGATCTACCGAAAGAGGTTCAGAGGGGTTTTCTCTATGGAGAGGATGGAATAGAGGGGGCGATCCCCGAAATGGAGAGGAGGTACCAAGAGGTTCGATGGGAGGACTTTCGGGAGGAAATGGAGAAATACATGAGTCCTTCTCCATGTCCAAGCTGCGGGGGAGCGAGATTACGCAAAGAGGCCCTCTTTATCAGGATCGATGGAATGTCGGTGGCTGATATCGTCAGACTCTGCGTCAAGGATCTCTTGGGATACTTTGAGAACATTACGTTAACCACAAGGGATATGGAGATCGCCAGGGGAATTCTCAAGGAAATCGCCGAAAGGTTGAGGTTCATGGTCGAAGTGGGGTTGGATTACCTTTCCCTTGACCGAACGGTGGCAACCCT
>CP070774.1:1896170-1901998 GCA_020346125.1 Syntrophobacterales bacterium | reverse complement strand
GACCTCCTCGTCAACGTACTCCCTCACCCGTTCATCTATCCCCTCGTATCGTCCACAGACGAAAAGGAGATGGTCGTATTGACTGAGCCTTTTTGCCTGCTTGTGATCGAACGGTACCCCCTGTGGAGTCATTAGGATAACCCTTGGTGAACCATTGGTGGATTTGAGCCGCTCAATGCCCTCCACGATGGGGCCGGCTTTCATGACCATACCACTCCCCCCACCATAGGGGGAGTCGTCAACGACGCGATGCTTGTCCGTGGTGAAATCGCGAATATTAAAGACACTGACCCTTATAATCCCCCTCTCAATAGCCTTCTTCAATACGCTTGACGCAAAGGGAGATTGGAACATATCCGGAAAGAGGGTGAGAATATCGAAGCGTATCATTCCCCTAGAAGCCCCTCTATGGGATGGATCACCATTTGCCCCTTATCCCTGTCCACCCGCACGATCACCTCTTCGATGGCCGGAATCAACCATTCCCTTCCGTTCCCCCGAACGATATAAACATCGTTACCTCCCGTGGGCAGTATCGTTTTCACCCTGCCTAGAGATCTGCCATCGTCGGTAACCACATCCATTCCTATAATTTCAAACCAATAATATTCCCCTTCTTCCAGGGGAGGAAGGTTTTTCCTCTTGACCAAAACCGATGCGCCGATGAATTTTTCCGCATCAGCAATTCCCTCACAACCCTTCAATCGGGCGGAGATGAATTTCCTGTGAATTCTTGCCTCTTGAATTTCATGAGGCTGGAAATGGCCATCCCTGTCTTCCAAATAAACCTTCCGGTATGATAAAAAATCAGACCGCCTCTCGTTGTAATAATGGATTCTGAGTTTACCCTTTATTCCATGGAGTCCCGAAACCCTCCCGATGATGATGTACTGGCCTTCCATTGGGATTTATTCGATGATCTCCAAAACGGAATGTCTCTTGACCTTCGTCGATGCAGCGCTCAGGATCGTCCTTATGGCCCGAGCGGTCCGGCCCTGCTTACCGATCACCTTGCCCAAATCCTCCTTGGCAACTGTCAACTCGATGACAGAGGTCCTCTCCCCTTCAATTTCAGAGACCTTCACTTGATCCGGGTTGTCAACGAGGGCTTTGGCGATGTATTCAATTAACTCTTTCATCCCTTCCTTCCCCCTTGAAATGGATTGAGTTCGCAGCGGTAGCCATCGGAGATCCACCACATTCCCACCCCCTTACGCCAGTTTTTTTAGGATGCCAGATTGTCTTAACAAATTTCTGACCGTCTTGGTGGGGTGGGCGCCCTTTTTACACCACTCCATCGCCCTGTCTTCTTTGATATGGACTTCAGCAGGGTCCTTATTGGGATCATAGGTTCCGATCTTCTCGATAAACCGACCATCTCTCGGGAAACGAGAATCCGAGACGACAATTCGATAAAATGGATGTTTTTTGCCACCAAAGCGAGCCAGCCTCATGACGATAGCCATCTTTTGCATCACCTCCCCTGGTTTTCCACCATAGGCTAAATCCGCAACATCTTATAAAGCTCCCTCGTTCCTCCTTTCCTCACCTTCCTCATCACCTTGAGCATGTGCGTGTATTGTTTGAGAAGTCTGTTAACATCTTGAACCGTTGTCCCGCTCCCTTTAGCTATCCTCAATCGTCGGCTTCCGTTGAGGATGCCATGATTCCGTCTCTCTTTAGGAGTCATGGAATTAATGATAGCCTCAATCTTCACCAGTTCCTGCTCCTGAAATTGAATTCCCTTCAGGCCCTTCAGCCTCCCAATACCGGGGCCGGGGATCAAATTCAGGATGTTCTCAATGGATCCCATCTTCTTAATACGCCGAATTTGGTCCCGAAAATCCTCTAGGCTAAAGGCCTCTTTTATCAGCTTTCTCTCGAGTTCCTCTGCCTCTTTCTCATCAAAGGAGGCCTGGGCTTTTTCGATCACTGACAGGATATCGCCCATTCCGAGGATTCGAGAGGCCATTCGGTCGGGGTGAAAAACCTCCAAGGCATCCAGTTTTTCCCCGGTGCCGATGAATTTTATGGGTTTCCCCGTTACTCCCTTGATAGAGAGTGCAGCACCTCCCCTCGCATCCCCCTCCATTTTGGTGAGGATAACCCCGTCAATGTCGAGGACATCATTAAAGGCCTTGGCTATGTTGACCGCATCTTGACCCGTCATGGCGTCGGCCACCAATAGGATTTCTTTGGGATGCAATTGGCCTTTTAGCTCCTGAAGTTCTTCCATCAACGGCTCATCGATATGGAGTCTCCCTGCAGTATCGACGAGCATGATGTCATACCCCCCTGCCATTGCCCTCTGTCTCGCCCGTTGACAGATCTCTAGGGGGCTTTCTGCCGGATTGGATTCATAAAACTCTATCCCCGATTCCTCTGCTAATAGTTGAAGCTGCTGAATTGCGGCCGGCCTATAAACGTCAGCCGGGACCAGGTAGGGAAATCGGCGCTTCCCCTTGAAGTATACCGCCAACTTAGCAGCTGTCGTCGTCTTTCCGCATCCGTGGAGCCCAACAAGCATGACGGGAATGGGCGACTGTCCCGATAGATGGATTTTTGGCTCCCCTTCCCCTATCAACGATGCGAGCTCTTGGTGAACAATCTTAATGACCTGCTGGGCAGGGGTTAAACTCGCCATGACCTCCTGTCCGATGGCCCGTGAATGGATAGAGTCGATAAAGTCCCTGACCACCTTGAAATGTACATCGCCTTCCAATAAAGCGAGCCTGACCTCTCTCAGGGCCGCTTTGATATCTCCCTCATTCAGCTTCCCATGGCCCTTAAGCTTCTTAAAAACCGCTTGTAGTTTCTCCGATAGGTTATCGAACATCGGTTCCTAGGATCAGTGAGAGATAGAAGTTACGTTAATTTTACCAAATTTTTAATATTATTGAAATTATTTATCATTGTCAATGTAGCCTCATCTGAAGCTTCGTGAGTTCCTTGGTTTAACTGGTTTGCTTGGTTTATTGGGTTTATAGGTTTTCTCGAGAAAAACCGTTGCCCCTGAGCCCAACGTGATGGAGAGGGGTCATTACGGAAGCATTGAAGCGAAGGAACAGGGGAATCCATTTAGGATGCCAGAAAATAAATCACGCCATAGAGGAACAAGAAGATCAAGGCCAATAGAATCCCCAAGCCCATAGGTCCTCGATAGGTGTTTTCATTATAGGTCATTTTCCTTATCTCACGGAGCCTCGATCCCATGTGCTCCAATTCCCTCATTCCGGCTTCGGAAGAATGTAAAGTAGCAGAGCTTCAAATTGATATAACTTTCTCGTCAAGTAACTATTAGAACGCCATTAACAAATACAATATCAAGTAAAGTGATAGAGAAAAAAGAATCAAGAACACTGAGGCTCCTAGAGTTAATCTCGGAAGTACCCCAGGATATCTTCTCCTTTCCTCCTCTAAACCTCGCTGATATTCCTCAACCCTTTCCGGACTCGTGAATAGTTTTTTCCCTATTAACTTTATCTCTTCTTTCTTTATGCTCAGTGCAACCACGGGATTCCTGCTGAACCAAACGAAGAAACCCGCCACACTCATCACATTCCTGTCAATGAAATTCGCAAATGTCATCAGCGGTTTTTCGCAGAACCATATCACCCCATTTCCTGCTGCTCGATAGAACCAGTCGGTATCAAGCGTAATGGTGGGCTCCCCGTGAAGCATTCTTCTTAACAGCCTAAAGGCTACAAATGTGAACAGGAGGAGTTGACACACTGTGACCACATGACTAAGTGTATAGGGTTCATAATGAACCGGATAGGGAAGCAGGTTATACAGTATTTTTGGATACACACCGAGGAGGATGCATAAAAAAGCAATGATGCCCATCGCAGCGAGCATATTCTTAGGCGGTTCCTTTGCCTCGCATACTGGCTCCTCCCTTGCAAACCAAGTGACCCAGGGAAGTTTCAGACCTATGGAAAGAAAAGTCCCTATTGAAGCGCCCTCGAGCATCAGCCATATCATTGGCAGATGCCACATGGCAGAAGCTTGGACAACCATCGTCTTGCTCACAAATCCATTGAATAAGGGAAATCCTGAAATCGAATACGCCCCCACCATATAAAGATGGAAAGTAATGGGCATGTACTTGTATAGACCCCCCAGTTCAGTCAGTTTACTCCTTCCCGTTACCTCAATAACAGCACCTGCACCCATGAAAAGTAAGGTCTTGTAAAGAATGTTATTGAAAGCATGGGCCACGCCACCGTTGATCCCCATTTCTCCAGCCGCCGTTCCAATCACTCCCATGCCTACCCCACTTACCATGTACCCCACCTGGCAGATGATGTGGTAGGCTAAAAGTCTTCTGATATCATTCTCAAGCACTGCGAATACAATTCCATACACCGCCATGATCGCTCCCAACCATATTAGGAGCTCTACACCCGGGAAACCCCTGATCAAGACATAGATCGCACTCTTTGTGGTAAATGCGGTTAAAAAGACCGCTCCTGTGACAGTTGCTTCTGGATAGGCATCCGTCAACCATGCATGTAAAGGAGGAACGGCGGCATTGATGAGGAAAGCAAGGAGGATCAAGTTAGAGGGCAAATTGTTCCTGCTCATCTCCCATCCCCAGTGAAAAGTTTCAAAGGCAATCGAACCAGTCGTTTGGAGATGTAAAAGTATCCCTCCCAACAGACAGGCACCACCGAAAAAGTGCACCAGGATATATCGAAACCCCGCCTGATACGCTACCTTTTTCCTTCTATACCAGATGAGCAACAGCGAAGACCACGCCATCACCTCCCAGAAGAAAAACAGAGTGAAGAGGTCACCCGCAAAGACCACACCCAATGTACTCCCGACATAAAGATAAGCAGCTACGTGCTGCCCGTCCTCCTTTATATGTATTGCGTAAAGCATCATACAAAAGGATGCAATCACAAATACATAGGCGAAGACCATACTCAAGGCGTCTATCTGACCAAGGAAAAGGTCATATCCCAAGAAAGAAAGAGACCATGTTTTTCCTTTTGACGAAAACACACCACCCGACATGAGCAGAAGGTTTATAAACGCCATGGTGGGGAGTAAAAGAAGGTACGCCTTTTTCACCCTTCCTCTCAACACCGGTATCAGAAGAGCTCCAAAGATGTAGATGAGTCCGGGATGGAACCACTCAATCATTTATCCTCACTCCGTATTCCCTCATGCTTCTCATAATAATCTTCCTTCCTATGAAGCCAGTAATGCCCTAATGCTTTTGACCCAATGATAATGACAATACAGCCGATAAAGCCGTATACAGCATTAAAAATCGGTAAGGCCTCCCAAAAGAAGTGGATATGGGGATGGAAATATATATGGACAAAAAAACCCGCTCCGATACTTAAAAAAATGCACCCATAAAGTATCCAAAATAAATGTTTCATCGGTATTCTCATCTTTATCTATGCACCTCCTAAGTTGATAATCACCATCCTCACAAGATTGAGTATGACATCGGTAACAGGATTTGGGAAACAAAAAGCTATTGAGAAGATGGCAGTGATGCTTAATGGAACGACCATGAACAAGGGAGCTTCTTTGATCTTCCTCCCTTTGCTCAAACTCGATTCTGTCCCTTCCGACTTGCCAAAGAACGCAGTATATATAATCGGGAAGAAATAGACGACATCCAGCAAGGAACTGATCAGGATCACCGCTAAGAAAATGAGATTGCCAGCTTGCAGAGTCCCTAAGCCGAGAAACCATTTGCTGATGAATCCACATGTGGGTGGTGCTCCACACATTCCAAGGGCCCCCACGGTAAATGCGAACATCGTTATCGGCATGGCTCGTCCTATGCCCGCCATCTCGCTGAT
>CP070774.1:1881345-1896070 GCA_020346125.1 Syntrophobacterales bacterium | reverse complement strand
TTACCCGTCCTGGACGCTTGAGATGCAAATCCTGACGCCGGAGCAGGCCAGGAATTTCCCGTGGGATATCTTCGATATCACCAAGGTCTGGCCGCACGGAGAGGTTTCTCCCACCAAAATAGGCAAGCTGGTGCTGAACCGAAACCCGGGCAATTACTTCGCAGAAGTGGAGCAGGCCGCCTTCTGTCCCGGCAACGTAGTACCAGGCATCGCTATTTCGCCTGACAAGATGCTACAAGCACGGGTTTTCTCCTACCATGACACCCACATTCACCGACTGGGGCCCAACTACCACCTGATTCCCGTGAATGCACCGAAATGTGCCCCGGAGAACAGCTACCAGCGCGATGGATTCATGCGAGTAGATGAGAATGGAGGCGGCGGGCCAAACTACTGGCCCAACAGCTTCGGCGGACCTTCGCCAGATCCAACGGCAGGAGAGCCCCCTTTTGAGCTTTCCGGCCAAGCGGGTCGTTACCCTTTCACCCATCCCAATGATGATTTTGTACAGGCTGGAAACCTCTATCGAAAAGTCATGACCGACGAGGATCGGGTTCACCTCATAGGCAACATCGTGGATCACCTGGGCGGGGCCCAGAAACGCATTCAATTGCGGCAGACTGCTCTGTTTTATAAGGCCGATGTGGATTATGGCCGTCGCGTGGCTGAAGGCCTGGGATTGGCTGTCAAGGAAGTCGAGCGCCTGGCAGCGATGTCCCAGGAGGAAAGGGCCAAAGCCACGGCATAAGGGGGGTTGAGCCGAGACGGTCAAAGGTCTCTCTTTACGGGCGTTGGGATGCTCCAGCGCCCGGAAATCGCAAAAAGATGTAAGGCAAGAACTCTTCCGTAGGTGTTATCAATGTCATAATAATTGACTAAACTCATCTTAGATTGTATTACATTCCAGTAACATAACCAATTTAGGAGAACAGAGATGGCTGAACTGGTTCGATTCGGCGTTTCCATGGATAGTCGCCTCCTCGCCCGTTTCGATCAATTGATTGACGAAAAGGGGTATTCCAACCGGTCAGAGGCCATTCGGGATCTCATCAGGGGCGAATTGGTAGAACAATCCTGGGAGGGAGAGGATGAGGATACCGTGGGTACCATCACCCTGGTCTACAACCATGAGATGCGCGATCTCACGGAGAAACTCATTGACTACCAGCACCAAGTTCATGGTGCAGTGATATCATCGCTCCATGTCCATCTGGACAAGCATAATTGTCTTGAGGTACTGGTAGTTAGGGGAACGGGACGGGAGATCAAAAAAATGGCCGACGGGTTAATCGGAACCAAGGGGGTCAAACATGGGAAGTTGGTCACAACCACAACGGGAAGGGATGTCTTCTGAAGACCATTGAAATACGTGCCCCCGGATATCAGTTCCCCTGAGGGATTGGGTAACGATCAAGCTCACCAGCGGGAAAGCGGAGTGGAGGCCGCCCAGCCCAGTGTAATGTTATGTGTAATAAATGCTGCTACATGCTTCTACTCGGCCGCATCGGTGCGGAGTATGCGGCCTATGTCACCCTTTTAATGCCTGTGATTGCTTTGATTCTCTCCACCATTTTCGAAGATTACCGGTGGACCATAAGCACCGGTCTTGGAGTGATCATAGTCCTTGCCGGCAACCTGGTCATCTTGACCCCGACCGAAACCTTAATCAGGGCATACCGCCGAATGAAACGAAATTCTACGCCAAATAACATTGGTTGAATGAATGGGCCTCTAACCAACGGCCTTTGCCCACCTCTTAGCCGCACGTTAGCTCTCTACTGTTACGATTACCCCCATCCGTTTCATATCGTTTAAGAACCGACCCGGTTCTACAGCCGTTGCCTGAAAACACAATCCTGGTTTTTTTATGGAACCATCCATATATTGAAGCAGACAAGCAACAGCCGGCACAGCCGTCAAGATGTATCCATCAGTGTGTGATAGGGTAATTTTTATTTTTTTGTGGCAGCTGTCTTTTATACCATCACAGTCTGCAACCAATTTGATACCGTATGGCGGTTTATTAAATAACAAACCAAAATTAAATAACTTAACAAACGGTCGGGAGAATCCTTTGGGAAACATGTGGAGTCCGAACATAATTATCGGCATAAGAAGGTAATCTAATACCGGATTAAAGCCGGTAATATAAAATCCAGCCTCCCTTAGTGAAGGAATGAGTTTTGGCAATATTTTCATTTCCTCTAAGAACATTGGGACGCAGTTTTGAGGTCCAAAGGGTTCGCCAAAATCGAATTTAACAGGTTTTGAGAACCCCACTTCCTCCCACTCACCATCTTTGAATACCAATGTTTTATAGTGCTTGAATTCCTCCACCAATTCATCGGCGGTTCCTTCTGAAGCCTCAATGCTGTTCCAGTCAATTTTCAGTGCGCCGAAAACGTTTGCTGTTTTTAGTGCATCGAATTGACCTTCCGCATACCTGATTAAGGCTGCCGGAACACCTGGATGAAATCCGCCATCAGTGACAAAGCATCTTCCGGAATCTTCGATTTTTTCTCTTAGAGAAAACAATGGGTTTAGTTTCACAGGTGATGAGAGTTGTAAATCGAAATAATCAATGCCCGCTTGGAGAACTTCTTCTCCTACGAGTTGAGAATATTTCAGTGTACTGGATGCCACAATAACCAAATCTACATCTCTTAGGGCCTCTCTAAAGCTCTTTCGGTCAGAGACATCTACCTTCTTCCCCGATGCTCTCCTGCCACTGAACGTTTTATTCAGCAGATCCACCGCTTTCTGCGCTTTTCCTGGATTTCTTCCAGCAATAACTACTGAAACATCAGATGTTTCTTGCAGCAAATACTTTGAAATCAAGAATCCCGCGTTACCATATCCACCGAGAATAAGAATATTTTTAGAGGTTTTCAATCTCATTATATGAATTAACCCTCAGTGGCAAGTTAATGAGATGAGAGCTAACGGTCCGCTGCAACGGCCGGTTAACTTTTTTGTATGCAATCTGACTGATTCCTTATGACTTGTAGCAATTGATTGCTTAATTATTGAAGTCAAATACGTTTAGCTTTTCCGTTATTTTTCTTCTTATTACGCCTCTAATTTACCATTTGCCATCCTGTATATGCGCCGGGTGGTCCTCGCCAGAATATCTCTGTCTTGGGAGATAATCATGTAGGAAACAGTGGACCGGTTGAGCACCTGGATGATCCTTTCCGTTGTCTCCTCATCGAGTCCCGATGTGGGTTCATCCAACAGTAAAACCTCGGGTTCCATGGCGAGGACCGTCGCAAGGGATATGAGCTTCTTTTCGCCGCCGGAGAGCTTATAGGTTATTCTGTCCTCGAAACCCAAAAGCCCCAGGGTTTCCAGAGTCTCCCTCACGATTTTCAATGCATCATGATGTCGTTTTCCCAGGTTGAGCGGCCCAAAGGCAATGTCTTCGGCTACCGTGGGACAGAACAATTGGTCGTTTGCATCTTGAAAGAGAAGGCCGATCCTTTCTCGGGCTTCCAGGTAATCGGCTTCACCGTGCATCCTCTTCCCGAATATCTCGATCTCCCCCTCCTTCGGTTTCAAAAGGCCCATGATAATATGGAAAAGGGTTGTCTTTCCGGACCCGTTTGGCCCCGTAAGCCCAACCCTATCTCCCTCCGAGAAGGTGAAACTCAAATTTCTCAGGACATCTCGCGTGGAGTTATAGCCAAAGGTAATGTCCTTTAGCTCTATGAGAATAGCCCTTTTCCCCATTGAAGAAAACCCAATCCCGTTATGGAGAGGAGCATGATAATGAACGCAATGAGATCCCTTCTTTCCAAGCTGAAATGATCCAGTACCCAGAATTTTCCCTTAAACCCCCTGCAGAGCATGGCATCATGAACCCTCTCGGAACAATCGTAACTCTTAAGCACTACCATTCCCACAAGATGGCCATAGGCCTTATAGGTATGCAAATCGCTTCTGGGATGAAAGCACCTCACTTTCATGGCATTGACCAGCCTGACATATTCGAGATAGATCACATGAATGTAACGATAGGAAAAGAAGAGCAATTGGACTAATTTATCGGGAACATAGAGATGCCGTAAGGCGTGCGCCAGCTTGAATATGGGTGTTGTTCCCAGCAGCGCAATACAGGCAAGGATGATGGCGTTGGATTTTATCGTGATTGAACAGGCGTATCGAATCCCTTCTGCCGTTGCATCCAGCGGGCCCACCGAGAATAGGGTTTTTCCCGGATAGGTGAATGGGAGTACAACCCATAATACGAGGATGAAGCCATTGACAAGAAACAAGCGCCTAATAAGCTTACCCATTGACAGGCTGGAGAGTATAACGCAGAATACTGAAAACAATAGGGCCAAGAGAAGGACCTCCGTCCGATCCGCAATGGCTACGATAGTCGAGAATAATGAGGCAACGATTATCTTGATCCTTGGGTCAAGATCATGAAAAAGGGAATTGCCCGATGAAAATTCCTCAGCTACCATACAATGGTCCTCCCATTTACCTTCCTCTCCTGCTTCTGAAATAGAGAATGATCCCCATTATGCCGAAGATAAAACCGATCCCTCCAACCACCCCGACAAATGAGATTCCCTCGCTCTGTCGCTCTGCGAGGAGCCTCATGATTGGCTTCAACTTCTCATCCAGGGTCCCCTCAACTGTGGTGCGGATCTGTTCCACTTCAAGACGGGTCAATTGACTGGAGGGTGTCTCTTTTTCCCCTCCTTTTTCAGCTTCGAGCACCTTTTTTTCGATCTGGTGAGGCTCGGATCCTCGAGCCTTCCCCTCCGTACCATCCGGCAATTCCCCCGCGCGGATAACGTATTCATCTCTATGCCCCATACTGGCGGTCAGAATGATCCTCAAATCAGTCTTCTTGGGGGGGTTGAAGGAAAATTCGCCGTTATTATCCGTTTTCCCTTCCAGCAATTTCTCGCCGGACATGTCCAACACCTCAATCCTTGAATTTTGGCATCTCTTCCCATCGTTGAAATAGCTCTCCGTAAAGACCCTATCCCCTTCTACGTAAGCGTATAGGATCACCCTGTGAGCTAACGCATGAGAAGCGGATACAAACATAACCACCAAAAGCAAAATCATGGACCAGGAGATGGGAGATAGCCGATTTGTTCTCAGCGGGCTACCTTTTGGCATGTACGACCTCCAGAAGCTCAGGCTTCAGTTTTTTTAAAAACCCCGCTGAAAAGAGAGTTATGAGGCCTTCGATGATCATCACGGGCAGATGGGCGATTACCACGACCTTTGCTATCCCTACAAAAGGATCTCCGGTAAAGGCCAAGGATATGGCGACCATAAGACTTCCCAGCAGTATCGCGAAAAACCCGCAGGCAAAAGCAGCTCCATTTGAGATTAGGTTGTTTCTCCCCTTGACCGCATAGCCGAAGAGATAGAAACAGATGATGGCGGGAAAGGCCATATTGAAGGTGTTCACCCCCAGGGTGGTGATGCCCCCAAACTGAAAGAGCAGGGCCTGGAGGAAGAGTGCGATCAGTATTGCCGGAAAGGCCGGCCATCCCAGCAATAATCCCATCAGCCCATTGAGAACCAGGTGGACATTTGACGGCCCTATGGGTACATGAATCAATGAGGCCACAAAGAATGCGGAGGTGAGGATTGCGACCTGAGGGACCCTATCGTAATCCAATTTCTTCAGGCCGATACCACAACCCGCTGCAGTGAGGGCCGCACCCGTAACCAGCACGGATGGGGATAAAACGCCCTCGGAAATGTGCATCCCCCTTCCTCCTATTTCAAGTCATATACTTTTACCCAGAGAACGGCCCCTATCTCAACGGACTTCCCCTCGCCGTTGTGTTTTATTTTTCCCTCGTCCGTGTTAAGGGCGGCAAAAGCCCACCAGCCGGCTCTCGGGATGGCATAGGTAAACACGCCGTTGGGGTCGGTTTTGATCACCTGGGTAACCATGGGGTCTGCTGGGGCTTCGATTGTACCGTCTTTGTTGTAATACTCCACTTCAACTTCGGCGTTGGGAACTGGTTTTCCATTGACCTTCACGATCCCCTGGAAAACGTTGCCGGTCCAAAGCCCGTATGGCCTGGTCAGGGGAACAATCTCGGTTTTCAAACCGACTTCTTCATCCCAACCCTCCTCCACGCCCAATGAATTGACCACTACCTTTGTGTAATGAATGATAAAACAGTCTTCAGCCGGTTCCCAGTATGGCTTGGGCTCCACGTAAAATATATGGTCGCCGGGGGCTTTGATCCTGTAAGTGGCTTCCCAGGCACAGAACCCGCCTATTTTCTTTTCACTCAAGGTTTCCAGCAAATTGGTTTTCCTCCCATGAACCAGAACGCCGAACTGAGTCGGCTTTGCCATGTTCATGTAGTGGCCTTCGAAGGGGTGAAAGAAAGCAATATCTAAGGAAATGGTTTTACTATCCGATTTGGTAACCATATCATCGGATGGAATCAAACCCTGAAAATGGGCCCCCGCGATCGAGACCATGGAGAAAATCGCCAGAATCAATATGGCTACAATGAAAGTTACCTTCATGGTCTTCTCGGAAAAAATGTTACTTTTTTTCAATTAATATTTATTTGGTATTACTTTTTTAATATTCGTAACTCATTCATAAATAATTGTCAAGGGAGTTCATTGTTCAAAATCCACCGCCTAAATCTCGAAGACCTGAAAATATCGCAGAATTCCAATTTATCACTTCACCAACAAGGGCATTCCTCATTCAGGTGTTGGTTATGAATTTGAGAGGGGATTAAGGTCGTGCCATAGATCCACACTTTCCCCTTGAAGAGGTAGGTTCGGTAAAAAAAGAGGAAATATTATGAAATTTTCTTGACTATTTTAGTAATAAAAGATAGGTTTAAACCATGAGATTATCCACTAAAAGCCGTTATGGGGTGAGGGCTGTTTTCGACATCGCTTACCATGGAGGGGGAGAAGGCGTACAGATTAAGGATATCGCCAGGAGGCAGGAGATATCCCCCCGGTATCTTGAGCAGATTTTTCAGAAATTGAGAGATGCTGGTATCCTTGTGAGCAAGAGGGGTCCACTGGGGGGCTATTCACTGGCCAAAAGCCCTGAGGAGATCAAGTTGGGCGATATCATACAGGTGACTGAGGGGGGATTGGACCCTGTCTTTTGCGTTCACCCGGAGAAGTCGGGAAAGGACTGCGACCGTATCGCCGAGTGTGTGACCCGGCTCATCTGGAAGGAGGCAGGAGAGAAGTTGGAGGACTTCTTCTGCTCCATCACCATCCAGGATCTGTGTGAGAGAGCGGAACTTCTGGGGGTTCAAAAGGAATACAGCCGGGATTTACTGTATTACATTTAGGGGGATCTCGTTGGAAATAGACATGTCTAACATGCATCAGGATCACGCAAAGGCATATTTCCATCCGCCATAAGATCTCCTTGAAGATCATGGTTGGGAAGGATGGGGGATGGTTTCATCCCCTTGATTTTTCGATTAATTCTTTATTAATTTAATAAAGAATAGTTAGTTGGTCAAGAGAATCCGAGGTGGCTAAGGGTGGTTATATCCTTACAAAACCCCCTTCACAGATCAGGCTGTACGAAATCTTTGAGATATTTGACATACTGGAGGGATTGAAGGTGGTATATGTCATCAATCGTGGTGGAAGATACGAGTCCTTTGTGGCAGATCATGGAGGCCAACGCGGTTAAGGAGGTGAAGCAATGACCAAAGCGAGAGATCTGATGACCAAGGAAGTGAAGTACATTCAGGAGGAGGCCACTATCAAAGAGACGCTTACTAGGATGAAGGTTGAAAGGGTTTCTAGTTTCATCGTCGAGCGGAAAGATCATGACGATGCCTACGGAATAATCACCCGCAAGGACATTATCACCAAGGTGGTTGAGACAGGAAGGGATCTGGAGTATACCAAGGTGAAAGAGATCATGACCAAACCTATCCTGATGGTCTCACCCGGGTTGGACATAAAATACGTGGTCCGTCTTATGAAGATGGGAAATATTAGAAGGGCTCCCATCTTCGATGGCAAGGAGATAGTGGGAATCCTCAGTAACACGGATATTATAAACGCCTTATTAAAATAGCTACTCAGGATAAATTTATCAATTTTGATCCAACCATAAACAATACATGAGGAGAGGTAGACAATGCTCAACAAAGAGAAAATCGCCTCAACAGAAATATTCAAAGGATTGAGTCAGGAGGAGTTGTCGGAGGTAGCAAAGCTCTGCGAGGAGGTCATTCTTAACGAAGGTGATAGGGTCTTTACTGAAGGGGAGAGGGCCGATTACTTATTTATCTTGGAGGAGGGGAGCGTAGATCTCCGGTTTGAACTCCCCTACCGCAAGACCTCAAGGGAGATGACGGTGACCACGATAGAGCCAAGAGAATGTTTTAGCTGGTCTGCCCTGGTCCACCCCCATAAAGCTACCCTCTCCTGTTATAGCACCGGAAAGGCCAAAGCTATCAAGATACGAGGGGTTGAGCTGTTGAATCTCTGTGATAAAAATTACCACATCGGGTTCATCATCATGCAGAACCTCACAATGATGATAGGCGGCAGACTCACCAAACAACAAGAGGTGTTTATCAAAGAGGCCGGTGACAGTCTTCAGTTCAAGTGGTAGTGATTCTCTCGGACCGAATCCGCTTCTTAAATTCTGCCTGCACGAATCTCTCTTAACGGAATGTGTGGAGAGGTTTCCCCCCGTAGAGATTCTCTTCTAGGGGGAAAAGGGAACGGAAAACCGAAGGGGAAGGGATGAGGATCTATTTGGACCACAATGCAACAACCCCCATCCATCCAGATGTCCTTTCAGCGATGTTGCCTTACCTCCACCAGGCATTCGGAAACCCTTCGAGCATTCATAGCTACGGTCGGGAGACGAGGCAAGCAGTGGATGAGTCGAGGGAAAAGGTCGCCCAGTTAATCGGCGCCCAACCCTCTGAAATTGTCTTCACCGGCGGTGGGACCGAGGCCAACAATTTGGCAATCAAGGGAGCCACATTAGCGAAGCAGAAGAAAAGTGGGCATATCATAACATCAGCAATAGAACACCATGCGGCTATGGTTCCCTGTCAATACCTGGAGAAGAGGGGCTTCGAGGTATCTTTTCTACCAGTGGATCATGATGGGCTATTAGACCCCGATGATGTAAGGAGGGCCATCACAGACAAAACCATCCTGATTAGCATCATGCAGGCTAATCACGAGGTGGGAACCATTGAACCCCTTGAGGAGATCGGCAAACTTGCCTTGGAAAGGGATATCCCCTTCCACACCGATGCGGTCCAATCCGTGGGCAAGGTTCCCATTGATGTCGGTACATTGGGGGTAAATCTGCTTTCTCTATCGGCCCATAAACTCTATGGGCCAAAGGGGGTTGGGGCCCTGTATATCCGCAAAGGGACGAAGATCTTGCCCCAGGTTTTTGGTGGCCATCAGGAATTGAACTTCAGGGCGGGAACGGAGAACGTTGCGGGGATCGTCGGATTGGGAAAGGCGGCGGAGATAGCCCTTCATAAGATGCAAGCGGAAGGAGAGAGGTTATGCCGGCTCAGAGATAAACTTTGGGAAAGGATAAAGGAGAGAGTGGGATCGGTTCGACTCAATGGGCATCCTAAGAGGCGAATTCCCAATACGTTGAACGTGACCTTCGATCTCATAGAAGGTGAATCCCTTGTGATAAATCTCGATCTAAGGGGGATCGCTGTGTCCACCGGTTCCGCGTGTACTTCCGGCTCCCTTGAGCCTTCCCATGTGTTGTTGGCTATGGGGGTCTCCCCACCCATAGCAAGGGGAAGCATCCGATTTTCCCTGGGCATAGAGAATACCCAGGAGGAAATAGAGGAGACGGCCAACGCCCTTGAAGAGGTGGTGGGGAGGTTGAGATCAACCTCTCCGCTCAATGAAAACGGCGTGGTGACGTCGATGAGGAGTGAAGTTTGATCAAAGCCATTGCACTGCTCTCAGGCGGGCTCGATAGTACATTGGCGATAAAGGTCCTTTTGGAGCAGGGAATTGAGGTGGAAGCCCTCAATTTCATTACCCTCTTCTGTCGATGCACGGCCAAGGGGAGTACATGCCTGGCCTCACAAAAGGCCGCTCAGAAGCTGGGCATCGATCTCCGGGTCATTAACATCTCCGAAGAGTTCCTCTCAGTGGTGAAGCATCCCAAGTACGGGTACGGTAAGAACGTAAACCCCTGCTTGGATTGTCGCATCCTCATGTTTAATAAGGGACGGGAGTACATGAACCAAAATGGTGCCTCCTTCATCGTCACGGGAGAGGTATTGGGAGAACGGCCCATGTCACAACGGAGAGTGGCCATGCAGATCATCGAGCGTGAATCAGGACTTCAAGGCCTGATTCTGAGGCCTCTATCGGCAAAGCTCCTTTCGTTAACCGTTCCGGAGAAAACGGGGTGGGTCAATAGGGAAAGCTTGCTCGCTATTGCCGGCCGATCCAGAAAACCCCAGATCAAACTGGCCTCGGATTACGGCATCAACGATTATCCATGTCCGGCGGGAGGGTGTCTCTTGACTGACCCCGGCTTTGCATTGAGGATGATGGACTTGATGGGAAACAAACCTGATTTTTTGCTCAACGATGTGCATCTCCTCAAATTGGGGAGGCATTTCCGCATTACTCCCCTGGCAAAAGTAGTGGTTGGTCGGAACGAAAGGGAAAACGTGGAAATTCTTTCCCTTGCAAAGGAGGGGGATACGGTTCTGAGGGTGAAGAATTTCCCCGGACCCCTTGCCCTCGCAAGGGGAGAGGTAAGCCACCAAGAGATCCTTCGATCAGCCGTCATTACGGCCAAATACAGCAAGGCCAAGTTCCTGCCGGAGGTTGAAGTAGAGTATCAGCTGATCCCCAGGCCTTCGAAGGAAATCTTGATTTCCCCCTCGATGGTTGAAGATGAGCTAAAGCTATTAAGAATTAATTAAACGGAAGGTAACCGTAACATTCGACAAATAGGGAGAAATTCAATGGAAGAAGGGAAACTATTTTCGCCGGTTGGAGAGAAGGAAGTTACAAGGGCAATTGTAGGAGAATTTGCAAGACAATTCATGGACTACGTCGAAAGCGATTGCCTCATCATTGGAGGTGGCCCCAGCGGCTTGATGGCCGGAAAGGAACTGGCCTCCAAAGGTGTGAAGACCCTGATTGTGGAGCGGAACAACTACCTGGGCGGAGGATTTTGGATCGGGGGCTATCTCATGAACAAGGTGACCGTAAGGGATCCCGCCCAGGAGGTATTGGGGGAATTGGGCGTCCCTTATGAGAGGGCAAACGGCGGGCTTTATGTTGCCGATGGCCCTCATGCTTGTTCCAAGCTCATCGCCGCAGCATGCGATGCGGGGGTGAAATTCGCCAACATGTCCATCTTCGATGATGTGGTATTGCGTGAGGGAAACCGCGTGAGCGGCGCGGTTATCAACTGGACACCCATTAACGCGCTCCCCAGGGAGATCACCTGTGTCGATCCCATCGCATTGGAATCCAGATTCGTGATTGACTCCACGGGGCATGATGCCTGCGTCGTAACTAAGCTTGAGGAAAGGGGCATCGTAAAGACGGCGGGCTTCGGCGCCATGTGGGTGGAGATGTCCGAAGACCTGGTGGTAGAACACACCGGTGAGGTACACCCCGGACTTGTGGTCACCGGGATGGCAGTGACGACGACTTATGGCCTGCCACGGATGGGTCCCACCTTTGGGGCCATGCTGCTGTCCGGGAAGAAGGGTGCAGAGGTCGTTATGGAAAAGCTGGGATGAAAGGGAGTCCCCGAATCAGCTGTCTCCATCTCTATGTGGAGGGTTTCATCTCTCACCTTAGCATCCAGGAGATCATCCGTTACCTTCAAATATGGATGAAGGGAAGCGATGTTGACTTTCGGGGACATTTATTCCGATACCATCTCAGCACCCTGTCGAAAGGGGAGATACCAGAGCGGATTCAACGTTTGGCTGAAAAGCTAGCTCTTCTTCGGATCAGGGATACCGCTCGAAGGGATTTAGGAAATCAAGGGCCAATGGATGGGGAGGTGGCATATGAGAGGTGTCGAATTGAACAGGAGGATTTCAAATCCTTTGGTATCATCTATGATGGATTTGGCCTCCAAGGGATTTACTCGAGCCTGATCGCCGAAGATGAGCGATATTTAAATCATTGTCATATTATCTTTACCAATCAACTCTTGGGGACCTGGGATGAGGATGATCACCGCTACCACGCCAGGGTAAGCGTCTATGGGTTCCCCTCCCTCATCTCGACCACAGGGGTGGTGGAGGCACCGGCCAAACCCAGGGAGTTTTACCTCAAAAGGCGATTGGGCGTTCCTTTAGAAGTTTTAAAAAGGGAGTTCAGGGGGAGGTTCATCGATCACGGGGATCCCCGGTTAACCGAGGTCATAAAGGGATACATAATGCAGGTCCTCTTCTTCCACATGAGCGGGAATCCCTTCTGCAATGATCCACATTGTCGGTTATATAACGCCCATTGGCAGGAAGAGCTCATCCATGCTCAATTGGGCGGAAAGTACGAGTTTTGCACAGACCACCGGCGATTTCTGAACCGACTCGTGCGCTTTCAGTAGAGGGGAGGAGGCCGACAATCTGGCCATCAAGGGTGTGTCATTAGAGAGGGCCATGGCAGGAGGATAAATGCGAACGATAGATTTTGTGGCAAAAGAGTTAGGCCGGAGAAGGGCGAAATCGATAGCGGGCGTTTTGTGTATCCTGTTGGGGATTAGTATCTTTGTCGCTGCTCATACGATTAATAAGACATTATATGATAAGGCAAAGGAGCAACTATTGAGATTTGGTGCAAATATAATCATTCAACCCAAGGACGAACCATTTGATGTCTACTCCGCCTCACCGGTGAGGAGTGTCCTCCTTCCTGAAGTGTATGCTAAAAAGCTACAAGATATAGAGCACAGCGGCATGTTGGTCGCGGTCTCGCCCAAATTATATGAACGTTATGAGGTTGAGAATGTAAACCTGCTGGTGGCTGGGGTTACAGAAGCTGAGAGAAAGGCAAAGCCCTGGTGGATGATTAACAGGAAGTTAGTAACTGGTGAATTCCCAGAGGGAAATCAAGTTCTGCTTGGTCACTATGCGGCAGCTCATCTAGGATCAAACGGTAAAATAAAGTTGGGGGGCGAGACATTTACCGTAAGCGGGATTCTAGACGAGACAGGTTCAACCGATGACCTCATGGCATTCGTGCCACTCCACGTGTTGCAAAACCTTACCGGTAAGAGGAGATTGGTAAACATAATTGAGGTCTCTACGAGCTGCATCGCATGTTCGGAAATGAACATATACGATATCGCTGATGAGATAGACAAAGCCCTTCCAGACGATGCCAGGGTTATTCCCGTGAAGCAGATAGCGGAGGCCCAGATCGGGACCCTTACCAAAATCGAGGACTTCATTCGCATAGTTTACATTGTCGTCCTATGTCTGGGCGGTCTTCTCATGATGAATTACATGTCCTCGTCCGTTTCTGAGCGCCGTCATGAGATCGGTATCCTCCTGGCAATAGGCATGGATGCAAACAAGATATACACGTTTTTTGTAATAAAGGCCCTGATTCTTGGCCTGATTGGTGGTTTAGCTGGTTACGCCCTGGGAACTTTCATCTCAGTAGTAGCAGGACCTCAGATCGCCGATACACCGGTCTCACCGATATTACAGCTGCTACCCTATTCTATCGTAATCTCAACGGTACTCTGTATAATAGCCACCATCTTTCCGGCTAGGAGAGCCGCGCAGCTAGATCCCGTTGAGGCGCTTCGGGAGGTATAGCAGTGATTGAAGTAAAAAATGTGACCAAGACATATGGAAGGATAGAAGCGCTGAACGATGTGAATTTGGAGGTCAAAAAGGGGGATTTCATCTCATTACTCGGTCCGAGCGGAAGTGGAAAGACTACCTTTCTCAATTTGGTTGCAGGCTTGTTAACTCCAACACGTGGCGAGGTTATAGTTGATGGCGTATCACTTTATAAATTGGGGCCACGGGAACGTACTGCCTTCAGGAGGAGAAAATTTGGCTTCATATTCCAGGCCTTTAATCTCATCTCCTATCTGACTGCGATTGAAAACGCCGAGATGCCACTCTACCTCGCGGGAATGCACCCGGCAAAGCAGAGGGCTATCGCAAGTAAATTACTCAAAAAGGTTGGGTTGAAAGATCGATTCTTCCATCTGCCCTCTGAGCTCAGCATAGGCGAGCAACAACGCGTCGCTATTGCTCGCGCCTTAGCCAATAACGCTTCAGTGATATTGGCAGACGAACCCACTGGTAACCTGGACACAAAGGCCGGAGAGGAGTTGGTGGGATATGTGAAGGAACTCAATGAAGAAGGGGTGACGGTACTGTTGGTGACGCACGACCCTGTGATCTCGGCTTTTGCCAGAAAAACCCTAAAAGTTGTTGATGGGAGGATAATGTCATGAGAACGAAGATAATACTGCTTTTTTTTACTGCCACCCTCGTTGTTATCGGATTAACATTGGCAACTGGAGCTTTGTCCGCCCCCCCAAAATCAGACAGCATCCCTCTCGGCATGTATGAGGGAAGGGTGAGCTATGATTCGGAAAAGGGATATTACTTCATAGAGGTAAGGGGAGCACGCTTTCCGTTTAAAACGGACCCCAGGGAGGCTCTTAAGGTGCCCCTCGAGGCGCCGGGGGAGGATTCACTGGCGAAACACTCGGCACTGCTCC
>CP070774.1:1875202-1881245 GCA_020346125.1 Syntrophobacterales bacterium | reverse complement strand
ACAAAGAGGGAGCATCTATCCGGATCCAATCCACAACCGATGTTGACAATGGCCGTCTCCAAGATTCGAGATTGCATCATATGGGCATCGAAGTCGATGGTAATGGCATGGTAATCGACGATACAATAGATACAATTATATTCATCGATCAAGGAGACCCAGTTCTGGATGGCCCCGAGATAGTTACCGATATGGATTTCTCCTGTTGGCTGAATCCCGCTAAAAATCCTCTTCATCTTAACCTCCACCCGAGAAAAAGGCCATGGGGTATCCGCGCCCATGGCCTCAACAAATCGCTTGTCCCATTCAATTACGTCGTAAGAGGTCCAGGGCCCATCTCCTCAAGTATCCTCCGCCACCAGAATCCATTTATTTCCACGTCAATCCCCTTTCAGCTAAAATAAACTACCCATTTGGGAATAAAATGTCAATGGAAATATCTACGGAGTTTCCCGAGTTTTTAAGGGATGCCTTTGTCATTGAGCATAATCTGCTGGAGAAGCCAGGTCCCCATCCCGTTACCCTTAATACTTGGTTGATTCAAGGACATCATCCTCGTACATCTTCTCGAACCGTAACTTGTGTTTGGCCTCCTCTTCGGCCAACATCTGGAACAATTTTTTGAGGTCCGGATTCTCGCACATTTTCGCCGATCGAAGGTAGAAGTTGCGGGATTTCTCCTCGCTCTTCATTGCATACCGGAGAATGGCCGGATAATCCATATCCCGGCTGTAAGGAAGGTCCTCCAAATACTCGCTGATTTCCAAATCGGGCACTTTACCAAATTCGTAACTCCTCAGCTTCGCCATATCTAATTCTTCAAGCATTTTTTTGTGCCCCTGTTCTTCCTCTGCGAGCTCTATAAACATCTTATCCATGCCTGGCTTTGCACGTTCACTGGCCATTTGATAGAACATGGCAGCATCGGCCTCTTTTCTTATGGCCTCTCGGACAATATCCTCAAAAGTATCCAATCTCATGTTGCGCTCCTTTCCCTCCAAATTGACCCCTAAAAGACAACCACCCATGGTGGAATAAACCCTCACTGCCCCATACTCTCACGGTGCTCGGGTAAACCCTTTCGTGATGGTTGGAGAAAGTGTTCACCAAACCTCCCTGTACATTCATCCAATTCTCCATGGGTCCTATTAAGGAAATATGAAAACCAAGACCCCTTGCTCAATGTAGGGGAAAAACTCCTCTATATCTCGGTTGAACAGCGATATGCAGCCCTCCGTCCAATCGATCCTGCAACGATTGAGGATCTCGGAATGGGTACCATGAATCCCTATCCCCCCTCCCAATCCGACACATCTGTCCCCTTCCAAGGGGATTAACCCCTGAGAGCAGGCCTTTCTATGCCTTTTCACATCATCCCAGGTTGGATAATTCAGCAAGATGAACCTCGACCACTCCTCATGGACCCTCTTCGATACAACTCGGTACATCCCCTCGGGCGTGCAATTATCCCCTTCGTAAAGCTTCTGGTTGTGGGGATTTTTCCCAAAAACCGCGGGATATGCCTTCACAAACTTCCCATCGAGATAGAAAAACAGTTTTCGTTTCTCCTTTATGACAACGATGCTGGCCTGAGAGGGGTAGATCCCCTGATCCTCACAGATCTCACCGATGGATTTGGTGTAACCATAGGGTAAGCCAAAACTGATAAAACAAAAAAACAGGAGAATGAACAAGTGGCCTCTCCTTGGCATGGCCTTCCTCACAGATCTCACGATTCTCCACAAAGGGGAGGCCTTTTCCCGTCCAAGGACCAATGTCCCTTTTGAAGTGTACCCATTGTATTTCACGCTTCGAACACCGTAAAAACCGTCTTCAATCTTCCTTCTTCGCTTCTCCTCCTGGTCAAACTACCTCTTCGGCCTACAATTTAGGGCTCCCTTCATTCGGCTCTCTTTACTGTCTCGATAGGCCTCCTGTCTGATCGGTCAATTCACATTTCCTTGGTTTCTTCCTTTAAGGCCCGCTCTAGTCGCCGGATCTCCTCTTGGATCTCCGCCTGCTCATCGCAGTATCGTAATGCCTTCCTGAGGTGGTTCAAGGCATTTTTGACCTCCCCTCTTTTGTCGAAATAGGTGCTGAAATTTCGGTGAGAATTGCAGCGATCACCCCTTTTGGCGTAAATTACTGCCAGGCTGTAATAGAGGTCGACGATGTCTGGATTGATCTCCTTTGCCATCAAATAAGTATCGAGCGAGGCTTCTAGATTCCCCTTCTCCTGATAAACCCGACCCATGTAATAGAGGCTGAGAATGTCTCCAGGATGAATAACCAGCGATTCCCGCAATATTGAAACCGCGTCATCCAACCTCCCGTTTAAGAAATAGCAGATACCCAACTCCCGTATGATCCCTCCATCTTGGGGAGATAAATGCCTCGCCCGCTCCAGCTCCCCGATAGCGAGATCTATCCTCCCCATTTTCTTGTAAGCCAAGGCGAGTCCGTAAAGGCCATCCAAATCATTTGGCTTTCCCTTGAGAATGGACTGAAAATGCTTTATTGCAGTTTGGGTTCCCCTTTCTTCCACAAAAAGCTTGGCCTGGACGCGTTTCAGGTCTTTTCCATTCTCCTTTAAGGCCCTTTCAGGGATCTCCCGTAATCTCCCCATGAGATAGCTGATTCGGTCCTCGATGCCCGGATGAGTCGAGAGGTAACTCGGGGGTGTTCCGGGGGAAAGGAGGCTCATCCGATGCAATTTCCTCAAGAAAGATACCATCCCCCATCCATCATAGCCCGCTTTGGTGAGGTAGCGAAAACCCAATTGATCCGCCTCCGCTTCATCCTCGCGGCTATATTTCAATGCCATGGCTTGGCCTGCAGCAACCGAGCCCGCCATCATCACCTCCGTAGCCTTTCCGCCGATAATTACCCCGGCTAAAATCCCCGCCATGGCTGCCAAGCTCAATTTCTTCGCCCTCTCAATCCTCTGGGCGATATGCCTGGCCTTGATATGGGCAACTTCATGACTCACAACACCCGCCACCTCATCTTCCGAAGCTGCCATGATAATAAGCCCGCTGGCCAAGAATATATGTCCCCCCGGAATGGCAAAGGCGTTTGGATCGGGGCTCTTCACAACATAGAAGTTGATTTCGTAGGGAGTCCCACCAATTTGAGAAACGATTCGTTCCCCTATGCTATCCACATATTGCAGAACGGTGGGATCCCGGATGATATCTAATTCCTTCTCAATCCGGAGAACCAGCCTCCGTCCCATCTCCTTTTCCTTTTCCACCGATAAGGATGCATGGGCAATGGCTGAGCTGGATCTCACTATGGCTCCCTCACACCCATTGAGAAAGAAGAGGGTCGCCATAACAATGCGCCATTGTTGCCACTTCCTCTTCACCGCCATTTTCCTATGGCTCCCTTGTTCGCAAAGCGCATGAACCCGCGCTGCCAAGGACGAGCCGATCATGGACCCATACTCTGAAGAATTGACTCGTGGCCCTTGCCGCCTTGATATCCCGGTATTCCTCTATGAATGGTTGGTCAGGACCTTGCCCGACATGCATGGGGAAGCTGATCCTCTGATACACGATTTACAATCTGGCGGGCGATTTCATCCCCTCCGCCTTTTCTTCCTCCGGCACCTCCTCTTTTTTCCCGAAAATCTTCGCCAGGATAACGCCAACTTCAAACAGCGCGATGAGGGGACCCGCCATCATGAACTGCGTGGCAATATCGGGAGGGGTTAGGATCGCCGCTGTGGCAAAAATCAACAATATGGCATATTTCCTCTGTCTGGAAAGGGTTCGGGGACTCACGATCCCGGCTTTTGAGAGGAATACGATGAACAGCGGCAATTCAAAGACGAATCCAAAGGCCAGCAAGAGCTTCGTGCTGAAGGAGAAGTATTCCTTAATGGCCAACATAGGTTGGATATTATAAGCGGCAAAGCCCAGGAGGAACTTAAACCCAAAGGGACAAACGATGTAGTATCCGAAGAGGGTTCCAAGTAAGAAGAGCATTGATGAAAAAAATACGAAGGGAACAACATACCGCCTTTCATTGCTATAAAGTCCTGGGGCGACGAAGGCCCAAATCTCATAAAGGATGACGGGTGCGGAGAAAAAAATGCCGGCTACGAGGGCAACTTTCAAATAGACGAAAAAGGGTTCAGGAACCCCAGTAAAGATCAGGGAACCCCTCTCCCCCATCGCCTTCAAGAGCGGCAGCACTAAAATGTGGAAAAACTTCTCTTTAAAAAAGTATGAGACGATGAACCCGATGCCCACCGTAATTAAACAGATGATTAACCGGCTCCTCAATTCCTCCAGATGTGAGGTGAAGGACATCTTTGCTTCATCCATCGGGGGCCGTCTCTCCTTTTTCCCCTCCCTTTTCCACGCTCACCTCCACCTCATCTGAGGCATCCGTCGGGGAAGCCTCCTTTTCGCGCGGTTTCTCCCCTGCTTCCTGCATCGGCTCATCCCCCTTTTCCAGTCTCCACTCCCCCTCCTCTTCGAAGGTAACCTCCTCCTTGAGGGTCTGCGTAACGTCCTTCAGCTCCTTGGTTTCCTCCTCGAATTCTTCCCTCATGTCGTTTGTGGCCCGCCGGAACTCTCGCATGGCCCTTCCCAAACCCCTTGCTATCTCAGGAAGCTTTTTGGGGCCCAAGATGATAAGGGCAAGGCCCAAAATGACCAGAAGTTCAGGCATTCCTATGCCGAACATACGCCCGTTCTCCCTGTGAATATTGACGAATTTATACCATACTCAAGGTTATATTGCAATATCCCAAGCCGGAATGGTTTCGGTGTTGAATTTTGAAGCTGGGGGTGATATATACCTAACTAAATCCATCCATCCGGTACAGAAACGTGGTTCTCCTGCAACAATTCCGCTATGCTGTCATACTCGTGTTGATCAACGTCACTACCGGGATTCTTGGATTCGCCCTCATTGAAAAATGGCCATTGCGGGACTCCCTTTATATGACCGTCATCACGTAACCACGGTGGGATATGACGAGGGAGGGGAACTGTCGGGAACCGGAGGTTTTTTTACTATTGCCCTGATTATCAGCAGTGTTGGGTCAAATTCGTGGAGAAGAGGGGCCGAGCATAAAGGGGATGAATCCATATGATAAGAAGCCAGGTTTTTATCAACGTTCCCTATGAGATGTTACTGGCTCGGCTCGATTTTGCCATCCAAAACCGGCTTCTGCCGGAGATCTACTTCGACGGAAACGCACTGGACACCGCTTGCCAGGAGGATATAGACCGCCTCGCCAAGATCCTCTCCGAGCAGAAGCTCGACGTCGCCCTTCACGGGCCCTATATGGACCTCAGCCCCGGTGGGGTGGATGCAAAGGTGAAGGAGGTTACCCTTGAGAGGATATGGAGAACAATGGAGTTGGCAGATCTTTTCAGACCCAAAACGGTGGTCTTCCATCCGGGGTTCGACCGGTGGCGCTTCGAGGGGTACCATGACCTCTGGTTGCAAAATAGCATTGAGGCCTGGAAGCCCATCGCCGGGAAAGCTGAGGAGATAGGCATTACCTTAGCTATTGAGAACGTCTTCGAGGAGGAACCCCAAACCTTGAGGAGCCTCATCAAGGGGGTCAATTCCCCCAACTTCCGCTTCTGTTTCGATACGGGACACTATTTCATATTCAGCAAGGCCCCTTTGCACCGATGGTTCGATCTCCTGGGTAACTATATGGTCGAGGTTCACCTCCACGACAACCATGGAACCAGTGATGACCATCTTCCCCTGGGCGATGGGGAGATGGATTTCGGTGAATTCTTCGACCTCCTTGGCCGCATTACCCCTCTTCCGATTTTCACCGTGGAACCCCATGAAGAGGCTCATATATGGAGTAGTCTCGCGGCAGTGGAGAAGTATTTATCATAATCCCCGTTGTTATACAGCCCCAACGACAGGAGAATAGAATGCCCCATCGAATTGAAATCGGATTGAAAAGCCACATCCGCGATGCCCTTGGGGAAAAAATCAAGAGGAGGGTCCGAGAGGATCTTGGTTTAGCGGTCCGATCCGTCAATACCATCTCTGTCTATAC
>CP070774.1:1801936-1875102 GCA_020346125.1 Syntrophobacterales bacterium | reverse complement strand
GAAGGAAGATCCTCAGCCTTCTCGATGGAAAGGGGGTTCCAACAACAGGAGTTCTCATCGATCCTCGGCGACCAACGACCGTCAAGACCCGGATTGTAGCTCACAGTCAACAGGTTGTTCGGTTTGACCATGAAGACAGGGCTTGCCTTAGCCAGGGATATTCGGACAGTCTTGTTTCCTATGTCATCGATACTATCCCTCATGCAGAAACGGCGGTCATTGCCGATTATGGGAAGGGTGTGGTGACGGAGCAACTCGTTCAAGTCGTTACCCAGATTGCAAAGCAGCAAAGGAAGGCTGTTCTCCTTGATCCCAAGATCAACCGTTTCCATCTCTACCGAGATGTTACGGTGGTGACCCCCAACATCCAGGAGGCTACCTTAGCCTCTGGGATCGAGATCGTCGATGAAAGGTCTCTAAAGGAGGTTGGGGATAAACTTCTGGACCGGTTCAATTGCCAGGTTGTCCTGATTACCCGGGGCGAGAACGGAATGGCCCTCTTTGAACGGGGGAAGGAAACGATCCTCGTTCCTACGACGGCCAGGGAGGTTTTCGATGTGACAGGAGCCGGGGATACGGTGATCGGCGTTATGGCCTTGGCTGTAGCAGCAGGGGCAAGTTATGGAGAAGCTGCTGTAATAGCTAACTATGCGGCTGGAATTGTCGTGGGGAAGGTGGGAACGGCGACGGTAACACCTGAGGAATTGAAGGAGGCAATTAATCGGAATCGATGACGGTAAGCCATAGGAAACTGCCCTCCCCAATAAAGAAAAATTGGAGCTGGAGTATAATACTCTAGCTCCATTTCCCTCCATCTGAAGGTTACCATCCCCTTCATTTCACAAGTTTGTTGGCTTCGGCTTAAGTCTGCGAACGTAAGATCAGGCCGAAAGGCCCAATCGAAGCCCCGGGGATTCAATGCTGAGCAAGCCAATCACGGATTAAATACGGAGCTTCATTTGCGTATTGATGTACTAGGTCTCAAGGACGAAGATAACTTCCATTTTTACCCGATATTCAGTAATCTTAGCATCAACAACGGCCACCCTCTGTTCAAGGATACGGAAACCCGTAATTCCTCGAAGGGTCTTCGTCGCTCGAGCGAAACCGACCTGGACCGCATCGTCGAAAGATTTAGGGGATGCTGCTATGATCTCGGTAACCCTGGCGACCCTTGGATTTGCCATCTTCATCACCTCCTCATGGTAAATGATTGCCTTGTTCAATATTCATAACACTTTGAAAATATTAAGCTTATTTAGGAGCATAAAATCAATTACATTTCTCCTTTCCTTGAATCTCTATACAAGAAACCCAGTTGAAAGTCAATGGAAAAGTATGTGGAGTTTTCCGAAATTTCCCAAGAGGATTTTTATCACATGGGAGATGGTAAACCGCAGAGATCTCAGATTCATTATGGGATGCTCCTTGTCGTAGGTGATGAATACGTCAACATCCCCCAATTGGATTCATGGTAGGCAAACCTAAAGAGAAGTGGGGAAACTCCATGAACTAATTTCGTGGGAGCGCATATTGGAACGTGTTCATTTTCCCTGTGAGGGGGTTGCAGTCTTTAGCCCGAGGTGGGACCTTCAAATGTGGATTTAATCGGGCACGGGTGTCTCTTGGAAGATCATTATGAAGAAAAGGTAAAGTGCAGTATGGATTATAGGCGAAGGGAAGATGAGAATCCTTTCAGGAGAAGGTTCCCCTTCTAAGCACCAAATCCAAGCCTTTTGGAAACCTTCTCGCCCGCCTCTTTGGCGACGGGAATAACTTTTTCCTTCAATATCTCGTCGGTCATCCGAAAGGATGGGCCGGAAACGGAGATTCCCCCCACAACACGGCCCGTATAATCCCTGAGGGGAATACCGACACACCTCACTCCCAAATTGTATTCTTCATTATCGAGGGCATACCCACGCTTAGCCACCTCTTTAACGTGTTTGATGAACTCAGCCTTGTCAACGATGGTATTGGGTGTAAACCTCTCCATATGGTCTAGGATACCCAGCTTTTCCAATTCCTCTTCAGATGCAAATGCGATCTGGGCCTTGCCGATGGCTGTGCAATGGATGGGAAGCCTCCATCCGACACGATTAGCCACCTTCACCGTTTGGTTCGCCTCTTCCACATCCAGGTAGACGATGGAGTTTTGCCGAATAACTCCTATGTAGGCCATCTCATTACATTTATTAACGATTTCCTTCAGGAACGGCTTAGCCTGGCGGACTAACCCAAGCTGCTTGATAAAGGTTTGACCTAACTCCAGGCTTTTCACGCCCAGTCGGTAATTTTCGGTGGCTTTATTTTGCTCGATGTATCCTTTTGCCTCAAGGGTTGCCAGTAACCTGAAAACGTTGTTCTTATGGAGGTTGAGCCTTTTGCTTAGTTCGGTCACCCCAAGTTCATTCCTATCTGGTTTGAACTCCTCTAAGAGATTCAACGCATTGGTCACAGACTGAATAACGTAGCTATCCTTTTCCCGCTTCGCCATTTTACCCAATCCTCCTGAGAGTGATAATTTTAGCAAACTAATATAAAAAAATGTCTCATTTATGTCAATAGCATTTGAATAAATTTTTATCCTAACCTAGAGCATTCCGAAAACCATGGATTTTACCGTTGATTATTTTCAACATTGTGATATAAATTCTAATTTAATTGTATTCTCAATGGATTAAATGCGTAATCACATCGACCAATTTATAGAATATCTGGTTTTGGAGAAGGGAGCTTCGGAGCACACATGTCGGAGTTATCTCAACGACCTCTTGCATTTTGAGGGTTTCATTTCTGCATCCGGGCCCTATCCGATTTCGGAGAGAGGGGAGGTAGATGTTTCACGAGTTGATCGTAATATTATCCGAGTCTATTTCAGGGCCCTTTTTCGATCAAAGAAGAAGAGTTCTATCGCCCGAAAGTTGGCCACCATCCGTTCCTTTTTTCAATACTTGGTTCGGGAAGGGATCATTTCGAAGAACCCGGCAAAGGGGGTGGCAACTCCTAAAACCGAGAAGTATATTCCAAGCACGCTCACCATTGATGAGATGTTTAGGCTGTTAGATGCGCCCGATAAATCAAGCCACTTAGGCCTCAGGGACCGAGCTATGCTGGAAATGCTCTATTCCAGTGGTATTCGGGTGGGGGAGCTGACTCAATTGAATTGTGATGATATAGATTTGGAACTGGGCATCATAAAGGTATTGGGAAAGGGAAAGAAGGAGAGGATTGTTCCCATTGGGTCCAAGGCAATCGAGGCAATAAAAGATTATCTCATGAAACGGGAGTTCTCCTCAGAGAATAGTCGCGAGTACCCTCTATTTATCAATACTCGAGGCGGTAGATTGACAGATCGGAGTGTGAGACGCATTGTTGAAAAATATGGTAAAAAGTGTGGCCTCAGAATAAGCATTAGTCCCCATGCCCTGCGCCATACCTTTGCGACCCATCTATTGGATGCGGGGGCAGATTTAAGGGATATACAGGAATTATTGGGACATATAAGTCTTTCCACGACCCAAAAATATACCCATGTAAGCATAGATGGACTAATGGATGTTTATGATAGGGCTCATCCCAGAAGCTGGAGAAATATGAAAAGGAACTCGTGATCTCCCCTTATGAGTGAGTCGAAGGTTTGAAATAATACTTATCCAACATGGTAAACGGATTATGAATCGCTTCTTCCAAGGAGCCGAGCAGTGAGGGGAACGACTGTACTTTCCGTCAGACACAAAGGCAATGTGGTCATGGCCGGCGATGGACAGATCACCTTTGAAAATACGATTATGAAGCGCACGGCGAGAAAGGTCAGAAAGATATATGGCGATAGGGTATTGGCGGGATTTGCCGGGACAAGCGCTGACGCATTTACGTTATTCGGCAAATTTGAGTCGAAATTGGAACAGTTCAACGGCAATCTTATGAGGGCTGCCGTTGAACTGGCTAAGGAATGGCGAACCGATAGGGTATTGAGGAGGTTGGAGGCACTTCTCATCGTTGCGGACAAAGATCGTTCCTTAGTCATATCGGGCACTGGGGATGTAATCGAACCCGACGAGGGTGTAACGGCTATTGGTAGTGGGGGACCTTATGCTCATGCGGCCGCCAAGGCATTGGTCGATCATTCCGAGTTGGAGGCCAAGTCCATTGCGGAAGAGGCCATGAAGATCGCCGCCTCCATCTGTATCTATACCAACAGCCACATCTTCATCGAGGAATTATAAGCCAAGTCCTTTGAAGAGGTTAACGAGGTGCAAACCTTTACCCCGAGGGAGATCGTTTCGGAACTCGACAAGTATATCGTGGGACAAAAAGAGGCCAAACGATCCGTTGCCATTGCCCTTCGGAATAGGTGGAGGCGACAACAGGTCCCAGAGGAGCTGAGGGATGAGATTGCACCGAAGAACATCATTATGATCGGTCCCACCGGGGTGGGGAAGACGGAGATTGCCAGGAGGTTGGCCAGGCTTGCCCAAGCCCCTTTTCTGAAGATTGAGGCGTCGAAATTCACAGAGGTGGGCTATGTGGGTAGGGATGTGGAATCCATGATCAGGGACCTGACCGACCAGGCGGTAAATATGGTCAAGGGTGAGGAGACTGAAAAGGTCGAGACGAAAGCCCGGGAGTTGGCTGAGGAGAGGTTGTTGGATCTCCTGTTGCCGAGGCCAAAAACGGAGAAGAAAGTGGAGGAAAACCCCAGCCTTGGTTCCATAAGAGCTCTCGAGGAAGGATCACCCCCCCAGAGTGCAACCAGGGAAAAGCTGCGGCAGTTATTGAATGAGGGAAGGCTGGACGACCGTTATGTCGAGATCGAGACCGCGGACAGAAATCTCCCCATCGTTGAGATCTTCTCCGCCTCGGGCATGGAAGAGATGGATATCAACCTCAGGGACATGTTCGGGAATCTCTTTCCCCAGAAGAGAAAGAGGAGAAGGGTAAAAATCCCGGAGGCCTTAACCATCCTTTTCCACGAGGAGGCTCAAAAATTGGTTGATATGGATAAGGTGGTAAGGTTGGCGATAGAGAGGATCGAACAATCGGGAATCATCTTCTTGGATGAGATCGACAAAATCGCGGGAAGGGAATCCCTTCATGGTCCCGATGTCTCAAGGGAAGGCGTCCAAAGGGATATTTTGCCCATTGTCGAGGGAACGACGGTGACGACGAAATATGGGATGGTAAAGACCGACCATATCCTCTTTATTGCAGCCGGTGCATTTCATGTCTCGAAGCCCTCGGACCTCATTCCGGAGCTCCAGGGGCGTTTTCCCATCAGGGTGGAGCTGAATTCCCTTGGGAAAGAGGACTTCATTCGAATCCTCCAAGAGCCCCAAAATGCACTGATAAAACAATATACCGCCCTGCTCAAAACGGAATCGGTGGAGTTGATATTTACCGACGATGCCATAGCTGAGATCGCGGAGGTAGCTCAAATCATCAACGAGAGGAGCGAAAATATTGGCGCAAGAAGACTCTATACCATTATGGAGAAGCTCCTGGAGCAGATTTCCTTCGATGCGCCGGAGGCTCATGGGAAGAAGATCACCATCGATTCCGCGTATGTGGTGGATAAACTGAGGGATCTCATCGAGGACGAGGATTTGAGCCGTTATATCTTATGAAGGATAAGGATTAGAGGGGGGAAATTATCCATATCTGGTCACTTTTATAATCCGCATACCATTCACGGTAAGGCCTATGGAGGAAACGATCAATAAGGCTAAAGTCCTCATTGAGGCACTGCCCTATATCCGTAGATTCTACAACAAGACCATCGTCATCAAGTACGGCGGAAATGCTATGATGGACGAGGACTTGAAGAATAGCTTTGCGCTGGACGTCGTTTTAATGAGATACATCGGCCTCAATCCGGTCATCATCCATGGCGGGGGTCCACAAATCGGGAAGGTTTTGGCCCAGCTGGGAAGGAAGACGGAGTTTGTCGAGGGCATGAGGGTTACGGACGGTGAGACCATGGATGTGGTGGAGATGGTCCTGATTGGAAAGGTGAACAAGGAGATAGTGGGTTTGATCAATCGTCACGGCGGAAACGCGGTGGGACTCAGTGGAAAGGATGGTCAACTCATCCTTGCTAGGAAGATGAATGTCTACAGGAAGAGGGGAGATGGAAGACCCCCTGAAGCCATTGATATCGGTATGGTAGGAGAGGTGGTTTCCGTTAATCCATCGGTCATTTTGGCCATGGAGGAGAGAGGTTTCATTCCGGTTATTGCCCCCGTAGGGGTAGGGGAGGCGGGGGAAAGCTACAACATAAATGCCGATTTAGTAGCTGGAAAGATTGCCTCCGCCCTCAAGGCCGAGAAACTGATCCTCTTGACTGACGTTCCGGGAATATTGGATAAAGCGGATCAATTGATTCGAACCCTCGATATCGGCAGGGCAAGAGAGCTCATTGAAAAGGGGGTGATTATGGGGGGGATGATCCCCAAGGTTCACTGTTGTTTAGATGCGCTTAAAGAAGGGGTAATCAAGACCCACATCATCGATGGGCGGGTGGAGCATACCCTACTCCTTGAGATATTCACCGACGAGGGGATAGGAACACAGATATACAGAGAGGAACAAGCATGAGAAAAGATGAGGTGAAGAAAACGGGGATGTTTATTGTAGGCTTCATTCGTTCCTTTTTTGCCGCTTTTCGCTACATGGGGAAACCAGTTCGATGACGGATACGAAGACGCTCATTGCCGATTCTCAGAGGTATATCGCAAATACGTATTCCCGATATCCCCTTGTATTGGTCAGGGGTCAAGGGTGTAAAGTCTGGAGCAACGATGGAAGGGAATATCTCGATTTCGTGGCTGGTTTGGCAGTATGTAATCTCGGGCATTGTCATCCAAAAGTGGTTCAGGCTATTCATGATCAATCACGGAAGTTGATCCATGTCTCCAACTTTTATCACATTGAGCCTCAAATTGAGCTTGCCAAACTGCTCTGCGAGGGCTCCTTTGGCGATAGGGTCTTCTTCTGCAATAGCGGCGCGGAGGCAAATGAAGCCGCCATAAAATTGGCGAAGAAGTACGCAAAGGATAACGGCCGAGGGGAAAGATTTGAGATCATTACCATGGAGAGATCTTTCCACGGGAGAACCATGGCCACCATTAGTGCGACGGGCCAGGATAAGTTTCGTAAGGGGTTCGATCCTTTGCTTCCCGGTTTCAAATACGTTCCTTTTAACGATATGGAGACGCTTCTCCGGGCAGTAACCCCGCATACGTGTGCCATTATGGTGGAGCCCATCCAGGGCGAGGGTGGGGTGCATTGCCCCTCCGATGGATATTTACAGGACCTCCGCGAGCTTTGCCACGAGAGGGGGATACTCTTGATCTTCGATGAGGTCCAGGTTGGCATGGGCAGGACGGGAAGGCTCTTTGCCCATGAACACGATGGAGTATATCCCGATATCATGACCTTGGCCAAGTCATTGGCGGGGGGTGTTCCCATAGGGGCAATGGTGGCTACCGAGGAGGTGGCCAAGAGCTTCTCCCCGGGGACCCACGCATCGACTTTTGGGGGTAATCCCTTAGCCACGGCAGCGGGACTGGCGGCCATATCGGCTTTGCTAGAGGATGGAATCTTGGAAAGCTGCACAAGGGTGGGAAATCAATTCTTCAGTCGGCTCATGGATTTCAAGGGGAAGTACCCCTTCATTAAAGAGGTGAGGGGAAGGGGCTTGATCATTGGGATGGAACTGGAGTTCGATGGGAGCCAAATCGTGATCCGTTGCATGGAAGAGGGATTCCTCATCAATTGCACGATGGGCAATGTCCTCAGGTTCTTGCCCCCATTGATTGTAACCCCTGAGGAGGTGGATAAGCTCGTCGGAGTCCTGGACGGGATTTTCGGAGAAATTGGGGAAGGGGCCGGGTCGTGAAGAGGGATTTGGTGAGCATCTTCTCCCTGAACCAAGATGAAATCGATTATTTGATGGGGAGGGCGGCCGTCTTAAAGGCACAACAGAGGGAAGGGGTTCGGCATACCCCCCTTAAGGGGAAGACCTTGGGGATGATTTTCGAGAAGGCATCCACTCGAACTCGAGTCTCCTTCGAGGTGGGGATGTATCAGATGGGAGGGTACGCCCTATTCCTGGACTTTAAGGATATTCAACTGAGTCGTGGAGAAGCTATTGCCGATACAGCACGTGTCCTTTCCAGATACATGGATGGGATAATGGCAAGGACTTTCTCCCACGAGGCAATAGAAGAATTGGCAAGGCATACAACCGTTCCCGTCATAAATGGGCTCAGCGATCTGCTCCACCCCTGTCAGGTTCTCTCCGACATCTTCACCGTTATGGAGAAGATGGGTGGATACCGGGGGGTGAAGGTGGCCTATGTAGGGGATGGAAATAACGTGGCTCACTCCTGGATCAATTGTGCCGCCAAGTTAGCTTTCCAGCTTTCCCTGGCTTGCCCAAAGGGGTACGGCCCAGACCCATCGATCCTCGAGCGGGCGAGGAGGGAATCGAGAGGGAAGATCCAACTCGTCCATGATCCCTATGAGGCCGTCTCAGGGGCGGATATCATCTACACCGATGTGTGGGCGAGCATGGGAAAGGAGGATGAACACGCCGACCGCCTTCGGGATTTCAGGGATTATCAGGTGAACTCCCGGTTAGTCAAGGCGGGTAAAACTGGGGTTTTAGTCATGCACTGTCTGCCCGCTCATCGGGGTGAGGAGATAACCGATGAGGTGATGGACGGAGACCACTGCATTGTCTGGGATCAGACGGAGAATCGCCTTCACGTCCAGAAGGCCATATTGGAGTGGTTGATGGGGTAAATACCCTCAACGCAAGAGCCCATGGGGAACGGGATCTCCGAGTGACTCAGTGCGGCGGCCAAAGAGGGATAGCGGATGTGATCTGTGGTATGGAGGGAAAATGGCATCTCCTCTAAACAAGATCGTTTTGGCATATTCCGGGGGATTAGACACATCGGTCATCTTGAAATGGCTCCAGAACGAATATGGTTGTGAGGTCATCGCCTTCGTTGCGGACTTGGGTCAAGGGGACGACATCGAAGGGGTGGAAGCCAAGGCCCTTGCAACGGGGGCAAGCAAGGTCTACGTCGAAGATGTAAGGGAGGAGTTCGTAAGGGACTTCATCTATACTGCTTTGAAGGCCAATGCCATCTATGAAAGTGGATATCTGCTGGGTACCTCAATCGCAAGGCCTCTCATTGCCAAAAAACAGATTGAGGTGGTCGAAAGGGAAGGGGCCGATGCCGTTTCGCATGGGGCGACGGGAAAGGGGAATGATCAAGTGAGGTTCGAGCTTACCTATATGGCCCTGAATTCCAATATCGCCATCATATCTCCTTGGAGGCTCTGGAATTTTAAATCCCGTCAGGATCTCATCCGCTATGCCCAAGAGAATGGGATTCCGATTCCGGTTACCCAGGAAAAACCGTACAGCGTCGACAGGAACCTCTTTCATGCAAGTTTCGAAGCTGGAATCTTGGAGGATCCGTGGTCGGAACCGAGGGAGGAGATGTTCATCATGACCGTCTCACCGGAGCGGGCCCCGGACAAGCCGCGGTATGTCGAGATCGATTTCGAAGACGGCATCCCAAAGGGAATAGATGGGAAAGGTTATTCCCCTGCGAATCTGCTCGCCACGCTGAATAAGATGGGGGGGGAAAATGGCATTGGTCGGGTGGACATCGTTGAAAATCGTTACGTGGGGATGAAATCAAGGGGAGTGTATGAAACCCCCGGGGGAACAATCCTCCACACAGGACATCGGGCCATAGAATCCATCACCATGGATCGGGAGGTGATGCACTTCAGGGATTCCCTGATTCCTAAAATTTCGGAGTTGATATATTACGGATACTGGTTTTCCCCTGAAATGGAGGTCATGAGAAAGACCGTCGATGAAACCCAGAAGGATGTGACAGGGACTGTTCGCTTGAAACTCTACAAGGGGAATTGTATCGTTGTTGGACGAAAATCGGAGAAATCCCTCTATAGCGGAGAATTCGCGACCTTTGAAGAGGACACCGTTTATGACCAGAAGGACGCGGGAGGATTCATCCGGCTGAATGCCTTGAGGTTGAAGATACGGAAGATGATGGGAAGGTGAAGTCGTGATTCGTGAAGCGATTTTCGTGTCCGTTTTGCTCAGGGGCAACAGGCAAAAAAAACGCTGAAGCGAAGGGACAACGGTGTCAACTCATAGTTCCTGGGGAACTCCAATCGATAGGGGATTGCAGAGGTAAAATGGAGGAGAGGTACCGTCCAGAGGCCATCGAGGGGAAATGGCAGAGGTATTGGGAGAAGAAGAGACTGTTCCGGGCCCAGGAAGACCCAACAAAGGAGAAATATTATCTCTTGGAGATGTATCCCTATCCGTCGGGGGCCATTCATATGGGGCACATGCGGAACTACTCCATAGGAGACGTTGTGGCCCGGTACAAGATGATGAAAGGGTATAGTGTTCTTCACCCAATGGGATGGGATGCCTTCGGCATGCCCGCTGAAAACGCCGCCATAGAGAGCGGGGTCCATCCCGCCAAATGGACCTATGAAAATATCGACACGATGCGACGCCAGCTCAAGAGGATGGGCTTCAGCTATGACTGGGAGAGGGAGGTTGCTACCTGCGATGTTGAATACTACAGATGGGAGCAGTGGTTTTTCCTAAAGATGCTCGAGAGGGGCCTGGCCTACAAAAAGCGATCCCTGGTGAATTGGTGCCCGAGCTGTCAGACAGTGCTGGCCAATGAACAGGTTGAAGGGGGTTTCTGCTGGCGGTGTGAGTCGGAAGTGACCCAGAAGGAGTTGGACCAGTGGTTTCTCAAGATCACCCACTATGCCCAGGAACTCCTGGAGTATTGTGATAAATTGCCGGGATGGCCTGAACGAGTGTTGAGAATGCAGCGGAATTGGATCGGAAAAAGTGAGGGGGCAGAGATTCGATTTCCACTGGAGAATTCAAAGGAATCGATAACCGTTTTCACCACCCGCCAAGATACTGTTTTCGGGGCTACCTTTATGACCTTGGCTCCGGAACATCCCCTGACATTGAAGTTGTCAAAGGGGACATCCCAGGAGAGGGAAGTAAGGGAGTTCGTGGAAAGGGTGAAAAGGCAAAGTATTGCCGGGAGAACGGCGGAGGATACGGAAAAGAAAGGGGTGTTTATCGGTGCGAACTGTGTCAATCCCATGACGGGGGCGCGGATGCCGATCTTCGCGGCCAATTTCGTCCTCATGGAATATGGAACGGGGGCGGTCATGGCAGTTCCCGCCCATGACCAAAGGGATCTCGAATTCGCCAATCAATATGGACTTCCCGTGATCGTCGTAATCCAGCCACCGGATAGATCGTTGAGTGAGGAGATAATGACGGAGGCTTATGTGGATGAGGGAACACTGGTCAAATCAGGCCAGTTCAGCGGGATGGATAGCGTTGGGGCTCGCGAGGCAATCGTCCAGTACCTGGAAAAGAACGCTTTGGGGAAGAGGAGTATCAATTATCGTATCCGGGATTGGGGAATTTCCCGCCAACGATATTGGGGGGCGCCCATCCCCATCATCTATTGTCATCGGTGTGGAATGCAACCCATCCCGGAAGGGGATCTTCCCGTCGCTTTGCCCCATGATGTTGAATTTAAGAGTGGGGGAGGATCTCCTTTGGCGGAATGTCTGGATTTCGTTGAGACCCAATGTCCCAAATGTGGCGGAGATGCTCGCAGGGAGACCGATACCATGGATACCTTTGTGGAGTCCTCCTGGTATTTTGATCGGTTTGCATCGCCCCGGTACAACCAGGGCCCCCTGGACAAGGAGAAGGTCGATTACTGGATGCCCGTTGATCAATATATCGGGGGTATAGAGCACGCTATTATGCATCTCCTCTATTCCCGTTTCTTTGCGAGGGTCCTCGGGGAATTGGGCTTGGTGAGGGATAAGGAGCCCTTTACGAGGCTATTAACCCAGGGAATGGTCATCAAGGATGGGGCGAAGATGTCCAAATCACGGGGGAACATCGTTGATCCAGAATACCTGGTCTCCAAATACGGTGCTGACACGGCCCGAATGTTTTGCCTCTTTGCATCCCCGCCCGAGAGGGATCTCGAATGGAGCGATCAGGGCGTGGAGGGATCATTTCGGTTTCTCAATAGAGTGTGGCGCTTGATTTTCGAAAATCACCATTGGGTGAGGGAGGCCAAGCCATATGAAAGTAAATCCCTCTTGGACGGAGATCTGAAGGTACTGCGTCAGAAGGTCCATAAGACCATCAAGAAAGTAGGGGAAGATATCGAGCGGTTCCATTTCAACACAGCCATCAGCGCGATTATGGAGCTGGTCAATGCCCTTTATCTGTTCAAGCCGAAAAAGAACGGGGACCCGACGGAACGTTCGGTACTCAAGGAGGCAATTGAGATGGTAACCCTCCTTCTTTCCCCTTTTGTCCCTCATATCGCGGAGGAGTTATGGGAAACCCTGAGAAAGGGGGAGAGCATTATCAAGACCCCCTGGCCCGATTATGATCGGGAGGCCATCGTTGAGGAGCACATACTTGTAGTGGTCCAGGTTAATGGCAAGTTGCGGGATAGGATCACTGTTCCATCCTCGATGGGGGATGAAGAAATCAAAGGGGTAGCATTGGAGAGGGAGAAGGTACGAAGGCTGATCCAAGATAAGGCCGTCCAGAGGGTTATCCTCGTTCCCAAAAAGTTAATCAATATTGTCTGCGCCTGATCCAGTTGACTTTTATGTATCTCGGGGGTTTTTTTCCACAACCATTCCCGTGATGAAACCAATCCAAGTCCATTTCCTATTTTCCATCATCTTCTTTCTCTCAATGGGGACGGGCTGTGGGTATCAGTTTGGAGGAGAAGGGTTCGGCCCATCCCCGGACATTCGATCCATTGCCATTCCAACCTTCACCAATGAGACTTATGAAGCGGGGATCGAGACCATCGTCACCAATGCCATTTTGAGGGAGCTCATTAAGGACAGGCGACTAAAGGTCGTAGGCGTTGACGAGGCCGATGCCATCATGGAGGGAACAGTTACATCATTTGCCATTTCATCAGTGGCCTATGACCCGACGGGAGTGGTGTCGGAGTATAGGACATCGGTCGCCCTGGACGTAATAGTGAAAGGGAAGAAAAAGGGAGAAATCCTTTGGAATAAGAGGGGTCTTTTGGAATCGGATGTCTACAGGGTTTCCTCGGACGTCTTACTCACCGAGGCGGAAAAAGAAAGGGCTATCCAGAAGATCGCCGAAGAACTGGCAGGGAGAATTCGTCGGAGGTTGTTCGAAGGTTTATAATCGGCCTTTGGCTCATCGGGGAAGCCTCCAACACGGGGTTAGATAGTGGATTTCTTCGCGTTGGATAAGGAATTGAAGAAGGGGACAATCCCCCTTGTCCTTTACCTTTTTGGGGATGAACCCTACCTTATCGAAAAGGGGATCGAGGGACTTCGCACAGAGATTATTCCAACTAATCTCCAGGAGTTTAATGTGGATGTCTATTCGGCTGACGAGGTTCCAGCATCCAGGATCGTGGATGTCGCGAGGACCGTACCCATGTTAAACCCATGGCGGTTTATTCTGATCAAGGAGGCGGACCGCTTTTCCCGTGCGGATATCGACCAACTCCTGGCCTATATAGGTGATCCTTCTCCCTCCACTTGTATGGTTCTTTGGGGGGATACGAGCGGACCATGGAGGCAATTCTTCCCCAGGGTAAGAAAGGCGGGAGCGGTGATCCAGATTAAGCCATTTTTTGCTGGAAGATTGATCAGCTGGATCAAGAAGGAGGCCCAAGGATTTGGAAAGGGAATGACCAGGGAAGCGGCGGAATATCTCAAGGATATGGTGGGAAACCGCCTTCGGGACCTCCATAATGAGATTGAAAAGACCGTGGCCTTTGTGGGGGAGAAGACCGTCATTGAGTTGGAGGATGTAGAGGAGGTGGTTTCGGAGGTCAAGACGAGGACGGTCTTCGAACTGACCGATGCAATTGGAGTGAGGAATTCCCTTGAAGCATTGCGGATTTTGAGAAGGATGTTGCAGGCCGGAGAAGCCCATCTCAAGATCCTCGGCATGATCGCTCGCCAATTTCGTTTGATTTGGAGGGCGAAGTACCTGGTATCAAGGGGGCACGCAAAGGAGGAGCTTGGAAGAAGGCTCAGGCTCCACCACTTTTATCTGGAGTCCATCCTCGAACAGACCGTCTATTTCAGCGAAGATGACCTTCGGGAGGGATTTCGCCGATTTCTTCAGACCGACCTGGCCATGAAGACGACGACCGTATCGAAAGAGCTCCTTCTGGAGAAAATGGTGGTTGATTTATGTCACTGAGAGGATTGGAGGGAGTTGACCTGTTTGGTGAGTCGGGAAACTTTTCTGGATGCGGTATTCCTGTGAATCACCCCCTGGGATTTGGCTTTATCGATAGCAGGTATGGCCTCGGCTAAGGCGGTTTTTGCCTTATCGATATCATTGGCCTCCACCGCCAACCTCACCTTTTTGATCAGGGTTTTCAAGGTAGAACGGATATGGACGTTCCTTAAGCTCCTCTTTTCACTCTGCTTCTGCCTTTTAAGGGCTGACTTATGGGTAGCCAAATCATCACCTCCCTCAGGGGAATGGAACCGTTTTCGATAACCCGTTATACGGTCAGAAATTATAATATATTTCATTTTAATCACTTTACTCAATGAATGTCAAGGTACCCTTCCATGAGCACAATGGAGCACGATAAGATAGCTAGGGCAGCGGGGGTTGTGGGGTCCGCCACCCTTGTCAGTCGGATTCTGGGATACGCCCGGGACATGGTAATCGCCTATTTCTTCGGGGCCGGTATGGCCACCGATGCCTTCTTCGTCGCCTTCAGAATCCCCAATACCCTGAGGAGGCTTTTCGGGGAGGGGTCCATGACCGTTTCCTTCATTCCCGTCTATACCGACTACCTAGTCCACCGGACCAAAGAGGAATCCCAGGAGCTCGTCGATGTTGCCTTTACACTGGCATCCTCGGTATTAATTGGATTGACGGTTTTGGGAATGGTTTTCTCTCCCCAAATCATCGCGGTGTTGGCCCCGGGTTTCGAAGATCCGAAAAAGGTGGAGTTAACGATCTCGATGACCCGGATCGTTTTTCCCTATCTCTTTTTCATCGGTTTGGTCGCCTTGGCAATGGGCATCCTGAACACCCACCGCCATTTTGCCGCTCCTGCCTTGGCCCCCACACTGCTCAACCTCTCCATGATCGCCTCCGCTTATTTTCTCTTCCGGCACTTGACCGAGCCCATCGTCTCGCTGGCCATTGGGGTCTTCTTTGGCGGCGTATTCCAGCTCGCATTCCAGATCCCATTCATGATCAAAAAGGGAGTGATGTTCAGGTTCAACTTCCATTTCCTCCATCCGGCAATCAAACGGATCTGTATATTGATGGGTCCGGCATTGGTCGGCGTGGCCGTTGCCCAGATCAACGTCTTCGTAGGACAAATTTTAGCCTCTTTCCTCCTGGAGGGATCCATATCCTACCTCTACTACGCATATCGCTTGATCGAGTTTCCCCTGGGTATCTTCGTCATCGCCTTGGGCACGGCGGCCCTTCCCAGTTTCTCGCAATTGGTCTCCGAGGGTAAGATGGACGAATTTCGGGATACCATCGGTTTTTCGGTAAGGCTGGTACTCTTTGTGGCGATTCCAGCCATGGTGGGCCTCATTGTATTGAGAATCCCCATCATCCATCTTCTCTTTCAGCACGGGGCCTTCGATTATGGGGATACCCTTATGACCGCCCAGGCCCTTTTCTATTATGGAATTGGGTTATGGGCCATCGCGGGCGTGAGAATTATCGCGCCGGCCTTCTATGCCATTCAGGACACCAGGATCCCCGTGAAGATGGGGGTGGTGTCCCTGTTCGCCAATGTGGGGTTGAGCCTCGCCCTCATGGGTCCCATGCAACACGCGGGGCTCGCCCTGGCCAACTCCCTGGCTTCAATGATCAACGTCTCCCTCCTTCTCGTCTGCCTGCAGAGGAGGATAGGGGAGATCGATTGGGCGAGGATCCTCAGATCCCTTATCCAGGTGGCAGTGGCCAGTATCGCCATGGGATGGGTTGCCTATTGGGTGGTAGGAAGGACAGCCTGGGTGAATCCCGGTTACTGGGGGGAGAAGATCTTCTTCTTGGCGGCGGGGATTGCGGCGGGGGTGTTCACCTACGTCGCGGTTTCTTATCTCCTGAGAAATAGCGAGATTTCCTTTCTCCTAGACATGCTCCGGGGAAGGAAAAAGGTGCTGAGGGTTGAAAGTGAGATCTGATTGAAAAGAATGGGAGGACGGAAAGATGGCAGAAGAGATCCTTCGTACCTATTCGCTTCCCATAGGTGGTCCCCCGGAATACGGAAAAATGGAAGGAGCATTAGCACGGTTTATATTGATGTCCTTCTTCAGTGGGAAATCGACTGATTTCTTTGGCGGAAAGGAAATCTTACTGGAGAGATTTTCATGACCTTTTGAGTCAGCACTTTCCTCAGCCTCTCCTGCTGTTCCATGAGAATATGAATTGTATAACGAAGGCGCTTCTCTCCATCGAAGCCCCCGAATGAAGAGGGGCTACAAATGGCACTGGCTATTAAGTCGATGCAGAAGGCCACCTTTGAATAGACCGAGACCACGGATACTGGGCGCTGTCTCTCCTCAGATTTTTTAAACAGCTCAAGATCGTGAAAGACGGCCCCCAAGTAATTCATCTTGATTCCGAAGGGACTGATTGCACCGTTGAGCCTGTTCTCCACAGCACTTTCAAGCGCCTCGAAGGAGCTTTTCCCCTGGTTGAAATCTGCGACTTTGTTCATCAGGACAAGGGGGCTAAAGAATCGTCGGGCTTTATATCCCTCTATTCTCTTAGAAAGACCAATCTCTAGTTGCCTGAATCTGGAGAAACAGGCTCGCACCGACCCATAGGCGCTGATCAGATCATTGGGCGATGTCACAACGATCGTTTTTTCCGCCAACAGGGCAAAATCGACCGCCTGACGGTTAATGCCTGAAGCCAAATCGAGCACAACAAAATCGAAATTCCTGCTGACCTTAATAAAACTCCTGAGAAACTTCATCTTCTGCAGATAGTTGAGATTGGCCAGGGCAAAATTCCCCCGTTCCCCACCGATCAGAAAAAAACCAAAGGGGGTTTCTTCAATCAGGTCTCCTAAGTCCTTCTCTTTCAGGAAAAAATGGGCAAGATTAAACTTGGGATAAAACCCGATTCGATCTGAAACGGTTCCATTGCCAAGATCTGCGTCGATTAAAAGAACACGAGCGTTTCTTTTCGCTATGGCTGCCGACAAGCTGACGGCGACATGAGTCTTTCCTACGCCACCTTTACTGGAGGTTAGCGCCAGGATCTTTCGTTGATGCTCCACTGCTTTCTCCTGGTTTCATGTCAGCGTTTTTCACGTTTTCATTCATATTCTTCTTAAATGCAATCAATGTGCCATGTTTACTCGAGAACATTATCAATGACGGTGTTTTCATGACACCTTTCCTCCTATGTGTTGATGGAGACCGCAAAGCTATAGACTGAAGGGGGACGGGGTACTGAAAGCTTCGTTGACACATCAGGGGTGATAGCTTGATGTTTACAACTTGCCACGCGGGCCTAGGCTCGACACGGGAGGTTCGTTCCACCACGAAATGGTGCGAGGTCTAGGAGGTCGGAATATCTCGGAGCCCTCATCCGGTATAAATGGGGGGGAAGGAGGATCCGTGGCAGGATCGCGACTATATTCTGGGTCAATTCGCTCAGAATGTGGGGCAGGCCCGCCGGGCATATCGAGAATGTGTGATTACGGGGATATTTCACGGGAGGCACCATGATCTGGCGGGAGGTGTCTGATGCGAACGTCGGCCGATGGACGCAAATGAGGGCACAGAGGAGAGGGGGAGAAAAATGGACATATGATGAAAGGATAGTGGGAAGTAATGATTTTGTCCGATCGATTCTCGGTGAATGAGAAGAGAAAGAGGCAAAGGGGGCTTAGGAATGCTTTCATGATTCCTGTCCCTTTCCCACCCCAAAGGAAGATTCCCGTCTCCGGAGTGCCAGCCATTTTATCGGGAAGATCTCTTTGTTGTATGGATGCAACAGGATAAGAAGAAAGACGAAGCACATGCAGAGTTCACCTAACTCCCCGGCCTTCTTCGCTATGCTGAGATGGGATTGAACAAGTATCATGACAAGAACACTGAGGAAGATCTGATAATTCTGGGCAATAGGAATCCTCCATCGGTTAATGAATTCTTTAAATCTTTCGTTGGACCGATACAAGAAAGGTATCACCAACAGATAAATTGTAATGAGAATTGCCAGAATCTTGCCGAAGACAAGTTTATTGATATTCACTCCATAAACTAAAAGGTTATGTATATTGGTCTCGCCCTGCCTGTTGTGTTTTAAAAACCATTCAGGGCTCTCGATTCCCAAAATCCTCTGTCCCCATGAAATCTCCTCCATGGCCCCGAAAAGAAACAGGAAACCAAGAAAGAGCCATACCCTCTTAACAGCACTTCCCGGCTCGGAACGGTTGAAGGTGAATGATATTAAAAAGGAAAATGCGGACATGATCAAGAGCTCTACAAAGGTGAGCCACTCCACCAAGCCGTCCTCTCGGATCCAAACCAGGAAGGCCTCTTGATCCTGGTGGAGAAGAACGAGCCCATAGACAAAGATTCCCATGATAATGGCCATACCCGCCATCAAGGCTTTGGGTATGGGCGTCGAAGAGAGTTGAGTAAGCTCCTTTATTCGCATGGAACCTCTCAAAAATTCAACTCACCACTGGATACTCCAGGGCGAGATCCTTTCATTTTCCCAGTCATACCTCGTCATAACCAATACCGAGGCGGTCGGTCACCCCCGGCCTGAACCCCTCAAGGATGACGTCATTTTTCCGGGCCAACTGCATGAAGATGGCCCTTCCCTCATCGGGCTTGAGGTTGAGTTTCATGCTCTTCTTGTTGCGGTTGAGGCCGAGGAGGTAGGCGCTCCAGCCTCGAACCCGAGGAGGATACCACCTGCTGTAATCGCCTCGATCGGCCAGCAGCAAGGTGCAGAAATTGCCAGGTAAAAGGCGGCTCAGGTCCAAGATCTTAATGCCCTCCAAGGCGTCCATCATAGTATCATCCATTTTTGATAATGTGGTTAATTTGCTCCCTTTTTTCCAGATATTTCCAAGACAATTCGATAAATCCTTCATTCCAATCGGAAGGTAACGGGGTTCCTCTCTCCCTCCTCTTCTCGTTTATCCGGGAAGATGGCCTCGAGGGATTGGCCGATGGTAATTGAATCCGGGCGAGACAGATCGGCACCCAAAAGGAGGGCGCTGATACGAGGCCCCTCATCGAGTTGGACCAACCCCCAGCAGTAAGGGGTATCGCGGCCGTAACCCTTCTCCTCATACATCGTGGTTCCCACCCTGACCACGCTGTAGGAGATGAGTTTTCCACGGCCCGAGAATTGAAACCATTCCATTTCATTTTCCAAGCACTGCCCGCAGAAAGGACGGGGGGGTAAAAACAGAGCCCCGCACTTCTTACATTTTGAGCCCATCAATTTTTTTCGATCCAGAAATCGGTAGAAGGAAGCCGCTGTGAATTCTTTTACTTCCATATGGACCGCTACCTCCTTTCAAAGATGTGGACAACTACGGTGCTGCCCGAAGCTCCCACGTTATGGGCCAGGGCGAGGTTGACCCTGGCGACTTGTCTCTGGCCGGCATGTCCACTCATCTGCTCCCACACTTCCACGAGCTGGCCTACCCCGGTTGCTCCCACGGGATGTCCCTTTGACTTGAGCCCTCCGGATGTATTGATGGGCTTCTCGCCATCCCGGGCCGTTTTCCCTTCCTCGGCAGCCCTTGACCCCTCGCCGGGCTTGAAAAATCCCAGATCCTCAGTAGCAACCACCTCGGCAATGGTGAAACAGTCGTGAACCTCGGCGAGCTGGATATCTTTAGGGGTTACTCCGGCCATCTCGTAAGCCTGCTCGGCCGCGAGTTTCGAGGCCGTCAGGGAGGTGATGTCCTTTCTCCCGTGCAGGGCCTGGGCGTCGCTCGCCTGACCCGTGCCGATAACGTGGATGGGTTCGTCGGTGAAATTTCGGGCGATATCCTCAGCAACCAGTATGGCACAAGCCGCCCCATCGGTAATGGGAGAGCAGTCGAAGAGCTTTATGGGCCACGCAACGATGGGGTTCGCGGAGGGATCCTTGAGGAATTCCATCTCATCGGTCCACGAGGGGATCGGTTGCCCCTTCTGCTTGGCCCTGGCAATGCGAGAATTCATGAGATCCCGAATGGAAGAGGTGAAGTGGGCCTTCGGGTTTAAGGCGCCGTTATCGTGGTTCTTGATGGCGACTTTCATCAGCTGTTCCTCAGTGGTACCGTATTTATCCATATGGACGGTGGCGATCTGGGCATAGAGGCTCGGGAAGGTAGCGCCCACAGACACCTCATAGATAGCGTCCGCTGCCGCCGCTAGGATGTCTGTCACCCTTGCCGTGGTCAGCTTATTCATCGACTCCACGCCACCCACGAGCACGATGTCGTATAGCCCGGAAGCCACGGCAATGATTCCCTCTCGAAGGGCGACGCCGCTGCTGGCGCAGGCATCCTCAGTTCGGGTGGCGGGCCTCGGGTTCAATCCCACCCACTCCGCCATGATGGGGGCTACATGAGCCTGTCCCTCGAAGCAGTCGCTGGAGAGGTTCCCCACGTAGATCGCCTCGATCTCCCTCGGGTCAATCCCCTTCTGTACCGTCCCCAGAACCGCCTGAAAGGCCTCCACGAACAGGTCTCTGGAATCCTTTTCCTTAAAAGCCCCGAAGTGAGACATGCCCGCCCCGATCACGGCCACGCCTCTCGTCAACTTCTTTGCCCTTCGAACCATTGGTGTGACCTCCTTTTACATTTCTTTAGTTTGTGAAGCAATTTTCCCCTTCATGGACTCGATTTTTTGGAGTAATAGGCGGGTTAACACAACCTCTCCACATGATAGTTCTTGTATCCATCTCCCTTTGATCAAGATGGCTCGCACCCCCATTGCCCGGACATCCGGCCGATCGACGCAAGCCTTTCTGCATCCGCATATAATGATCAATAGATCAGCCGGCTTTTTTCCTTCAGGGTGAAAGATGATTTCATCATGTAACGTCCTCATCAAATGGCTGATGATTCGGGGGGAATTGATCTCGGGATTACAATTGCCGCAGTACTTTACGACGATACGCATGGAATTATTTCTTTCGCTTAGCCTTAGCCTTCTTCTTACCCTTAAGCTCAGCCTCAGACTTTCCCTTACTCTTAGCATCAACCTGTGTGATCTCCTCGAAATACGGATCCTCCTCGATGCCCGCGATCACCTTAGCGAGCTCCTTTTTTCTTTCGATGTTGGCTCCCCGCCCGATCATGATTTTCATGGCGGTTGGAGAACCCGCTCCCTGCATGGCCTCTGGAAGGCCTGCTCCCACTGCCATGTTCTCTATGAGTCGATACATCCTGATCCTGTCTCTTGTAGAAAATCCCTTCCTCCCCCTGATGTATTTATCGATGAATTTGCCGATCTCTGGATGCTCGTAATCCCTCTCCGAGGGAAGGGTGATGATGATTCCCCCCGCAATATCCTGCGCCAACCTCATCCATTCGTAGGTGAATCGGGTGATGTTGAGTTTTTCCACATTGGCCAAGAGGGGATTGATTATATAAGCACCAGAAGGGGTTTGGTACCCCTCATAAGAGCAGGCTAGGGCACAAGACCAACAGGTCTCGGCCATGCTAACCATTTCCGTTAGTGTATTCCGAATGTTGTATGCTTTTTCGATTCCATTGGATTCGGCGATCCAAGCAGAAGCTCCAATGACCACGTCGGCCAAACCGACTTTGCATCCCCCATAGTTCGATCGATGATATCCTGCGAAGGTTTCCACCAACTCCAGGGCGAATTCATGTTCCCCGCACATAAATACCCGCTCCCAAGGAACGAAGACATCATCGAAGATGATCAGGGCCTCTCCCCCCACGATGCCATATTTGGGATTTCCCGCATCGAGTCCGCTCTCCAATCTCCTGGTGTCGTTGGTTTGCCTTCCGAAGATGAGGGTGATCCCTTTAGTATCCACGGGAACGGAAAAGGAGAGGGCGTAATCCTTATCCTCGGACCCCATGGCTCGGGTAGGCATGGTGATAATTTCGTGGGAGTTGATGGATCCGGTAATATGGGCCTTTGCCCCCCTTACGATGATTCCATCGGATTGCCTCTCTACCACTCGCAGGTAGACGTCCGGGTCTTCCTGTTCATGGGGTCGAAGGCTGCGGTCTCCCTTCGGGTCAGACATCGCCCCGGCACTCATGAGGTCGTTACGCTGAACGTATTGAAGGAAGGCCCTGAAATGTTCATGATACCTCGAGCCATATTTTCGATCGATGTCATAAGAGGTGACATAGATACCGTTGAGGGCGTCCAGCCCCACACACCTCTGAAAGCAGGTCCCAGTCCGTTGACCCAAAAGCCTCATCATTCTCACCTTTTTTACCAGATCCTCGGTGTCCTGGTGAATATGGGTGAATCGGTTGATGTTCTCCCCAGTGAGATGTGAGGTGGCGGTCATGATCTCCTGGAATTCCGGTTTATGGGCTAATTCGTATGTCATCGCCGCGGCATGAACATGGGGTTTAAAGAGGGGATAGTCGACAACGCTCTCGACTTGTTCCCCGAAGCAGTAAACCTTCGGCTTCAGCTTTCTCAGGCTTTCGATATATTGGTTTCCCGTTTTCATTGCCATGTCGTTTCCTCCTTTGAAAACCGTCTCAGATTCAGCAAAAATTGCAATGCTATTTTCGCGGTAAATTCAAATTGTTCCCGATGACAGGGAATCGAAGCATTTCATTCCCGGGAATGTCCTCCATTCTCCCAGCTCCTCCTCGATTCGCAACAGGCGGTTATACTTGGCAATCCTTTCGCTCCGGGATAGGGATCCCGTCTTGATCTGTCCTGCATTGGTGGCCACTGCCAGGTCCGCAATAGCCGTGTCCTCCGTTTCTCCGGATCGGTGAGAAATGATACATGCATATCGGGCTCTCTCGGCCCTCTCGATGGTCTCCAGGGTTTCGGTCAATGTCCCCACCTGATTAGGCTTAACAAGGATCGCATTGGCCACTCCCTGATCGATTCCCCTGTTGAGCCGCTCTGCACTGGTGACGAATAGGTCATCCCCCACCAGTTGGACCCGGTGTCCCAACCTCTCCGTGATAAGCTTCCAGCCCTCCCAATCGTCCTCCGCCATTGCGTCCTCTATGGAGAGGAGGGGATAACGGTTTACCCAATCCTCGTATAAATCCACCATCTCCCCTGGACTTTTCGGGGCATCACCGCCGGTCTTCAAGACATAGGTTCCCTTTTCGAAGAACTGGCTCGCCGCCACATCCAATGCGATGGATATATCCCTGCCGGGTTGATATCCGGCCCTTCGAATGGCCTCCAGGATTACCTTGACTGCCTCCTCGTTGGAGGGAAAATCAGGGGCAAACCCACCTTCGTCGCCCACCGCTGTATTGTACCCGCCCTCTTTTAGTACGGATTTGAGATGATGAAAGGTTTCGGCGCCCATGCGGAGGGCCTCTGCGAAGGTGCTGGTCCCCACGGGGAGAATCATATACTCCTGAAAGTCGAGATTGTTGTCGGCATGAACCCCTCCGTTGAGGATGTTCATCTGAGGGAGCGGTATGGTATGGCCGCGAATGCCTCCCAAATATCTAAAGGGGGAGACCCCCAAGAACTCCGCTGCGGCCTTGGCACAGGCTAAAGAGGTTCCTAAGATAGCATTGGCCCCCAAATTCCCCTTATTTTTAGTGCCATCCAATTGAATCATAATCCGGTCGATGGCGAGTTGGTCCAGGGCATCCACTCCAATGAGCTTCGGTCCGATACGGGTGTTTACGTTCCGAACTGCCTTTAATACACCCCTTCCCAGATACCGATGGGGATCCCCGTCCCTGAGCTCGATGGCCTCATGCTCTCCCGTAGATGCCCCGGAAGGAACAGCGGCCCTTCCCCGCGCTCCACTCTCCAAAGAAACCTCCACCTCAACGGTGGGATTTCCCCTGGAATCGAGAATCTCACGACCGGTAACGTGTAGAATACGTGACATGGCCCCCTCCTTATTCTTCGGTTAGGAGTTTATTCCCAATATAGATATAATGGACCCCGGATAGGATGGTAAAGAATGCTGTCAATCTGATGACAAAGGGAAATAGAGATTCATACCTCCAATGGAGATCGGAAACGGAAAGCAGCGCCCAGATGATGGTAAGAATCTGGAGAACGGTGGTGATCTTGCTCGTATATCTAGGCTCCACCTTGGGCTTATGATTTGTCATGGTCAGGACCCAGAAACCGAGGGCGATAAGGATATCTCGGCTCATAACAATTACCGTCAGCCAACTGGGGATGATGTGGAGAATAGCCAGGGTGACGAAGGCCGAGGCAAGCAGCAGTTTGTCGGCGATGGGGTCCAGATAGGATCCGAAGTCTGTGCGCTGATGCCAGATTCTGGCGAGGAAACCATCGAGAGCATCGGTTATCCCCGCGATGATGAAGATGATGAGGGCGCCCCGGAACGATTTCGAGATCAGAAGTATGGTGAATAGGGGGATGAGAAGTATCCGGACGAGGGTCAATGCATTGGGAAGGTTCATGGCCTCTCTTCATCCTTCCTGTCGCAGGATCTATAGGTCAAGAGGATGAGGATGTATTGGGCTTGGGCTGGCCCCCACTCAATCGGAGTATTCCTCGCCCCGATAGAGGGGCTTGAAGGTGGTGAACTTATCGATGAAGGCCAAATCTACCTTTCCTGTAGGGCCGTTTCTCTGTTTCCCGATGATAATTTCGGCGATTCCCTTATTGGGTGTCTCCTGCTTATATAATTCCTCCCGATAGATAAAGAGGATCACATCGGCGTCCTGTTCGATGGCCCCGGACTCCCTCAAATCGGCCAATTGTGGTCTTCTATTGGGCCGATCTTCTGTTTTTCGACTCAATTGGGAGATGGCGATAACGGGGATAGAAAGCTCTTTTGCCAAGGCCTTGAGGGATCTTGAGATTTCGGATATCTCCTGCTCGCGCCGCTCTGCCCTTCTCGACCTCATCAACTGAAGATAGTCGACGATGAGTAGCCCCAAACCATGTTCAGCTTTCAATCGCCTGGCCTTGGCCCTGATTTCTAGGTTAGTAATGGCGGGGGTATCATCGATGAAAAGAGGGGCCTCGGAAAGGTTGCCTGCCGCCAGGGTGAGTTTAGGCCAATCGCTCTCGCTCAAGAAACCACTCCGTAACATCTGCCCTTCAACTTCCGCCTCCGAGCAGAGCATCCGAAGGGCCAATTGTTCCTTGGACATCTCCAAGGAAAAGATCGCAGCTGGAATTTTCCCCTCAATGGCGGCATATTGGGCTACATTGAGGCAGAAGGCCGTTTTGCCCATGGCAGGCCTTCCGGCCACGATGATCAAATCCGAAGGTTGAAACCCTGCTGTTTTTCTATCCAAGTCCTTAAACCCTGAGGGGATTCCCGTAATGAGTTCCTTCTTCTCATAGAGCCTTTCTATGGTTTTAAAACCTTCCTTGATGATCTCCTTAATGGGATAAAAGGAGGGCCTCACCCTGTGCTCGGAGATCTGGAAGATGAGCCGTTCCGCATCGTCCAGGAAGCCATCCACATCTCCCCGGTCCTCATAACTCTGGGTGATGATTTCGGTTGACGCCTGGATTAATTTCCTCAAGATGGACTTCTCCTTGACGATCTTAGCGTAATATTCGATGTTGGCCGCCGTTGGAACGGAATCGATTAATGAAGTCAAATAGGAAGCACCACCGATTTCCTCCAGGAGGTTTTGATATTTCAGCTCATTGGTCAAGGTGATGAGATCCGATGGTTCATTTTTCTCCGAAAGGGCGATCATGGAATTAAAGATCTTTCGGTGGGATTCCCGATAGAAGTCGTCGGAGTTCAGGATTTCCACTACCCTATTGAGAGCCTCGTTCTCCATCAAGATTCCACCCAAGACGGACTGTTCTGCTTCGGTATTTTGGGGAGGAACCTTATGGAGCGAATCGCCGGTTTCGTTCATCTTTGTGTTTACTCCTTGACGACCCAGAGCTTGAGGTTGGCGGCTACCTCGGGATGGAGCCTAATTGGGATCGTATAGACTCCAAGGTTTTTGATGGGCTCTTCCAACTCGATTTTTTTACGGTCGATCTGAAACCCGTTCTCGTTGAGGTATTGTTCGATTTCCTTGGAAGTAACCGATCCGAAAAGCTTTCCGCTCTCCCCTACGGGCTTCGAGATGGTGCAGGAAAAGTCCTCAATCCTTTTGGCTAATTTTTCGGCATCCCTTATAATCTTATCCATTTTGTCTTGGGCAAGGCGCTTTTCGTGTTCCAGCTTCTTGCGATTTTTGGGAGTTGCCTTGATAGCCAATTTATTGGGTATCAAATAGTTCCTTCCATAGCCATCAGAGACTTTTACCAAATCTCCCACCTTTCCAAGGGAGGGAACATCATCGAGAAGGATAATCTCCATTCTGCTTCCTTTCTTTATGCTCAATAAGGTATTGTCTGGGATTACGGCGACTTACCCTGACGGGCTCATCCCGGGGGAAACTGTTCCCATTGGTTATTTCATCACCGTGGTAAAGGATAAGATGGCGATGTTTCTCGCCCTCTTTATGGCGGTGGTAATCTCCCTTTGATGTTTAGCGCAGTTTCCCGATATCCTTCGGGGGATGATTTTACCCCGTTCCGTAATGAAATGTCTCAATATCCTGGGGCTTTTATAATCGATTTCGAGGGTCTTATCGACGCAGAAGCGGCACACCTTCCTCTTGATATATGTTCTTCGCTTCTTGTTCACTGTGTTCTTCATTCGGTCAACCCTGCTCATCGCTCACTGACCTGTCTAACAAGATATTTCCCAATATGTTCAACGGAATCGGCTATGATTTCCACCTTTGTTCGGCTTTGTCCCTCTGGGGTTTTCCATCTCCTCTGTTTCATTTTCCCCTCGATCAAAACCCACTCACCCTTTCGGATTTTTTCCATTGGTTCCTTTTGGTCCCGTAAAAAAATCAGGACATCGAAGTGATCGGTGGTCGTTCTATCACCATGACCATTCGGTATAGCAAGGGTAATCTTAACCACTCGTTCACCCTTTGGATTGTAGCGGATTTCGGGGTTCCTTGTCAAGCTTCCGATGAGAATGACTCGATTGTATCCGAGCACTAACTTTCCACCTCTTTCTCGTTCACATCGCCCTCACCGAATTCGGTTCCTCCGCCTTCCTGGGATTCTTTAACCAGGGGCTGTGCCTCCTCTGGAGCTTTTTCATCCACCCTGACCGATTGGTATTTCAGGACACCGTCCGAAAGGCGAAGGTTTCTTTCGATCTCGTCGAGGACTTGGCCATTTCCCAAGAAGCGGATGAGGATGTAATAGCCCCTGGTCGACTTCTTGAGTTTGTAAGCCAGCTTTCTCCGGCCCCATTCCTCCACTTTGATCAACTGGCCGTTCATATTTTCGATAATCCCCTTCATCTTTTCAATCAGGGGTTTCACCTCATCTTCAACCAAATCTGGATGGGCGATGAAGATGGTTTCATAGGTTCTCATGGACGATCTCCTTTCCATTCGCTTGAGCCGTTGAAGGGAAGACCTCTATTTGGAGCGATCGGGTTGCGAAAGGAGTTTGGTTGATATTTGGTTTCTGGCCACCTTGACCCTCACCTTTTCGGTTATCTCCAACGTGACAACCGTATCGGTCAATCCGGTAATTCTACCATAAAGCCCCCCTGTCGTAATTACCTGATCGCCCTTTCTCAGATGAGTCAGCAATTCCCTATGCTCCCTTTGCCTCTTTTGTTGAGGTCGAATGAGGAGGAAATAGAATATTGCGAAGAGGAGGATGAGGGGAATGAACATCCCAAACCCTGTTTGGCCCCCCTGTCCAGGGGCACCCATTGCATAGGCGATTTGATCGAACATAATTACCTCCTATTTATGTGTTGACGGCAATGTCGATGAAAAGCCACTCAGCCGAGGGTTTCCCATTACAGGTCATCTTTGTTCTCCCTCTTCTTCTTCCATTGCTTGCAGAAATTCACCAGCCTGTCCTGGCGAATGGCCTCCCTCAGCCCTTTGATCAGATGTACATAATAGTAGAGATTATGAATGGTGTTAAGCCTCAAAGCCAGGATTTCCCTGGCCATGTAGAGATGTCTCAGATAGGCCCTGGAATGGTGGCGGCAGGTATAGCAACCGCACCATTCTTCAATGGGCCGCTCATCGGTGGCATAGCGGGCGTTCTTGATCACCAGCTTTCCGAAAGAGGTAAAGAGCATTCCGTTCCGTGCATTTCGGGTGGGAATGACGCAGTCGAAAAGGTCGACTCCTCCCTTGACTGCATCAATGAGGTCCTCGGGTTTTCCCACGCCCATTAAATACCGAGGTTTCTCTCGTGGCAGGAGAGGAGACGTATGGCTTATTATGTGGTACATGACCTCGGGGCTTTCGCCGACGCTAAGTCCCCCGATGGCATAACCATCGAAGCCGATTTCACGGAGCTCCCTCGCGCTTTTCTCCCTCAAATCCTCGAACATACCACCCTGAACGATCCCGAAGAGAGCCTGTCCATTTCCTCGGAGGGCTTCCTTACACTGTCTCGCCCATTCCGTGGTCAAGGTCGTTGAGCGTAATGCGTATTCATAGGAAGCGGGATAGGGTATGCATTCATCAAGGCTCATGATGATGTCTGCTCCCAAGGACCGCTGGATCTCGATGGCCATTTCCGGGCTGATAAAATGCCTCGAACCATCGATGTGCGATTGGAACATCACCCCATCCGTGCATATCTCTCTCAATTGGCCCAGGCTGAAAAGCTGATATCCGCCACTATCGGTGAGAATGGGGTGATTCCAATTCATGAAACGATGGAGTCCTCCTAGTTGTTCGATGATTCGGTGACCCGGCCTCAGATAGAGATGGTAGCTATTATTTGAGATGATCTCAACCCCGATCTCAATCAGATCATCCGAGGTCATGGATTTGATGCTGGCCTGGCTTCCAACGGGAATGAAGGCGGGGGTTTCGAACTCACCATGGGCGGTAATGATCTTCCCGAGCCTTGCCCCGGTCTCCTTCTCCGTTTTCATGAGATGGAATTGAAAGCCCATTTACCCCAGATCAATCCTTGGCAACCAAAAAGACTCTGGCCCCCTTGAGGCCTAAATCCTTTCATTTCCATTCAGAGGATCAGCATTCCGTCCCCATAACTGAAAAAGCGATATTCTTTTCTGATGGCCTCTTCATAAGCCTTCATGATGAGTTCCCCGGGAGCAAATGCCGAGACTAACAATAAGAGAGTGGTCCCCGGAAGATGGAAATTGGTGACCAGAGCGTCCACAATCCTGAAGCGAAACGGGGGATGAATAAAGAGGTCTGAATACCCAGCAATGGGCACAATTTTTCCCCTCGAATCGACGGCGGATTCCAGCGATCGAGTTGTTGTCGTACCCACCGCTATAATCTTCCCTCCCCTCCCCTTCGCCATATTGATGGCCTCAACAGCCCGCGGCCCTATCTTACAATACTCGGGAGCCATTTTGTGGTCTTCTACCCGTTTCGTCCTTATGGGGAGGAAGGTCCCCGCATTTACATGGAGGGTAATGGAAACGACGGATACATCCCTCTGTCTTACCTTCTGCAAAAGGGTATGAGTGAAGTGTAAGCCAGCTGTTGGAGCGGCAATGGAGCCCGGTTCTGTGGCGAAGATTGTCTGATAGCGCTCCTCATCGAAAGGAAGGTTTTTTTTCCTCTTGATGTAAGGGGGTAATGGCACCTGCCCCCATTCATCGATTGCCTCATAGAAATCCCCCTTAAAGTGGAATTCGATTCTCCAGCTCCCACTCTCATCCCTCCCGAGGAACTTTCCAATTAAACCATCACCGAACAAGACCTTAGAGCCATAGCTTATGGATCTGGCCCTTTTGACCATACATTTCCATATTCGATCCCCCACCCTTTCGGTGATGAGGACTTCAACCTTTCCCCCGGTTTTCTTGTTCCCCAAAAGTCTTGCCTTTAACACCTTCGTGTCGTTGACGACGAGGACATCACCTCTATTGAGATACTCGGCTAAATCGCAAAAGGTTCGGTGCTCAATAGAACCCGTATCGCGATGGAGGACCATCAGCCTGGATTGATCCCTTTCCCTCGATGGATACTGGGCGATTAGACTATGTGGAAGCCTGTACTGGAAATCTGCCAAATTCATTTCACCACTCATAATTTAAATTAATAAACTAATCACAAATACCTCACAAAGTCAATTACCATGCTTGTCTGAAGTTTTTCGAGGTTTGGATGTCAACGAATGGTTTATAATGGTCTTTTTTTATTATCGGTTTATCTGCAATAGGATTCTGTATGAACAACAATATTCCCTACCAAGGTCAGGAGCCCCCTGCTTTACTTGTTGGAATCATTCTTGAGTCTCTCGACACATGGTGACTCGACGAAACTGCATCTTCACGTTCGTTGAGGGTGTTCAGGGGGATAGATAGTTACGGGTTGGTAGTAAGCAGTTAAAATGATTTGACATCGGGCAAGGGATTATCTAAGATTGAGCCACATAAAACAATGCCTTAAGGAGGTCTACAGGAGGGACATGGCAATGCTTTATAAGGATGCGGGAGTGGACGTGGATTTGGGGGAGGAGTTTGTAAGGAGGATAAAATCCCTTGCTGAATCTACGTTCGGTCCTCGGGTCCTCACAAAGTTGGGAGGATTCACCGCTCGTTATTCCCTGGAAGGTCTTCGAGACACCGTCCTCGTAGCTTCGACGGATGGGGTCGGAACTAAGCTCAAAGTTGCCTTCATGGTCGACCGACATGATACGGTGGGAATCGATCTAGTAGCCATGTGTGTCAATGACATCCTCGTCAGCGGAGCCCAGCCCCTCTTTTTTATGGATTATATCGCAACGGGGAAACTGGATTTGGGAAAGGCCGTATCCGTCATTGAGGGGATTGTCAAAGGTTGTAAAGAGGCGGGGTGTTCCTTAATCGGAGGGGAGACCGCGGAAATGCCCGGGTTCTATGTGAATGGAGAATACGATTTAGTGGGTTTCATCGTTGGAATTGCCAATAAAACGGAGATGATCGACGGGTCTGAGATTTGCCCGGGGGATAGGCTGATTGGACTTGCTTCCAGCGGGCTCCACAGCAACGGATTTTCTTTGGTGAGGAAGATCGTCTTCGATCAGCTCAATCTTCGTGTGGACGATTGGGTTGAGGAGTTGGGGCGGACAATCGGGGAAGAACTCTTGGAACCAACGCGAATCTATGTCAATCCAGTATTAACCCTGAAACAGGAGTTTCACCTTCGAGGGGTTGCTCATATCACGGGAGGGGGAATCAAGGGAAACCTCCCTCGGATCTTGCCGCGCAACTGTAAAGCCTTCCTTCGAAAGGGAAGCTGGCAGGCTCCTCCCGTCTTCTCCTTCCTGGAGAGGGAGGGCAGAATTCCGGAAGAAGAGATGTGGAGGACCTTTAACAATGGGATTGGAATGATCCTCATAATCAAAGCTGAGGAGGTAGAGGGCGTTTTGATTCGGCTGAGAGAATTGGGGGAAGGGGCTTTTCTGATCGGGGAGATATCCGAAGCAAAGGGGGAAGGGGAGAGGGTGGAGTTTATTTGAGGAGGAAAGGGATTAGGGGATCCGATGAAAAGATGGGATGTTGTCATCCTGGGTGCCAATGCTAGCGGCATTTTAGCGGGAGCTCTTCTTACCAAGAAGGGATTTTCGGTGCTCATATTGGACGAGAAGTCCAGGGCGGGTTACATTCACGGGAAATATCGATTCCGACGGTTTTCCAACCTTTCCGAGTTCCTCGTTAGTAGGACAATCGTTGAGGGGTTTTATCAACTTTTGGGCCTCCCTTTCCCCAATGGCGAATTTACCCATAGAAGGGACCTTACATGCCAGATCCTTCTCCCCGGCCATAGGGTCGATATATCCCCCGATCGGACCGATCTTATGGCCCAGATGAGGAGGGAGTTTTCCGGGAACTTCGCTCTCATCGAAACCTTCTACTCACAATTACAGGACAAGGATTGGATTCGCCACAATATGATGGCTATAGGCGATGATCAACCGGTCATCGATCGGATTGGAAGGTGGCTTGCTCATTCATATCACGCCTTGTCCGATAAACCATTGTCTGCCTTTCTGGCTTCCCTGAAGGGAAACAAGGCCTTCGCTCGATTCATTGATGTTCAGATCAAGAGCATGAGCTATCTGTTTGTGGATGATTCCCCGTTGAGCTTAGCGTCCCATTTCATAGGCATCTTGATGCAGGATGAGGTCTACACGGATATGATGGGCCCCCAGGGATTCATAGATAGGGTTAAGGGGGAGGTACTGAGAGGGGGAGGACGAATCACCGCCCTTGAATCTTTTAGCACAATTCGCATCGAACCGTCCCAAGGAGAATTCAAAATTTATACGAAGGGGGAGACAAAACCCATAACATCTAAGGTTTTCATTGGAAATATCCCCTTCAGCCAACTGAGAAGGCTCATTCCCACGGCTTTTTTAGGACGAAAATGGGCCGAAAAAGGTAAGCGTCTTTGGCCCAAATATTTCATACTTTCCCTAAACCTTGGCATTGATGCCATGGGGATTCCCGTAGGGCTGGGGGATTGTTTCGTCTCATTGCGTGATTTGGACGCACCCTATGAAATGGGGAATCTTTTGATGGTTTTCGTGGGATCCGAGGGGTTCGGCGCTCCATCAGGGAAGAGGGCGGTTACGGTCAATGCACTCGTCCCCGTGACCACGGGTAGATCGACTAGGGATGGAATCAAAGGAGTTATCGAGGACATGTTGATTCACCTATTGGAGGTTGCTCCCTTCCTTGATAGATCGATTCGACTGATCGATGGACGACCCTCTATAGAGCGCTATCATAGTAAGTGGACCAATAGCGGTATCTTATACGGGGGTCCATCGTCTTTTCGAGTAGGAGATGAGATTCTCCCTATTGTTACCCCTTTGGAGGGACTATTTCTTGCAAGCAGGGAGAATTTCCCCTATTTGGGTTTCGAGGGGGAGATCCTATCAGGCATAGAGGCGGCAGAGGTGGTTTCGAAGCGCTTTGGGTAGATTTTTCTTACCCCGTAAGGGAGTTTTACTCGGCGGATCATCACAAGGCCGGGGGACGATGAGGCCAAACGGGAGATGAGGGGCGTATATGGGTTGCAAAGTTGTTATTTTTTGGGTACATTAATTGGTTAATTGAGGTGAACTATGTCTAGGGTATGCGAGATTTGCGGCAAAGGTCCCTCTTACGGCCACAATGTCAGCCATGCCAACAATAAGACAAGGCGTGTTTGGTATCCGAACCTCCAAAGGGTGAAGGTGCTTAAGCATAATAACGTCGTGAGGATGCGGGTCTGTACCCGCTGTATCCGTTCTGGTAAGGTGGCCAAGGTGGTTTAATGGTCCTCCCGGCCTTCAGATCTTCAGCCTTTCAACCGTAACGATCCCCTTTATTTTCTCCAGCGAAGCTATTACTTTCCTCAGGTGATTTAAGTCTTTAATTTCGACTGCAAAGGTGCAAATGGCCCTTTTATCCTGGGTTGTATTGAGTTGAGCGTTGGTGATATTGGCCTCGTTGGAGGTGATGGAGGAACTAATGTCGGCCAACAATCCCTTTCGATCCGTGCAGATTACACGAATGCGGACGGGGTGAGTGTGCTTGTGTCGTAAATCCCATTCGACCTTTACTTTTCTCTGGGGGTCGTTATTCAAGACGTTAGAACAGTCGACGGTATGAATGGTTATCCCCCTTCCGCGGGTGATAAAGCCCGTTATTCTGTCTCCCGGAAGGGGATTACAACAGCTCGCAAACCGAACCATCATGTCATCGACGCCCTGGATTTTAATGGCATCTTGGGGTTTCTTCTGCACGAGCTGAATGATCTTCTCTATTCGGCTCTCCTTTTTCTTATCCCCTGCCTCCAATTCCTCGGGAGGAACCAGCTTTCCGACAATCTGTTTGGAGGAGATTTTTCCGTATCCCACCGAGGCCATAAGATCGTCTACTGCTTGAAAACCAAAATCATCGGTTACCTTCTCCATTTTACCGGATTTAACCAACTTGGCGAAGTTCAGGCTAAATCTCCGGAATTCCTTCTCACATATCTCCCTTCCGAGGGCAATGCTTCTTTCCCTCTGTTCCTTTTTAATCCATTGTCGAATTTTGGTTTTAGCCCTGGAAGTCTTAACGAACTTCAGCCAATCCTTACTGGGTTTATGATTCGGGGAAGTCAGAATCTCCACGGAATCTCCACTTTTCAATTGATACTTCAATGGGACCAACCTTCCGCCAACCTTGGCTCCAATGCACCGGTGCCCGACATCCGAATGGATACTGTAGGCGAAATCAATGGGTGTGGCTCCCCTTGGGAACTCCTTTACCTCCCCCTTGGGGGTAAAAACGTAGACATCATTGGGGTAGAGGTCCATTTTAACCGTCTCCAAGAATTCGCTGTTGTCTTGGAGCTCGCGTTGCCATTCCAATAGCTGTCTCAACCAGGTAATTCGCTTGTCATCCTCGCCCTCGGTGAATTTCTCCTCCTTGTATTTCCAGTGGGCAGCTATCCCCTCCTCGGCGACCTGATGCATATCAGAGGTCCGAATCTGAATCTCCATTCTCTCTCCGTAAAGCCCGATTACCGCGGTATGGAGGGATTTGTATCGATTGGCCTTGGGGAGGCCGATGTAATCCTTGAATTTACCGGGAACGGGCTTCCAAAGTGAGTGAAGGATCCCAAGGGCCTCATAACATTGCTTGACGGTATTTACGATAACCCTGAACGCGGTGAGATCGTAAACCTGATCGAAGTCGATATCCTGAGCGTTCATCTTTTTATAAATACTGTAGATCTGCTTTGGGCGGCCCATCACTTCGGCCTCGATCTTGTATTCGAAGAGCTTCTTGGTAATAATTCGCTTGACCTCTTCGATATACCTCTCCCTTTCCTTCTCTTTTTTTGCAATCCTTCGCTGGATATCAGTATAGATATCGGGGTGCAGATATCGGAAACTGAGGTCCTCCAATTCTTTTTTTATCCACTCAATCCCGAGCCGATTGGCCAAAGGAGAATATATCTCTAGGGTTTCCTGAGCGGTTGTCTTCTGTTTAGAAGGGAGCTGGTATTTCAGGGTGCGCATATTGTGGATCCGATCCGCCAATTTCACCAAAATCACCCTGATATCCTTAACCATAGCCAGGATCATTTTCCGAAAGTTCTCGGCCTGATCCTCTTCCGAAGTTTTGAGGGTGATTTTGCTGATTTTGGTGACGCCATCCACCAGTTGAGTTACTTCCTCCCCGAAATTCTCCCGAAGCTCTTCCAGGCTGGCAAAGGTATCTTCAAGGGTGTCGTGCAGTAATCCCGTGACCACGCTGGCCGTATCTAACCGGAGTCTTGCCAGGATATTTGCCACTTCCAAGGGGTGAATGAGGTAGGGCTCTCCCGAGAGGCGAACTTGTCCCTTGTGGACCTTGGCGGAGAAGATATAGGCTTTCTTGAGGAAATCAAGATCCACCTGGGGATTGTAGGCGGTAACCTGTTCCAAAATGTCGTTAAACCTGATCATATACTCATTTTAATAATATCTCCAATGTATTGAGAAATCAATCATTTTCAGTTCTGGAGGTTCCTTGTTTTCGAAGAAACACTTATGCAATTCTTTCATCCTCCTGAGAGTGAGATAGTTCAACGGGAAACTCCTCTGCCGCTCTCTCGATAGGAGGATTTTATAAAGAGATTTTAAAAAAGTTTCTCTTCACTGCTAAAAATATTTGTGTATAGGAGTGAATACAATTAAATTCCAAATACTAATTTCTAAATTCGAAATAAATTCAAATGACCAAATGACAAAAACGTTTAGTATTTGGTGCTTCGGCCCGCGGCGAGGAGTGCGGCTGAGGCTCACTCGAATCCCTCCCCTCGGGTCTGAGCGTTCGACTAAGCCTTTCGGCAGTGAGCGACTCGACATGTCTCAAGGCCGAACTGCTCACGCCGAAGTCCTCAGGGTCGAAGACGGCCGAATCGATTTATGATTTATTTCTTGTATGACTGCAGCACTACAACACCGCAGAACCCCAGCTCGCTCAGAGCCCTTTTTCCCAGGTTTTCTAAAGATCACTGGAAAAATTTTTGACAGCTTTTCCCTCAATATTTTATGCTTAGGCGGGAGAAAGCATGATGGGGTCAAAGGGAAAAATCCTGGTTGAGATGTTTGAGAGGCTTTTGCGTGCGCTTGGACCTCGCCATTGGTGGCCAGGTGAGTCTCCCTTCGAGGTTATCGTGGGAGCCATACTGACCCAAAATACCTCCTGGGCAAATGTGGAAAGGGCTATTAGTAATTTGAAGAAGATGGGGATATTGAACCCCCTGGGGATGAGAGGTGTTGACCGGGATGAGCTGGCCCAGATTATCAAGCCATCGGGTTTTTATCGATTAAAGGCAAATCGACTTAAACAATTCGTTGACTTCTTCTACGAGGAGTTCGATGGTGATATGAACCGGATGAGATCCCGGGATCTGGACTCCTTGAGGGAGGGATTATTGAAGGTCAATGGGATTGGCCCCGAGACCGCCGATAGCATCATCCTCTATGCACTGGGGAAACCCATCTTCGTCGTTGATGCCTATACAAAGAGGATCTTTTTCAGACACAACCTCATCTCCGAAAAATGGAGCTATGAGGAGGTTCAGGGCATGGTGATGGGAGAATTAGGCCGAGACGTTGGAATGTACAATGAATTTCATGCCCTGTTGGTCTTTTTGGGAAAGTACTGGTGTCGCGGAATTCCTCGCTGTGGCGGGTGCCCCTTGGAGGGATTATGAGGGGAGTTTATCAATCTTCGAGAAGGGCAATGCCTTATAGAAGAAGAGGTTAACGGGAAGATGGGAAGAGGTATCCATCACTACCGGCAAATCGAAGAAGGAGATCGTATTGGGGTGGATGTTTCCGGAGGTGTGGACAGTTTGACCCTCTCGCACCTGTTGCCGAACGGGAAAAGAGGGTTCCCATCACCTATGAACTAGTGGCCCTCCATATCCATTTGGGATTCGATCAAGAAGGGTATCGACCTCTTGAGGATTTCCTCTTACGTCGAGGATCCCGGTATCGAATCGATGTGGCCGAGATAGGGTGGATTGCTCATGGTGCTGAAAATAGGGAAAATCCATGTTTCCCCTGCTCCCGGTTGAGGCGCACAAAGCTATTCGAAATGGCCCATCAATTGGGATGCAATAAAGTGGCTTTAGCCCACACAAGGGACGACGTTATCGAGACGCTCCTGCTGAATATGTTTTATGGTAGTGAGATGAGTAGCATGGTCCCCTTTTTGCCTAAGGAGAAGATCCTCTGGCTGGCCCATAAAATGGTTTTTCAAAATGGGAAAACAGTTGCCCAGGCATCCATCGCTCAAAACGATGGGAGATCAGGAAGATGCTGAAGGCCATATCGGCGAAAAATCCAAAGATCATGGGGAATATTCTAAGGTCGATGGGGAATATTCTAAGGTCGATGGAGAATATAAAAGGGGATTACCTGTTATGGGGAATCCATATTTCACCGGAGCGAGGATTGGCTTGACAAAAACCTCCATATCATATAAAAATTGAACGACCATTGGTGCCGGAGGCAATGCCGATAAGGCCAGAGAAAGAGGAATTGATGGCATTTTTATCAGCAGATCAAGGGGAAGGAGGTGAGGGGGGGGAGGGTCGAAGATCCATATGGACCATTGGCGGAGGGAAAGGGGGGACTGGTAAGACCTTCATCGCCGTCAATTTGGGAATCTGCCTCTCCAGGTTTGGCGGGGATGTAGTGTTGGTTGATACCGATTTGGGAGGCGCTAATATCCATACTTTTTTAGGCCTTTCCTTTCCCCCTCGAACCTTGTCCGATCTCATCAAAAAGAGGGTTGAAGGCATTCGGGATGTCGTTGTGGATACGGAGATTCCAAACCTGGGATTGGTTGTCGGTGCCCAAGACCTTCTTAACGCAGCAAATCCGAAAGAGCCGCAAAAGTGGAAGCTGATCCGGCATATCAATTCCTTGCAAGTAGACTATATCATACTCGATCTGGGCGCTGGAAACTCCTTCAATGTTTTGGACTTCTTCCTCATGTCCGAGAACGAAATATTGGTAGTTACCCCGGAACCGACCTGCATAGAAAATACCTATCGTTTTATCAAAAGTGCATTCTTTCGAAAGGTGAAAAGGATTATTTCCCATTTCGGGGTGAAGGAAATCATCGACATGGCCATGGATCAGGGAAACGAGAGAGGGATCAAAACACCTTTTGATATCATCGAATTAGCGGGGGAGATCGATAAATCCATTGGCCTCAGGTTGGAGCAGGAGTTGGAGAACTTCAAGCCGAAACTCATCGTCAATCAAGTCAGGACCAAGGGCGATATTGATATCGGCTTTTCCATACGAAGTGCCTTTTTAAAATACTTTGGAATCTCAATTGATTACGTGGGTTATATCGTTTACGATGACAACGTATGGCAATCAATCAAAAAGAGGAAACCCCTGGTCTTGGAATTTCCACAATCGAGGGCTTCTCAGTGTATCAACGAGATCACCTTAAAATTGATCATTGATAAGCCATTTCTGTTAAGTTCCGAGGGATGAAGCGAATCAAAGACCAGACCTATTATGAGATGTTGGAGGTCGACAGGCGGGCATCGACGGAGGAGATCCGAGAGGCCTACCGGAGGGAAAAGGAGATTTTCAGCTCCGATTCCGTGGCTACCTATTCCCTTCTGGGGTCCGAGGAACTCAAGAGGATCAATGCTGCCATAGACGAAGCCTATCGGGTTTTGACGGATAAGAGATTGAGGTCGGAATATGACAGAAGGCTGAATGCCCTGGATGAAAAGGCATTCTCAGGGGAGCCCCTTGGGCCTCCGGCTATTGGAGAAGTCCATCCCCCCCGGGAAGAGCCGACGGGTATCTCATTTCCTCATGGATTCAGATTTACAGGAAGCAGCCTAAAGGGAATTAGGGAATCGATGGGTATTGACCTCAAGCAGATATCCCAGACAACGAAAATCAGCAAGCAAAACTTGGAGTGGCTCGAGGAGGAGAGTTTCGGAAACCTGCCCGCGCTAGTCTACATCAGGGGATTCATCATGGAATACGCCAAGGCGCTAAACCTGGATCCCCATAGGGTGGCTGATAATTACTTGCGATCCTTTTATCAATGGCAGAACGAGCAGAAGGTTTAAAGGGAAGACGGAGACTTGGGAAGGAAGCGTCTCAGGGGATTAGGGATTGGCCGAAAGGGTTAATTTCATCGTCAAAGCGGAAAGGGTCAGGGCGAAGGATATCAGAAAAGCCCTCGAAGAGGCCGGCATCGAGGTGAGGAGCGTAATAGAGGTCTTCCGAGACGAAGAGAGGGAGGAAGAGGAAGCCCCCCCTAATGGAGGCTGAGCCAATTTCCCTCCGACCTTGATTCCCCGCTGTTGGTTACCACGATGACGGTTTTATCGGCCATGGGGCACTCATTTTCACACATCCCGCAACCAATACTATCCGGGATCCCGGATACCTTTAATGCAAGGATACGATAATGGGTAAAATCAAGCTGCAGTGGAAAATTGGTGAGGTTAAGCGCCTTCCTGTGATAAGAGCCTTTCAATCTCGGTAGTGATGTTGTTCATGAGATTTTGGCTGAATCCAATCCATTTATTGGATATATAGCCGTCCCGGTCTATGAGATAGGTAGTCGGGATGGGGGATATGCCGTATTTTCTGATCACCTCATCATCGGCCATGATGAGGGTGTATTGAACACCTATATTGACGGCGAATCTTCTAATCCGTTCCGGACTCCCCTTGTCTAGGCTTACACCGATGATTTCCAGACCACTTTTCTGATAAGCCTTGTACAGATCGTTGAGATGGGGTATGGCCAATCGGCATGGTTTACACCACGTAGCCCAGAAATCGAGCAAGACTACCTTACCCCTCAATCGGGAAAGGGTTACGGTTTTTCCATCGACGGCGAGCAAGGTGAAATCAGGGGCCAGAAGTCTCTTCTCCTTAGGGGGTTCTTTTTTGCAGCCTACAGGGGATTGAATGAAAATGGCTACAAGAAAGGGCAAGCCATATTTTAACCATCTTGAGGGGAGCCACATAGGAACGGTCTTTTTAACACTACCATGTTCGTTCCACGACATAATTGGCCATGGCCAGGAGGGCTTTTTTTTCCATTGAGGGGACAAAACAATCCAAATAACCCTTAGCTTTGGCTACATATTCTCTGGCCTTCTCCAAGGTATATTCAATCCCCCTGTGCCTATTGATGAGATCCACCACGCTCAGAAAGGCCCGTTCATCTGAGTTTTCAGAGAGAATGATCCCCACGACCTCCTCCCTTTCTGAGGGTGAACAGTTTCGAATGGTGTGAATCAATGGAAGGGTAATCTTTCCTCCCTGAAAGTCAATGCCGATCTCCTTCCCGAACCTCTTCTCCGTCGAAGTATAATCCAGACTGTCATCCATAAATTGGAAGGCAATACCCAGATCCATTCCGAAATTCGTAAGGGCTTGTTCTTTCTTTCCATCGACACCGCCCAAAATTGCCCCAATCTGGCAGGTCGCTGAGATGAGGGAGGCAGTCTTGTTGGTTACGATGGAGAGGTATTCCTCCTCGGTTACGGAAAGGTCGCTGGTCCTCATAAGTTCCTGGATTTCACCTTCGGCCATTTGAGTAGTTACCCTGGAAATGGTGTTAAGAATCTTTAGGTCCCCATCGTCAACCATAAGGAAGAAGGATTTTGAAAGGAGAAAATCTCCCACCAACACGCTGGCCTCGCTACCCCATATGGAGTTAGCCGAGGCATGACCTCGCCTCAACCCAGCGTCATCTACTACATCGTCGTGGAGCAGGGTGGCGGTGTGAATGAATTCGATTACAGTGGCGACTTGGATTTGGCGTCTGCCCTTATAACCACATAATTTGGCTGATAAAAGGAGTATAGTAGGCCTAAAACGTTTTCCCCCGCTTAACAGCAGGTGTTCGCCGATCTTCGAGATGAGGGGAACCCCGGATTTCAGGTTTTTCTTAAACTCATCTTCAACCTGGGCCAGTTCGCTCCCTATTAAATCCATTATGATATGCATCGTTGGTTTTAATCCCCTCGACGAATCAAACCCCATTGGCCTCTAATCTCTCTAAATCCAAAAAAATCATATCCCATTTGCCCCATCTTGTCAAACCTTGGGAATTTTTACGTTTCCTGACTTTCTGGAGAATTCCGTTGTGGATGAATATATGGATCGCATTTCCTCGGAGTATTGCCCATTCAAGTCGTATATAAAGAGGGGTGGATGTATCTCGACCCCTGGCCTCCCCCACTTAATGGCCTCAACGAGGATCAATTGAGCGCCCTTTTCCATATTGGGATGGACAAGCCTCAATCGCTTAGGCTCGAGATGGCTCTCCCTTACGCAGGTGATGAGGTCTGCGATCCGCACCGCCGGGTAGACGAGGTAAAAGCTTGCCTTTGGTCGGAGCAAGCAGAAACCGATTTTGGCCATATCTGTCAAGGAACCCTTTATCTCATGACGGGCTATGGCCTTTTGCCTTTGGGGGTTGAGGCGGCCAGAGCGGATTTTTCGATAAGGCGGATTGGTCAAGACGATGTCAAACTCCTCCGATTCCATCCGGTTTACGAGATTTCTAGCATCACCCTGTAAAATATGAACGCGACCTTGGAGGTGGTTAATTTCAATGTTCCTCTTGGCCATCTTTGCAAGTTCATCCTGAATCTCCACCCCCCAAATTTCCGTCGATTTGGCCTTTTTGGCAAGAATAATTGGAATAACACCACTTCCCGTACCTAAATCGACAACCTTCTGCCCCTCCTTCAACCGGACAAAGTGGGCAAGCAAGATGGAATCGATGGAAAAGCGATATCCCTTTTTCTTCTGGAAAATCTTTATGTTACCCGGAAAAAGATGATCCAGTGTTTCATCTTGGAACAGCATTTGACTTTAGGAAATACGGATAATGATACCATAAATATATCCTCTATGAACCTTACGTTCAAGGTATTTAAAGGCACGGTTGACTTTCAATGTGCTTGACAAATGGTGGATAACCTGGATAATTAAGGGAAATGGGCGTGAAGGAGGGGAATATGGGATTTGGGAGAAGCTCCAAGTTATCGGTTTTTTTAACTGTGTGCCTTTTGGGCTCGGTCCTCTTTGGCCTGGCGACTGCGCTTGCTCAGCAAGGGGAAGGGGGGGCGAAGGAGGGGGTTTATATCATCAAGAGGGGGGATACCCTTTGGGACCTCTCCAAGCAATTCCTCAAAGATCCCTTTCTCTGGCCCACGCTCTGGCAAAGCAATCAATATATTACGAACCCGCACTGGATTTATCCCGGGAATCCCATTCGATTCTATCCCTTTGAGAAGGTGAAAATCCAACCGGCGAAACCCGCGGAGATAAAGCCGCCTGAGGTTAAGCCCCCTGAGGTCAAGCCCGAGATTGCCAAAAAACCACCTGTAGAAGAAAAGCCGGTCGAAGAGGCTGCACTACCCGCTAAACCACCGGAGGTGGCCCTCAAGCCCGATGCCATTCCGCCGTCGGAGGAGCGATGGGCGGGTTTTATTACGAAAGAGGAGTTTCCCGGCATTGGGGTTGTTATCGAACCCAAGGAGAGGGGAAGGCTCCTTATGGCGGAGGGAGATATCGTCTATTTGGCCTTTAAGACGAGGGATCCCATCGAGATTGGCGAGCAATTTACGATTTTTAGAACCTCGCCGGTGATAAAACATCCCCATACCGGAGAGAGTCTGGGCCGGAAGGTGATTATTTTGGGAGAATGCGAAGTCATCGGTGCCCATGACGTTATGTATACGGCTCACATCTTTAAATCCTACCGTGCTATCGCTAAGGGGGATCGGATCACCCATTACCGATCCCGGACGGGGCAATGAGGGCCAACTGACGAAAAAAGGCGGCATCGGCGTTTGAACATGAAATGAGAAACGATCTCATTCCCAAGGTGTTTCAATCACCTTTTGTAACTACTTCTCCTCCATATTTTTCCCCCTGTTTCCTTTCCTGGTTTGTTTTGGCTTTTCCAAGGTGAAAAGGTGGATGAACGGTTCTATTGGTTAGCATTAAATATCATTCCTGGGATCGGGCCCATATTGATCAAGGCCTTAATTGAACGATTTGGGAACCCCAAACGTGTCTTTAAGGCCTCTCGAAGGGAATTGGCAAGGGTAGACGGGATTGGCGAACGATTGGCATATGCCATCAAGGATACCGATGTTAGAGGGAAGGTCGAACGTGAGTTGAGGCTTATCGAGGAGCTCAACGCTTCCATCGTAACCCTCATAGATCAATCATACCCGGATAATTTGAAACAGATATATGATCCTCCCCCATTGCTCTATGTTCGAGGAGATTTACAACCGAAGGACAAATTGGCCATATCGATGGTGGGATCTCGCTTGGCCTCCAATTATGGCCGAATGATCACCGAGAGGATCGCTGGAGATTTAGCAAGACTTGGGGTAACGATCGTGAGTGGTATGGCTAGGGGAATCGACTCAGCGGCTCACAGGGGAGCCCTATCGGTTGGGGGGAGAACGATAGCGGTATTGGGTTGTGGGGTCGATATCGTATACCCACGGGAAAATCGACACCTCTTTGAGGAGATCACGGCTCATGGAGCGGTAATCTCGGAATTCCCCCTGTCTACACCGCCGGAAGGGGCGAACTTTCCCAAGAGAAATCGGATTATCAGCGGTCTATCACTGGGGGTAGTAATCGTTCAGGCGACCTCAACAAGTGGATCCCTGATCACCGCTGGATTGGCCCTGGAACAGAACCGTGATGTATTCGCCGTTCCCGGAAATGTAGGAATGGCAGGTAGTCGGGGGACTAATCGATTGATTAAACAAGGGGCTAAACTGATCGAAACCGCCGAGGACATATTGGAGGATGTCCTTCCCCGGTTTCAGCATCAGGAGTTGGAATCTGAGGACCGAGATCTTCCTCTTGGAGAGGAGGAGGAAAGGGTGTTCTGCCTTTTTGAGGATGAGCCGATCCATATCGATTCCATTATCGCCCAAACCCGGATGAGCGCGAGCCGTGTATCGACCATTCTCCTCCAACTAGAGTTGAAAGGGCTGGTCCAACAGTTATCCGGGAAGCGATTCGTTAAGAGATGAAGAGTAGAAAATAAGGGAATTTTGGTGTACATTTTGCAGGGCCTTCGATAGACCGTTCCAGTAGTGGAGAGAGCATGGGAAAATCCCTTGTGATTGTTGAGTCTCCGGCGAAAGCCAATACCATCAATAAGTTTCTTGGATCTACCTTCATCGTTAAAGCCTCGGTGGGACACGTAAAAGACCTACCCCAGAAGGAACTGGGCGTCGATATTGAGCATGACTTCAAACCCAGCTATGTAACCATACGGGGAAGGGGAAAGATAATCAAGGAGTTAAAGAGGATCAGCCAAGATATTGGAAACATCTATCTTGCCCCCGATCCGGATAGGGAGGGGGAGGCAATAGCCTGGCATATCGCCGAGGAGTTGAAGGATCGCGGCAAAAGGATATATCGGGTCCTGGTTAATGAGATCACGAAGAAGGCCGTATTGGATGCCATCAAGAATCCGGTCGAGCTCCAAAGGAGTAAATATGAAGCACAACAGGCTCGGCGCATATTGGACCGATTGGTGGGATATCAAATCAGCCCCTTGCTTTGGGATAAGGTGCGAAGAGGATTGAGTGCCGGCCGGGTACAATCCGTAGCCGTCCGGATCATCTGTGAAAGGGAGAGTGAGATTAATACCTTCATTCCCAAGGAATATTGGACCATTACCGCTCGGCTCAAAAAACGGACATCCGGGGATACCTTTGAGGCAAAACTGGCTAAGGTGAAGGGGGAAAAAGCCGACGTTTCCACCGGGGCGATGGCCAAGGAGATCATGCAAGAACTGGAGGGAGCCGCTTTTATCGTGTCGAGGGTGGAAAGAAAGGAGAGGAAGAGGTATGCTCCCCCCCCCTTTATCACCAGCAAATTGCAGCAGGAGGCTGCGAGAAAGCTCCGTTTTTCGGCCAAAAAGACGATGAGAGTAGCACAAAAGCTATACGAGGGCATCGAGCTGGGAGAAGCGGAATCGGTGGGCCTGATCACCTATATGCGGACAGATTCCACCCGGATATCAGAAGAAGCCCTGAAGGAGGTTCGTAATTATATCGGCCAGCGATTCGGAGCCCCGTTCTTACCCGACAAGCCTATCCGTTATAGGAGCAAAAAAGGAGCACAGGAGGCCCACGAGGCCATTAGGCCGACCTCAATGGAACTGGAACCCGAACGGATGGCGTCATATCTGGATAAGGACCAGAGGTCTCTTTACAAGCTCATCTGGGACCGCTTCGTCGCTAGTCAGATGATGCCTGCCCTTTTCGATCAAACTATGGTAGAGGTTGAGGCCAGGGATTACCTCTTCAGCGGCACGGGATCTGTCCAAAGATTTCCGGGATTTATGGCCCTCTATATCGAGGGAGAAGACGAGGAAAAAGAAGACGGGGAAAAGAAAGTGGGGTTGCCCGAACTGCGGAAGGGGGAACAACTGACCCTCATCTCCCTCTCCCCAGAACAACGCTTCACTCAGCCCCCCCCTCGATTTACCGAGGCGACATTGGTGAAAGAGCTCGAGGAAAGGGGGATCGGTAGACCTTCTACCTATGCCACCATTTTGAGTACTATCCAGGAGAAGGATTATATAAGGCTTGCAAAGGGAAAATTTGTCCCCACGGAATTAGGGCTCTTGGTAACGGATCTCCTGGTTGGAAACTTCCCCCATATCCTGGATGTGGAGTTCACGGCTCGAATGGAGGATAAACTGGATAAGATCGAAGAGGAGAAGGTTGGGTGGGTGAGGGTGCTGAGGCAGTTTTACGGGCCTTTTAGAGAAAGTTTGGAAAAGGCCAAGACGTCCATGAGGGACGTGAAACGAAAGGGGGAGATGACCGATATCCCCTGCGATGTCTGTGGCAATCCCATGGTGATAAAGTGGGGGAAAATGGGGCAATTCCTGGCCTGTTCCACCTATCCGAAATGTACAAATACCAAGGATTTTTTCCGAGATGGAGAGGGGAGAATTGTCATCGAAACCCACGAGGATACCGAACATCGGTGTGATCGGTGTGGCCGCCCCATGGTAGTAAAAAATGGGAAATTCGGGAAATTCCTCGCTTGCTCCGATTACCCTCGTTGTCAGGCGACAAAACCGCTGACTTTAGGGATACCGTGCCCCTCTGAGGGATGCGGGGGTGAATTGGTGGAGAAGAGAACCCGTAAGGGAAGGGTTTTCTACGGGTGCAGCGATTTTCCCCGATGTCAGTTTGCCACGTGGGGAAGGCCGGTACGGGAGCAGTGTCCTCGTTGCGGCGCCCCTTTCCTCATAGAAAAGTTCAGCAGGAGGGGAGAGGTGACCCTGCACTGTGTAAAGGACGGTTGCAGATACAGGGGAAAGGCGCCTCAATGATTCAAGCTCCAATCGTACTCCCGGTATCGGACAATTACCGAATCTTTATGACTCTCCAAGAAATCCTTCTTCTCGCCCGCATCAAGGTACCTCAGGAGAAACTGAATAATCGCCCTCCGGTTCCCCCCGAAGTCCTTACGGTACCACCGGAATATCTGGGAAGTGCTCAATAAGTTCTTGGAGAAGATAATCTCCACTTCTGGGCTATTGACAAAGCTAGCCGCTGCCAATTCTAACTGTTCCTCAATCCGCTCCGATGTATAAAATCCAATGGGCGGGCATGATCTGGAACCACAAACCAGGGTGAAATGGATACGGGGATCCATGGGTGCGACGATGAATGCAAAACGCGGGTCAGCTTGCCCAAAAGGCCTGAAGACTCCGTGAGGCGGCCTCGAATTACCCCTGAGAATCCCGTGCTCTATGTCATTCAAGGAAAACAGATAACCGCCGATATCATACTTCAGGCGCGTAAAAAACCCATTCCTTTCCTTGACGCTTTCTCGGATATCCCAATCAATCACCCCGTGAATCACCATGGTGTTATAGAGGTTGATCCAGAAGGCCAGTTTCTCATGCCGTTCTTTGAGTTGGCCTAAATCGAAATTCCTCAGGAGGCCCGTTTTTTGAAGATAGGCCTCGTATTCCGGCGATCCCTTCATGGCCCGGTAATTCACATGACCCGCCTCCAGGTCGAAAAATTGGGCCTGGAGATCTCCGATGGCTTCTCTCAATGAGGCCGATAAATCCTCGGCGGCTTTCTCCAAATGGGCATCCCCCGTTTGGTTTAAAACCTTGTCGGCACCCTTAAACATCGGATAGCATCCTCCTTTCCTCTTGATGGGAAGTTGCTTTTCAGCCCACTTCATCAAATTATACTTCAAAATGATGCGATCTTCCTCCTGAGGGAAGGGGCAGAATGAGCATGAGCGGATGGCTGTTGGGTGAGGATTTTTCGAGGTGACATTATCCAATAGCCTTTACGAATTCCTCGTAACTCTTACGGGAGTCATCATGGCGAAAGATACGGCTTCCGACGCATACGTAATCCATCTCCAATGATTTCAGACTTTGAATATTGTCCAGCGCTATTCCACCATCAATCCCAATGACAGTGGATGGAAAATGGGAGCGAAATTCTCTTATCTTTTCAAGGACTTCTCCGACGAAAGAGCTTCCGTAAAAACCAGGATGTACCGATAGGAAGAGAACCGAATCGATTTGGGGAACGAAGTCCTCAAACTGGGAGAGCGCCGTCTCTGGGTTTATGGCGAGCCCCACAGACAATCCAAAACCACGGATGGCCGAAACGATGGATTCGGGGCGGGGGTCAGCCTCCCAATGGAAAACGACCCTTTCGAGCCGTTCCCTATTTAAAGAGGAAATGTAGTGGACGGGGTCCTTGACCATCAGGTGGGCTTCCCAACCAATCCTCATTTTGATCTCAGCCATATCTTCTGGGACAATGCTCTTGGAAGGGACGAAGGAACCATCCATAAAATCGATTTGAATGAAATCGGTGAATGTCTCCGCTTGGACAAGCATTTGCTTGAGGTCCTGTGGATTGTCGGTCAGAATTGCCGGCACGATCCTCATCCTTCTCTCTCCTCGAAAATAAGCTTGCAATAGGGGCACTTGGTCGATTTGGTATTCAATTTTCTCTCGGTGTCCGTCCTCCAGTTACCAACGCCTTCCAGAACTTCCGCGCCTAAGGTCACCAAGGGCATAACCACCCCACCTTATCTCTTCTCGATAGTTAAAAAAACTGTCATATGGTAATCATTTTTAGGAAATCCTTGTCAAGGGAGAAATTACTGAAGTTCCCTGAATTTTATAAGAAGTATTTTTATAACCTGCTTGTTCCATAGGAACTCAGGGACTTTGCCGCAACTGGAATATTGGAATACTGGAATGATGTATTTATGGATAGGTATTACCCTGATAGAGGTTGGAGGAGCATCCACCTATGGCGGATTTGAGGCTGAAGGCCAAGAGTGCCTTGCCCTGTGCCTCAGCGAAGCGATCCTTAAGCGAAGCGCTCCTGAAACAGAAGTAACGCCTTTACGCTTTTGATACCCACTATTCCAATACTCCAACATTCCATCATTCCATGTGGATAGCATAAGACCATTACGCTTATGGACAAAGGTGTTCTCCAAAACTTCTGCGGAGATTGAGGTTGACATCCATCCTTTGGCACGTGGTATATTTTTCTTTGATATGACTGGCTTTTGAAACCTTCGGGGATAAGTTCATGGGGGAAGATCACGTCTTTTTAAGGGCCTGCCGAAGGGAGCCGACGGAATATACCCCCGTGTGGTTGATGCGCCAGGCCGGGCGATATATGGAGGAATACCGAGACATTCGGCGCAAAGTGGCCTTTCTCGACCTATGCAAGTCCCCCGATTTGGCAGCCGAGGTTACCCTCCTTCCTGTCCGGAAGCTGGGGGTCGATGCCGCCATCATATTCGGTGACATCCTCCTCCCCCTGGAGGGAATGGGATTTCATCTGGAATTCGCCGAGGGTGAGGGTCCTTTGATCCGAAACCCTATCAAAGAGAGAGAGGATATCGAGCGTCTCCGAATCATCGAGCCCGAGGAGCACGTTTCCTTCTTCTTAAAGGCCATTGAAATCGTACGGCGGGAGCTCGAGGGGAGGGTCCCGCTCATCGGATTCTCGGGGGCCCCTTTCACCTTGGCCAGCTATCTCATTGAGGGGGGACATTCAAAGGATTATTCAAAGACGAAAGGGTTGATGTTAGGAGAACCTTCCTGGTGGCATCTTCTCATGGAAAAACTGACGGAGGTCACCATCCGATATTTGAGGGCTCAGGTCCATAGGGGAGCCCATGCCCTCCAGCTATTTGATTCATGGGCTGGCTGCTTAAGTCCCCGGGACTACGAGGACCATGTCCTTCCTTATTCCAAAAGGCTGATCCAGGAAACGGGGCAGCAGGCTCCCCTTATCCATTTCTCCGTGGGAACCAGTGGCTTTCTCCACCTTATCAAGGAGGCAGGGGGAGATGTGATTGGCATCGACTGGCGTATGGATTTGAAGGTGGCATGGGAGCGTTTGGGCTATGATGTGGGGATCCAAGGAAACTTGGACCCATCGGTTCTCTTATCCTCACACCAGATGATCGAGGCCCACGTACAGAAGGTCCTGGAATCGGGAGGAAATCGTCCCGGTCATATCTTCAACCTAGGACATGGAGTCCTGCCGGAAACCCCTGTGGAAAACGTCATCTTCATGGTGGAAGCCGTCCATCGGCTGAGCAGGAGATAGGTGCTAATGCCTCGGCGTCAGTCTCCCATCGGAGTGCTTCTTATGGCTTTTGGCGGACCCAATTCGGCGGAGGAAGTTGAGCCTTTCCTTCAAAACGTCTTGGGGCAAGGGGTTTCCGTCCAGAGGCTTAATGAGGCAAAGGACCGATACCGGCTCATTGGGGGGCGTTCCCCCCTTCTGGATATCACGCTTCGACAGGCACGTGGGCTTGAAAATAGATTAAACGCACAAGATCTTTGGTTCAAAGTCTATGTGGGAATGAGACATTGGCACCCCTTTATCGCCGAGACCCTGAGGGAAATCCTCAATGATGGGATACATCGTGTGATTGGCCTCAGCCTGAGCCCTTTCCAATCCAAGCTGAGTACCGAACCATACCTGCTGGAATTGCGACGGACAATGGCCACTTTGAAGGGAAAAATAGAGATCTCGCTCGTGAAAGGATGGCACACCCACCCCCTTTTCCTCCAAGCCTTGGTGGAGACGATCCAAGAGGGGCTTCTGCAATTCCCCGTTGAGGTACGCCATAGGGTCCATATCATCTTCAGCGCCCATAGCCTCCCCAAAAGGGCCATAACCGGGGATCTCTACGTCGAGCAGATCGAAGAAACGATCCGGGGAATCATGGGAATTGTTGGTTCCCTCCCATGGCGACTGGCATTCCAGAGTGCAGGAAGTAACCGGAGGGACTGGCTGGGTCCGGAGGCGAGCGCTGTCCTACGAGATCTGATGGGAGCGGGCCATCGGGAGGTCCTGATAATGCCAGTGGGGTTTGTGAGCGATAACGTGGAGACCCTGTATGATATCGATATTCTCAATAAGCAACAGGCTGAATCGATGGGGATGGTATTCCGACGATCTCCGTGCCTGAACGACTGCGATAGGTTCATCGAGGCCCTTTTCTCAATTGTACATGGACATCTTTCCAACCCAATATGGAGGTCTCGGGACGAAATGGAGGTGGGGAGTTGATGCGAGCAGTCATTATCGGAGGTGGGATCTCGGGGCTCAGCGCAGCCTATTACCTCCATCGTGAACTTTCCCGGTCAGCACTCGATATTGAGGTGGTCCTGATTGAAAAGGGGAAGCGTTTCGGCGGATGTATCGTCACGGAAAAGGCGGACGGCTTCATCATTGAGGGAGGCCCGGACTGTTTTCTCTCCGAAAAGCCATGGGCCATACAGCTCTGTGAGGACCTCGGCCTGGGCGATCGCCTCCTCTGCACAAATGAGGAAAACCGCCGGGTTTTCATCCTATCCGGGGGAAAACTACACGATTTGCCGGAGGGCTTCATGCTCATGATCCCCACGAGTTTCACCCCCTTTCTCAAAAGCTCCCTCATCTCCCTTCCGGGGAAGTTCCGCATGGCCATGGACCTTTTTCTCCCCAGGAAACGATCCGCCAAAGAGGAGAGCCTAGCCCAATTCGTCCGACGAAGGCTGGGAACCGAGGCCCTCGAAAAAATTGCCGAGCCCCTGGTGGCCGGGATTCATGCCGGCACCCCCGAGACCATGAGCCTCATGAGCACATTTCCCCGTTTTCTCCAGTTAGAAGAGGAATACAGGAGCCTCATACGAGGGATGTTGGCCAGAAGGAGGATGGCCAGGGAATTCGCTCAAAGGCGTTCCGGCCCAAAACGGACGATGTTTATGACCCTTTTGGATGGAATGATGGAATTGACCGATGCCCTCAAGGCACGGCTGGATGGACGATCGCTTCTATCCGATAAAAAAGTGATCCGCATAAATCGTCCCCGTAATAACGCCTCCCTCAATAATTTCACCTATGAGGTCCACTGTGAGGGTGGCGAAACCCTGGGGGCTGATTGTGTTATTTTGGCTACCCCGGTCACTGTCACGGCGGAGCTTCTCCAGGCCTTGGATTGGACCCTATCGGAGGTACTATTTTCCATCTCCTCTGTCTCGACGGCAACGATCTCGCTGGTATATCGCCAGGCTGAGATCCATCACCCCTTAGATGGGTTCGGGTTTGTCATTCCCCGAGCCGAGAAGCGGAAGATCATGGCTTCCACCTGGACATCGGTGAAGTTCTCCCATCGGTCCCCGCCTGATTCCTTCCTCTTGAGGGCTTTTGTGGGAGGTGCACAAAATGAGGATTTATTGGAAATGGATGATGATGTAATAATCAATATGGTCCGGAAGGAGTTGAAGGATATTATGGGGATAACGGCTGATCCAATCCTGACTCGGCTGTATCGTTGGGATAAGTCAATGCCTCAGTACAGGCTTGGACATGCTGAAATATTGAGCCGCCTGGAGGAGAGGCTTCTCCGCCATCCAGGCCTGTACCTCACGGGATGCGCCTACCGCGGAATCGGTATCAGCGACTGTATCCATGACGGGAAGCTGACGGCAGAAAAGGCCTTGAGATTTTTAAAAAAGTATGGAAACCGAATATAAAAAGGGAGGGGGAATTATTCACCGATAAAGGCCAAATCCTACGGAAAGCTACGATAAGGTAGAGTCTTAGGCGGGATTCCCCCTCCCTCGATTCGCTTCCTTTTTATCGATTTATAGCATTATGTAATAACATCATTTGCGTATTTGTCAATAACCAATTGTGAGATCTCTGAAAAAGTCGTCCTCCGCTTCTCAAACCCTTTTTCTCGATAATTCTGAAGCTCGCCTATAAAGGAGACCTGGAGTCGAGGAACCCACAAGTATCTTCATTTTTCCAGCAATGCTCCCTACAGACCTTATCTGCTTTACCAATTATCCACCGGACTTCTTGAATGATATACGCCGATTCACCCTATCTCCTCGCATTGGTACAGTATTTTTCCTTATCGAGTTGTTCTTAAACTGGAGGATAAACCATGGTCTCTCAAATTGTTTTCTTGACTTACCAAACGATATAGTATAAAAACAATTGTTATCATTAAGGTTTTCAATTTGAAGGGTTACTCGAGTATTTTTCTAAAAAAAGAGGGGGTACTATGGAACATTTTGGATATGTGATCGCCATTACATCCATGATCGTGGTTTTATTTATCGTGACCAATATTTACTGGGATTCCAAGAGCAATAAGGTTTACAGACGGTTTGAGAGGCTTCTGGAGGTGGCAGAAATCTCCCACAGGGCCTTCGTGGAGGGCAGGTTGAGGGAAATAGAGAGGGCAATGGATCACATGAGAAGGGAGATAGAATCGGCCAAGATAAAAGGAAGTTCACCGAAGCGCTTGGATGCGGTGCCTCAGACCCGGGGAGATTCTACGATAATAAGCGAGGACAAGGAGACCATTGTCGTTTTCGGTAGGAAACCGAGAGAAGAACCATAATTTTTTTCCTTCGCGTTCAAGATGGATGAATGAGGGCAGGACGGTTTAGAATGGCATATATTTCAACCTTAAATAAATAATCCTCACCGTAACGATTTGCCTTTCAATTTGAAGCCTTCACCAGAAATAATACGGTAAATTACTCGAAAATCCTGGTGATCTCGTCCTTCTCGGACCATTTGAGATCCCCAATCTTGCCATCTCTGAGGATCTTTATCCCAAAACTTTTTTCTTCTATTCTTCCTATTACTGAAACCCTTATATCGGCGTTGAGGTATGCCTCCAATACCTTTTGGGCATTTTCGGGGTCGGCGGCCAATACCAGGGATCCCGATGTGATGGTTCCCAAGGGATTGAGGCCGTATTCGGCACAGAGCCTTTCGGAATCGGGAAGGAGATCGATCTTATCCCCATAAATGAGCATGCCAACCCTTGAGGCCCTGGCCATCTCGTATAGACCCGTTGCCAAGCCTCCCTCCGTGGGGTCATGCATAGAGTGAATTTCGAATTGATTGGCTAAAAGGGCATCCTTGACCACCGAAATTCCCGGCTCGTACAGGTAGTCCATGCACCTTTGGAGAAATCCCTCATCGTATCCCCTTTTTCGGAGATCTTCTCGCTTTTCCCTGGCAATAATGGCTGTTCCCTCGATAACAATCCCCTTGGTGAGAAGGATATTATCCCCCGTCCTTGCGCCAGAAGTTGTTACCAGCTTTGCCTTCTCCACTTCCCCGAACATAGATCCCACCACGATGGGACGGTCAAGTCCCGGTGAGATTTCCGTATGTCCCCCCACGATGGTAATCCCCATATCGCGACAGGCCCGGGATATTTGGCCAAATATCTCCTCCACAACGTCTTCCGTGGCACGTCCCTCGGGCAGAAGGATGGCTGGCTGAAACCACCTCGGCTTTGCCCCTCTTATGGCAACATCATTGGCATTGATGTGAACCGCATACCAGCCGATTTCATCCATGGCATAGGTGATGGGGTCGGTTTTCGCTACCAGATATCGATCGGGGAAATCGATGACCGCCGCATCCTCACCTACCCTTGGCCCGACGACCAAGCGCTCATCCATGACTCCGGGATATTTTCCCAATAGTCTCTCGAGGAGGTCGAAGTTCAATTTGCCCAGGGGAAGTTTTTTGACCATCGTTTAGCTTCCTTCGACGGGATTATAAAAGATTTTCATAGTAATTGAAATCGAAAATTTAACGTCTATTTCCGGTTTGCAGATATCATACTATTTCTCATAATTACCCTAAAATAGTTATCCAATCTATGATCTCCATTTAATCTCTATTTTTCTAAAATTCTCTTCCTTATTGTATGCACATTTTTAGGTCTTGAAAACTAATCTCCTGCGTTTCCTGAAATCTGTTCCAGGAGAAAGCTTCCATTTCTCGGAGAAAAGTGGAAGATTCCCACCTCTTTGCCCCTCTACAAATGATTGTCACGAAACGAAGATTTAATACTTGACTTTCATGTTTATTTATTCCAACATAAAATAATAAGAGCTTCTTAGAAGGCCCTAGTGCTTTAATATTTCGAAACCCCTCGGGACTTTCTAGGATCCTGAGGGGTTTTTTTATCTAATGACGAGATTATGGCAACGGTTGGAAGGGAAAGCTAAGGGGAATGATGCAACAATCGTTTCAATCGGCTTTTCCCAGCGAGATTTAATAATTCCATATGCTGGTTAGAGACATTCAAAGTATCGCGATAGGAAAGGAGGTTTAATGTCCATCAGCGTAGAGGTAAAGGGAAATATTGAAAGGGCTATTAAGTTACTCAACAAGAAGATGCAATTGGAAGGTGTGAAAAAGGAACTGAAAAATCGACGATTTTATGAGAAACCTAGTGTCAAAAAGAAGCGGAAAAGACTTGAGGCCAACCGAAGGGGACGCAAAGCTAGACGACGGTTATTATAAATGGGCATAAGGACTTACGAACAGGGGGAAAAAGATGTCTAAGAAATTATACGTTGGCAATTTGTCTTATGAAGTGACGGAAGAGGATCTCAAGAAAAACTTTGGAGAAATAGGCGAATGTATTGCAGCCAACATTGTTAGGGATAAATATTCCGGCAGCTCAAGAGGATTTGGTTTTGTGGAAATGGCCACTGAAGAAGAGGCCCAGGAGGCCATAAAGAAATTAAATGGTGGAGAACTTTCCGGAAGGAAGATTACTGTCCAGGAAGCTAGGCCTAAGAGGGAGGCCCCAAAACGCGCTTTCGGCAGATCAGGCTTCAGGAAGAGGGAAAGATTTTAACTAAGACCGTATAAGCCTTGTTTTCCGGGTAGTCGAGGGGTTCGTTGGGGTTGCTTGCATGACAGGAGGTTTGTGCTCATACTGACTGCCCCTTTTACGAGCGAATTTTCTCACCTCTTAGCGTATCGAAAAGGGGAAATATGTATGGAGGCGAAACAGTGCAGATGGTTTTGGATACTCGAAGCGGTTTTGGCTCTGGCATTGGTTGGTTCACACGCATTGGCAGGAGAAAAACAACCTCCAGAGGATAGGGTGGCGGTAGTGAACGGCTCAGTGATCACCCGGGGGGATTTTGACAGGGAGATGAGCCGTGTCCAGCAACAGCTTTCCAAAATGGGAGAGCCCTTCAGCGATTCCCAGCTTTCAGCAATCAAAAACCAAGTCCTTGAAAACCTTATCAATCGTGAGTTCCTCTATCAGGAAAGCCAAAAGCAGGGAATCACCATTGATGAGGCGGCAATCAATGAACAGGTAGGGAAGCTGAGGGAACGATTTTCGAGCGAAGCTGAATTCAAAAGTGCGTTGAATAAGGCGAATCTCTCTGAGGGAGACGTAAAGTCGCAGTTTAACCGGGGGATGGCTATTCAACAATTCATTGATAAACAGTTTGTTCAGAAAATTACGGTTTCCGACAAGGAAAGCAGAGCCTACTATGATAGCCACCCGGATTTTTTCAAACAACCTGAGCAGGTGCGTGCATGCCACATTCTGATCAAGGTTGATTCCGGAGCGGACGAATCGCGGAAGGTCGAGGCCCGTAAAAAATTGGAAAAGATCCGGGAGAAGGTGCAAAAAGGAGAAGAATTCGCCGTCCTTGCCAAGGAGTTTTCCGAAGGTCCCAGTAGTACCAAGGGTGGGGACTTAGGCTACTTTGGGCGGGGACAAATGGTGAAACCTTTTGAAGAGGCGGCCTTTACTTTAAGACCGGGCGAAGTCAGTGACATTGTCGAGACTGAGTTCGGATACCACCTAATTAAGGTCATCGGCAGAAAACCCAAAACGACCATCGCTTACGAGGACATCAAAGACAGGCTTGATCGCCATCTCAAGGAGGAAAAAGTTCAGAGAGAAATAATTCTATACATTGAGAAACTGAAAGAAAAAGCAAAAGTGGAGAGATTTCTGACGGAAGGTCCGTCATAACTGAAAACTCATCGAGGATGCACGTAATTTCGGCGGTCCTCCTTTCGCTTGATGTTTGACAATGCTCTATCTTATGGTGCTCTGAGGATTATGGTCCGGTTCTATTGGCGGGTCGGTTTCGCTCTGAAGGATCGTTTCTTTACCAGAGTAGCGACCTCAGGCTTGGGCCCATAAGAGAAAGCTTTGATAAGGATTTTAGAGTGTTAGGCCTGACTTTCGGAGTCATATCTTTTTCTTGACGGCTGGCCGGAAATCGACCAGGCTCGTACTATTCCTCAAACGGAGAAGATCTATTGCCGGTCACCTCTCCAAATAGGGAAGCATCACTTGTACCTTGCAAGGAACCCAGGAAGGAAATAGCAATAATTCCATCTTTCTCCTTCCGGGAAATACATCTCTTTGCCCTTAACTGCTAAAAAACGAAAGGAGCAGAGAAATGGTAAAGGCAAAAAATGGTGATACCGTGAAGGTTCACTACACGGGCAAATTGGAGGATGGCACGGTATTTGATTCCTCAGAAAACCGTGAGCCTTTAGAGTTCACAGTAGGTGAGGGAAAGATAATCCCTGGCGTCGAACAAGTGGTTGTCGGGATGAGTCCTGGCGAATCAAAAACGAAAAAAATTCCAGCGGATCAAGCATTCGGTCCATACCGAGATGAACTGGTAGTAGAGGTTGATCGACAACAGATTCCCGCAGACGTGAAACTGGAAGTCGGTAAGCGTTTACAGTTTCGCCATACGAATGGCCGAGCAACTCAGGCGCTGGTAACTGGTGTTTCTGAATCGAAGGTGACATTAGATGCAAATCATCCTCTGGCGAGAAGTGATCTAATCTTCGATATCCAACTTCTTGAGATTACCTAAGATCAGTAGCTCATGTCGCACCGTTACTATCTCGTATTGATACCTGCCCGTTAACGGAAGATGGCTCGCAGACTGGACCAAATCAGTGTATCATCCCCTTGTAACTTTGCGAAGATGTAAAGCCAGTTTGGGGGACAGAATAAGCGAAGAGCGGTGGCGAGCATCTTCATCTCATAGCGAACGAAAGGCTTCGCTTCACTCAATTTGCCTTAGGAAACTTCGGTACCTCCATAAATAATGTCAGAACGGTTAAGAAAGCTTTCTTTATTCGGAACGAATGTAATGCTGAAAAGTGCGAGTATGGCAGAACCAGTTGATCAGAAAGAAATCGTTGCCAAGTACATGCCATGCCAACGATAGCCGGATTGAGACGATAAAGGGGGTGAGTACAGTGGAGATTGAAAAAAGGATAAAGGGTTTAGGATTGGAGCTGCCCGAGGCTCCTAAACCGGTGGCTTCTTATGTCCCCGCGGTCCATTCGGGGAATTATGTATTCACTTCAGGCCAGCTTCCCTTTATTAAAGGGGAGTTGAAGGCAAGGGGTAAAATGGGGAGCGACCTTACCGTGGAGGAAGGGTATGAGTGTGCAAAGGTTGCAGTATTGAACTGCTTGGCAGCTATTAAATCCGTGATGGGAGAGTTAGATCGAGTTCGAAGGGTTGTCCGGGTGACGGGGTTCATCAATAGCGCTCCCGGGTTTGGGGAGCAACCAAAGGTGCTAAACGGCTCATCGGACCTGTTGGTTAAGATCTTCGGTGAGGAGGGGAGACATTCAAGGCTGGCTATAGGGACGAGCGAACTTCCTCTGGGATCGCCGGTGGAGGTCGAGATGATCGTGGAAGTTCGATAAATAGAGACTTCCTTAGTTCCCTTATGCAAGGATATCCCCTTTGATCATTCTCCTCGGGTAGAGGAGGGAATCGAGCTTTTCCTTTGGCCGACAGCCCGCCTTGAGAAATCGGGATGAACATTGAGTCCAGTTCCCATGGCTGTCCCTCCCAGGGTCAATTTTAAAGGGAATCCAAGAAATCCTCAATCCTTTGGATCCTTGATTCGACTTGATGGGCATACCCACCAAATTCCTGCCCAACCTTATGCGGAGAGCATCCTGAATGTGAGTCCATCCAATCGGTGGGTTTGGGCCCCGAAATATGCTCCTTTGGGGACTCTCGATTTTCCCTTGGAATCCTTTTCTCACCTGAAGACCACATCTAGATTTCATCATTACCTGCTTCCTTTTAAAATGATAATTGGAATATCTTGATGATGACATGGTGGCACACAATAAAAGAGGTGTATAAAAACCCATGGTGAAAAGATCTTGACACATAAGTATAAAACTGGTAATTTTCAAAAGTTTTGGCCATGAATCTTGAAGAAGGGGGAAAAAAATAGTAACATAATAGATTTAACAAATGGTGAATGGGAGGGTTACATGCCCACAATTAGCCAATTAGTTAGGAGGGGACGAACTGCTCTCAAGAAAAAGACAACCGCTCCAGCCTTGAAGGGATCTCCTCAAAAAAGGGGGGTTTGCATTCGGGTTTATACCTCAACCCCAAAGAAACCTAACTCCGCCCTGAGAAAAGTAGCTCGTGTGAGGTTAACAAACGGCCTGGAGGTGACTACCTATATCCCGGGAATGGGACATAATCTTCAGGAGCATTCCGTCGTATTGATAAGGGGTGGGAGGGTAAAGGATCTTCCCGGAGTCCGATATCACATCATCAGGGGAACCTTGGATTCCGTTGGAGTTGATGACCGGAAACAAAGTCGTTCGAGATACGGCACGAAAAAACCAAAGTAGGGGATGAGCTTAAATGCCACGGCGAAGAGAAGTTCCCAAAAGAACAATTTTGCCCGATCCCAAATACCATGATCTATTGGTTGCCAAATTCATCAATGCCATAATGCGGAAGGGGAAAAAGAGCGTGGCTGAGAAGATCCTCTACCGTTCGTTCGATATCATTAGTGAAAAGACCAAAGGTGATCCCATAACAATATTTAAACAAGCTATCGATAATGTTAAACCCATGATCGAGGTTAAACCGCGGCGGGTTGGAGGAGCAACGTACCAAGTTCCCGTTGAAGTAAGAGCGAGAAGGAAGACGGCGTTGGCCATTAGATGGATCATCACATATGCGCGGCAGCGACCTGAAATAAAAATGGAAGAGGCCTTGTCTGCTGAGTTAATTGATGCTGCTAACCGACGTGGTGCAGCAATAAAGAAGAGGGAAGATACCCATAAAATGGCGGAAGCTAATAAGGCCTTTGCTCATTACCGATGGTAATAAAGATTGGGCGGTATGCTGAAAACCCCTCCTATCACTCAAACGCGTTGGCTTTTAGCCTATATCTTATTGGGGAAGTGGAATTTGGCACGCATCATTGCTTTACATCGAATCAGAAACATCGGGATCATGGCACACATCGATGCCGGAAAGACCACTACCACCGAGAGGATACTCTACTACACCGGGGTCATTCATAGAATGGGTGAAGTTCACGAGGGCTCTGCTACCATGGATTGGATGGAGTTGGAGCAGGAGAAGGGAATTACCATAGCCTCCGCTGCGACCACCTGTTTTTGGAAGGATCACCGCATCAACATTATCGATACACCTGGTCATGTAGACTTTACCATGGAGGTGGAGAGATCCCTCCGGATATTGGATGGGGCTATTGCCATCTTCGACTCCGTTGAGGGAGTAGAACCTCAATCGGAGACAGTCTGGAGACAGGCCGATAAATTCTCTATTCCCCGTATCGCATTTATGAATAAGATGGATCGGGTCGGAGCCGATTTCACCAAGTGCGTCCGGGCGATCAGGGAGAAACTCGGCGCTTCACCCCTGGTGCTCCAAATTCCCGTGGGTCACGAAGAAGAGTTTGAGGGGGTTATCGACCTGATCACCCAAAAGGCAATCCTCTATGATGAGTCCACCTTTGGCTCACAATTCAAGGAGGTGGATGTCCCGGATCCCTTATTAGATTCAGTCGCCGATGGCCGGGAGGAAATGTTGGAGAAGCTCGCCGACCTGGATGAATCCCTCATGGCAAAATATGTTGGGGGGAAAGAAATCAGCCAATGGGAGATTAAGAGCGCTATAAGAAGGGCCACCATAGAAAGGAAGATTGTCCCCGTGTTATGTGGATCGGCATTTAAGAATAAAGGGGTACAGCCACTGCTCGACGCGGTGGTGGATTACCTCCCATCTCCCCTTGACGTCCCTCCCGTAAAGGGAATCGGTCCAGATGGAAAGGAGCAATGGAGGAAGCCTGACGACAGCCTTTCCCTCTCGGCTCTTGCCTTTAAGATCATGAACGATCCTTTTGTCGGGCAACTCTCCTTTTTCAGGGTTTACTCAGGGGTATTGAAGGCGGGTTCTACTATTTACAACGCGACTCAAGGGCATTATGAAAGAGTTGGCCGCCTCCTCAAGATGCATGCCAATGAAAGGGAGGAGGTAAAGGAGGTTTATGCGGGGGATATCTTCGCCGCCGTAGGCTTAAGGCGAGTAATGACGGGAGATACCATTTGTGATGAGGGGAGTTCCATTATTCTGGAGTCAATCTATCACCCCGATACCGTTATATCCATTTCCATCGAGCCAAAAACCAAAAGAGACCAGGAGAGACTGGCCACCTCTTTAAATAGATTGGCTTTGGAGGATCCTTCATTTCGGGTAAAGCACGATGAGGAGACGGGCCAAACCATCATTTCCGGTATGGGGGAACTACACCTGGAAATCATTGTAGACAGGTTATTGAGGGAATTTCAGGTTGAGGCAAGGGTTGGGATACCCCGGGTAGCTTACAAGGAAACTATCATCAAGGTGGCTGAATCGGAGGGGAAGTTCGTCCGACAAACCGGTGGCCGTGGCCAGTATGGCCGTGTTTTTTTAAGGCTGGAGCCCCAAAAACAGGGAAGGGGATTCAAATTCTCGAATCAGATTACGGGGGGTGCAATTCCAAAGGAATACATCCCTGCAGTTGAGAAAGGCGTCCTTGAAGCCATGGAAAGGGGAGTGCTCGCGGGGTATCCGATGGTCGATGTTAAGGTAATGTTGATCGATGGTTCCTATCATCAGGTGGACTCATCGGAGCAGGCATTCAGGATAGCTGGATCAATCGGGTTCAAGGAGGCGGCGAGGAGAGCAAGGCCGACCCTTCTGGAGCCAGTGATGTCAATCCAAGTCATCGTCCCAGAAGCCTTTCTGGGAAAAGTCGTTGGTGACATGAATGCGAGAAGGGGGAAGATAATTAAGATCGAAGCAAGACCCGGAAGCCATCTCATTCTGGCCGAGGCTCCACTGGCAGAGACCTTCGGTTACGCGACGGACCTGAGGTCTTCAACTCAGGGAAGGGCAACTTTTAGCATGCAGTTTTCCCATTATGACAGGGTACCAATTTCCTTGGCTGAGGGGATAATCTCCAAAGGCCAAAAGGCAGTTTATAATTGAGTAATTAAAAATAGATAAGACGAAAAAAGGGGGGGGAGCGATGTCGAAGCCGAAGTTTGAGAGGACGAAGCCTCATGTTAATGTAGGGACGATTGGGCATGTGGATCATGGCAAGACGACGTTGACCTCGGCGATGACGAAGGTATTGGCGGGCAAGAAGTTGGCTAGTTATATGGCGTTTGATGACATAGACAAGGCGCCGGAGGAGAAGGAGCGGGGGTTGACGATTGCCATAGCGCATGTGGAGTATGAGACGGCCAATCGTCATTATGCTCACATAGATTGTCCTGGGCATGCGGATTACATTAAGAACATGATTACGGGTGCGGCGCAGATGGACGGGACGATATTGGTGGTATCTGCGGCGGATGGGCCGATGCCGCAGACGCGGGAGCATGTATTATTGGCCAAGCAGGTACGGGTGCCATCGGTGGTGGTATTTTTGAACAAGGTGGACATGGTGGATGATGTGGAGTTATTGGATTTGGTTGAGTTGGAGGTACGGGAGTTATTGTCGGGTTATGATTTTCCTGGGGATGAGATACCGATTATTCGTGGTAGTGCGTTGAGGGCGTTGGAGAGTTCATCGAAGGATTGGGAGGGGGCGGAGGAGTATCGGTCCATCTGGGAGTTATTGGAGGCGGTGGATCGGTACATACCGGAGCCTGTGAGGGACGTGGACAAGGATTTTTTGATGCCCATTGAGGATGTATTTTCGATTAGTGGTCGGGGGACGGTGGTAACGGGGCGTGTTGAGCGAGGGTTGGTGAAGGTGGCGGATGAGGTTGAGGTGGTTGGGATACGGCCGACGGCGAAGACGGTATGTACGGGGGTGGAGATGTTTCGCAAGACGTTGGATCGGGGTCAGGCTGGGGACAATGTTGGGGTATTGTTACGGGGGACGAAGCGGGATGATGTGGAGCGGGGGCAGGTATTGGCGAAGCCTGGGAGTATAACGCCTCACACTCGGTTTAAGGCGGAGACGTACATTTTGACGAAGGAGGAGGGTGGTCGTCATACGCCGTTTTTTAATGGGTATCGGCCGCAGTTTTATTTTCGGACGACGGATGTGACTGGGGTGGTGACGTTGCCTGAGGGGGTGGAGATGGTGATGCCTGGGGACAATGTTTCTCTATCGGTGGAGTTGATTACTCCCATTGCCATGGAGAAGGAGTTACGGTTTGCCATTCGAGAGGGGGGCAGGACCGTGGGCGCAGGGGTCATCAGCGATATCATGAAATAGAGTTGAGTTGACCCGCGAAATGGGAGCGCTCTATGGCTACGCAGAAGATAAGGGTATGTTTGAAATCATACGATTATAAACTCTTGGACAAATCGGTTCAGGAAATCGTGGATACGGTTAAACGGACCGGTGCTACTGTTGCCGGACCGATTCCATTGCCTACAATGATAAACAAGTTTTGCGTACTTCGATCCCCCCACGTCGATAAGAAATCAAGGGAGCAGTTTGAAATTCGAACCCACAAAAGGCTCCTCGATATCTTGGATCCGACACAGCAAACGGTGGATGCTCTGATGAAATTGGATTTGGCCGCCGGCATCGATGTGGAAATAAAACTGTAGCTCACAACGGAGGACGACGAGGGTATATCCGACCACTGGTAAGCAGGGAAAATGATAAGGGAAATCATAGGGAAAAAGCTTGGAATGACTCGCTTGTTCTCACAAGGGGGTGATATCGTGCCGGTTACCGTTATTGAAGCGGGCCCCTGCCCTATCATCCAAAAGAAGACCAAGCAGAGGGACGGGTATGATGCCCTTCAGGTGGGTTTTTTACCTAAAAAACCCACTCGGGTGAATCGGCCCCTTATGGGACATTTAAAGAAAAGCGGCAGGGGGGCCTTTTATATCCTCAAGGAAGTGAGGGTGGATGAAATTGATACATATGAGCTGGGCCAGGAGATCGCCGTTGATATCTTCCAGCCCGGCGATTTGGTCGATGTCACGGGAACGAGTAAAGGAAGGGGATTCAGCGGTGTGATGAAACGGCATGGCTTTCGGGGTGCCCCGGCTTCCCATGGTACCCATGAATATTTCCGACACGGGGGATCCATCGGTGCAGCCGCTGATCCCAGTAGGACCTTTAAGGGGAAAAAAATGCCGGGACATTACGGGAATCGAAGGGTGACCATCCAAAACATCGAGGTAGTGGAGGTTAGGCCTCAGCAGAATCTTATCTTTTTGAAGGGGGTCGTCCCGGGTTGGCGAAATGGAATCGTTACCATAAGGCAAGCTAAAAAGGGGGTAATCCCTCCTCGGCCTGATTCACGTGAAGAGAAGAGGGAAGAAGTTATTAAGGAGAAGACTAAGGCCGAGGTTGAGGCTGAGCAAAGGGAAGAAACTAAGGCTGAGGTTGAGGCCAAGGCTAAAGTAGAGGCAGGGGAACTAGTTGAGGGAGAAGCCAAGGAGGAAGAGGTTAAGGTTAAGGCTGAGGTTGAGGAAGAAGTTAAGGATGAGGTTAAGGCTGAGGTAGAGGCAGATAAGGAGAAGGCTAAGGAAGAGGTTGAGGCTGAGAAAAAGGAAGAAATTAAGGCTGAGGTTAAAGAAGAGTCTGAGAAAGAGGATAAAGCTAAGGCAGAGGTTAAGGAAAAGGCTAAAAGAAAAGCTGAGAAGGAAGAGCCTTGATTTCCTCAACGGGGAGAGTAATGCCTCTGATTAAGGTTTACAGTACGGGTAAAAAGAAGGTCTCAGAGATGGAATTGAACGAAGGGATCTTCAACGCCGAGATCAAGGATTACCTGCTTCATGATGTTATCCGAATGCAGCTGGCAAAAAGGAGGGCTGGAACGGCCTCGACCATGAATCGATCTGCGGTGAGGGGGGGAGGAAGAAAACCCTATAGGCAAAAAGGGACTGGAAGATCTAGGGCTGGCTCGATCCGATCTCCTCTTTGGAAAGGAGGGGGGGTTATTTTCGGTCCTACCCCGAGGGATTTTGGTTTTGACATTCCCAAGAAAATGAGGAAACAGGCCCTGAGAATAGCATTGAGCATGAGGGTCGGGGAGGGAAAGTTGCTGGTTCTCAACCAGTTTCAATTAAAGGAGATTAAGACGAAATCTTTTTTGGAGGTCCTCAGCCGTTTCGGCATGAAAAAAGCGCTTATCGTCATTGGGCAGGAAAATTTCAATCTGGAGCAGTCGGCCAGGAATGTACCGGGAGTTAAAGTATTGAGGGTTGAAGGTTTGAATGTCTACGACATATTGCATCATGAAAATTTGATTCTGGTCAAAGAAGTCGTTGATAAAATCCAAGAAAGATTAGCATCATGAGAGAAGCCCACGATATCATCATCAGCCCACTGGTAACGGAGAAGAGCACGACCCAACGGGAAGCCCAAAATCAATATAGCTTTAAGGTGAATAAAATGGCGAATAAAATCGAGATCAAAGAAGCCGTTGAACGCATATTCAAGGTAAAGGTGAATGAGGTCAGGACTACCACGATGAGGGGGAAAGTGAAGAGGCTGGGAAGACGGTTTGGTAAAAGGCCTGATTGGAAAAAGGCCATCGTCACAGTGAAAGAAGGGGATCGGATCGACTTCTTTGAAGGAGCCTAGCTCCGATTCCTTCTGGGGGGACATTGACCCATGGGAATTGTTAAATATCGTCCTACTTCACCGGGGAGGAGGTTTCAGACCGTCTCCACCTTTGAGGAAATCACCCGGGACAGGCCCGAAAAGGGGCTCCTAAAATCCCTGAAGAAGAGCGGCGGGAGGAACAACTATGGAAGGACGACCGTCCGCTATGTGGGTGGTGGGCACAAGAGAAGACTCAGGATTATCGACTTTAAAAGGGATAAAAAGGATATACCGGCGAAGGTAACTTCAATAGAATACGATCCAAACCGTTCCGCTCGAATTGCCCTCCTGCAATATGTGGACGGAGAAAAGAGATATATCATCGCTCCTGTGGACCTGAATGTAGGGGAGACCGTCATGGCAAGTGAGTCGGCCGACATCAAACCCGGCAACGCCCTTCCCTTGCGAAATATCCCATCCGGGACCGTTATTCACAACGTCGAATTGAAACCGGGAAAGGGGGGGCAGATTATTCGGAGCGCTGGCTCCAATGGTCAACTATTAGCGAAAGAGGGGAAATACGCCCGCATCCGCCTTCCCTCCGGAGAGGTCCGCCTTGTATCGTTGGACTGTTTTGCCACTATTGGACAAGTCGGCAATATCGATCATGAAAATGTCTCCCTGGGAAAGGCGGGCAGGAGAAGATGGTTGGGAAGGAAGCCTCGGGTCAGAGGAGTGGCCATGAATCCTGTTGATCATCCCTTGGGTGGGGGCGAAGGCAAAAGTTCTGGAGGAAGACATCCGGTTACCCCGTGGGGTGTTCCGACCAAGGGCTTCAAGACGAGGAGAAATAAGGCTACGGAGAAGTATATCGTCAAGAGGAGGAAGTGAGGCTCCTCAGATGGCGGAGGTGGGCCAATGGGACGGTCGGTCAAGAAGGGTCCCTTTATCGATGAAAGTCTGTTGAGGAAGGTGAGAGAAGGAGGGGGAGGGAAAATTATCAGGACGTGGTCAAGACGCTCTACCATCTTGCCCGAGATGGTTGGCCTCACCATTGGTGTTCATAACGGAAAGAAATTTTTCCCCGTCTTCATCACCGAGGATATGGTGGGCCATAAACTAGGAGATTTTTCCCCTACACGGATCTTTCACGGCCATGCCGGGGATAAGAAGACGAGGATAGGGGGAAAGAAGTAGCGGAACTGGAGAGAGGAGAGCTGTGGAGGTTAAAGCGAGGGCGAAATTCATTAGGACCTCGCCCAGAAAGGCCCGCATGGTGACTGAGTTGGTTAAGGGAAAGGGGGTCGAAGAGGCCTTAAACATCCTTGCCTTTACGAAAAGGGCCCCCGCTAAGATTGTTGTTAAACTGCTTAAATCCGCTGTTGCGAACGCAGACCAGATGAAAAATATCGATGTCGACACCCTTTTCATAAAGCAGATCACCGTTGATCAGGGGCCGACTATGAAGCGGTATCGGCCAAGGGCCATGGGGAGGGCCACTATAATTCGAAGGAGGATGAGCCACATTACGGTGGTCTTGGAAGAAAGTTACTAGACCAATTTCGGGAGGATACAACATTGGGCCAAAAAGTTCACCCTACGGGGTTTCGATTGGGAATTAATAAGACCTGGGATTCAAGGTGGTATGCTGGTAAGAGTTTTCCCGAGTTATTGGAGGAGGATATTCGAATTCGAGATTTTCTCAAAGAGAGATTGTACCATGCAGGGGTCTCTAAGATTGAAATCGAAAGGGCTGCCGATAAGGGGAAAAAGGCGAAAATCAACATTTTTACGGCCCGACCCGGAATTATCATTGGAAAGAAGGGGGCCGAGGTGGAGAATTTGAGAAGGGAGCTTCAGAGGAAGACTCAAAAGGAAATGATTATCAACATCAAGGAGATCAAGAAGGTTGAAATGGACGCCCAACTCGTGGCGGAAAACGTGGCCCTTCAACTGCAAAGAAGGGTTTCATTTCGCAGGGCCATGAAAAGGGCAGTGACCTCGGCCCTTAAGGTAGGAGCAAAGGGAATCAGAATCGCCTGTGCGGGAAGGCTTGGAGGCGCAGAGATGGCTCGAAGGGAATGGTACAGGGAGGGACGGGTTCCCCTTCATACACTTCGGGCTGATATCGATTACGGGTTCGCGGAAGCGAAGACGACATACGGAGTCATCGGCGTCAAGGTTTGGATATTTAGAGGCGAGGTCTTCGGTTCTGGGGAAGAAGAGACATCAGCAACAGCCTAATTCAATCAAGGGGAAGATAGGGTGCCATGTTAACGCCTAAAAAGGTGAAATACAGGAAAATGCAAAAGGGAAGGATGAATGGGAACTCTTCTCGAGGAAATAAGCTCAATTTCGGCGACTATGCACTCCAGGCGACCCAGTGTGGATGGTTAACAACACGCCAAATCGAAGCCGCCCGTATCGCCATAACGCGATTCGTTAAAAGGACCGGGAAAGTGTGGATTCGAGTCTTTCCCGATAAACCCATTACCAAGAAACCCGCCGAGACCAGGATGGGGAAGGGAAAGGGCGCTCCTGAGGACTGGGTGGTGGTGATTAGACCAGGGCGCATCCTTTATGAAATGGAGGGCGTTACGGAGGAGAAAGCGAAGGAGGCCTTTCGATTAGCCTCCCATAAACTTCCCATAACAACTCGATTTATTAGTCGAGGGGGAAGCCATGAAGGCTAGCCAATTAAGGGATAAGAGCGATAGCGAACTGATCGAACAAGAGAGGGAGCTGAGGGAGGAACTATTCAATTTGAGGTTCCAGCATGCGACGGGTCAATTGGAAAATACTATGGCCATCGTCAGGGTTAAGAAAGACATCGCTCGGGTGAAGACCATCCTCAGGGAGAAGACTTCGCAAAGGGAGAGAAAACGCGAGGCCTCGGATGTCCCTGCGGATAGTTGATCATATTTGGGGTTAGTCAAATGAAGGAGAGGGGTATTCGAAAAACATTGATTGGTACTGTTTACAGCGATAAAATGGATAAAACCGTGGTGGTCATGGTAGAACGGCTGGTAAAACATCCCCGCTATAAAAAATATATGAAGAAAGGGGCGAAGTATAAAGCCCATGATGAGAAGAATGAGTGCCATACAGGTGATATCGTATCAATCATTGAAACCCGTCCACTGAGCCGAGATAAGAGGTGGAGGGTTAATGAAATCATCAAAAGAGCAATGTGAATCCTGCTGATGGAACGGCGAGGCATAGATGATTCAGATGCAGACCATTCTCGAGGTGGCGGACAATTCGGGTGCCAAAAAAGTTGGATGCATAAAAATTCTCGGGGGAACGAGGAGACGGTATGCCAGCATCGGGGATGTAATTGTGGTGTCCGTAAAAGATGCAATACCCAATTCCAAGATCAGAAAGGGAGATGTGGTCAAGGCGGTGATCGTGCGCACCAAGAAAGAAGTGGGGAGACCAGACGGATCTTTCATCAGATTTGACGATAATTCTGCCGTTTTGATCAATCCCCAAGGGGATCCAATCGGCACTCGGATTTTTGGCCCCGTGGCTCGGGAGTTAAGGGCAAAGAGATTTATGAAGATCGTATCCTTGGCCCCCGAAGTATTATGATTGGAAAAGACGGAAAGCAGTGATGAGGAACAGATTTTCCTTGAAAAAGAACGATTTAGTAATGGTTATATCGGGGAAGGAAAGAGGAAAAAGTGGTCGTATTTTAAGGGTATTTCCACGGAGAAATCGCGTCCTCATTGAAAAGATCAATTTTATCAAGAGGCATACTCGTCCCAGTGGACAAACAAGACAAGGGGGCATCGTCGAAAAAGAGGCCCCTATTCACGTTTCCAATGTGATGGTAGTCTGCGAAAAGTGTAACCTTCCGATTCGAGTGGGGAAGAAGATCTTGGATGATGGAAAAAGAGTCCGGGCGTGCAAAAAGTGCGGAGAATTATTGGATAAATAGTCATTAGGCGGGATCTTTGGTGGAGGACTGATTGAGGACATTAAGGGAAAAATATGAAAAGGAGGTCATCCCCCAGTTAATGAGGCGGTTCGGATACAAGAACATCATGCAAGCACCCAAGTTGGAGAGGATCGTTATCAATATGGGACTTGGAGAGGCCATACATAACATTAAGATATTGGATTCCGCCGTTGAGGAAATTGCCCTTATAACCGGCCAAAGGCCAGTTATTACCAAGGCGAGGAAATCCATTGCTCAATTTAAGCTCAGGAAGGGGATGCCAATTGGTTGCATGGTTACCTTGAGAAAAAATCGGATGTACGAATTCTTCAATCGGTTGATGAATATCGCGCTTCCCCGGGTAAGGGATTTCAGAGGTATTTCCGGGAAGTCCTTCGATGGAAGGGGTAACTATGCCCTGGGAATCCGGGAGCAGCTTAGCTTTCCGGAAATTGACTACGATAAGATAGATAAGGTAAAGGGGATGAACATCATCATCGTCACTACGGCCAAAACTGACGAGGAGGGAAAGGAGCTGCTTAGACTGTTGGGCATGCCCTTTCAAAATTGATAGAGTGATGGATTAACTGGGGGAAAGGTGGCGAAGAAGGCGCTCATAGAGAAGGCCAAAAGGCCGAATAAGTTTAAGGTGAGAGCGTATAATCGGTGCCCACTTTGTGGCCGACCAAGGGCATTTTATCGAAAATTTAATATGTGTCGAATATGCCTAAGAAAATACGCCTTGAAGGGGGAGATCCCAGGAGTGATTAAATCAAGCTGGTAACCGAAAGATTAAAGGACAGGAAGTAGAGGGAGTCAACTATGTCCGTAACGGATCCTTTGGCCGATATGCTGACCCGGATTCGAAATGGCAGTTCGGCGAAACACGAAAAGGTCGATATTCCTGCATCCAATCTTAAGGAGGCTATAGCGAGGATCCTCAAGGACGAAGGATATATCAAGAACTTTAAGGTAATCGTAGATGAAAGGAAGCATGGCATCTTAAGGATTTTCCTCAAATATGACGCCAAGCGCAGGGGGATCATCAATTTGAAACGGGTGAGTAAACCCAGCAGGAGGGTATACGTGAGGAAGGATGAGATTCACTCCGTGTTGAAAGGATTAGGGATTTCCATCCTTTCCACCTCCAAAGGCGTCCTTACCGATAAGGAGGCCAGAAAGGCCAACGTGGGGGGCGAAGTCCTCTGCTATGTCTGGTAATGAACGGGAGATACCGTGTCTCGAATCGGAAAAGCTCCTATTCCTCTTCCAAAAGACGTGGAGGTCAAACTCACCGATGCGGTCTTGGAGGTCGTTGGACCCAGGGGACAACTGACTCATCGGATTCCATCGGAAATCCAGATCTCCATAGAGACTGAACAGATAGTGGTGAAGAGGCCTAACGACCATCGCACGACCCGTTCACTGCATGGGCTGACAAGAGTCTTGATCGCCAATATGATTACCGGGGTGACACGGGGTTTTGAGAAAAGGCTGGAAATTCAGGGAATTGGATATAGGGCCGAACTGCGGGGGAATATCCTCCGATTGACCCTTGGTTTTTCGCATCCCGTTTTGTTCCACGTACCCGAAGGGATTAAGGTTGAAGTTGAAAAGCAGACCAATATCAAGGTAGAGGGCATCGATAAGCAACTGGTGGGCTCTGTGGCCGCTCAAATTAGATCTCTTAAGCCACCCGAACCATACAAGGGGAAGGGAATTCGTTACGCCGATGAATACGTAAAACTGAAGGTGGGCAAGGCAAAGGCCTAATGGGGATTGGAGTGACTGGTGTCAATCGAAAGGTTGAGGCTCGGGCGAGGAGGAGAAAGCGGGTGAGGAAGAGAGTGAAGGGGACTCCTGAACGCCCAAGGCTCAGCGTTTTCCGGAGCCTGAGGCATACCTATGCCCAGATAATCGTTGATACCACGGGACATACCCTGGTTAGCGCTTCAACCATAAGCAGGGAAATTCGGGGAGAATTGACGCGAACTGGCAACACCGAGGCCGCTCAAAAAGTGGGTGAATTAATTGCCAGGAAATCCATTGAAAAGGGGATTAAGATGGTTATATTCGATCGCAATGGATATTTATACCATGGCAGGGTGAGGGCCCTGGCGGAGGCGGCCCGGAAAAACGGCTTGATCTTTTAGGGGAGGAAGTACATTGCCTGAGATTAATCCCGACGAGTTGGAATTGGTCGATAAGGTGGTTCACATCAATCGGGTTGCTAAGGTGGTTAAGGGGGGTAGGAGGTTCAGTTTCAGTGCATTGGTGGTGATCGGAGATCGGGACGGTATTGTAGGAAGCGGTCTCGGTAAGGCCAACGAAGTCCCCGAAGCCATCAGAAAGGGCATCCAGCAAGCTAAGCGCGGTTTGATAAAAATACCCATCATTAATCAAACCATACCCTATCAGGTTATAGGCCGATTTAGCGCCGCAAGGGTCCTCTTAAAGCCGGCATCACAAGGGACCGGGGTGATCGCTGGCGCGGCGGTCAGGGCGATCATGGAATGCGGAGGGGTCCAGAATATATTGACCAAGTGCTTGGGCTCCCACAATCCCTACAATGTGGTTAAAGCCACCTTTCAGGGATTGAGTCAACTACATACCCCCGAGGAAGTTGCCCAGAAAAGAGGAAAAAAGGTTGCGGAAACCCTTTAAAAGAGAAGGAAAATCCTATGGATAAATCATCCAACACCCTTAGAGTTAGGTTGATCAAAAGCGGAATCGGCAGACCCTTAAAACAGAGAAAGGTGCTCAAGGGGCTCAACCTCAATAGAATGAACAAGATAATCACTCTGAAGGATACGCGGGAAATCCGGGGGATGATTGAGAAAGTTTCCCATTTAGTGGAGACCATTGGAGAATGAAGCTGGGAACATTGAAGCCCCCTGAGGGCTCCAAGAGGAGGAAAAAGAGGGTCGGGCGAGGCATCGGTTCAGGTCACGGTAAGACCGCCTGTCGGGGGACGAAGGGACAGAGATCCAGATCGGGGAGGGGGATTCCTCCCGGTTTCGAAGGCGGCCAGATGCCCCTGCAAAGACGTGTACCCAAAAGGGGATTTACTAACGTCTTCAAGAAGAAATTTGCCTTGGTGAATATAGGGGATTTGAACCGTTTCAAGGCCAATAGCATTGTCGACGTCGAAACCTTGCGAAAGGCCGGATTGGTCAAAAAGGTCCATGATGGGGTGAAGATACTGGGAGGGGGGAGGATCACCATCCCCCTCATCCTACGGGTTCATCGGGTGAGCAAGGGAGCTGCTGAGAAGATCGTAGCCGCTGAAGGAAAGATAGAGGTTCTTTAAGTGATCGGTACTTTTTCGAATATTCTTAAAATTCCAGAGCTCAAGAAGCGCATTACTATCACCTTTCTGCTCTTGGCCGTTTATCGGATAGGAGTCCATGTTCCGACGCCTGGCATTAACAGCGATGCCCTAGCCGCCTTTTTCGCCCAGGCCAGGGGGACGTTGTTCGGGCTATTCGACATGTTCACCGGGGGGGCGTTGGTGAAGTTTTCGGTTTTTGCCCTGGGCATTATGCCATACATCAGTGCCTCCATCATCATGGAGCTTCTCTCCGTGGTTATTCCCTATATCGGCCGGTTGAAGAAGGAGGGGGAGTCGGGAAGAAAGAAGATCATTCA
>CP070774.1:1786938-1801836 GCA_020346125.1 Syntrophobacterales bacterium | reverse complement strand
GGGGTGAGTGAAGGGATTCGAACCCTCGACCTCTGGGGCCACAACCCAGTGCTCTCACCAACTGAGCTACACCCACCATACATGCAAAATGCAGTGAAAACTTCCCAATTTTCCTGGCGCGCCTGGCAGGACTCGAACCTGCAACCTACGGATTAGAAGTCCGTTGCTCTATCCAGCTGAGCTACAGGCGCCCTTTGAAAAAAAATTATAATCGGCTTTTAGACCCCTGTCAATAATCTGCCTTTCTGGAGCTTGCTGGATTTCTAGGGAACACCGTTGGACCATGAGCGATCGAAAACAGAGGGGATCATCGCTTACTCTTTGCGGTCCGATTATGGGGCATCGCCTTTATCTTCCCCATTTTCACCCGGCCCGTGACATTCAAAAGATTGAAGGTCTCTACTCCTCATGACCATTCCATGGGGGAAGCTTCAACTCCCTTTCAAGTATCAGTGGCTTTTTCCCCACGCCACGCCAACCCGATGGTTTCGTTTCAATGAGGACTATAAAAGAGGTTGTCTGATCATAGTCCCAATCGGTTACCAAGCCACTGACGTGCAAGACCTTGCTTTCCTGGGCCTTCATATTTTCCCAGAAGGGAATCTTGCAGAGTTCAAACCCATCTTTATCGTAGAAGAGAAACTTACCCTTAACCGAATAACGCGTGCGGGTATTGCTTGTGATCGGAATTTGGGCCATAAGGCTATGGATAGTACGGGAGCCCTTTTTCCATTTAAGTTTGATATCCCCGATCTCAACATCCTCATCCTCGGCAAAACATATCGCCGGTAGGATAAAAAGAATTGTCAAGGTAATGGCTACTATTTTCTTGGTCAATGGATTCCTCCTTTCTCTATTCCCCGAGGGGTAACTTCTGGCCCCATGTCGAAGTTCTGAAACGAGATCTTATTATCTACCACATTCAGTTATAAGCATCCATAAAAAAAGTCTCGTTTCACGTGAGCTGGCTTTGGATTCGCCGGGGGAAGTGGATTCTTAATAGTTGAGGATAACACAAGCCAGATGGAAAGACAAAAGGACAATTGGGACAACGGCCAGGGCTTTGTTGATGTTTTTCAATCTTCACCATTTTGGGCTTATCAATCTGTGCGTGCTCATCCATCGGGGATTTCTCCGATGCCATCACAATTCACTCACCATCCGGAAATAAAGTTAAAAAATGGTCGGGGCGAGCAGATTTGAACTGCCGACCTCCTGCTCCCAAGGCAGGCGCGCTAACCAGGCTGCGCTACGCCCCGACGTACCGTTTCAATATCTTCTTCAATTTTCTGAGCGCCTTCCCCCTGTGGCTCAGCCGATTCTTTTCCGCGATGGAAAGCTCGGCCACAGTCTTACCATATCTCGGGATGACGAAAATCGGATCGTACCCAAATCCTCTCTTTCCCCTCTCCTCGAGGGCTATTTGCCCGCGACATTCCCCCTCTACGACCTCTTCATCTCCCCATGGGGATACCAAGGCCATAACGCATCTGAACACCGCCCCTCTTTTTTTTCGGGGGATACCCTTCAGATTCCTCAATAACTTTCGATTGTTTTCCCGATCATCCGCGCCATCTCCCGCGTATCGGGCCGAAAAAACACCTGGTCTCCCCTGAAGGTAATCGACCTCCAAACCGGAATCGTCGGCCAAGGTGAGACTTCCCGCCCATCTAGCAAAAAAACGGGCCTTTTTCAGTACATTATCTCGGTAGGCCTCTCCGTTTTCAACCACCTCAGGCGCATTCGGATAATCCCTCAGTGAGGTGATGGAAGTATCATACCCCTTTAAAAGCTCTCTTATCTCCCTTATCTTTCCCTCGTTTCTCGTTGCGAGAAAAAGTTCCAAGGGATCTCCTCTCAAGGGCTCCAGTGCAAGGTCCTCCTTTGCATCCGGGCCAGCTCCCGAACTCCCTTCAATGCCAGTATGGTCATCTCATCCATCTCTTGCTTGGTGAAGCTCGACTCCTCCGCAGTCCCTTGAACCTCGACAAAATTCCCGGCTCCAGTAACCACGAAATTCACGTCTACCTCTGCTAAAACATCCTCCTCATAGTTCATATCGAGCAGGAGATTGCCTCCTATCCTCCCAACGCTTACGGCCGCCACCGAATCCATTATAGGGATTTCCTCGATCATCCCGCTTCCCTTAATGGTATTAAAGGCATCCACTAAGGCCACATATGCCCCTGTTATGGCGGCGGCTCTGGTTCCACCGTCTGCCTGAATTACATCGCAATCAACCCACATCGTCCTCTCCCCAAAGCCATTCAAATCCGAAATGGACCTCAGCGACCGTCCAATCAGCCGTTGGATCTCGAAATTTCTTCCGTTCGTCCTCGCGATGGACTCTCGGATGCTCCGTGTTTCAGTGGCACGGGGAAGCATGGCATATTCAGCAGTGATCCAGCCCTTGCCCGTATTCTTCAAAAAAGGAGGAATCTTTTCCTCAACACTGACGGCACAGACCACCCGCGTATCCCCCATTTCGATTAAAACCGAACCCTCGGCATGTTTCAGGTAATTTCGGGTTATCTTAACCTTCCTCAATCTATCCGGGGATCTTCCGTCCGATCTGATCCATTGGTCGGTCATGGTAATTGCCATGGATGATATATTACAGAAAAGGCGAATCCTGTCAATGGGTGGTAAATTTGGAGTTTACGGACTCTTTTCAGGGGGGGACTCCGTTGTTTCTGAGAGTAATCCGCTGGAGAAGTGGGTACCCATCGAGAGTGAATAGGCTTCATCGTGAGTCTTCGACCCTGAGCCCCTCGGCCCGACCTCGGGGTCAAAGACTCAGACCGAAGGGCTCAGCCTAACGGAAGGGGAAAGCAGCATAGAAATTCACATAGTGATCAGTGGATTTTCTTGAGAATATTTTTGATATGAAAAAAAGATTTACCGTAACGGCGATTCCGCCCGATATCATCAGGTGGGAAAATCTCAAGCCATTAGATAACCACAGAAATGCTCATACGGGTGGTGGAAAAAATGACATAATTAAATCCCTTATGAATTGCTTCAATATAGTAAGTCACTCCTACAAATCTTTTGGCTTTGACTTCTTACGAAATTGACCCACTTCTCCTTTTCATCATCCTCCATTTCTTTAAGGAAGACACCGACTCTAAAGAAATAAGGGGGATCCATAGAAACCCATTTGACCTCGCCAATGCCCCTTATTACCTTAATTCCCAAGTTTGCTAAGATCTCTAAATCAAATTCCTTTTTTTCACCCACGATTTTATTAGCAAAGGGGAGAAAACCCGAACCTGGGTAATTCAGCTCCAGACCCAACCCTTCGATGGATATATCCGTGATTGAGCCCTTGAATTGGTCATGGATGGTTTTTCCTCCTTTTCGATCGATTAGACCGATGTTGGCAGGAATCGTCACCCTAAACCGTTGATATTTCCTTCGTTCACTGCCATTGTAATGCATCGTTTCCCTTCATGATGTTGTTTTTTATATAAGGGACAATCCTCGTATCTCCATACGAAACACTGATAGGTGAGCTCGAATTCATTGGTGGGCGCTATTGCGCCCGGTTTTGTGTGGCATTATGAAAATTTCTGCCCTTCCAGATTGTCACAATGCTCTTCTTCTCCCATTATCTTCGCGTTACGCCTTAGTTCAGTTTCAACTGGGGGCGACCTATAGGGCACCGATTCATGGAGCAATTGCTGGGCCACGGAACACAATACTTTTTACGCTTATCATAGAGGAAATTTTCGGATTTTATGTAAAGAAATTTTCTACGGGTCGAAATTGTAAGGAAATAGAATAGATGGAATCTCAATGAATATTCAGCCCCTTTTTCCTTTGTAGATGGGTACTACTTGTCAAACGCTTAACACTGAATGGCCTTGCATCAATATTATCCACAACAGAGGTATATCCTGTCGTTGAGGAGGTGCGCCGCGGCGTCCCGAGACCCAAACCAACTTTATAGGACGCACACTGAATCCCATTTTGTAAGCATTGAGGCCATGGGCTCACAAGAAAGGGTTGTGGCTATTGACAATTTACCTTATGTATATTTTACTTTATATATATAAAATGTAAATGGAGGAATGGGGTGTCTATCAAGCTCATCTTTGGTGATAACGCAGGAAAAATCCCAGCAGATGGAGCAATCAGCTCGCAAACCCTTGCCGATGGTTTAATCCACATCCATGAGGACGAACCGACTATTCCGGAATTGATGGCCCAGATGATTTATGAGGATTTTGTTAAAAACCGATAGGACTCGCCCTTAGATCTGCTTTTTCCCTCCCATTCACATTCCCCATAAACAGGACACGTTTCACAGCGCGGCCCCCTCGCCCTACAGATCTCCCTGCCGAATTCGATGAGGGAGAGATGGTCCCTTCGCCTCTTCCCCCGGGGAATAACGGCTTCGAAGGCCAATCTGATCTCCTCATAACCGGCATTTCCCCTGACCATCTTCCACCGCTTGGCGATCCGGCTGATGTGGGTATCCACGGGAAAACTTTCCCTTCTGCACACCACCGATAAGAAGACATCGGCGGTCTTAAATCCTACCCCGGGGATTCTCAACAACCTTTCCCTCGCCATATCGAGGGGCAAACGTATGAGGTTATCCAGATCCCCCCCATATTCATCGAGGATAATCCGAGCGACCTCTCTAATCCGCGGGGCCTTTGTATTGTAGAGACCCGAAGGTTTGATACATGCCTTGATCTCCTCGACACTTGCCTCGGCCAAAACCTCCGGGGTGATTGCAAAGCGCTCCTTGAGTTTTTTAAAGCCCTTTATCGTCGCCTCTCGAGAGGTATTCTGGGAAAGGATGGTGGAAACCAATCTCTCGAAGGGCGTTAAGGCCCTATACCACCTCCTTTTGGGAAGAACTTCGAGAATCCTATCGATTCTTTCGGAAATCGAACTCATCGTGCATATACCTTTCTGGGAATCGTATTGGCGATCAAGGCCACCGAAGCTACTTGAGAAACTCCATGACCTCCCCCTCGGACTGGTCGTGCCAATAGTTGCAGGCATCGGCTACCGCGGAAAAGATGCTTCTACGGATGAGTCTCCGCGTAAGACGATCGCCCGCCTCCAGCCGATCCCTGAAGGCTGGGGCTTATTCCTGCGGGAATTCTCCTCGATGATTACAGCCACCATGGACTCACCCATTTTCACCCTTGCTTTTAATGTATGGAAACGATGGGCGAGAAGTCAATGCCGGGTAAGAAAAAGCATCACCCACCCTGGTGATTGTCCCCAATTTTGGTTATATTTGCTCATGGGATTCACCAATCAATCTCCTCTGCAGGGGGCATTACTCGATGATCTGGTTAAGACTGATCGGCAAGATCTTCCGTATTCTCAGCGCCGAGGCAACGCCCAAACAGATCGCCGGGGGAGTAATACTGGGCATGATCATCGGGTTAACCCCTACGTTCAGCCTTCACAATATCGTTGTAGTCTTCCTCATCCTCGTCATCAAGGTAAACCTCACCGCTGCCATTCTCTCGATGTTTGCCTTCGATTTGATCGGCTATGGCGTGGACCCCATCTCTGACTGGGTTGGCTATGCAATTCTCACCTCCGATACATTGAGGCCGCTCTGGATCGAGGCGTACAATGCGGCAATCATCCCCTTTACCCGATTCAACAATACCATCGTCATGGGAAGCCTCGTCATCTCCCTGATACTCCTGTACCCGATATTTCGGTTGGCGAAATACGGCGTTGAGAGGTACCGATCAGATCTGGCGGCCACATTCCAACAGTGGAGAATCGTGAGGGCGGCTAAAATGAGCCGATTTTATCGATACTACCAAACCTTCATGGGAATCACGGGATAGGAGGGAGAGATGCGGTGGAAATTTATCATTCCCTTTCTGGTGCTTGCTCTCATTATCGTCGCCTTCGCCCTCTTCTTCCTGAATGGCATTGTCGAGTCCATTGTGGAGGAAAGGGCGAGCCTCCTCAACCGAGCGAAGGTCGAAATCGAGGATCTTGATATCGGGTTTTTGAGGCCTGGCGTAAGGATTCGAGGACTGGCCGTGGCTAATTCCGATAATCCATGGAGGAATATGGTTGAAGTGGGAGATATCGCCATTTCGGTCTCCGCCCTTCCTCTGTTCTCCAAGAGGATTGTCATCGACGAGATGGCGATGGAGAACGTGCGGGTAAATACAAAGCGGAAAACATCGGGGGAGTTGCCTAGACGCCTTAAAAAGAGGGTCAAGGCCGAGGGAAAGGGGGAGAAGTCCATTGAGTTTCCCTTTCCGAAATTGCCTAACCTTGAGGTGTTCAAGAAGAAATTTGATCTCAAAGAGCTAGTCGATATCAACCGCTTGGAATCGGTGAGGAGGGCGAAACAGCTTGCAGAAGACGCCTCCACCATTAAGTCTATATGGGAACAGAAACTCAAGGATCTGGACGTGAAGGCCAAGGCCGATGAGATGATGACCAAGGTCCAGGAAAGCGTTGAGGCCTTCCGCAAGACACAAATCAAGGGCCCAGCCGATTTGTTGAAGTTACAAAGCGATCTGCGGAACCTCCGGGAGACCGTCGATGCCCTTAAGGGTCTGAGAAAGGAAATCGAGGCGAAAAAGTCGGCCTTCGAAAGGGATCTCGCAACGCTTCAAAAATCGGTCAAGGACCAAATGAGTGCGTTGAGGGAACGGGACCTTCGGGCATTGCTCAAGGATCTAGGTATTGAGGAGTTTAAAAGGCTCCGCTTGACTGAAGCCTTCCTCGGCCCCTACTACGCCAAGGTCTTAGACCTTATCTGGAACAATGCGGACAAGATTCGAACCTTTATGCCGAAAATAGAAAGGGATAAGCCGGTGCAAACGAGGATCCGGGCCCAGGGCCGCGATATCATCTTTCCCACCATTAAAAAAGGGCCCAGTTTCCTCTTGAGGGAAGCGAGGGTTTCGATGGAGCAGAAGAAATGGTCCCTTAGGGGAACCATCCGAGGAATCACCTCCGATCCCACCTCCTACGGTAAACCCACGCGGGTTGCCATCCAGGGGATACGCCCCAGGCTAACGCTCAATGCGATGTTTGATCATACCGGCGAGACACCCATCGACACCGTATCTCTGGATCTGAGGGGGTATGCGTTGGATGGGTTTACTTTTTCTGAGAATCCCCTTTCGCTCGCGAACATCACCCGAGGGTTTTTAGACCTCAAGACAAATCTCGCATTGAAGGGTGGCTCCATTGATCTGAAGACCGGGGTCACGGTGAAAAATCTCGTCCTCGGTTTCACGGATAAAGGGACGGAAAACCCCATGGTGAACATCGTGAAGGAGGTCATGAAGACCGCCTCTTCCCTGCACATTGGTATCGCGGCCAAGGGGACCAGGGACAATCCTCAATTATCCATCTCTTCCGACATCGACCGTCTTTTTACTCGTCAATTGAACCGGTTTGCAGGCAAGAAATTGAAAGAATTGAAGGCCTCACTGCGGGTGCAGATCGATGGTGCTACGGGGGGGGAGATGAAGGATTTTTCCAATACCCTTGCAAAGGGCAAACTTGATATAGTACATCAATTTAGATCAGATGAATCCCTGGTTCAGGAAAACATCGACTTTCTCAGCCGTATTATTTCGACCAAACTGGGTAAATCTAAATCACCCCAAAAAGGCCTCGAGGGGACCTTGCAGGATTTGATCGGAAAGTAGGCCCATTCCAAATGAGAATGAAAGGCGTTTTATCCTCTCCCTTTAGGGATCCGAGGAAATCTCCAAGGGAACCGGTTCACGAGACACCGAAGGAATATAAAGAGGGCTATGCCTCACCCCATAGAGATTTGCCTTATCAGTTAAATTCAGGATGATATTCATAATATCCAGGCCTCGAAGTCGACCCATACCACCCTTTGCTGTATCCCTCTCGTTGAAGCGAGAAACATCGTCCTTCAGGACATTGATTCCGGCAAAGAGGATGGGGATGGAATCCCCAGAGTGAAGCATGCTCCCTGAACTGGGGGTCCCGTGGTCGCCGGTGACGACGAGGAGAAAGTTCGAATCTCTTCGAACACGCCTCATCAGCGGATCCAACGATCGGTCGATGGCCTCCAGGGCCTTCGCCTTAAGAAGAGGCTCCCCCTTGTGACCCTCCACATCCGGGGCCTTTGTATGGATATAGGCGAAATCGTATCCCCTCTCGAAGCTATCCAGGGCATATTTGACCTTTTGGTCCATATCTCTGGTGACATCCTTTTCGGGGGGAATTTCAACGGGCTCCAAACCCAGAAATCGAGCCAGTCCTACATAGAGGGGTCCGTTTTCAATGGCAACCCCCTTTAACCCATACTTAGCCGAAAAGGGTAAAGGGGGTGTTTCCGGAAAACGCCCCGACCACTTCGTGACCAGAAAATTGATGGGCTTCGCACGGTCTCTGTTGACGGGATGGTCTCTCAATATTTCGTATGCCCATAAGAGGTAACCATTGATGGCTTCGGATGCCCTTTGGGCCAGGTCCTTTCCAGGTCCCTCTAAGGGCTGAACCTTGAGGATCGGCCGCCCATCCTCAAAGGGGTCCGAATCGGTGAAATGCGGACCCACGCTACCCCGTAAAAACAGAATGCCCTCACCCCTTCCCGTATATCTAAGCTCCAGCGATATCCCCTCATGTTTAAAGGCGGATATGTCTTCGGATAGGGCGACTACGGCCTTCTCATCGATGGATTCGGGGTGCTCATATGCGAGCTGTTTCCGGATCAAGCGCCTCCCGTCGGGGACAACCGTTGTAAAGCTTCCAAGGCATAAGACGTCCCCCGGCTCCATGGGGATGTTCCTTCCCATGGCCTCAATGACAGCCCTGCCGGGAAAATCCTCCAAGGGATAGCCGAAGATGAGGAAATGGGCTGTCTCGCTCCCCATGGGAATCCCCGGAGCGAGGGGATCGAGAAGTCCATTGGATCCCAGGGATGCCAATCGATCCAGATTCGGCGTTTCCGCCGCCTCAAGGGGCGTCTTCCAACCGAGGGCCCTTTGGGGCCTATCAGAAAGCCCGTCGAGGATCAGGAATACGATGGTCATGTTACCCCTTCGAGATCCCACGTCAGACGGGGCCTCTCCTCCAACACCTGTCGGGCGACTCGAGCATAATCCATCCCTTCTCCCTGCAAAAGTCCCTCCATGGCCCGTGTAGCCATGGGAAGGGCAAATTCGCTCATATAGCCCAGGATTTGATCGAGGTCGAAATGGTTGGGGCCGAAATGAAAATCACCCATCGCATCCCGATAATTGGCGCTTAAAACACACTGGAGTTGATCCCCCATTTCATACCATTTCGTGCCGATCATTGCATCGATTTCCGCGTTGGACCGTATCTTCACGAGGGGGGTCAATAGCGTCACATCGAAACGAAAAAGGAGAAAACGATAGGCCGATATGGCAAGCGAGATTTGATTAATCTTTTCCCCGCCGTCGTGATATTCCCTCTCCCCCGAAATCACCCTTTTCACCCCCAAGGCCTTGGCCAACGGAATCCGGGAGGCATGGAGGTACACGTGGCAGCCGATACAAGGGGTATAGAACCCATATCTTAGGATGAGCTCTTTCACCCATCGGCCGTTGAGGGCATGCCAGAATTTCGGGGATCCCAGGACGACGAGGCTCCCCACCCTTCCATCGCCCAATCGCCCCTTCAGCCACTTAGCGGCTTTCTCCACATAATCGAAAGGGCCATATTCCGTACCCGTATATGTGTAGACGGGCAAAAGGACTTCTATTTCCTTCTCCTCAAGGGCTTTGATGGCCGCGGCGATGCTATCTCGCCCCGCCAATTCGGCAATGGCCACCTCTTTGCCGGAAACGAAATGTGATATGGGTTCAAGCTCCGAATGTTCCAGGCAGAGCCTTTCGGGTTTATCCCTCAGGATTCGCTCAACCCTTTCCTCCACTATCTCTCCCCCTCCTTACCACTTTACCTCCCCTCCATCGCCAAGGTCTCTTTCCTTCCTATTGGTAACGTAACTTACGAAAAAAGGTAAAATCATCATACCAAAAAAGGGGAGAGAAACAAAGATTTTCCCTCTGTCTTGCGCCTTTTCTTGAATGCAAAGGTGTGCTATGGGTTTGTCAGCGGGGTGGAAGAGAATAGTACCATCAGGGAAAGAAAGGGCCGGATGGGAAGGACCTCATCCGGCCCTTTTCACCTCAGGGGTTGAGCCACAACCTACTTCTTGGGGTGACATTTCGTGCAAGGGGTTGGGCCCGTCGCCTTGCCCTCTTTTTTCATAGCCCTATGGCATCCCCTACAACTGGCGTGAAACGCCTTTTTTGCCGTAACCTTGGATTCCTTGATGTGGCACTCTGTGCACTTCTTTACCTTCTCGCCCTCCTTCCAGGTGTGATGGCACTTCTGGCAGTCCTGTAGCCCATCGGCATGCTTTTTATGCGCGAATTTAGTTCCCTGGTACTTATCGGTCTCGTAAAGCCCGGGATTATCAATGGTGATACAATCGGGCTGCCCTAATACCCCCTGCAAGACGAGCAGTGATCCAAAGAATATAATCGCAGCCACAATGGAAACGAGTTTCTTGTCCATTAAACCCAAACCTCCTTTCTCCTTACCCCTTTTTTCACAAAATACTGGCAAATCATACCAAAAATAACCACATTGTCAAGGGCAAAATACTCGAAGTTTCCTGCCGGATCCCGACCACGTTTGCCAATTCGTCAACCCGGTCCCGGCGCTCCTTTTCAAAGGCATTTTGTGGATCGTGGAGGCCTCGTCAATAATGCTTTCATTGACCTTATACTATACGGTCCCCTTTCCTCAATATCCGGGCATACCGAGCTCCCGGCACGCTTCGACCAGGCTCTCAAGCTGGTAAACCCCATCTTTTTCCATCTCAACACCATCCAACACAATGGTTGGATTCATCACCACCCCATCGGTGTGCGCTGCCGCCGACCAGGTCTTACCCCTGATCTGGGGGCCCTGGGTTCCAAAGCCCATTTCTATGATGCCGAAGATTCGTTCATCCTCGACGATTCTCCCCGAGGGTTTGGTTACACCGGGATTGAATCCGAGGGAGTAGTGGGCCAACCGGTACATGTTGGGATCATTGAAGCTGGCCAGCCACCTTTCAAAGATCTTGGCCTCAGTGCCGCCACGAATATCCGTCACCACTCCATCTTTCACGGTTAGTTCAACTGACTCATTGAGCTTCCCCAATTCGGCAGGGGGGTAAAGAGCGCCGTCAAAGACCAACTTTCCGTTGATCGTCTCCTCCATCGGACACCACGAGACCTGCCCTCCCAGCATGATGGCTTCTCCCTTGGTGTCGGCCAGTTTCCCAGACTGGCGGACCTTCCGCCCCTTATTGAAGGCGACGAGCTCGGTTCCCCCTTGGCTGGAGATCTCCACTCTATCAGCGTTTTGGACGGTATTGCGAAGAAGTTCTCCCATGGCCAGAAGCTTGTCGTAGCGAACCCTTTGGATGGTATTGACCATCATCATAGCGTCCATTCCCGTAAGGCAGATATAGCGGACTCCTTTTTTTAAGGCCTGTCTCCAGGCTTCTGTGAGGAACACGAGGGCCACTGCATATTCGATCCACACGTCGGCTTGGTTGATGGCCCCGGCTACGGGTGAAGGGGGCTCCATAAATGACTCCTTTTGGGTGGAATGGAGTACCACAGTGGGCACGGCCCGGGCGGCAAAGGCAGCCCTGGCCGTGGCTTGAACGACCCGCATATCGCTGGACGTATCGGCCGTGATCACGACGTTCTCGCCCTCCTTGGTGAGCATTATATCTTCAACCAGTTTTCGGGCACCGGCTTCAACCTCCCAGCTTAAATATTCGTCCCTCACCTCGGTTCCTATTGTTATATCCATCTCCCCCTCCCTCCTTTTTGATCAAGACACCTTTTTCCATGACCTCCTCTTGATCAAGGAAGAGATCCGGTTCATTAACCACAAAATCCCTACGGTAATCAGCGGTGACCTTTCCTCCGATATGGGAATTGCCCCCGATCTTCACAGAATCCATTCCTTACTATTAAAAGATCTTAGCCCTTCCTGAACACATGGCAATCCTAATTTACGAGAATAGACTTGTCAAGCTTTCATATACCATTCCCAGTGAGTCCCGGAGGGGGCATGAATTGACGTTTTGGCCTGTCAATCATTGATTCATCATGATAGGAGGAGGAACCAGGATATTCGGCGCAAAGGTCCCCGAGTAAGTCATCAAGAACCCCCGCAAAAAAAAGTTGACAAATTTGCATTTTTTTTGTTTTCTAAGCAGGGGATAGTAAAAGACAGGTGGTTTTTATGAGGACCTTGAATAAAGAGGATATTGAAGATTTGGCTGTGGGAGCGGCTATCCTTGGTACCGGCGGCGGCGGCGATCCATATCTTGGAAAACTGACTGCAATACAGGCCTTGGAAGAAGGGCATGCTATCAATGTGGTAGGTGTGAGCGAGGTGCCTGATGACGCGCTGATTATACCCTCTGCTGGAATGGGAACCCCAACAGTCATCATAGAGAAGATTCCGAGAGGGACGGAGATCATCAACGCCTTTAAGGCATTGAGTGATTACCTGGGAAGGGAAGTCTATGCGACGATGCCTATCGAGGCAGGAGGGTTAAATTCCACATTTCCCCTTGCAGTTGGCGCGAAGATGGGTATTCCAATAGTGGATGCTGACGGTATGGGGAGGGCATTTCCAGAATTGCAGATGACTACGTTTCATATACATGGTGTTCCCGTGACGCCAATGGCTTTGGCAGATGAAAGGGACAATACCGTTTTGCTAAAAACGTGTGATAACTTCTGGGCGGAATGGATTGCGAGGGACATTACCGTAAGGTTCGGAGGGGCGGCATGGATTGCCCTGTATCCGATGACGGGAAAGGAGTTAAAAAAAGCCTCCATTCCTGGAACCTTAGGGCTTGCGCAGAGATTGGGCGCTGCGATAAGGGAGGCAAGGGAGAATGGTGAGAGCCCGATAGAGGCATTGCTGGAGGCATCAGATGGTTTTGAGGTCTTTAAGGGCAAAATAATAGATGTCGAAAGGAGGACCACCGGCGGGTTTGCAAGGGGACAAACAGAGATTGAAGGCATCGACGACTACAGAGGACAGACCCTCACTGTGCAGTTTCAGAATGAGAATCTTGTCGCGATAGTAGGGGGCACGGTTTCTGCGTGTGTTCCAGATTTGATAACTATTCTCGATTTGGAGACTGCCATCCCTATAACTACTGAGGCCGTAAAGTATGGATATAGGTGCATTGTTATTGGAATATCCTGTAGCGAGAAGTGGAGAAGTGCGAGGGCACTGGAAGTTGCTGGTCCGAGGTACTTTGGATACGATATAGAATATAGACCAATATCGAAATTGCGAGAGGAAACAGGATGACTTACCGTCTGGGTATAGATGTTGGCGGGACAAATACCGATGCCGTAATTTTGAATGCTGATAACCAGCTTGTAGCAAAAACAAAGGTGGCAACGACTGAGGATATTATCACGGGCATATTGAACGCCCTGGATGGTGTCTTAGGAGAATCCTCATTGAGGCCCAAGGAAATAAAATACGCGATGTTTGGAACCACTCACTGCACAAATGCTATAGTGGAGAGGAGGAATCTCGCGAAAGTGGGTATAGTTCGCATTGGGAGACCTGCCACGCTGTCTATAAAGCCGCTCATTTCATGGCCTCAGGATCTCGTTGAGGAAATTGGGGGATATGCTCACATTGTTAAAGGCGGACATGAGTATGATGGACGGGAGCTCTTTCCGTTTGAAGAGGATGAGGTAAAAAGCGCAATAGATGATTTGGAGAAGAAGGGTGTTGAGGCGATTGCCGTTTCCGCGGTCTTTTCCCCGGTAAACAGCGAACATGAGATGAGGGTGGCTGAAATAGTGAGGGAAACCCCCCCGGTGTCCCTTTCCCATGAAATAGGGAGTTTAAGTTTACTCGAAAGGGAAAATGCAGCGATCCTCAATGCCGCGGTAATGAAGGTTGCAATGACCGCGGTTACTTCCTTGGAGAAGGCATTAAAAGAGAGGGACATACATGCACAGCTCTATATTACACAGAATGATGGAACACTGATGTCTGCTGAATATGCGGTGAAATACCCTGTGCTGACAATTGCCTCTGGCCCTGCGAACAGCCTGAGGGGTGGGGCCTTTCTCTCCGGCCTGAAAGATGCGATAGTAGTTGATGTGGGCGGCACGACAACTGATGTGGGTGTTCTGGTGAATGGATTTCCTCGGGAAAGTTCTGTAGCGGTGGAGATCGGCGGAGTGAGAACGAACTTCAGAATGCCGGACCTCATTTCAATGGGGCTGGGGGGAGGAAGCTTAGTTGAAAAGACAGATGGGGATGTCAGAGTAGGTCCGAGGAGTGTCGGCTATGAACTCGAGAAGGAGGCCTTAATTTTTGGAGGGAAAAAGCTTACCGCCACGGACATAGCCGTCTTTTTGAGTAAGGTGAGACTTGGAGATCCATCAAAGGTTGAAAACCTGGATAGAGCATTTGCTGAAATGGCGGACGGGAAAATAACGAAAATGGTTGAGGAGACAATAGATAGAATGAAGACGAGCCCGGATCCCGTCCCCATTGTATTCGTAGGCGGGGGAAGCATCCTTATTCCAGACGAGCTAAAGGGGGCTTTGAAAGTCATCAAGCCCCCCCATTTCGAGGTGGCGAATGCTATAGGGGCAGTAATCGCACAGGTGAGCGGAGAAATCGACAAGGTATACTCCCTCGAGAAAAAGGGAAGGGACGAGGTTTTAACGGAAGCAAAGGAGACAGCTGCAAAAGAGGCCGTAAAGGCAGGGGCCGATCCTGAGACTGTGGAGATTGTGGACGTGGAGGAGGTACCATTGGCATACTTGCCTGGAAACGCCATAAGAATCAGGGTAAAGGCTGCCGGTTTTTTAA
>CP070774.1:1780257-1786838 GCA_020346125.1 Syntrophobacterales bacterium | reverse complement strand
TATGTCGAGTGAAACAATCCTGGACTTCCCTCAGTTTTAGACGAAATCTCTTCGTAATTATTTCATTTTATTCTTTATTATATGTTTCGGAAGGTGAATTCCTGGTTGCCTGAGGCAATCTCCCGGAAAAGTGTGATACCCACCGATTCAAAGGTAGCAAGAGGAAGGACAGTATCATTCAGGCAATTGCTATTTGAAGAGGTCTATGCTAATTTTGCTACATTATCATAATACGATTAACAGTATTTCCGATGGGGGATAGGGTCAGCTAAATGAACAAGGGCCAGAAGGCGCAAAAGGTGAGAGCACGGGTTATCATAGGAGGAAGGGTTCAGGGGGTTTTCTTCCGCTATAGTACCCAGGAGGTGGCCAATCGCCTGCTGGTCTTCGGATGGGTGAAAAACAGGTGGGATGGAAAGGTGGAGGCTGTTTTGGAAGGAGAACGGGAAAGGGTAGAGGAGGTTATTGAGTGGTGCCATAAGGGCCCTCCTGGTGCTCACGTCCAAAGCATTGATACCCAGTGGGAAGAATATTTGGGGGAGTTCGACCACTTCTCCATCATTTACTGATCCATTCCCTCCCTGGGGGAATCTCGGCTGGAATCTCTCCAAATAAGCGTCATTTTCCATGGGCTCCGCTCCACCTGGTCCAAAGTCATTCAGGGAGTTGACTTCTCCTCCTGCCGATAGAGATGGGTTCCCCATTGCCAGTGGAGAGTCATGAGGCGGTTTTGCCATACTCTGTGCTGTGATAGCCAGAAAAGAGGAAGGGAGGCGATACGCCAAATTCCGAATGAATAAAAAAATTCCTCATGATATTTACAAATAATCACCATTGCATTTACAATAATTGGGTCATTGATGAAGAAGGCCATTTGTGTTTGAGTACCTGATCATTTGGACTTGCAATAATTAAGGAGGTAAACAATGAAGTCTATCAAGCTTATTTCTTTAGTCGCCATGCTGGCCATGGGGTGTGGATGTGCTGCACCTGTAATACTCGCCGGTGCAGGGGTCGGGGCAGGAGCGGGAACATATGCCTATATCAAGGGTGAATTGAAGGTAGAATACTCCAGGTCTTACGAATCTGTATGGAGGACGACGTTGAATGCCTTGCGTGATAGCAACATCACGATTGAGGAAAGGACAAAAGACGGAATCAGTGGCACCATCAAGGCGAGGCGAGTTACCGATACCCCTGTGAAGGTCAATGTAATAAACAAGGCCGCCGGGGCGACCATCGTGAAGATCAGGGTTGGAGCATTTGGAGACAGGGAAACCTCAGTGATCATAAAGAAGGCAATAGACCGCCGTCTCGGAATAAGCTGAAGCTTGAAAGCGTATGGGTGAAAAATCAATACAAGGATGGTAGAGAAGAAATTACCATCATCTCCTCCAGAACCAATATAAGGGGAGCGCCAGTTTTGATCTCCCTTTTTTCGTTTATGCAAAGATGACTTACCTGCCCCGTCTTTCCGCATTACGGCTCGACAAACCCATTACGATCCTTCTGCTCATTTCACTCTCTTTCCTTCAATCATGTCAGTATCGGTCGCCTCTGCCAATCAAGAGACAGCGATTTTTAATGGGGACACTGGTGGAGATCTCCGTCATTGGGAGAGATGTGAATGAGGTGGAGGCGGCTATCCGTGATGCCTTCGAAGAGATGGAGCGGGTGGAGCGCTTGATGAGCAAGAAAATCCCCGAAAGCGACGTATCGAAGATTAACAGATGGGCGGGTATAAAACCGGTAAAGGTTTCCGCCGAAGTCCTGAAGGTGATCCGAAGGGCGGAGGAGATTTCAAAGGCATCGGAGGGATATTTCGACATCTCCATCGGGGCTATTTTGGATCTGTGGGAGTTAGAGGATAGTGGGGGCCGCATTCCCGGTAAGGATGAAGTAGGTGAGATCCTTCATTCCATTGATTACCGGGCAATTCATATGGATGGAGGTGCATCCACCGTAATGCTCAAGAAGAAGGGAATGCGTATCGATCTGGGGGGAATTGCAAAGGGATATGCCGTTGATCGTGCATTCGAGTTGCTCACCTCACGGGGATATCGGAATATCATCGTTAATGCCGGAGGAGATATGCGAGTGGGGGGAAAGAAGATCCGTGTACCCTGGGTTATCGGTATTCAGGATCCAAGGAACCGTTCTCGAATCATGGCTACCCTTGATGCCGCAGAAATTTCAGTCGCTACCTCCGGGGATTATGAGCGCTACTTCGAAGTGAACGGAAAACGGTATCACCATTTACTCAATCCCCTTACAGGGTCTCCGGCCCGGGAGTGCCGAGGCGTAACCATTCTTGCCAGGGATGCCCTCAGCGCCGATGCCTTGGCCACCGCCGTCTTCGTGATGGGCCCCAAGAGGGGATTAGCTCTCATTGAGGCGATGGAGGGGGTTGAGGGGCTGATCGTCTCCTTCGATGGGGAGGTCGTCATTTCGGAAGGCATGAAGGGGAAGATTCGGTTTTCGGATTGAGACTTCCATATCCCCTTGAGCTGTCCTGACTACCCGGACGCACTATCACCGAATGTCGAAAATGGAGGGCATCCATCATACTCTATAGCCTCCGGATGCACGAGGCAGGCGAGATATGACCCATTTCAAGGGGCTTCTATCTTCTAAATATGATGATGCATTTTTCGCTTGACAAACAGATATATGTAACATATTAGATACGTGTCTTACGCTCTCCTGGGATCAGGTCCAGATAGTTGTAGCTAAAGCGATTAGAAACGAACCGTAATCGCAATCGCGTTCTTCATCCTCAGAATTTTGTAATTTACCTTAAAACGGAGACCCGCTAGGAAGATAAGGGGCATGAAGGATTTGGCAATCCTTGAAGGGGATTAATTTCCTCGTCGGACGCAATGAAAAGGGTGCCCCATTGGAGTCGTTGCAGCTGTTCCTCCATAGACCCCGGTTATCCAGGGAATGAAGGCGAAAATAGCCGAGATAGAATGTGTTGTTGATTGTCAGAACACATTAGGAGAAGGTCCTGTTTGGTCTTCTGAGGAGCAAAAGCTCTACTGGGTGGATATACAAAAATCAGAGGTGTGGTGTTATGATCCAGAGACCGGAGACACTAAGGTTTGGAACGCGCCGGAGCGTGTGGTGTGTTTGGCCCCTCGCGAGGGGGGTGGATTTCTCGTTGCCTTTGAGTCCGGTCTCGCCTTTTATGACTTAGAAACCGGCAAAGTAACGAAGATTCGGAACATTGAAGCGGATTTGCCGAGTACTCGGATGAATGATGGACGTTGTGATCGTCAGGGCAGGTTTGTGATCGGCGGAATGGATGAATCTGAGAAGGCTGACAAGATCTCAAATGTGTACCGCCTAGATAAAGATTTGAGTATCCGCAAGATTATATCCGGTGTTGCCTGCGCTAACAGCATCTGCTTTAGTCCGGACGGGAGGGTAATGTACTTTGCTGATACGCCGGTCGGGGAAATCTGCGCCTATGATTACGATCCTGACGCCGGTAACCTGTCGAACAAGCGCATATTTGCCGATTTTGCCGACCAACCCGGTACTCCAGACGGCTCAATAGTCGATGCGGAGGGGGGGGTGTGGAATGCCCAGTGGAACGGTCACCGCGTGGTCCGCTACCGCCCCGATGGAACCATGGATCGAGTCTTCGACTTCCCTGTCTTGAACCCCACCTGTGTGGTATTCGGGGGAAAAGACCTCGATGTGCTCTATGTTACCACTGCCCGATATCTCATGACACCAGAGCAAATCGAAGACGAGCCCTTATCCGGTGGAGTGTTCGCTATGAAAATTGGTGTTAAGGGACTCGATGAGCCGAAATTTTGCGGTTGAGATAATCGATTCAGAGATGGGCTGGAGAAATTCCAAGTCTTTCAAAGGTGGATGCTGTTTCCCAACCTTTAAGGTACATGAACCATCGTAGAGGGTAAAGAAATAACCTTCCAGGAGGTGCAATTATGGCTTATCCTAGAACACTTTCACACGTAGGTATTTCGGTTACGGATATCAAGAAGGCCTTAAAGTTCTATACCGAGGTATTTGGTTGGTATGTCATTATGCCACCAACGGAAATAAAGCAGGATGATAGCGCCATTGGCGTTATGTGTGACGATGTCTTTGGCGAAGGCTGGGGCAGTTTTAAGATCGCCCATCTATCCACGGGCGATCGAATTGGCGTGGAGCTCTTCGAATTCAAGAACGCACAGAAACCTGATAAACACTTCCAATACTGGATAACCAGTATTTTCCATGTTAGTGTTCAGGACCCCGACGTGGAGGGTTTGGCGAAAAGGATCGTTGAACATGGCGGGAAACAGAGGATGCCGGTTCGCTATTACTACCCGGATGACAAACCTTACAGGATGGTTTATTGCGAAGACCCGTTCGGGAATATCATTGAGATTTACAGCCACAGCTATGAGTTGACCTATTCACCCGGTGCTTATGTATAGCCAAATTTTCAGGGGGAGCCTTGAAACTGCCTCATAATAGTTGTCAAAGGATAGGGCAGGGAAGGATTTTTAACCCCGAGGAAAGGTATTTTCGTGTGGAGATCCTCAGGGAATATTCTTAGGATCTTCACAGAGAGCTAAGAATCTATTGAATGAGAAATCTGGGCTGATATGCGTCGAAAATTGAAAGTGGCAATTTCTGATTATGACTTTGGTGACGTTAATATAGAGAGGCCTGTGATTGAAGGGGCAGGTTTTGAGCTGGTTGCGGCCCAATGTAAGAGTGAAGAAGATCTGATCGAAGTAGCCCGTGATGCTGACGCCGTGATAACGCAATATGCTCGTGTGGGAGCGAAAATCATCAACGCTTTCACCAATTGTCGAGTGATCGCACGTTATGGTAGCGGCGTCGATATTGTTGACGTGGAGGCCGCGACTCAGCGTAACATCCTCGTGACGAACATCCCAGACTATTGCGTGGATGAGGTGGCTGACCACGCGATGGCTATGTTGCTTTCTTGCATCCGCAAATTGCAACAGTACCATAAAGCCACCCATTCAGGTATCTGGCGATGGCAGGCGGGACAACCGATACATCGCATACGTGGACGCACGATGGGTCTTTTGGCCTTTGGCAAGATCGCCCGGGCAATCGCAGAACGGGGAAAACCATTTGGAATGAGAATAATCGCTTATGATCCTTACCTTTCAGAGGAAGATTTTGCCTCCTACGGCGTGACCCCAGTTTCCTTTGATGAACTTATCGAGCAAACGGACTACTTGATGATTCAGGTACCCTTGACAGATGAGACCCGGGGAATGATTGGTGAGGCAGAATTGAAAAAGATGAATCCGTCTTCGGTTATCATCAACACGAGCCGGGGACCGCTTGTGGATAATAAAGCACTCTATAGGGCATTAAAGGAGGGATGGATTAGCGCAGCCGGTATCGACGATACGGAGGAGGAACCGGCCAAAAGGAGAAACTGGAAGCCAGATAATCCTTTGTTCGAATTGGACAATATCATTATTACACCGCATTCTGCTTATTATTCAGAAGAGTCGATTCATGAGGCACGACTCCGCGCTTCACAGGAGGTGGTCCGTGTTCTGAGTGGCAAACCGCCATTATCTCCTGTCAACCGCGTTACTCTTGCTGACGGAAGCTTTTTGCGCTAATCTGGATTGGATCCGAATAGTCATCCTTTCATTAAAGCAAAGGGGGAAAAGAGTGACATAAATTGGCTCAATCGACCGGATAAGGTCCTCGTAGATCGGTATCGCGAAGTGGCCTAATGCTAATCCCCATTGCGTATTCGCGGAAGTTTGGAGGCGGGATAACGTGATGTACAAGTATATAAAGCCCATTTTTTTCTATACCCTCGTTAATTCTGCCTTGACAGTCAACTTCTTATCCGGTTACATTGTTGACTGCCAGGATGCCTTGACGTTAGCACAGCCTCGGGAAGGGGAAAGACCCCATAATGAGGAAAAGAAAGGAGGTGATACATAAATCAGATTCTCCCATCAGCTAAATCCTTAACTATGTTCTAAAAGAGGAAAGGAGGGTAAAAATGCTAAGATTAAATCTCTTTAAGACGTCAATAACCATAATTGCCATGGCGTTCCTCTTTAGCATCATAGGTCAACAGATGGGCTTGGCGGCACAATCCCCAGGAGGAGCGACAGCTGCCGAGCGTGCCATGGATGGGATCAAGGCACTGATGGATGCGGGCAAGATAAAACGTGGTGATAATTTCAAGATCATGATCCACTCCGGACAGCGCGGACAGCTGGCTCCTCAAGTGGAGAAGCTGAGCAAACTTACGGGGCTAAATGTGGAAGTCGTGGTCATTGGTGTTGAACCCGATATCCACACGAAGGCAATGAATGAAGCGGTGGTGAAGTCCGGAGAATTCGACCTCTTCTTGGGATTCAGTAACTGGACCGGTGATTTTGCTGAGGCAGGGCTGATTGCTCCACTCGATGAGTGGGTCGCAAAATACCGTCCAGAGGTTGACCGGGGACCCAGTGCCTTTGTGGCGCCCCTCGACAAATTCACCACACTATACAAAGGGAAGTACTATGCCCTGGGGATGGATAATGATGCCTTTGTGCTCTTCTACCGAA
>CP070774.1:1764907-1780157 GCA_020346125.1 Syntrophobacterales bacterium | reverse complement strand
TATCTCTTGGAGCTTGCTCCTATTGAACCTCAAGTCGACATCCAGAGGCTCGTCTTAAGAGTGGACCCCAAACGATACCTCATCGTTCAGACCGATATCTATGATGCCTTTGAGAATATAAATCGAACACGTTTCTCGGGGATCAAGATAAACCGTAAGCTACCGGATTCCCTGTTTACCTTCACCATCCCCCCGGGGACACAGGTGCTTCGACCTCCAGCGGAATCCATCCAGTAGATAGGTGAGGAGAAAATGGCCGGGCCAAAATTACAGCTCTTCGTGGAAACAACGAAGAGGCTTATCCGAAGGCAAGCCACTGCTAACTTGAAACGAATTGTCGGGAAGACTCATCCCGCTGATATCGCTCACCTCTTCGATCATTTTATCGAAAGGGAACAGAGGGTCATCTTCGACCTGATCGACGATTCGGAAAAGGCTGCGGAGGTATTGAGTGAAATCGATAAGGCCAGTGGCGTCCAGTTGCTAGAGGGAATGGAGAGGGCACGTATCACCGAAATCCTTCAGGCCATGTCCTCAGACGATCGGGCTGATTTCATCAGCGAATTGCCGGAAGAATTGGCTGAAGAGATCCTCAACCTGATGGCAAAAAAACATTCAGACCAAGTCGAGGATCTGCTCAGCTATCAGGAGGATACTGCCGGTCGGATAATGACACCCGATTTTTTCGCCCTCACCGGCGAGACATCGGCCAAAGAGGCCATTGAGGCTATTCAGAAGGCATCGGAAGCGGAAATGGTCTTCTACGTATTTGTGGTGGATGACCGGGGTCATCTCGTTGGGGTCATATCCCTTCGGCAACTGATCACGGTTCCCCCCACGAAAAAGCTCAAGGAAATAATGGTTACCGACGTCATCAGCGTGCGAACCGATATGGATCAGGAGGAGGTTGCGAGGGTAGTTGAGAAGTATAATATCCTTGCCGTTCCCGTCGTCGACGAGGAGAATAAGCTCGTTGGAATTATCACCGTCGACGATATCATCGATGTCATCCGGGAGGAAGAGACAGAGGATATCATGAGGATGGCGGGAACCCACGAGGATGAATTCGTCTATCGGGACAATGTGTTTAAAGTCTCCCGATTTAGGCTTCCCTGGATTTTAACCAATCTGCTCGGGGGGCTGATTACCGGATATCTGCTCTGGCTTTTTAGGATGACCATAAGGGATGTATTGGCACTGGTTACCTTTATCCCCGTAATTACGGCAATGGGGGGGAATGTAGGGGTTCAATCTGCCTCCATTATGGTCCGAGGGTTCGCCACGGGCAGGGTGGACTTCGATAGCTTAAAACGCTTCTTGTTTCGAGAGGTCAGGGTGGGGGTCATCATGGGCGCGACCTGTGGTTTTGCCGTTGGATTGGTGGGCTATTTCTGGCATGGAAATCCAACTATCGGGTTGGTAGTAGGGACTGCGATGGTCGTCGCCATGACAATTGCCTCAACCATGGGAACCCTGACTCCGGCCTTCTTCAAAAAGATAAAGGTTGACCCTGCCATCGCATCGGGCCCCTTCGTTACCACTGCCAACGATATCACGGGAATCCTCGTCTATTTCGGGGTTGCCACGCTTTTCCTGAAATATCTCATCCGCTGAATTCTACCCTATGGTTCAATGCAAGACATGGGCAATTGTCATTAAAACCCTGGATTATGGGGAATCCGACCGAATCGTCACTTTCTACACCTCCGATTTCGGTAAGGTCAAAGGGTTTGCCAAGGGAGCGAAAAAGAGCAAACGGCGTTTTTCCAATGCACTGGAGCTCTTTACCCTCAACAGGTTGATCTTCTTTGACAAGAAGGAATCAGGGTTGGTGAGGATAGAAGGATGCGATATCGTCAACGCCTTCCCCGCGATACGAGAGGACGTTCGAAAGATTGCCTTTGGATGCTATCTTGTCGAACTCGTGGACGAAATGACCGGCGAGAGGGAAGCCAACCCGGATCTGTTCGATTTGCTTAAAGTCTTCCTTTCCCTCCTGAGCGATGGTGATGGCGAGGCTCAAATTCTGAGAATCTTCGAAATCCGGCTGCTCTCTCTTTTAGGTTACCGACCCTGGCTGGACAGATGCCTCCGCTGTAATGAAACCCTTGAACACAGTGTGAAAGTCCATTTCAGTGTCAAGAAGGGAGGATTGCTCTGCGAGAGATGTTCACGGGGATATATGGATCTGATTCCCGTCTCCCTGGGTACGGCTAAATTACTGCACGTTGCCATAGAAATGGATCTATCTAAAATCCATCGGTTGAAGTTCTCGAAGCAGGCCCTTGGGGAGGGGGAGGCCATTCTTTCCAAGTTCATCCAGTACCATACCAACAGGGAACTGAAGTCCAAGAAATTTCTGAAAGACCTCGGTATGTAGTTTTTCTCCGTTATGGTTACCTTCGTGCAGCATACAGAGGTCTTTACCTGTCCTGAGTACAATCGCCCTCATCATGGAATGTTCACCTCTGGATGTGAAATTTTTTCAGGGCATATGCAAAAAATACCATTCCAAACTGTGATGGTCTCGTAAAAAGCCATAAAAAAGACGGCACAGTTAAATCTTCAGATGCAAGGCGCGCGAATCTCTAGGAATGAGGTGTACTTACCAGTACACCGCAGTGATTTACCCTGTTAAATATTTTCTTTGTTTGATGTTACTGTTTTCAAGCAGCTTCTATATCACATATCTATTGATATAGCTGTCTTCAATTTAACAGGGCAGGGTATGAAGCGCAACGCCGCCCTTCGGCTTTGCTCAGGGCCGTGAGCATGTCGAATGGCAGATGGACTTTTTACGAAGCCGTCAACTGTGGGTTGTATCAGTATCCGTAGATCCCCTTTTTAAAAGTAGGATAGTGTTTCCAAAAGTATCTATTCCATGGGAATAATGACTGATCGGACGAGTCCAATCGGTCAAAGTCGCCTTTTTTCCCATTTGGCATGCTTTTTGATCAAATTCTCACAGGAGCGGGAGAACATGAGGAGCACGAAGATGCAGAACGATTGGGTCGGAAGAAGAGCCTATCCCAGAATAGACGTGAACCTTCCCGTCCATTTTGGTCTTATCGATATCAAGGGGCGGATAAGGCCCAAAGCCCGTTATTCTGCGGAAACTATAGATATCTCCATGAAGGGGTTGGGAATAAGAATAGACAACCAAATCCTGCACATGATCCCTATCGCCATTAAGATGATGGGGGATAATAAGAAATACGATCTGGAGATCGGCATCGATTTAGGCAGGGATGAGGTGCGGGCAGTGGGCGAGGTAAAATGGTCACTGCTTGACATCCCACACTTGCTCAAGATGGGAATTTTCATAAAGGGAATGGAGCATGAAGAAGAGTGGAAATGGACGAGCTTTATAGAAAAACAGTATCAAGAGATCACCCACAAGCCCGGCCCTACCCTAAGGGTGATCGAATCCATTCAGATGGCATCAGACCACTTGAACAAAGCATCCAATAGGATATTCCAACAGATGAAGACGTACGAGGCGAAACCGGGAAAATAGCAGGGAAGGAATTAATAAAAGGGACAATGATAGTGAGGCCATGGGTACAAAGCCCGTGGCCTTTTTTACTGGAATTTCCTCACTTTTATTGAAGAGTATTTCCACAACCTGATTATAGAGGAATTCAGGGCTCCAATTGGAATAATGGAACGATGGAAATACTGGAATAGTGGAATATTGAAAACTGGAATGATGTGCTTATGGATAGGTATTACCCTGATAGAGGTTGGAGGAGCATCCACCTACGGCGGATTTGAGGCTGAAGGCCAAAAGTGCTTTGCCCTGTGCCTCAGCGAAGCGATCCTCAAGCTAAGCGCTCCTGAAACAAAGGTAACGCCTTTACGCTTTTAATACCCACTATTCCAGTATTCCAACATTCCATGTGGTGTATTCCATGCGGATAGCATAAGTCGATCAGGAATAAAATCACCTTCGATGGGTACCCCACTTCTACAGCAAATTTCGCTTATGGACAAAAGTGTTCCCTAGAAACTCCGGAAACTCTAGACAATGGCAACTTGACAGGGATATGGTAAAATGGTAGTGAATGTCAACTTAATAATGGAGAGATCTCTGAAAAACTCGCTCTTTGCTGCTCTAACCTTTTTTTCGACCATTCTAAAGCTCCCCTCACCGCAAGACTGCAGCACTGCAACACCGCAGAACCGCAACTTGCTCAGAGCTCCTTTTCCTAATTTTTTGAGAGCCCAATGGCAAACAAACAATTGGAGGCCCATCGATGACATTTCAGGAGATGATTTTTGCCCTCGAGGCATTCTGGGCTCATAAGGGTTGCCTCGTACAACAACCGTATAATACCGAGGTGGGAGCGGGAACGATGAATCCCGCAACTTTTCTCCGGGTATTGGGGCCTGAACCGTGGAATGTTGGCTACATAGAACCCTCCCGTCGCCCAACCGATGGCCGGTATGGGGAGAATCCCAATCGCCTCGAACAGCACACGCAATATCAAGTCATCTTGAAGCCTTCCCCATTAGATGTTCAGGAGATTTACCTCGATAGCCTGAAGAGCTTCGGCATTAATCCCCTCACCCACGATATTCGTTTTGTGGAGGATGATTGGGAATCTCCTACCCTGGGAGCATGGGGCCTTGGGTGGGAGGTTTGGCTCGACGGAATGGAGATCACCCAATTTACCTACTTCCAAGAGGCCGGGGGGGTTAAGCTCGATCCCATTCCCGTTGAACTGACCTATGGAATGGAGCGCATTGCCATGTACCTTCAGGGGGTGGATGATGTTTACGATTTGAAATGGACCGAAGGCATCACATATGGGGAAGTTTATCTCAGAAGGGAATGGGAATATTCCACCTATAATTTCGAGAAAGCGGATATTCAGGTGCTGCTCCGACTCTTCGACATGTATGAAGGGGAATGTAGACGCCTCATCGAAGAAGGTCTTGTCTTTCCCGCCTACGATTACTGTTTAAAGTGCTCCCATACTTTCAACATCCTCGATGCGAGAGGTGCTATCAGCGTCACGGAAAGAACGGGATTCATCCATCGGGTGAGAGACCTTGCCAGGGGATGTGCGTCGGAGTATCTGACCCAGAGGGAAAAGATGGGATTTCCCCTCTTGAAATCCCAAAAAGAATGAGGCCGTATTCCTCGACAGGGTAAGGGACAAGTGGCCAATCATCAGGAGGGAGAATGGGTAAGGAATTGCTTTTAGAAATCGGGACCGAGGAGATTCCAGCGGGTTTCATTTCAAAAGCCCTAGAAGAGATGTCCCTCTTGATTCAGGGGGAGCTGCATGCGAACAGGATCGCCCACGGCGAGGTGAGGACACTGGGGACCCCCCGCAGGCTGGTGCTTCTCATAGAAGATGTCGCCGAAAAACAGGAGGACGTGGAAAGGGAAAAATTGGGTCCCCCCCTGCAAATGGCTTTTGACGAAAAGGGAAAGCCAACCAAAGCGGCTATGGGGTTCGCCAAAGGACAAGGCCTGGGGATGGAGGATTTAAAAACCGTGAAAAGGGAAAAGGGAGAATACCTCTGCGCCGTAAAAAAGGAGGAAGGGAAGCCATCATCCCTCCTTTTCAGGGAGATATTGCCAAGGGTGATCGGCGCCATCTCATTTCCAAAGTCGATGCGTTGGGGCACGGTTAAGATCCGGTTCGCCCGCCCCATTCATTGGATTTTGGCCTTATTCAATGGACAGGTCATTCCGTTTGGATTCGGAGGCATCGAAAGTGGAAACCGTTCTTATGGTCACCGCTTCATGAGCCCCCATGCCCTCGAGGTACGGGACTTTCAAACTTATGAGAAGCAAATCAAAGGTGCATTTGTTATCGTGGATCCTCAAGAGAGGAGGAAGATGATAGAGGAAGGGATCGCGAAAGCCGCGAAGGAGGTCTCGGGAAGGGTATTGGGTAATGAGGATCTTCTGGAGGAGGTCATTCATCTGGTTGAGTATCCCACCGCCATTGTGGGGACATTTGAAAAAGAATTTTTGAACCTCCCCAGAGAGGTGGTGATAAACGCCATGGAGGAACATCAGCGGTATTTCCCAGTAGTAGATGAGAACGAAAACCTCATGCCCTATTTCGTGTGCGTATGCAATACCCGAACACCGGATATGGAAACGGTAAAAAGGGGAAATGAAAGGGTCCTCAAGGCCAGGCTTTCCGACGCCAAATTCTTCTTCTACGAGGATACGAAGGAGGCCTTAGACCGTAAGGTGGAGGCGTTGAAGGGGGTTATATTTCAAGCCCAACTAGGGACCTCTTACGAGAAAGTCCTGCGATTTAAGGAATTGGCCCTTTACCTTGCCCGAGAATTTCGACCCGACCTAAAGGAGAAGGTTGAAAGGGCAGCGATGCTTTGCAAAGCCGACCTGGTTACGGGTATGGTGGGTGAGTTTCCCACCCTTCAAGGCGTGGTGGGCAGGGAGTACGCCCTGATCTCAGGGGAAGACGAAGAAGTGGCCATTGCTATCTTTGAGCACTATCTCCCCGCGTTTGCCGGTGATCGCTTACCGTCAGGCACCATTGCGGATTTTATTAGCATCGGGGACAAGTTGGATACCATTGTGGGGTGTTTCGGCATTGGATTAATCCCAACGGGCGCAGGTGATCCCTTTGCGCTGAGGCGGCAGGCGTTAGGGATCATCCATGTCATCCTGGGCAAGGGCTACCCAATCTCGCTTACCGCGCTGATTCGAGTGGCCATGGAACTTCTGAAGGAAAAAATAGAGCGCTCGCCCGAGGAGATCGAGGCCGATGTCCTGGCCTTTTTCCGAGGGCGGTTCGCCAACCTGTTGGCCTCCCGAGGGTATCCAGGTGATTTGGTGGAGTCCGTGCTGGCTGTCCAGGCGGATGATCTCCGGGATGCCCACGCTCGGGTGGAGGTCCTGGCCAAATTAAGGGAAAAACCCCAGTTTGAACCCCTGGCCGTTGTCTTTAAGAGGATAGCTAATATATTGAAAGGAGCGGATTACCGTTCCAAGACAAATCCCGGCCTTTTTGAGGAACCTCAAGAAAAGGAACTTCACCAACGGTATCTTGAAATGAAGGGGGATTTTGATTCATTAATGAAGAATGGAGATTACAAGGGTGTTATGGCCGCGTTGGCCAAACTTCATGTCCCGGTAAATAAGTTATTCGACCATGTCTTGGTTATGGCCGAAGATAAGAAGGTACGTGACAACCGATTGGCCTTACTTGGAGAGATTCACGGGCTCTTCTCACAGGTGGCTGATTTTTCCCGTGTGAGGGTTGCAGATCTCGGCTAACGGCAATTCTATAAGAATGGAGGAAATAGGATGCCCACGTACGTGTATTTCTTCGGTGGAGGAAGGGCAGACGGAAACGCCCAGATGAAAGGACTGTTGGGGGGTAAAGGCGCCAACCTGGCGGAGATGATCAATTTAGGCATACCTGTTCCTCCCGGTTTTACCATTTCCACGAAGGTCTGTCGGTATTACTACGAGCATGATGAAACCTATCCGCCTGAGCTCACGCGTGAGGTAGAGGATGCCCTCTCCAACGTGGAAAAGATCATGGAGACCAAGTTCAGCGACCCGGAAAACCCACTATTGGTCTCGGTACGCAGCGGTGCCGCCATAAGCATGCCGGGAATGATGGACACCATCCTGAATCTTGGCCTGAACGACGAGACGGTGAGGGGTTTGGCGAAGCGCACCGAGGATGAACGGTTCGTCTACGACTGTTACCGTCGGTTTGTGGCCATGTACGGTGATGTCGTTTTGGGGCTCAAACCCGAGGATAAGGATGAACTCGATCCCTTCGAGGTGATCCTGGATGCGAAGAAAGAGGCCAGAGGTGTCAGTTACGACCATGAACTGACCGTTGGGGATCTACGGGAACTCGTTCGGGAATTCAAGGGGGAAATAAGGAGACGACGAGGAGTCGAGTTTCCCGAAGATCCCAAAGAACAGTTATGGGGGGCCATCGGAGCAGTCATCAGCTCCTGGGACAACCCCCGGGCCATCGCTTATCGGGAGCTAAACGCCATTCCCGATGACCTTGGAACAGCCGTGAATGTTCAGGTTATGGTCTTCGGCAATATGGGGAGAACGTCGGGTACGGGGGTGGCATTTAGCAGGGATCCAGCCACGGGAGAGAATGTGTTCTATGGGGAATACCTCCTGAGCGCCCAGGGAGAAGACGTGGTTGCCGGAATTCGTACCCCTCAGCCCATCAACAGGCGACAGAAGGGGGACAAGAATATCCCATCCCTGGAGGAGGAGATGCCCGAGGTCTATGGGCAGCTGGATGAGATCCGGGAAAAGCTCGATCGCCATTACCGGGATATGCAGGATATCGAGTTTACCATCCAGCAGGGAAAGCTCTGGATGCTCCAGACGCGGGTTGGAAAACGCACCGGACTGGCGGCCTTGAGGATGGCCGTGGATATGGTACATGATGGGCTTATCACCAAGGAAGAGGCCCTTTTGCGGGTGGAGCCCGATCAACTGAACCAGGTCTTGCGGCCGGTCTTTGATTCGCAAGAGAAAAAGCGGGCCGTCGGCGAGGGAAATCTCATTGCCCACGGTTTGAATGCGGGCCCGGGTGCGGCGACGGGGAAAGTGGTCTTCAGTGCCCCTGATGCGGAGGAGTGGGCATCCCGGGGAGAGGAGGTTCTGTTGGTGAGGATTGAGACGTCTCCCGAGGACATCCGAGGGATGAACGCCGCTCAGGGAATCTTGACTGCCCGGGGGGGAATGACCTCCCATGCCGCTTTGGTGGCCCGCCAGATGGGCAAAGTCTGTGTAGTGGGCTGCGGTGTCCTCGATATCAATTATAAAACCCAACAAATGAAGGTCAATGGCCGCATCGTTAAGCAAGGCGACTATCTCTCCATCGATGGGACCACCGGGGAGGTAATCCTGGGCAGGGTTCCTACCAGGCCTTCTGAAATTCTACAAGTTCTCACTGAAGGGAGCAAGCAACCCGAGGATTCCCAGATTTACAGGTACTACGCTGAGTTGATGTCTTGGGCCGATGAGGCCAGGAGTTTGGGAGTGCACACGAATGCCGACAGACCCGATCAGGCTCGGATCGCCCTCGCCTTCGGAGCCGAGGGGATTGGACTCTGCCGAACCGAGCACATGTTCTTCGAAGGAGATCGGATCAATGCGGTCAGGGAGATGATCCTGGCCGAGGATAGCGGCGGGAGAGAAGCGGCCCTTGCCCAGCTGCTTCCCATGCAAAAGGAGGATTTCAAGGGAATCTTTCAGGAGATGGGGGAAAGACCGGTCACCATTCGGACCCTGGATCCTCCCTTGCATGAATTTCTCCCCAATGCCCCCAGGGAGATTGAAGAACTGGCCAAAAGAATGGGGGTCCCCGAGAACCTTCTGAGGTCCAAGATTGAGGCACTCCATGAGAACAACCCGATGCTTGGGCACCGGGGATGCCGTCTTGGTGTCGTCTATCCCGAGATCACGGCAATGCAGGCCAGGGCTATCTTCGAGGCTGCCTGCGAGGTAGCTAAAGAGGGGATAGCGGTTCATCCCGAGGTCATGATCCCCTTGGTGGGAGATGTGCGAGAGTTGGCGAACCAGAGACGGGTAGTGGAAACGGTGGCTCATGAGGTATTCTCCCAGTATGGAATGCAAGTTGAGTATAAGGTGGGAACCATGATCGAGGTCCCCAGGGGCGCCCTCACCGCCGACCAAGTGGCGCAGGAGGCGGAGTTCTTTTCCTTCGGGACTAATGATATAACCCAAACCACCTACGGAATAAGCCGGGATGATGCCGGCAGGTTCCTCCATGCATACCTCGATGCCAATATCTGGGATTTTGATCCCTTTGAAAAGCTCGACCGGAACGGTGTCGGACAGCTGATGGATATTGCCGTCAAAAAAGGGCGGACAACCAAATCAGACCTCAAGATAGGAATTTGCGGAGAGCATGGTGGGGAACCGAGTTCTGTCGAGTTTTGCCATCAGATAGGGCTCGATTACGTGAGCTGTTCTCCCTTCCGGGTCCCCATCGCGCGACTGGCTGCCGCACATGCATCCTTGAAGGAACGGGAGGGGAATTGAAGGGATTAATCCACGTTTGCTGCGCCAATTGCCTCATCTACCCTCTGAAGGTTTTGCATAAGAAGGGTTGGGAAATGACTGGTTATTTCTACAACCCAAACATCCACCCCTATCGAGAGTACCGGCAAAGGCTGGAAACGGTTAAAGAGTATGAGAGGCAGACCGGCGTGAAGGTGACCTACCGAGATGAATATGATCTCGAGGGGTTTCTTCGTGGCGTGGTCTACCGCGAGCACGAACGGTGCAAACACTGTTACTACTCCCGCCTGGAAGCCACCGCTCAGGCGGCAAAAGGGGAAGGATTCGATGCCTTTACCACCACGTTGTTATATAGCAAACATCAGAATCACTCCCTCATCAAGGAGATCGGTGAGAGCCTCGCGAAACAATTCTCAGTTCGCTTCCACTATGAGGACTTTCGAGAATGGTGGCAGGAAGGGATTCGCGAATCCAAGGCTATGGGCCTGTATCGCCAGCAGTACTGTGGTTGCATTTACAGCGAAAAGGAGAGGTATGGGGGGAAGAAGAAATAACCTGTATCATCATCAACATTATCTTGACACTTCTTTCCGCCCTTTTCCGGAAATAATCGCTCTGCTTATGAGAGAATCAGTGGTCTCCGAATTTCAACTTGACAAGGGGAGATGAGTTTGGTAGGAAATAACAATCATTAACCCAAGCGAGAGGAGGGGATTTCATGTTCTTCTTTAAAAGGTTCTGTTTTAGAAGGGTATTTATCTGGTATCTCACCGTGGCCTTTTCAATTTTATCCTTCGCCAGCAGTGCGCCGGCCATGTTCATACCATCCCCCTATGAAGGGAATGGAACCCCCCATCAAGAGACCGACCTCCAGAAAATCCAAAGGCTGCTGGAATCGAAACTCGTTCAACACAAACTCTCGCAGCTCGGATTGACGAAGGAGGAAATCGAGGCACGCCTTAACCACCTCGATGATGAACAAATCCACCAGATCGCGAGCCAGATCAATGCACTGGAGCCAGGAGGAGGCACTGTCGAGGTCGTCATCATAGTCATTCTCGTGGCGCTTCTCGGATTCCTCATCCTAGAATTGACGGGGACCATTGATGTCCTGAAATGGTAGTTGCGGAAGCACTCGTTTACCACCGAATGATGAGAAAGGCCCTGCTACTCACGACATTAGTGGGCCTCATCTTCCTTCGTTGTGCTCAGCGAGGCCTTATTCCGCTCGAAAAGGGCCTCGCTGAAGACCGTGAAATTAGACATTACATCTCCGATGTTCCCTTTTTCCCTCAAACCAAGTATCAATGCGGTCCCGCCGCCTTAGCCAGCGTCCTCAATTACTATGGATGCCGATTAACTCCGGGGGAGATCGCTAAGGCGATCTACGAGAAGCGACTAAAGGGAACCCTCAGCATAGATCTAACCCTTTTTGCCCGAAGAATGGGGTTTAATGCCAGGGCCCTTAAAGGGAGCATATCCGACTTAAAGGGCCATATCTCGAGGGATCGTCCGCTCATCGTGTTCCAGGATTTAGGCACACCCCTCTTTCCCATACGGCATTTTTCGGTAGTCATCGGTTATGACGATGCCAAAGGAATCCTTGTACTCCATTCGGGAAGGCGAAGGGATACGGTTATCTCATATGAAAGATTCTTAAAGTCATGGGCAGAGATGGACTATTGGACACTCCTCATCCTTCCGGCTGGAGTGGATGGGGATCGATTCGATACGCCGACCTCCTCAAAATCATCCTTTACTTAATACTGACTGCGGGATGCGGTCACGTGGGCTTTGAGGGCCGGGGAGAGGATCCATTGTCGGCTCGGGAGCATTTCACCCTGGGGTCTATCTATGAGAAGAGGGGTGAGTCTGAGTTGGCCCTGAGGGAATATAAAATGGCCTTAAAGAAGGATCACCATTTCCCTCAAGCCATTATCCGCCTGGCAGAACTCTCGTACTCAATGGGCCAATATCGTCAATCGGAGAGGTACTACCGCAGGGCCATCGAACTGTCTCCACTAAGCGGCGACCTCTACAACAACCTCTCTTGGGTCTATCTTTCCCAGAAGAAAAAACTCAAAAAAGCGGAAAGCCTCATATCAAGGGCTATGGAACTGAACCCGGAACGCAAGGGATATTACCTCGATACCTTGGGGGCTATCTATATAGAACAGCACAGGTACGGGGAAGCGATAGAGGTGCTGGAGAGGGCCGTATCTTTTTTCGATGAAACGCAGTTGGACCCTCTCAGTCAGGTTTATCGGCATTTGGGCACTGCTTACGATCTTATCGGCGAACGGTCAAAAGCCGAAGAGGCCTTTAAAAAGGCGAGGGATGCCCTTGATCGTTGATTTCTCAAAGGTCCGATGTTTCCCGAAGCGATATGCCTCTCGAAGACGGCCACCTTGAGGATGTCTCGTTTCGTATCCCCTTCCGCTTTCCAATCCCTTATGGCTAGAGGAATCTTCCCCCCAGATCCAGCTCATTTTCCGCCTCATAGCGACCGATACCCACGATGGTATCTCCGTATATGGCCCCATCCGCGGGATGGATTTCTCCGGATAAGACATTATTCAGGTTTGCATTTTTTAGAAGGAGATTCACCCTCCCCTCTCCCCGCGCGGCTCTTATCTTCCTCTCGAGCTGAGCAAACATCATCTCCACCGTAAAAACATGGAGTGGTTTTTGGTAATCTCTCCTCGCGCACTGAAAGATGGGCAATTTCGCTGTATGGACCCGAAGGCCGAGCCTCGGCACGAAGCGGCGCGTGAGCGTTTAATTACCGAGAGCGGATTTAAGGATGCGTAAGGGCCTCTTCCATCGGCGAAGGGGATTCAAAATAGGTCATCCCTCGGGATTCACGGCCGGAATTTTTCCCTCGTTTCCCGCTGGAATGGTTCGGGCCTCAGTCGGTATCTTGAGCCTATCCCCGGGGTAAATCCTGCTCGGGTTTTGAATTCCATTCCAACGACAGAGGTTTTCCAAATCAATCCCCGCAGAACGCGAAATTTCCCAGAGGGTGTCGCCCTCCCTTACGGTATAAATGAAAGCCTTTTCCTCGCGGATAAAGAGGCCTCTCTCCTTATGCAACCCTTCTCTCATCTTCCAGCCCACGTATTTGCCGCTTCCTCTGGTAGGGATGATGAGAGATTGGCCGGCCCTAATCCGGTGCTTCTTTTTAATATGGTTCATCCTCATGATAGCCCCGATATTCGTTCGGTATCGGAGGGCGATGTGAGAAAGGGTTTCGCCGTAGCGAACTACGTGCCTCCGGAAGGTTATCCTTTCCGAGGGGGGAATTTTGGAGAAGTTCCTCAAGAAGATTTCCCTCTTCCCATAAGGGAGTTTCAGCTCGTAATCGGGGTAATCCGGCGGAGTACACCACCTTCTCAGCTCTGGGTTGAGGCGTTTCAATTCCTTGTAGGTTGACTCCGATGCCTCGGCGATCACGCGTAAATCCGTGGCATCGGCTACCCTCACCATTTCATAGCGAATAGGCTCTTCATACGAAATGTCCGAAAACCCATAGGCCTCAGGGTCTTTGGCGATGAGGGTGGCAGCGATTATTTTAGGGATGAAGTTTTTCGTCTCCCTTTTCAAATATGAATATTTGGTCAATTCCCAAAAATCCTCGGTTTTGTATCTCTTTATGGCCCTCAGGATCTTTCCTTCCCCGGCGTTGTACCCGGCTGTCGCGAGGTACCAGGATTCAAACCGATCATAGAGATACTTCAGGTGCCTCGCAGCGGCGATTGTCGATTTCACCGGATCCCTCCGCTCATCGATCCACCAGTCTACCCTCAGCCCATAACGCTTTCCCGTATGATACCTGAACTGCCAGAGGCCCATAGCCTTTTTCCGCGAATGGGCACGGGGATTACACCCGCTTTCGATCAAAGTCATATAGACTAGGTCCTCGGAAAGTCCCCTCTCCCTCAGGAGCTTTCTCATCAAGGGAAAATACCTCCTCGATCGTGCGAGCCAGCGGCTGAAGACCTTCCGCCCCTTGGTCTGGTAGTATTTGATGAACTGTTCCACCTTACCATTGATGACGATTGGGATGTCGAACTCGGGTCCTCCAGCCACCGTTTCCTCCTGGGGCGGAGCTCTATCCCGAAGACCCACTTCCTCCTCTTCCTCAGTGAAGCCTGACCCTCCCCAAACCTCTCCTTCTCCCAGACATGCCCCCTCTCCCGGGGGGGATACATCCGGTTCACTCAAGTCAAGGGTCTCGTAATCCAACGGTGGGCCGGACATGCCCACAATGGGCTCTTGTTCCCTCCCTTCCTCTCCCTCAATAGTTTGATCTGAAAGGTGAAAACCCGCTACCTGAGGAAATTCTCTCATCTCATCAGTGGGTATGCTTGAGATCTTACCAGGATCTAAGGAAGTCTCCCTTGGGGATGCTGGGGATTCCCTTGTATGTTCATGATCTACGGCTCCCTTGTGAATTTGAAGGATATTTGAACAGCCGATCAAAGAGAGCGCTATTCCTAATACGACGGAATTCCTCATACCACGTTTCCTTCTCATTGGGCTCCCTTCGAAGAAGAATAGCAATTTTAATGCCATTTTCATTAAATGCTTTATAGGATTATAGGACCTTTGTCCCTTTGTCAACGAAAATATTGTTCTCTCAAGCCGCGCACCGTTCGTGCGGATAATGGAATCAATCATTGCGGAGTTTTCCAATTCCTTTTTAGGCACTTGTAATTGACGAAACTCCATAATTTTGATAAATTATTTTTTAAACCTCCCTCTATATAATTTCGTGCTTTTTATCCTTTTCCCGCAGAAATCTCACGCTAATCCTATGAAGGGGGCTTCATTACTTTTTCCTCTACTTGAACCACAATCCAATTGAATGAGAAAGCCATGTCACACTGGGCCACCGTTCCCCAAATTCTGTTAGCAATTTTCATGGCCACCAACTCCCTTGCTGGACCAAAAGTACTTTCCACCAACGTTTTTCTATCAAAAAAGAGCGCCCTCCCGGGTCAAGAGATACGGGTCGCCCTCCAACTGGATATTGAAAAGGGTTGGCACATTAACGCCCACGAACCCCTTGAAACATCCCTCATTCCCACTGAGGTCGTTCTGGAAATTGATCCTCGCTTCACATTGGAAAAGATCCACTATCCAAAGCCCGAACACAAAGCCTTCGACTTCATCCAGGGAGAGCTGGCAGTATACGAGGGCAAAGTGCTTATCCTTATGGAC
>CP070774.1:1754234-1764807 GCA_020346125.1 Syntrophobacterales bacterium | reverse complement strand
GATATCGAATACCTTGAGCACGATAATGACCATCGTCGTGGCAACAACGAGGATGGTGGTTTTCATCATGGGCAATATGATACGCCAGAAGATTTGCCATTCGCTTGCTCCATCGATTCGGGCCGCTTCCAGAATCTCGACGGGGATGACCTTCAGCCCCGCGGATAGGATCACCGTGCAGAAGCCTGTCCATACCCAAATACCAACCCCGATGAGGGCGAAATTGTTCACCTTCGGGTTGACGAGCCAGGCAACGGGTTCGACGCCAAAAAAATCGCTCACGAGGGCATTCATAAGCCCAATCTGGGGCACGCCGGCTGGCCTGAATTCGAACATAAATCTCCAGATCACGCTGGCCGCTACAAAGGAGATGGCCATGGGGAAGAAGATCATGGCTTTAGCTAAGGCCTCGTAGCGAATCCTATCCGTGAGGACGGCAATGACGAGCCCCAGGCTCACGGTGATGGATGTGAACAGGACGAGCCACAGGAGGTTGTTTCTGAGGGCGCCGAGCATGTCGGCGTTGGTAAAGATATGCCAGTAATTGTCAAGGCCTGTAAACTCCTTCGAATCCCTGCCCAAGAAGCTGATGTAAGCGGTATTCAATAGAGGATAGACGAGGTAAACCGTTAGGAAGAACAGAGCCGATCCCATGTAAAGCCAGGGGATCAACCCCCTTTTTTTAAAAATGTTCACCTCCCCCTTTCATTCCCATTCTCTCCAGAGGGGAATTTTATGCCATTCCTTCCCGGGATGAGTAACCACTTCCTTCCCATGTCACTACGTGTTTATTTCTCATAGGCCTCCATCGCCACTTCCTCGGCGTATTTGAGGATCTTTTCCAGCCCCGCCGGATTGTTGACATACTCCACCGTGGCCTTCCAGAAGGAATCGTTTACCTCGGCGGGCATGAGGTCCGAGCCGTCGAAGCGGAAGATCTTGGCATTGGCCAACTGCAATGCCATCTGTTTGGCAATCGCGTCGGGGTAAGTATCCAGCTTAACGCTCTTGTTGGAGGCTATGAAACCACCCTTCTTCGCCCATATCTCCTGTGCCTTGGGCGTGGAAAGGAAGCGGATGAACGAGCGCGCTCCTGGTGTATCCTTGGTAAGGACGATCACATCCGCCCCCCCTGTCACTCCGCCGGCATACCTGGGATCAATAGTTGGAAACGGAAAGAAGGCATAATCCTCGCCTGGCCTCAGGTTTGGATACTGCTTCTTTATAAAGCCCTGGGCGAAGCCCCCCAGATAGTTCATATATGCACCTGGCGGTGTGGTATAGAGCACATAGGTGCCATTTATGAAATTAGTCGCGAGCACACCAACTGATCCGCCATACACATACCCCTGGGTATGGACAATCTTGCCCAGGGTTTCGAATGCCCTCCTAATGGCCGGGTCAGTCCACGGAATTTCATGATTTACCCACTTATCGTAGATTTCAGGGCCGAACTGATTGAGCACAATGATCTCGATCCAGTCCGTGAGCGGCCAACCTGTGGCAGCGCCACTTTCCGCGCCTATGACAAACGGTGTCCCGCCCTGGGAGAGGATCGTATTGGATAGCGTTATCATCTCCTCCCAGGTTTTCGGCACTGAGTAGCCCTTAGCCTTGAAATTTTTAGGGCTATACCAGATGGTTCCTTTGCTCGAGGCCTTATAGAAAATCGCGTAAAGCTTGCCCTGGTATCTGCCCAGGTCGAGCCAGGTCCGTGCGTAATCCTTCTTAATCCGGTTCATATCCAGGATTGTGTCCAGAGCGACCAATTTGCCATTCCCCGCAAGTTCATACATGAAGCCGGGGTTGGGCAGAATAGCCATCTCGGGAGGGTCTCCGGCTTCAAGGCGGGTGGTAAGAACGGCATTCAAATCTCGGGTGGAAACAAATGCCATGGTATGGCCGGTCTTTTTTTCCCATGGGGACACAACATCCTGGAAATCCTTTAGTTCACTACCACTCCATGTGCCAATGACGTTCACAACGTCAGCTTGGGCTAGGTGTACTGGCGTTGCCAGTAACAGGTAAAAGCTCAAAAACGTACCCAATGCCGCTGCAAGCCTTGATTTCATCGTGAATTCCCTCCCTTTTTCCTATGGATTTCGAGTTTCACGGGAAATCATGGCAATTCTCCTTATCATACATAATATTCAATTGTCCTCGAGAGGTCAAACGGAAGAATTGGATTTTAAACTTTCCCGCCCGGAGGTGTGTCTAATGTGTAAATAGAGATCTCGGAAAAGCTCACTCTTCGCTGCTCAAAATATTTTTTCGACCATTCTAAAGTTCGCTTCACTGCAAATTCAAAACTCTCCTTTCAGGCTCAAACATTGAATTTGCGGGCGTTTCGCTTTACTAAGAATGGTTACCGAAAAAATCTTAATTCGCGCTCAGAGCTCCTTTTCCCAGTTTTTCAGAAATCTCAAACACGAAAAAGGAGGATCCAAGGATGAAGAAGATTCGAATAGCATTCATCACATTCGTCGCCATGTCAATAATCGTCACATCGGGATTTTTGACCCAACTGGGATACTGTAGAGGAGACCTCGGGTTGAGAGAGATCTTTACCGAGGTTCACGACCTCCGGAAGGAGATCAACCTCCTCAACCTCGTCAATGGCCTTTACCTATCCCCCCAACAGATGGCTCAAATGTTGAATATTACGAGGAAGGTCGAGGAAATAAGAGGGGGATACCGATCAAAGGCCGTCTCCCAAGCCCGCCAGATGGAGGAGGTTCTTAAGGAGATTAGGGGAACTGTGGCCCGGGATGAGGAGATTGATGGAGAACTCGTCAGGAAATTCCACGGGGCCAAGAAGAGGATGGAGGACTTGAAGGAGGAGTTCCGCGGGTCAATGATGCCGTACCAGGATGAAATGAAGGGTGTCCTTAATGAAAATCAGCTCGCCTTAATCGAGGAGTTCAAACCCTGCATCATTCCTCCTCGGGACTCATTTGATTCGGCTCGTATAGGCCAGGCCCACGGCGATACCCGAATAGGTGAGAGATTCTTGACTCGGGTAAGGCAGATGGATGAAAGGGTCTACCAGAAGCGAAAACCCCTTATTATCGAGCGTCATATCGAGAGGGTCGGGCGACACGTGGGACTCCTGTCGGAAGAGGAGATGGCGGAAGAAGAGAGGCGCATTTCCGAGATATTCAAAAGGGCGCGTGAGCTTTCGGACCTGGACTTCGAGGCCCAGAAGGGCGATTTGGCCCGAGAGCTCAAAGAACCCCATGAAAAGGCCATGAAAAACCGCCATCGTAAGCGTAAGGGGGATTTGGATAAATTAGGCAAATTTCTCCTCGATCCTGAGCTTATTCCCATTCTGGAGAAGCGATTGACCAAAGTAACTGTCCGGTAAATGTATTATGGATCTCCCACACCGTCAGGGGCAGGCCAGTTAGGCCTGCCTTTTTTATTCTTGGACCATGTCTATGGCCTTCTTGGGGCATACGGCGGCACAAATACCGCAACCCTTGCAGTAATCGTAGTCGACCTCAATCTGCTCGGTGACCTCGTTCCACGTGATGCACAGGTCCGGACAGAGGAGGGCGCAGATATCGCAACTTTGGCAAGGGAGAGTGCCTAGACATCGGGATGCCTCGGATATGGCCTCCTTCTCAGAGAGCCCCTTATCCACCAAGGCGAAGCTCCTCCTTCTTTGTTCGGTGGGAAGGGAGGTGCTTCTCACCCTCTTATTCCTCTTGAGCTCGCAGGCCTTGGATATCATCGCCTCCCTCCCTTGGCTATGAGGAAGCGATGAACCGACTGAGCGGCCTTTTTTCCTGAAGCCATGGCCTCCACCACCGAAGAGGGCCCCGTGACCACGTCCCCAGCAGCGAAGACTCCCGCAAGGGTCGTCGCCAACTCCTCATTAACGAGAAGGGCATTTCCCCTTGCTCTTCCCAAAGGATAATCGTCGGGAAGCCACGAGAGGTCCGGCTCTTGACCCACAGCGGCGATAATAGAATCGGCCTCCACCTCGAATTCGGCTCCCTCGATGACCATGAAGGACCGCCTTCCTCCCTTGTCACGCCTTCCCATTTTGGTACGCACACACCTCAACCCCTTCACCCTTGCCCGGTGGTTCAATATCGCGGTGGGTAACGATTGGGCGTGAATTTCCACCCCCTCATCGAGGGCCTCTTCGACCTCCCCTCGGCCTGCGGGCATATCCTCCAAAGCCCTCCTGTATATGACGGTCACCTTTGCGGAACCCGTCCTCAGCGCTGTTCGGGCGGCATCCAGGGCAGCATATCCCCCCCCGACGACGATGACTCTTTCTCCCAAATCGAGGGAATGGCCCAGGCTGAATTCCCTCAAAAGGGAGAGACAGTCGAAATACCCCTCCAACTCATCCTCCCCCACGATCCCCAACGTTAAAGAACGCTGTGCCCCCACCGCGAGGATGAGGGCCGCCGAATCCCCGAGAATGGTCTTCAAGGAATCTCCTTTTCCCACACAGCAATTGGTCCCTATCTCTACCCCCATGGCCTCGATATGTGCGATATCCTCCTCGACGGCCCTTTGTGGAAGGCGAAAGGGAGGGATTCCCATGGTTAACATCCCCCCCGGCTTTGAGTGGGCCTCGAGGATCCTGACACCATGACCCATGCGGGCCAAGTCATGGGCTGCCGCCAAACCGGCAGGTCCGGACCCGATGATGGAAATGGGCTTTCCCCTCCTCGGGGGGGAGGACGATGGTGCCGGTTGTTTCACCGAGGGATACTCCACCACGTACCGCTTCAGAGCCCTGATGGAAAGGGGATCGTCGATCCATTCCCTCAAACATACCTCTTCACAGGGTCGGGAACAGATAAATCCGCATACGGAGGGGAGGGGGTTGGATTCCCGAACGATAGCTAGGGCTTGGTCAGGCTTTCCGGCGGCAATCCTCTCGATATACCCCCTGACATCCTGGCCGAGAGGACATGCCTGTTGGCAAGGAGCGGGAGGGAGGCATTCCCCCGTGGCGGGAACTGAACCTGGTTCCCTGTTCCGGTAAATCTCTCCCCGAAGACTCCCCCCCTCTTGGCGATATTCCCGCAAAAACTCGCCAGGGCACCCCTGCTGACAGACGAAGCATTGCCCACATCGAAGGGGATTGATTGTTGGCCGGTGGGTCCTCGCCGCCACCATGGGTGGCAGTTCTTCGGTCTTCCTTTTCATGGAAGAACCCCTTTATAGCCAAAGCCCAGCGCTGCCGCCTTCTTATTAAACTCGAGATGTCTATCCTTCACGCTCTCATCAATTGCCCTTAGGAGGGCCTCTTGTGAAACGATCCCGGTCGTAGCGACAACGGCTGCGAGCAGGATTACATTGGCAACACGTTTATCCCCTATATCTTGAAGGGCCATCCCGGTTGCCGACACTTCGACCACACCTCTTCGCCGACGGGGAGAAATGAATTGGGAATCGTAGAAGATCAAACCCCCCCTTGCCAGTTGACGGGAAAAGAGTTCATAAGCACGTTGGGACATCACGACCAAGATATCCGGAATCGTAACGTGGGGGAAGTCAATGGGATCTTCCGATATGATTACCTCCGATCGGCAGGCGGAACCCCTGGCCTGTGCGCCATAGGAGTTTGATCCGGCCACGAATTTGGAGTCGAAGGAGGCCGCCCGACCGAGAAGCAATCCCGCTAATACGATCCCCTGACCTCCAAAGCCCCCGAATCTAACCTGTACTGCCTTAGACATCGCCCCACTCCCCAGTAATGATCTTCCCATTCAACTCTTCCCGGGAAAGCCCCTCCGCCTTCTCCCGGGGGATACATTTCTCCATCAACCATTCGATGATCTTCGGTGCCGATTCCATAAGGTTTTTCGAACCGAATTGGGGGACACAGGGCGAAAGTACCTCGATGAAGGAAAAACCCTCGAGGAAGAGGGCCTTTTTGATGGATTCCATCAGGGCCAGCGGCTGGGTGACGGAATACCGGGCCACGTATCTCCCTCCTGCGGCTTCGACGAGCTTGCAGAGGTCAAACGGCCTATCGGGATTCCCCAAAGGGGTCGTTGAGGTGGTGAATCCCCGGGGAGTAGTAGACGCTACCTGGCCTCCCGTCATTCCATAGATCATGTTGTTTGCGCAGATTACCTTGAGGTCGATATCTCGCCTTGCCGCATGGATGAGATGGTTCCCCCCGATGGAGAAGAGATCCCCATCGCCACTAATCACCATTACCCTGAGCTTGGGGTTATAGAGCTTCGCCCCCGTGGCGAAGGCTATGGCCCTGCCATGGGTGGTATGGAGGGTATCCGCATTGAAATGGGGACTGGGTATCCATGCGGCACACCCAATCCCCGACACAAAGAGCATCTCCCGCATGTCGATATCCAATCCGTGGATGGCCCTCAAGATCAGGCCAAGGAGGATGCCATGTCCACACCCGGGGCAAAATGGGGTTGTAGGGATCCCCGGCCTCAGGTATTGTTCCATCGCCCTCACCATTACAGCAACCTCATCAGCTCCTTCCGAATTACCTCCGGTCGGATAACCTCTCCGTTGGTTTGGCAGAAGGATATGATCTCGCATTGGCTGGATTTCATGGCTTCCCCACCCACCTGTCCCCGATTCATCTCTGGGACAAAGATCCTCTCCACCCTTTCGCTCAATTCGCCGACGTTTTCATGGGGAAATGGCCACAAGGTTTTCAACCTCATGAAACCCACCCTGTACCCTTCCTCCCTCAGCCCCTTAACAGCGCTCAGGGAGCTCCTTGCGGTAAACCCGTAACAGAGAACTGCTACCCTGGCGTCGTCGAGGAAAAATCCATCCACATCAACGATAGTAGGCTTGTTTAAGAGAATCTTATCGTTGATCCTCTCGATCAGTCTGGCGTGGACCTTGGGATCATCGGTCCTGCGAATTCCAAGGCCATCATGTGTGGATCCCGTAACCAGTAACCTCTCTCCTTCCCCGAAGCTTGGCATGGGGGGGATTTGACGTGGACTTTTGGCCTCAAAGGGAGGCCTTCCCGTGGCCTTTTTCCGATCGAAAACTCTCACCCATGGCTCGATCTCCAGGTTTTCACGAAGATGACCTACCGCCTCCTCACCCATGAGAAAGGTGGGAACCCGGTAACGTTCTGCGAGATTGAAGGCCTGGATGGTCTGCTCATACATCTCCTGAACACTCCACGGGGAGAGGACGATAATCTGGTAATCCCCGTGGGATCCCCATTTTGCCTGCATGATATCCCCACTTCCGACCCGGGTCGCCTGCCCCGTGGATGGGCCTGCCCGCTGTATATCGACGATGACACATGGTGTCTCCGTAAAGGCCGCATAACCGATACCTTCCATCATGAGGCTGAATCCAGGCCCTGAGGTAGCGGTCATGGCCTTCGCCCCAGCCCATGAGGCACCGGTGACTGCCGAGATGGAGCTGAGCTCGTCCTCCATCTGGACGAAGACGCCCCCGGTTTGGCCAAGGCGATGGGCCATCCTCTCCATAATCTCCGAGGATGGCGTTATGGGATATCCCGCATAAAAACGACATCCGGCACTAATGGCCCCCTCGGCCACGGCCTCGTTTCCCGAAAAATAATGCCTCCCCGGGGGGAGGGAAGCCTTTATTCGCTTCCACGCCATTTCCTTAGGTCCTCTTGGAGGAAAAGCTTATTGATAAAGGATAGCAGGTTTGGCACTCCATATATAATTGTAATAAATTGTATCGGAATCTTCCATGGGAAAAACTCCGGGGTTTTCCGGGTTTCTTGAGAATACCGTGGTCCATGGCGTTATTTGCTGGAGAGGTAGAGGGCCTTCTCGGGTGAGAGGGCCTCGGCCTGAGCTCGGCCGAACGGCTTCGTCGTGGGTTTTCAACCGTGAGCCTTTCGGCAGTGAGCGACTCGGCATGAGTCTTCGACCCCGAGCTCAGACCGAAGGGCTCAGCCAAACAGCAGGTGAATGTTGACACTCTAGAGGCTGAAATGGAAAAATATGTGCGCAACAGAGTTTGATTCCACCGCAAAAATTGGCGAAGTTGCTCAGTTCTAACCGTATAAAGACGATTACCTGGACCTCTTTATGGAGGCTGCCAGCTAATCAATCACCGGTATTGTCTATGGCGTCAACCACGAAGAATACGGTGGTCTCCAGGAATTGTTCGAACTCCTCTTCGGTGCCCATGGCGCTGTACTTACCGGCTTCGATCTTATCGCGGACCGCCTTCAGACGATCACTGGACATGCCCGCCTCATCCAGGATGTTGATGAGTCGGCTTGCTGTGTCCACCAATCGGAATGGACCATAACGCGCCGGCTCCTCCAACAGGTTCCTGGCTGAGACGACAACATACGAGACCAGCCCGAAGATCTTGTCCTCAAAACCCTTATCATCCATTATAAGCCTCGAACCAATAAACTTCCTCGAAAAGCCTCTTCGGTGGCGGTGGTTTGACCGCCGGATGGCCGACGGTGACCATCAGGGTAGGGACGATTTGCTCCGGCATGTCCAGGAGTTTGGCCGCAGCACCAGGATGAAACGAGGCGATGACACAGGTGCCCAGGCCCATCGCATGGGCGGCCAGCATGATATTTTGAGCTGCCATTGCCGAGTCCATCTTGGTCAACGTCTCCGGACCCATCTGGCCGCCTTTTTGCTTGGACAGGGCCATATCCTGGGCGATGACAAACACCGCCGGCGGATCACCTAAAAGCCCGGGGCTGACCATCTTTAATTTTTTCATCATCGTCTCCTCGGTGACGATGACAAACCGCCAGGTCTGGCCGTTGCCGGCCGAGGGTGCCCAGACCGCCGCCTCCAATAGCTTGAGCAGCATGTCCTGATCGACCGGTTGGTCCGTGAAAGACCGAACGCTACGCCTCCCTTTAATGGCTGTCATTACATCCATAGCCGCTCCTTTCTCCTCTATTTAGGACACCCGTTCCTTCTCCCTAAGGATCGAGTGACAGCTGTCATAAAGACCTCTTTGATCAATTCACTCGTCCTGATGTATTTCCCATGGGTAATGGTCCATCTCCTTGAGCTTATACCTGGCCCAACTTCTTTGCAAACGGCATAAGTTCTGGATCCATCACCCTTCCCTTATCCATGATCTGTCTGCCATCCAACCAGACAGAGGTGTTCAAGCATATCCCATCGGTATGAGAGGGCGCTGGTATTCCATCCGGCTCGATCAGTATGGCTCCAATATCGCCAATACCCCACTCCGTGCAGCCCCAAACTCTCTCATCTTCCAGGATATCTCCGGTAAGCTTGGCGCCTGGGTTGAATCCATAACAAACATGGGCTAATTTCTTCATCCGGGGATGGTTAAAGCTATCCATCCAGGCCTCAAATGCCGCGGCCTGCCTCCCTCCTTCAACCTTTACGATGTCCCCATGCTTAATCCTTAAACGGATCGGTTGCTCAAGCTTGCCGCATGGGGGCACGAGCGAGCCATCAAAGACAATGGTTCCGTTTACCGTCACAAGGTCTGGCGCCCAACCGATTTGACCAGCCATCATATGTGATCCGGGGACATTGGCATATCCAATATCGGGAATTATAGGATGGGTTGGATCAGGCTCTCCATCCTTTTTGGCATTATCAAACTCCACATCTCCACCAGCCGGCGTGGTCATGTGAATATGCGTGGCGTTCTTGGTCATCTCTGTGATTCTTTCCGAAAACTCTTCAAGGATCGGGTAGTCAACCCGGCCAATGCATCGTACCATCATATCGACATTCATTCCCACGAGACACAGGTGTCGAAGCCTCTTGTTCTCCTTCATAGCAATATCATACGGGGTGGAATAGAGCAACCATTGATTGTTGAACTCCACCCAGGCATCAGCCTCCCTCAATACGGCCGTAAGCGCTTCTACGGGCAACATGGGATCAGCAGCCTTTCCCACACCTAAGGGTGAAGCGAGCCAGATCACCATCGGTTTTGCGCCAACGGCGAAGGCCGCCCGCGCAGTGGCATCTACAACCGTAGGATCACTTTCTGTGTCGGCAGTGATCACGAAGGTCTCGTTTTCCCTCAGTTCAAACAGTCTTCTGACCAGGATATCGGTCGCTTTTCCCAACTCATACTCGTAGAGAGACATAATCCCTTCCCCCCTCCCCTTGAGAAATTGTCATGCGTATGGGTGATAAGGGATTGATCGTGGTGCAATGGTTCCCGAACTGCGCTCCACTTCTCCCCGCAAACAGAATATCCCGGTAATGGAATGCTGGAGTGATGGATTCCATAAATCGCAAAAGATTAGATAAGTTCTCGTTCCGACTCTGTCAATACCTCGTGCCCCGTCTCAGTAATCAAGACCATATCCTCAACTCTGGCCGCGCCGACACCCGGCAGGTAGATCCCCGGCTCAATCGTGACCACCATGTTGGGCTTGAGCACCGTATCAACGCCGCGATCGATGATTGGACTCTCGTGGATGGAATGACCGAGCCCGTGGCCGGTGAGATGAGGGAAATATCCGCCGAAACCCTCTTTATTGATTATATTCCGGGCAACCCAGTCGATCTCTCCGGCCTTTTTCCCAGGTCGAATGGCCTCGATCGCCGCCTGTTGTGCCCGAAAAGCTACCTCAAAGACCCTTCGCTGT
>CP070774.1:1729475-1754134 GCA_020346125.1 Syntrophobacterales bacterium | reverse complement strand
TAAGTAGTTAGCTTGTCAAACCAGTCGATAACTCAACGACTCGAACAATCAACCTTCCCCATTTGTCATTTGACATTTGGCATTCATTTGAACTTTGAGCTTTGGCATTTGTGCATACTAATTTTTGTTACTTTTTTAGCAAGTTAGAGTAATTACATGCTTTTTCTGAGGAAACTCCAGAATATGTTACCCATTTTCCCCGAGGCATATCCGTTTGTTCCACATGAGCAATCAGGATATGATTATTCCTCCCCTCTTTGCCTAGCAACTGTTCCAAGGAGGGCAGCAAGATTAATCGCCCCGACCTTAGGACCTCCTTATATCCTGGACTTGTCCTTTATCGCCGGCCTGGTCTTTTCAATGTATTTTCTGCTGACGAGGCTGGACTGTCCATTGACTCTTTCCCCCTCCCTCTCCTACCCCTCTATGATCGTTATTTCTTGATTGGGCAGTTACTGGGACGGTTAGTCCGTTATCTTCATGAAGGGAGAAGCGAGATGTGGGTGGAATATGACTATTTTGGTGTAAATGCCTTAAAAATAATACGTCAACCAGAGAAAGGTGCTATCTGGAGCCTTATTCAGAAAATTGGTCCCTGGTATTTTGAATCCACCGTATTCTGTGCCCCTTCGGCCATAGTATATATTGCCGCCGAAGGTTATCCCGAAATCTTCAAATATATCCCAAACAGCCCGGGGTTGAAGTATTCCCGAAGGGTCAGCCACGTTATTGATTAGGGTCAAATAGACGTTGCACAGAGGATGTAACTCCACCCGTATGTGACCGCTTACGTAAGTCCGACCTAAGGAAAAAAGCTCCCCTCGGTCCAGCCGTTCAGATATGTCAGGATCACTCAAAGCGTCAGAGTAGTCATCTTTCCCTAAACCGTTATAGAAGAACTCCACGAACCCGTAAAAGTTCTTTGTCCACCACACCCAGGAGTAATCCATATTGGCTACGAGGGACAAGTAGCCGTTCTTCCTCCTGTTTTCATTCAGGAAGGTCAATACTCCGTCCAAACGCCAGGCCGCATTCCCAAGATATCCGGTACTGCCAAAACCGGCCACCGCATCTTTGTAGTGTTTGGCGGCCATGATATCAAACTCAGTAGTACCCCAGGCAAAGTGCAGTTTTCCAGCAAGAGAGGATTGGTTCCATTGTGCATCTCCACTCGTTTGCTCCCGCCTGGGTACATACAGTACGTGGAAGTCACCTATCTCGTTCACGGAGAATTGGGTGGACACCATGTCATCTCCGACCTTGTATTCACGCTCGATATCAGTCGGTGCAAAGGGGTTAAACAGATCCATGGGGTTAAAGAGCAAGCCATTTCCCCATGTAACCGCCTGCCGTCCGATGGACACATCACCCCATTTCGCCAACAGGGTCAGGAAAAGCCGATCGAGCCGGTGGTAGGTGATATAGCAGTCATCCTCATGAATGATCTTTGTTAAGTCGAAAAAGCGACGATCATCTTCCAGGGGCCGTGCGATCATGAAGCCTGTCCTGAAAAGATGTGGGTAAAGTCGCTCCAACTCTTTTAACTTACTCCGGGTATCTCCCCCTGAGAGGATGGCTTCATAATGAGTTTCACAATATCCCCACTGTTCAAAAAAGAGCTTGCTCTTGAGTCGAACCTCCGCGTGGCCATCATAGTACGGGCCTGTGCCCACTGGCTGGAAAAATGATTCCTCCTCGGTCCATGTTACACCTCCCCGGACCTTAGTATGCCCACCCCACTCCCATTCCATCTTTTTATACCAGGGGATGGGAAGCTGGGACTGGTTCCCGGACGCAGTGGATGAGAGTTGAAGGGTGTCATCCGACGACGCCCATGAGGTAACCGAGATGGTGTCGGCTAGAGGAATTCCTAAAAGCAGCAATCCAATATATATGAGGACCTTTTTTCCATACGGTGAAATTGCTGCACCACCCGCGCCTGGGGCAAGATGATCCTTTTTCCACTCGTCGGTTATGGGCCTTCTCCCATTCGTTTTATTCTTGGAAATCATTCGTCGTTGAGGCTTGCGGCAAGAGAGGAAAGATAACGGTTGACTGCTCAAAGCTACGTTCGGTTTTACCGTTCATGGACTTGGTCATCCACAACTTGGCCGTCTCTGAGAGAGACAAGCCGGTGCGCATAGTTCATGACCATCTTGTCGTGCGTCGAAAAGATAAAGGTGACATGTTTCTTTTCGTTCATGTGCTCCATCATTTCCAGGAGACTAGCACCGGTCTTGGAATCCAGGTTAGCTGTGGGCTCATCGGCCAGTACAATGGAAGGATTGGATACTATGGCACGGGCGACGGCTACCCGCTGCTGTTGACCGCCGGAGAGCTCGGCTGGACGCCGATCGTACATGTCCGAGAGGCCCACATCGTCCAAGATGGCCTTGGCCCGTTCCCGTCGTTCAGACGACGGCACGCCTTGCAGGAGCATGACGAATTCCACGTTTTCCAATGCCGATAGGACCAGAATAAGATTATAGGCCTGAAATACAAACCCAACTTTGCGCAAACGCAAGGTGGCCAGCTCCGTTTGGCTCATGGTACTCAGAACGTTTCCATCCACCAGAACGCGGCCGGAATCAGCCACGTCCAACCCGCCGATGATATTTAGGAGGGTGGTCTTCCCTGACCCAGAGGGCCCGGCAATGGCGATAAAGTCTCCCTTTTTGATGGAGAGGCTCACGTCGTTGAGCGCCCTAACTTCCAATTTGTCCTGTTGGTATATCTTTTTGACATTGGTGCATTCTACGATATTCATATTCTCTCTCCTAGACAAAAGTCCGTTGGTATTCGGCTATCAGATCATACAGATCCAACCCGTAATGCTTTGATATATGCCTACCCACATCATGTGTGCGCTAGGGCCTCTACCGGGGTGAACCTGGCAGCCTTTACAGCCGGATAGAGGCTCACTACAAGTCCTAAGATGAATACCACCAGGTTAGCCATGACGACGTCTTTTCCTTGGATTATTGGGTAAATCACCCGAGACATACCAAAATATTCCATACCCGCAGCGAGCGAGGAAAGATCAATGCCGTTCCCAGACAGGGCGAAAAAACTCAGAAAGCCCAAGCTGTTGCCGATCAACATACCGAGGATCAGGAGAAAAAATGATTCGGTGAGCACCTCTCTTATGATCCACCCTGGCTTCATGCCGAGCGCATTGAGTAAGCCGAACTCTCGGATGCGCTCAAAGACTGCCATGAGTATGGTGTTAACAATGCCAAAACCCATGGCAATAAAGACTACCAAAAACCATAAATAGATAAATCCGTCATACATCTTCAAGACCGCGGTGACCAGAGGTAACAGCTCCTGCCATGTGTGGATTTCATATTTGTCGGAGGGGAGTCCGGCCCTCAGATCATGGGCCACCTGGTGAACTTCCTGTTGGGAGGACAGGGTGACGGACACTTCGGAAATCCCCTTTTCCAATTTGAGCATTTGTTGGGCTGCCGGGAGGGTTACAAAGACAAATCGTTTCTCCGTGGCCTCCGTTTCGGCATTGAAGATCCCGACGATACGGAAGGCCCGGGAGGCAATTTCGCCATCGGTATCCCGCGACATGAGCACGAGCTTACGACCCAGTTTGGTCTTAAACTTGTCCACCAAAGCCTTGCCCACCACAATTCCATTTCGGCTGTCGGGATTCATGTAACGTCCCTGGATGACCGCCCCTCCGATGAAAGAGATTTTTGTCTCTCTTTGGGGATCGATTCCCACGAGGGTGACGCCGCTGGAGTGGCGAGCGTTGCTCGCAATGGCGTTGACCCGAACCCTGGAACTCCAACGGGAGTCGGGCGGGAGGGACCTCTTCAGTGCGGTTTCCACCGCCTCAGGATCGGTCATACTGTTTTCGATAACCGGGTCGTTTCGGTAGCCATTGTGGTGTACCTGGATATGCCCGGTCAGGGTAGCAATACCATTTCTGACCATCTGGTCAGCGATGCCCCGCATCAGCGAACCTAAAAAGATCATGCTCCAGACGCCGATAATTACCGCGGTCATAATGACTAGGGTCCGCCTGGGATTTCGCCAGATGTTTCGCCATCCTAATCGGAAATACATGAAGAGATTCCTCGCATTGAAAAATTATGAATCTAGGGATTCAAGGATGAGTCCGTAATCAATCCTCAATTCCTTGACAGCTTCGTAAAAAGTCCATCTGGAGCTTTCATTTATGCCGTCTGATTTATGACTTTTTGCGAGATCATCATTCCTTCATCCCCTACAATTTCTAAACAGACCTCATCGCTTCCACCGGGCGGAGACGCCGGACCTTAAGAGCAGGATACAGGGCGGTCAAAAAGGTGATGACCAACACCAGACCAGATCCTATTGAGACGGAAAGCACTGAGAGCTGTGGATACATTCGTTCGGGAATACCAAACTGCTTCATCAACTCAGAAGCGCCGGAAATGACAATTCCATGAACCTGGAAATACCAGGTGACCAGGCTTCCAGCGATGATGCCACTGACAATACCTACCATGGTTATGATCGCGGACTCAATTAACAGTAGTTTTGTGAGACGCCACGGAGTTGTCCCTATGGCCATAAGGACACCGAACTCTCTCTTTCGCTCGAAGATAGCCATAAGGAAGGTATTTAAAATACTGAAGGCCACCACCACGATCAAAATGATATAGAAGATAAACCCGCCGACGAGATCTATCTTAATGCCCTGGATCAGACCAGGCATGAGTTCCATCCAATCTAAGGCCACAAGGCGGTGTTTTTTATCCATCTTTTCAATGCCGGTCGCAACCGCCTTTTTTATCTCCGGTACGTCCTCTAAGGATTTGCCGAGCGCTACTAGCTCGTGGACAGCCCCGTGCATGGTATACACATCTTGAAAGTTCTTGAGGGTGATATGGAGAGAGGAACGATCGAATTCGTCTAGTCCGGAACTATAAATTCCCTTTACCTTAACCACAGTGGCCGCGATGGAGCCGTCACGGCCCTGGCCCAGCACAACCAATTCATCGCCCAAACCCACTTGAAGGTTCTTGGCCAGAAGTTCCCCCACTAAAGCTTTATTGGTGTCTTCTTCTGAGAGATAGCTCCCCTCGCGGACCACTTTCTTAAGGGTCGATATGTTGACCTCCCTCGCCGGGTCAATCCCAACTACCATGGCGCCATAGGTTCTTTCTTCGGATGAGACAAGTGAGAAAGCGTTCGCTCGAAAGGTATAAGCAGCTACCCCCGGAGTCTTATCCAAAATAGCGCTTACCGCAGTTGGTTTAGGCACCACCAAGCGGATGCTCCTTTTGTCCTTATATCCCTCTGCTTGTACTTGCAGGTGACCGGTATGGATCTTAAGAACGGAATTGATCATGGTGTCATAGGAGCCAAGCTGCCAAGACAACATAAAGACTAATAGCAGGCTGGCAAATGCGATGGCGGATATGGTGAGTATGGATCGCCTGGGGTTGCGCCAGATGTTACGCCATGCCATTTTGATGTCGATAGACAAGATATCCTACCTCAAAGGGTTCCTTAATGCAGTCAATGTAAAGAGACTGCTCGGCAGATCTTGTTTATACGTAAGCTCCCTGTAGTTTAATAGCGTATACTCATCCTTGGCGTCTGCCTTCTGCATTTTCCACACTTTGGGCATGAGCTTCCCGCCCAGCATCCGGAGCTGCTTGCCAGTCATGGCCTTGACAAGCTTGAGATCCTCATCATAAAATTCCTGGCTTAGTAAAATATGGTCCTCCCGAATATTAAGTTTTTGCAAACCCCAGACCACCGGCGCTTCAGGATTTGGGGTGGACGTGATAACGTACACCTTTTTCCCCTCATGGACCTCGGTTTCCGTAATCGTATGAGTGTAATCCTCGATTATGCTATCGGACTTGGCCAGGTCGTTGTTCGAGAAATCCGACCCCATCCAGGCCTGGGACATCATTGAGGGTGGAAGCTTGATAACACGGTTGATCTTGGGATTATACGTCCACATCTCTTGTCCTCTCTTTAGAGTACCGTTGCCCTTATCTTTGGGAGGGCCAATGATGGTAAAGATGCTATCTTTCTGTCCTTTGGTCCAGGCCTTGATAGTCAGGGTCCGTTCCCAATTAGGACGATGAATGGTCATATCCACCGTGGAAATGGAAGCCTCACCGCGGTAGTAATTCACGGCAGCTTGCACCAGAACTTGGGCGTCTTGGGCATTTGCGTACTCGGCAAAAAGAATAATCAGGGAATACCATATGATGACTATGGCTAATCGCTTTGTCATCTTCCGCTCTCCCCTCATCCAGCTTATTTCAGCAGGGCCAGAATGTCCCATAAAACTTCACCATTCCTTTTTTAATCCGCCAATAAGAGCTGACATAAAACTTCGGGCCGTTGCAAAGGGGTCGAACGCGTCGTCAAACCAGGCCTGAAGGAGCAACGCATCCCAGGTCCCCACAAGTGCCGCAGCCACGGATTCGGCATCTACGTCAGACCGGAACTCACCGCGGTCGATTCCATCCCTTATCAGGGCCGAGACGATGTGGCGAAACTCGCTGTACCCCTCTCTGAAAGCCCCTTTGAACTTGCCCTTCATCTGAGAGGAGCTCGAGGCAGCCCAGAACTCCATAATCAGCGTGTACAATTCCTCCATCTCAAGCCAGGAGTTTATGAGCGAGTCATTCAGGGCCTCGAGTCGCTCCGAAGCCGATCCTCCCAGAGCAGAAACCCGCACCCTCGTCTCTACTCCTATTTTATGCACAAACCACTGGAAGACAGCAAAGAAGAGGTCCTCTTTGCTGTCGAAGTACTCATAAATAGTTCCTTTTCCGATTCCTGCCTCAACGGCGATATCAGCCATAACCGTCCTTGAAAAACCCTTTTGGGCGAATACCTTTGCTGCAGCCTGAACGATATGGACTTTTTTTTCTTTTCTCTGTCTGTCCTTGACAGTCACTTTCGCACCTGCGTGTTCCGGCACATGGTTGACAAATTGTATAATAAAATGAAGAGAGTTCAAGGAAAGGGCATTTTCTGACCGACCATTCAGTCAAATTATAGTATCAAACAATCGAGCTGTCAACAAAAGGCCTATCTGTTAATGAGGGGATCAAAAGGATCCGAAGATCAAATCCGAGTGTCATCGCGAGCGCCGAACAGGAAAACAGCCTCACTGAACTGGAAACGTCCATTTCAATTTCTTCAATAAGGTGCATTGGTCAGTTGCTCTTTGATTTCGCATTGACACTCAATATTTGTTCGATAGAGTGGTAAAGTTAAGCTCTTGTTAGTAAAATATACGTATGAACCGGGTTTAAATGAATAAATCATTCCATATATATACGATCTCTGTCGTTAGGTGAAACGCTCAATCAAAAAAGTGGTGAACGAGCATGGAAAGGGAAAAATTTTATCCTACAAAAAGGTATCTCGAATTTAAAAACAACGCGATTTCTGACTTAGAGAATTTTTGGGAGAAAGAAGCGGAAAAAATCCCATGGTTTAAACGGTGGGAAAAAGTTCTCGTTTGGGATGAACCGTTCGCGCAATGGTTTGTTGGTGGCACCCTGAATGCATCATACACATGTATAGATGTCCATATGCATACCTGGCGCAAAAATAAAGTAGCACTCTATTGGGAAGATGAGAATGGAAATACAAAAGGCTTTAGTTACGCTCGACTGTATAGGGTAGTGAATAGATTCGCATCCGTCCTGAAGAACATCGGGGTAGAAAAAGGGGATAGAGTGATCTTGTATTTACCAATGATTCCGGAACTTCCAATTACAATGCTTGCAGCTGCAAGAATAGGTGCTATCCATTCGGTTATATTCTCGGGATTTAGCAGTCAAGCATTAGCAGACAGAATAAATGATACGGGCGCAAAAGTTTTGATAACGGCAGACTTCGGTTTAAGAAGGGGAAAACTTATACCTCTTAAGGAAATAGTCGATGAGGCATTAAAGAACACTCCAACGATAAAAAAGGTAATTTTAATAAAAAGAACCGAGGAAGAAATAAAAATGAAAAAGGGACGAGACTTTTTCTATCATGAATTGGAGGAGAAAGCCGAGAATTATGTCGAACCTGAACCTATGGAATCTAATCATCCATTGTATATACTTTACACCTCAGGCACTACTGGTCGTCCTAAAGGTATTATTCATTCTACAGGCGGATATTTAGTTTTTAACTATGCTACATATAAATGGGTTTTTGATATATCAGATGAATCTGTTTATTGGTGTACGGCAGATGTGGGTTGGGTAACAGGTCATTCATCAATAGTCTATGCACCATTACTTCATGGCGCAACGATTCTTATGTATGAGGGAGCCCCAGACTATCCAAATGTAAGTAGATGGTGGGAAATTGTAGAAAAGTACGGTGTTACAATCTTTTATACTTCTCCAACCGTAATCAGGATGTTTATGCGTTATGGAGAGGATTGGATCAAGAAGTATGATTTAAGTAGCTTAAAGATCTTGGGATCTGTTGGTGAAGCGATAAATCCAGAGGTGTGGGAATGGTATTACCGGGTAATAGGTGGTGAGAGATGCCCGATAGTTGATACCTGGTGGCAAACAGAAACAGGAGGGATAATGATGTCCCCTGCACCTGGCTTAGAACTTGTGCCGCTTAAGCCTGGTTCTGCAACCTTGCCTTTACCTGGTATCGATGCAGAGGTAGTAGATGAAGAAGGTAACCCTTTGCCTTCGGGGACAAAAGGCTATTTGGTAATAAGAAAACCCTGGCCTGGTATGTTGATGGAACTTTACAAAGACCCAGAGAGATACAAGGAGGTATACTGGTCGAAAATTAAGGGGATGTATTACTCAGGGGATTATGCGATAAAAGACGAAGAGGGGTACTTCTGGTTGTTGGGAAGAGCAGATGAAGTCTTGAAAGTAGCGGGTCACAGGCTCGGTACAGCGGAGTTAGAGAGTGCCGTTGTAGAAAATCCGTTTGTTGCAGAGGCGGCTGTGGTGAGTATACCTGACCCTGTAAAGGGTGAGGGTATTGTTCTCTTCGTGGTATTAAAAGAAGGCTATAAACCTAAGGACACCTTAAAAAAGGAGATAATCAGAAGCCTTCGTGAACAAATAGGGCCTATAGCTACACCGACGGAGGTTTATTTTGTGATGAAGCTGCCAAAGACAAGATCCGGTAAGATCATGAGGCGGATATTAAGGGCACTCGTGCAGGGTGAGTCCATTGGGGACATTACAACATTGGAGGATGAATCCTCCGTAGAAGAAATAAAAGCGGCTTATGAAGAGTTCAAGCATATATTAAAGGATAAATGACGACTTCGCAAAAAGTCAATCAGGAGCTATTTACTGTGCGGTCTGATTGAGGACTTTTTATGAGACCATCATAGATAGAATAGGTGGAAATACCAGAAGAGGAAATATTCTTAGAGAGTGAAAACGCACTATCACTTTCCCCCTTTTATAAAAGACAGGGCCAGTAATGGCTCCACCATTTTCTTTCTTGTGAATCTCGTTCCCCTCTGCTAATATAGAGCCATGAAGAAGCTCACTCTGCGGCTCCTTCTCCTCATGCTTCCTCCTCTGCATTTATTCGTCTTTTCATCCTCGCAAGCCGTTGATTTCCAAACCGCCTGGGTCAAACGGGTTGTGGACAGCGACACGTTCCTCACTATCAGCGCCGAAAGGGTGAGGCTCCTCCAGGAAAGCGCTCATTGGCCAAGGTCTATAGGGACACCGAGAGGTCAAAAATAGCTATAGATACTATCAAAGTGTCAGATACGGCTCATGGAAATATTACTTTTACCTAATGCATAGCGAAGGGGGTGATAATGTGATCAAGGCCTATATCTTGGTCAGTCTGGTGCCCGGACTGGAGTCTAATGCCATACCGCAGATCAGCGTCCTCCCGGGAGTTCAAGAGACCGATTTGGTCTTCGGCCGTTGGGATGTAGTGGTGCAAGTTGAAGCCGAGAGCATATCTGACCTCTCCCAAATGGTTATCAATCAGATTCGGGGGCTGCAAGGGGTCCAGACAACTGAAACATTGATTGGGGGAATGATTTAGGATCGATTTACATGAGAGGAGCAAGAGTTCCTTTTTCTCACGGAGAAAAGGGGGGTTGAGCCCACCAAACCCTTCCCCCAGGCGCTTAAACTCTACTCATCTGGAGATGTCCTCCGAGATAGCCCTACAATAAGAGGAAATAAGTAACTTTGAGGGATCAACCCCTCGAAAAAAGAGAAATATTCTACATTGAATAGCGAGAAATACTTTTCGTACATTTTCCGTTACCCTCATCCGTCTCATGTAAGGCTTATAAGAAATAGAAGTAATCCCTCTGTTTTTCAACGCCCGCAAATAGACAAATGTGTGTTGATACAATAGCTAATCCTTGGCAGGAACACCCTATACGTTCTCTAGGATTCACCGTAAAATCAGTAAGCTGTCGTTTTTATTTCCTTTCCCAACAATTCTGTGGTTAAATGGTATGAAGTTAGTATATCCACTTTCTCGAGGATTCCCTTGAGCAGGAAAAGACGACCGGAGCCCCGTGATATTGACCGGCGGGTGGTGGTGGAGTTGTTGAAAAGGGAGAACCACCCGCTGGTGCTTCGGGATTTGGTTCGACGGCTCGATCTCAGCCATGAGGAGAAGCGGATGCTCAAAGTCCTCCTGAATGAAATGACCTCGGAGGGTCAAATCCTCAGGATCAAGGGGCGGAGGTATATTCTGCCCTCGAGGATGAACACAGTGGTGGGCCGCCTCCAGTGTCATCCCGATGGATACGGTTTCGTCATCGTAGAAGATGGAAACCAGCCCGATATCTTTATTAAGCCCAGGGATATTGGGGAAGCGATGCATGGCGATCGGGTCGCTGTTCGAATAGAGGACCTTAGGAAACGAAGGGGAAAGGGCAGGGAGGGTCGCATTGTCCGGATTCTGGAGAGGGGGACCAAGAGGATCGTAGGAAGGTTCAAACCCGGTGACGGATTCGGTCGGGTGGTCCCGGATGACGACCGGTACCTTTTTGAGGCCATCATCCCCAAGAACCGCACCATGAAGGCCAGGGAGGATCAGGTCGTTGTGACCGAGATTATCGAATACCCCACTATTGCGAAAAACCCGGTGGGAAGGATTATTCACATCCTGGGTTATCCGGGGGACCCGGAGATTGTTCCCCGGATCGTCATCGGGGAATACGATTTGCCTCATGGTTTTCCGACACCGGTAATCCGGGAGGTGAAGGCCATCCGCCAAAAGGTTCGGGATGAGGAAATCGTAGGAAGGGTGGACTTGAGGAGCAAGGTGACCGTCACCATAGACGGGGAAAACGCCAGGGATTTCGACGACGCCGTCTCCATCGAGGAAAGGGATGGAGGGTATATCCTTTGGGTTTCCATATCGGACGTGGGCTCCTATGTCAATCCTGGAACACATTTGGATAAAGAGGCCTACCGGAGGGGAACGAGCGTCTATTTCCCCGATCGCGTTATCCCAATGTTTCCACCCGAGCTTTCCAATGGAATATGCTGTCTTCACCCCCACATGGATCGGTTGACTTTGACAGTAGCCTTGCGTTTCGACGGGGAGGGGAATGTAGGGGATTGTGACGTCTTCAAAAGTGTGATCCAAAGCGATGCCCGCCTCACCTACGGGGCAGTGAGGAGAATCTTGGTGGACCGGGACACCGAGGAAATGGGGAGGTATGAGAAGCTGCTTCCATCATTGGAGGCCATGGGGAGACTTTGCTCCCTGTTGGCGGTAAAGAGGCGGGAAAGGGGGAGCCTCGATTTCGATCTTCCCGAACCCGAGATCATCCTCAACCTCCAAGGTGAAGCCCAAGAGATCATCAAGGCCGAGAGGAATTTCGCCCATCAGATCATCGAGGAGTTTATGATCGCCGCTAATGAGGCCATTGCGATCAAACTGACTCAAGCCGGATTTCCCCTTTTGTACCGAGTCCATGAGGAGCCCGATGTCGATAAAATCCGTGATTTCGGGCGATTTATTGCCCTTTTGGGGTACCGGTTAAAAATGAGGCGACCAAATGGCCCTCGCCAGTTTCAACGGCTGTTGGAGGAGGTACGGGGAAAGCCCGAGGAACGGCTGGTCAATACGGTCCTGTTGAGGTCGATGAAACAGGCCCACTATTCGGACAAAAACCTTTCTCACTATGGGCTTTCATTGGACTGCTACACTCACTTCACCTCACCCATCCGAAGGTATCCCGACCTCCTCGTACATCGTCAACTGAATAAGATAATAGAGGGAGGGTATCCCTCAAAGGAGGATTTTTCCCAGAGGGCACAACATCTTTCCGAGCGGGAGAGGGTGGCAATGGAGGCGGAGAGAGAGATCCTCAAGAGGTATCGGGTAAAATTCATGGAGCAAAGGATTGGGGAGCAATTTGACGGCATTATCAGTGGGGTTAACCCGTTCGGTTTTTTCGTGGAGTTAGGGGAGGTTTTCGTCGAGGGGTTGGTGCACATCGGCAGTTTGCCCGATGATTATTTCCTGTATGATGAAAAGGGGTATCGCCTCATCGGGAAACACTCCAAAAAAATCTTTCGGATCGGCGATCGGCTCAGGATCGCCGTTGAGCGGGTAGATTCGGAGAAACAACAGATTGATTTTCGGCTGATCGGCTGAGGAGGTGTCACGTAAGGAACGAGTGAAATGGGCGGATGAAAATCCCAAGGGATTATGGTATTTTTAAGGAGAAGATTGGGAGATTGGGATGAAGCCGGTTTATGTTGAGGTTATCGCCAAGGTGCTCACAACCTATGATCACTGTTATCGATGCGAGTTGATCTTCGACCAGGTTGGTATCAACAGGAAGATCCACCGGCGGGACGTTAACGAGTATCCCGAGGAAGCCAAGGAGGAATTCCTCCGCCTCTCCGACTGGATCAGGGAATTGGCAGAGCTCTATAGACATCGTATTCTCATCAGGGTTATCGATGCCCAGTCGCCCATGGGGATCTTCAAATCCATTCGGCATAGGGCGTGGAACTATCCGGCCTTTATCGTGGAACGCAAGGATAAATATGGTGGATGGAATAGGGAGATGCTGGAGGCCCTGATCGATCGGCATCTTTGAGGATAGCAGAAGTGGCCGGGATGGATTAAAGCAGGACTCCTGGGTGGTTTTTTTATTTGATGTGGATGGATTTTTGAGAAACTCACTCTTCCCAACTCAAAAGGTGGAGTTGCGAGTTTCTAAATAATTGAACTTGAATGTAGACCGCAAAACCGCATGACTGCAGCACCGCACGTGGCGCTCAGAGCTCTCGTGAAAACTCGTTGACAATCCGGCGATGGATGCGATAATTGGTTTCACATTGAGTCATGATTCGAGCTCATGATGCGCCTTATTCGGCGGGTAAAATACCAGATGGTCAATTGGAAAAGGATCAATTGACATAAGAAAGGAAGTTTTCAATGCCGGCTTACTATAGAACTCAATTTTCCATCGGTGGGCCCTTGACCCCTCGAGTCAAGTTCCTGATGATTGCCTGCGTGGTTGGTTTCCTCCTCCAGATGACCGTCGGGGCCAAGCTCAACTATTTCCTTGGACTTGTCCCGGTACTATTCTGGGGTAAGCTCTTCCTATGGCAATTGGTGACCTACATCTTCCTGCATGGAAGTCTGTGGCACCTCCTGTTCAACCTCTTCGCCCTCTGGATATTCGGAAGTGAAATCGAACGGTACATGGGATCACGCCGCTTTATCCAGTACTTCTTCATAACGGCGATCGGAGCGGGAATATGTACGGTTATCTTAATGTACAACGATCCTGTACTCATAATAGGTGCATCGGGGGGGATATACGGGCTGCTGTTGGCCTATGCCTGGTTTTTTCCGGAGCGATATATCTATGTCTGGTTTATGATCCCCATGAAGGCCAAACACTTCGTGCTTCTATTTGGCGCCATAGAGTTCTTGTCTTCTCTGGCGGGTACGGGCTCCGGAATCGCCCATTTTGCTCACCTGGGTGGAATTCTCTTCGGCCTTCTCTATTTCAACTATTACCGGATATGGAAATGGCTCCGCCTCACCTACCTGAAATCCAAATATCGGAATTTGGGAGGAAGGGATCGCACGGATTCGGATGAAGACAGGTGGGATGGATGGGGTCGGGCTTGAGCAGGCTATTACCCAAACCCCCTTTCGCTCTCCGAATGCGGATCTCCTGACCTTACTGTCTTATTCACTTTCTTGTCGCTGATCGATATCCCTTTTCAACCTTATCTGATAATTTCCCATTTTCCCTGGTATCTGTCGAGCATACAGGTGGTGTAATCATCCAATGGGTGATCCCTTTCCGGTATTTCAAACGACGCCTCGACCCCACAGAGTTCGCTTGAGAAATAGCGGAATCCATGGTCAGGCAGTATGGTGGTAATGAGTTTTGCCTCGGTGTATTTCACCGCAACCTTGATGGCCGCAGCAACATTACAGCCCGACGAGATGCCTACGAAGAGACCTTCTTCCCTGGCCAAACGCCTGGCCATCTCAATAGATTCCTGGGTTGTGGTGATCACCACACCATCCAAAATGCTCACATCGAATACCCGCGGGATAAATCCATCACCAATGCCTTCGATCTTATGAAACCCCCACCTCCTTTCGGAGAGGGTTGGGCATTCTTGAGGTTCCGCGGCGAAGATTTTGATCTTTGGGTTCCTCTCCTTGAGGTATCTTCCGGCGCCGGTTAGGGTTCCGCCACTTCCCACAGCGGCAACGAAGGTGTCTATCCTCCCCTCGGTCTGCTCCCAAATCTCCAGGCCAGTGGATTCGTAGTGGGCCCGTGGGTTGTCTTCGTTTGTGAATTGGCCGGCCTCCCAGAATCGACCGGGATTACTTCCGATCAGTTCCTTCACCTTTTTCAAAACGAGATCAACATCGCTTTCTCCCCCAGGGGTCAGGATCAATTCAGCGCCATATGCCTGGATTGCCTTTCGCCTTTCCAAGCTCATACCCTCGGGCATGACGATGATACATCGATATCCCTTGGCAGCGGCGACCATAGCCGTCGCAATGCCCGTATTTCCCGTACTTCCCTCGATGATGGTCATATCAGGGCGTAATCCTCCATTTCTCTCGGCCGATTCCACCATATGGACCAGAATGCGATCCTTCAAGCTTCCACTGGGGCTGATAAATTCACATTTGGCAGCGATGAGAGGCTCGATCCCCTGAGTTATCCGAGTCAGCCTGAGCAGGGGCGTATTTCCAACGGTTTCAGAAAGGGAGTTCGCTATCGCCATGACTGCCTCCTGATCTTTACGGTTCGTTGATGTGTTATCATCGATATTTAGTTGTCATTTAAAGTAAAAATGGATACCTTTGAAAAGTTCTTAGACCAAAGGGAAGATCATTAAAAATGATCAAGGGATTAAAGAATCCAACAAACGCCGCTATGCTGGGCTATGGGGCCATCTTCTTATCCGCGCTGATATTCAGCACCATGGGCCTTATGACCAGAGTGGTTGAGGGGACATATTCTTCGTCCCTGTTCAACATGATCAGGGGCGCCCTCGGAATTGTAGTGCTCCTTGGCCTTTCGCGGTTTCATCTTTTCCCTCTGAAGGGAAGGCATTTCAAGCTCCTGGCGGCGAGGGGGATTCTCGGCGGAATTGCAAGCCTCTGTTTCTTTAAGGCCATTATCGGAGGGGCCCCCCTTGCCACTTCGACAGTACTACTCTATACCTTCCCCATATTCGGCGCGATCTTCTCCTGGATTTTATTGGGGGAGAAGCTCAATGTCGGGGAGATGGCTACCGTTTTCGTAGCCTTTATAGGCGTGTATATCATCCTTAATCCGGCATATCAACCCCTTTCCCTGATGTTGCTCTTTGCCCTCCTGGCCGGATTTCTAGCCGGTATCGTGATGGTGATCATCCGGGTTCTTCGAAGAGAGGAGAATCCCTTTATCATCTACTTCTATTTTTGTCTGTTCTTGGTCATAACCTGCCTGCCCGGAGTGATCAACCGATTTCAAATGCCCCACGTAGGGGACATCCCTTACCTGCTCGTCTTCGGCTTGGCTGGACTCCTTGGTCAGATTTTAATAACCTATGGGCTAAAGTACTGTAGAGTGGCAACGGCCGGGATTGTCGCCATGACGGAGACATTCTATGCCGGGCTGTGGGGAGCTCTATTCTTCCATGAGATGATCAGCTGGACATTGGTGTGGGGTGGCGGAATCGTTTTGGCAGGCGGTATGTTTTTAACCATATCCGAACACACGAAAACAAAAGGTCCTTCCCCCTATGGGATTTTCACACTGCATAATAGGTGACTGTAATATCGAGGTATTGGAGAGTAGTGGGGGCTTCATTATTTCCCCTTCCTCAAAACCCTCCTATGATAGAGCCTTTTGTGATTCACTTTTATCCCCTGCATCTCGAGGAGGACCAATCGGTTACCCCAAAGGTCAAAATGGGGGATTCCCGATCGGCTCATGTGGGGTCTGGTGAGACCGAATTTCTTTCCCCACTCCAGCAGGTCGCTGAGGCTATCGGCGAGGACTTTACAAATTTGCTGTCCCTTCTTCACGTTTAACCAGGGGTAATCCCTATGGGCTCTGTGTGACAGGAAATATACCATATGCGATGCGCCTCAAACGGCTGAATACGGTAAGCCAGTACGTTTATACCATTGCGCTTCACTCTTTTCAAGAAAGATCTGGGAAAAAATGGGGAAAGAGCTCTGAGAGTGAGTTTTTCCGCTTACCGAGTGATTTTCTAAAGTGAAAAACCACTATCATTACGAACAACGCCGGGAGGTGACGGGAGAGGCTCAAATGGTGGAAACGGGATAAATGCTGGGACCAACGTGGGGCGGGCCTTTGCAAAGGACAAGACAGTGCCGATTTGCGGCAAGTCTTCTATGGAATAGGGATCTTATCGGTTTAAGAAAATATCTTCCTGGAATGGGAGGAATTAAAAATCCCAGTGGTTGACCCAGCCATTGCCATCCACGATTCTATTTACTATGAGCTTGCTCCTACACTTTTTATGGCGGGTCATGCGTCCATCATTGTGGACAAAGAATTCGATATCGGCCTCACAGAGCTTTGGATTATAGCTCGTGAGAGCTACGGTTTTATGACCGCTTTTACACTTCAGTAATCTGACTTTCATCCCCACCCCTCCATGAAATATATTTTTTTAATTTTATATACAAATTTCATGCCAATTACCGGTTTTTCGGCTGTTAATACATTTGCAAGTTATTTCAATCAGTTACAAATAAATGGGCTGATCGAACAAGGGGTTCGCAGCGGTTTACTATGCAATATTATGCAAACTTCCCCCCCTGCCGGTCGTTTTCAAGCATGGAGCATCATTCCAGAGAAGTCCATTTTGAATAACTCAAACCGAGACCGGATTGACTCCCCTAAAAAAACTGTTATAGAATTGGATATTCGTCTTCTCCATAAGGATTGCGAGGGAAATTCATGAAGCGATCTACCTTCATCATTATCCTTATCCTCATCGGATTGGGGATCTCGGTATGGATTGATTCAATTGAGAGAAGGGCTGAGAAGATCTTCTCCTCGGGAGGGATACAGATTCGGGTTTTGGAGGCGGAGGCCAAAGGCGGGCTTACAAAAATCATCGAGCCTAACGGGGAAATGAGCCTTTTCAGCGATGGGGTTAAGAGGAAGGAATTATCGAGGATCGCGCGCGAACAGAAGACCCTTATGTGCCAAATGGATTATCTCTACCACCGGATAAAGCGGTTTATCAAAGGGAAACTCGCCCGTTAGGGAAAGGGGATCTCAGTCCCGTTCGTGTATCCCTTGCCACCAAGTTGCACGGATAGTACCGTTTTCTATACCTTTAAGACCGTATTGAAAAGGGAGAAAGACAGGACATGAAGGCTTGGCTGTGGAGGACTTTGCCCCTGATTCTAGTCCTGCTCTATATCGCAAGCCCTTTGGACTTAATTCCGGAATTCCTCGTAGGTCCGGCGGGATTGATGGAGGACCTGTTTTTGATTGGTGCCCTTGTCTGGTTCCTCACTGCAAGACGAGCGGGAGAGTCTCCTGGCGATTTCTACCGGAGGTATAGGGGATATAAGAGGCCGTCACCTGGCCAAAGGGAGAATAGCTACGAGGAGAAGCGGGATGGAAGGCCTCCCAGAGACCGTGAGGAAGGGGATCCATTTAGAATCCTCGGGGTAGAGCCGGGTGCCTCCCCCGATGAGATCAAGGCAGCATACCGAAGGGCAGTAGCCAAATATCATCCCGATAAGGTGACCCATCTGGGGAAGGAATTTCAAGAATTGGCCCATAGGAAGCTGTTGGCCATTCAGAGGGCCTATAAGGCCCTGATGAATACGTAAGGGCGAATGGGCCATCGGCCAGGAGGTCATCACCTCAATTTCCTCGACCCCATCCCTTTCTTTTTCCCAGGGAGGGTCCCTCCTCCAAAAAAGGCAATATATCCTTTTTGCGATAGACCAATGCCTGGCAGGTGGCGACGAGTCGATTCTCACCCTCGGTGACGTTGATGAGGTAGGTGGCCGTCCGGGGGGTGAGGTTGATCTCCTTTGCTTCAGCTTGTAAAACCGCACCTGGAGATGGAGGAACAATAAAGGTGACATTCATGTTGAGCGCCACGGCAATGGTACCGTGGGAATTCGAAGCTGTTTCGAAGGCTTCGTCGATGAGGGAAAAGATGGCCCCACCATGGGCACTTCCCAAGATGTTTTGCATCTCCTCCGTAATAGTCATTTCCACGAGAGAATAACCCTTATCCACCTTCTTGAGCTTCAATCCCATAAGTTGGGCATAGGGCTCCCAATCCACCCTTTTGGAGAGAGCGTCGAATACCTTCTTTATCATCGGTGAGTCCATTATAGTTTCCTTTCAGCTTCTTAATCGATTCATGGAAGTTTTGCAATACCATTGTGGAGCGGTGTTTTAACTCTCCCTCTGTGGACCCCGAGGTCATTTCAAAACCGGCTGTGAGTTGGACTCCCTGGAGCACGAAGTTATTCAGGGCTGCAGTCATAAGGATGGTGCTGCGGTGTTGAAGTCGCGCAGTGTTGCTATCAGGGCGTTGCACATTCTAATACTAATACGTTATGAGACGAAGGAGCGCCCTTGGCGCTCTTTGCAGTGAAGCGAAAAGGGAGCACTCAGGTAACTCACGAATTCCGAGAAAGGGATTGTCTCCCAATCCCAATTATGGTATGGAGAGAGAGATCCGATTCCATCAGGGCGGCGCCCTGAAGCCCGGGGAAGGAGGGGCGATGGGAGAGACAGTAGAGGTGATCATATCGATCCTTTTTTTCGGTGGATGGCTTTTCTTCCTTAGTTGGTCCTGGGGGAGAGTAGGTCATAAGTTGGGTTACTCCTTTTGGGCCTTTGCATTCACCTTTTGGATCATTGTATTCGCAATCCTCACCATCCTTCTGTTGGGTTTAAAGATCAGTGTAGGTAACGAAACTATTGAGCTTATCATCGGGATTTCATACTACGGAGGGTTCTTCTTGCTGAGCGGTTGGATATGGGGTAAGGTCGTAAGAAGATTGGGCCATTCCTTTTGGACCCATGCCTTAACATTCTGGCTGGCACCCATAACGCTCCTGTACCTGGGTTTCAGGCGTGAAAGGCAGCAAACCTCCGTGGAGCCGGCGCCTGAAGCGTCTTCGGCCAATTCTCCCTGAAAGGCAATGCCAATACCTCCAGGGCCGACCTGATTTCCACACAATCGGTATCTTCACAGGATCTTGTTTCTTCTTCTAAGCTGTCCAAAGACTGAAAAGAAAGCTCTGAGCAAAGGGTTGACGGAAAAGATGGGAGTTTGATCGAGGAAATCAAAGATTCTTCACGTATCTTCCCCTCACCTCCTCGCTACAGCCTTTGAAATCCAGGACTTGCATGGTCTCCCGTTTTTTTGCACCGGAGTAGAGGAGATATTTCCCCCAGGCAGCGGCATACACCTGTCCTGTTTTGTCCCTCACTTCCCCTTCGACTTCCACAATCCGTTTCTTTTGCTTAACCACCTGGGCGGTCAACTCATACTCCTGGTCAGTGGAAGCTGGCTTGAGGTATTTGACGTTCAGTTCCACCGTAACACAGGGGGAGGCGTTCTTCCAACTGGCGGCCCACCACATCACTTCATCGGCTACTGAGGCCATGATGCCACCATGGACTATCCTCGGGTACCCGCAGAGGAAATCCAGAGCCTTGAAAGTCCCCCTCACCAAATGGTGATCGGCGAAGAATTGAATGCGTAATCCATGTCTGTTTTCCTTGCCACAAACAAAGCAAACCTTGCATGAAGGGAGTGTTTCCATAACAATAAATCCTCAGTCCTTTCTTCGGAATGGTGTCATCCGCTCAGAGTTCTCTCCGGCGGGCCTCATTACCTGATGTCCCCTTAGGTTCGGGGCCCGAACCGCATCCCTAAAAAGTATCTGTATCCGGCGTCCCGGCTATGACCGGCAGGCGAATCAGAAAAAGCTTCATTCCAGGACAGGGGTATTTCGGAGCGCATCGGTTCGTTCCGCTGTAAGTTCCTTAGATGGAAAAAGGAAATCCGTTGTCTATCAGGAGAAGTACAATCCAACATCCACGGAAACATATAATGCCGTTGAGTATGCTATCGACCGGGGCGGGGAATACGTGACAAAGACCGTGGCGAAGAAGCGGTGAGGGCTTATTTTAGTAATCGGCTCCACTTTCGAAGCTTATCAGCCTTCTCCTTGATCTCCTTTATGTCTTTCGCCATGGGTTTGATGTCATCGAGGAGCGTTTCTTTCTCCTGATCCTCCTCAGGGGGCTTGGTTCCTTCGTCATCTTGCTCCCGTTTTTTCTCCTTATCCTTCCTCATCTCCCTGGATATTCCCTTGATCTCCTTCGCCGTTTTCCCAAGGCCCTTTCCTATCTGCGGAAGCCTTTTCGCCCCGAAGATCAATAAAATTATTATCCCGATGACGATCATCTCTGGCAGTCCGAGCCCAAACATTTTCTTTCCCCCGTTATGGTGCCTTCATTTCCACCAATTCCGGCTTCCTCCGTACGATCTCGTCAAAGCTGTATTTAACCTCTTGATATCCCGACCTGAACCGATTAACCTCCTCCTTTAACGATCTCTTCTCGATGATACACTCCTTGATAAGCTCAGCGATGCGGAGCATCTCCTCCTCTCCCATCCCGAATCGCGTCATCTCCTGGACTCCGATCCTGATCCCCTCCGGGTGGTCATGGGCGCTGATGGGCCTCACCTCGCAATGATCGCATTCGAAAAGGAGCTTCAGGTTATGTTTCAGCCGGTTTTCGATTTCGTCGATATAAGATGTCCCCCTGTAATACCTTTCCCATGGATGCCCTTCGGCATACCGGTGGGCGAAATCTGAACAGCCTGAGATCTGGCCCTTTTACTCATCACGTTTTCACTGGCAATGAAGTTGATGCATTTATCCCTCCATCGATTCTGCTTCTGAATCAGGTGCTCGATTTCCGCCAATTCCTTCTCAAACATGAAAAACACTCCTTTTTTTAAGAGTATTGAATTCATACTACATTGTTTCCCGATTTGCAAGGTTGAATATGGAAAGTCCCGACGGGAAAGAAAGGGTGAGATGTGACAAAAAATGTCATATAATATGCAAAACTTTCATATTAAAAGGGCTCATGTATCCTGATGCACCATTGTGTTCTTTCTTTTATTAAATGCTTGGAAGGGAGTTCGTTGTATTCCCTCCACTCCATGGGAGTACTCCGTTTTACCCGGGCGCAGTCTCTCAACCTCTAACCTCTTAACCTCAAGTTACTGAGGGGGTAATAAATCCCGAAGCAATGGGGTTTGCTTTTTTCTTCAATGGTGATATATTTTGTGAAGGAGCCTCCGTAGCTCAATGGTAGAGCGCCTGATTTGTAATCAGATGGTTGGCGGTTCAAATCCGTCCGGGGGCTCCAGTTATTCTAACCCTTGTGAACCTCCCAACTGATTATTCCCCTCTTTTCTGCAGTTATTCAACAACTTAACTCCGTCCCCTCATATTCCATTGCTATCGGCTACCTGGGTAGGCTTCCCACATATAAGACTACGCGACCTTGCCAGGCCGCAGCTAATGGGTGACCCTTCTCTTGACTATGTATGAAAAACGAGATACCTTTCTTTAACATTCAAAAAATTAGCTGATTAAAGGGTGGATTATGGGATACGGATACGATGGTAAGATATTGCGCGTTGACCTTTCATCCGCAATCATCACAGTTGAAGAACCTTCTGAAGAATTTTACCGTAAGTACATGGGAGGGAGCGCCCTCAATCTGTACTATATTCTTAAAGAAATGACTTCCGGCGTTGATCCGTTTGGGCCGGACAACATTCTGGCCCTCAGTGTCGGGGCGACAACCGGTGCTCCAATTTCCGGACAGAGCCGGATGACGGCCAATGCCAAATCGCCCCTCACCGGCGCCATTGGGGATTCGCAATGTGGTGGGTTCTGGCCGGCAGAACTGAAATTTGCCGGCTTCGATGCGATTATCATCAGAGGGAAAGCATCTTCGCCCGTATATCTATGGATACACAGAGGAGAAGCCGAACTCCGCGATGCCTCCCATCTGTGGGGTAAGATCACTGGCGATGTCGAGAGTGCGATCAGACAGGAGTTGGGCGATGAGAAAATTGAAGTGATGCAGATTGGCCCTGCCGGTGAGAAGATGGTTCGGTTTGCCTGTCTCATCAATATGTGTAATCGGGCGAACGGACGTACGGGCATGGGTGCGGTGATGGGCAGCAAAAACTTAAAGGCCGTCGCCGTGCGGGGTCACCAGAAGCCAGCTGTGGCTGATAAAGTGGCTTTATCTAAATTGGTACGCTGGGGAGCCAAGGCCTTTCCCACCTCTAAGGTAAATGCGCTCAGCAAATATGGGACTGCTAATATAGTCGCGGGGCAGCAGGAGGCAGGAGGCTTGCCTACCTTTAATTTCACAAGTGGAGTATTCGACGGCTGGAAAGCCATCGACGGTACGACGATGTATGATACTATTCTCAAAGGCCGGGAAGATGGAAAGCAAGACCAAGAGGGGCGTGACACCTGTTTCGGATGTTTCATCCGGTGTAAACGTGTCGTTGAGATCCAAGATGGTTCTTGCAAGGTAGACCCCCTTTACGGCGGTCCCGAGTACGAAACGGTTGCCACTCTTGGTTCCTATTGCGGTGTCGATAATCTGGCCGCGACCGCGAAGGCAAACGAGATTTGTAACAAGTACGGCCTGGATACGATCTCGTGCGGTGCGACCATCGCATGGGCAATGGAAGCGTTTGAGGCCGGGGTGCTGAACCTTGAGGACACGGGGGGACTGGAACTGCGATTCGGCAATGCCGAGGCCATGGTGAAGCTGACAGAGATGATCGGCAACCGACAAGGTTTTGGCGACGTCTTGGCAGAAGGCTCGGCCCGGGCAGCACAGCAAATAGGGCGGGGGGCCGAGTTTCTTATCACCAGCAAAGGGCAGGAAGCGCCGGCTCATATGCCCCACGTGAAACGTAGTATGGCCCTGATGTACGCAGCAAATCCATTCGGTGCTGACCATACGAGCAGCGACCACGATTCATCTTATGAAGGTTCTTCTAAAACCTCCAAGGATCGACTAGCAATCATGGGCCTGACCAAACCGCAGGAATCACAGAGCCTGGGGCCGGAAAAGGTGAATTTTGCCCGGAAGACGCAGTATCTTCACAGCTTACTGGATAGTCTCAATTTATGTATATTTGTATGGGGCCCGTCCTGGCAACTCTATGGTCCAGAGGAAATAATAAAGATGGTTCAAGCGGTCACAAGCTGGGATGTGACCATCGAAGAGCTGCTAACTGTGGGCGAGCGCCGTTTAAATATGTTTCGTGCCTTTAATGCTCGTGAAGGTATCAATAGGAAACAGGATAAACTTCCCGAAAAGTTCTTCAAAGGAGGCCTTAAGGGGGGCCCAAGCGACGGCTGGATGTTGAAAAAGGATGAATTTGAGGCTGCCTTAGATGAATACTACCGCCAATCGGGATGGGATGTGGAAACGGGCACCCCGACGGGTGAAACTCTTGAAAAGTTAGGCTTGGGTTGGGTGTCAGACAGTTGTGGATCATCTTCATGGAAACCTAAATAGGTCTAGCGAGTCATTATCATATCGCAAAATGAATTTTAATCTTCCGAAATAGTAGGCCCAGCGAGACATATTTCAAGATGCAACCTTGCATTCCGAAGAGGGCTATTTCCTGTCCGTTCATTCCTATTCGCCCCGTCATTCCTTCGAGCTCACGATTTCCTAACCACCTGGGTCAAAACAGCGTTAACCAGTAATATCTTCACGGGAAGGGTAATCGGGATAGCAGACGGCGACACCATCTCAGTCATGCTTGAGATTGAGGCGTTGAGACAGTTGCTCTTCGAGAAAGTAATCATAACTAATGACGAGTTTATCGCTAGGTTTAAGAAGCTTGATAGGAAGATGAAGCGGAGAAGAGGAAGATAAATGTTTCTGTTGCAAATCAGTATTTTCCAACTTGCTCCTGACGCAATGTTTCATCTTGAATTCGATAACCAAGCAGTGTTATGCAGCTCACTCTGTCTCGGTTTGCCAAATCCTTCTGGTATGCCTAACGTTTTGCTGAGGGGCGCGTGCTTTTTGCGCGTCCCTCTCCAGCAGATTGTTGGGCAGCTGTTTCATGCAT
>CP070774.1:1725499-1729375 GCA_020346125.1 Syntrophobacterales bacterium | reverse complement strand
GAGGATGAGCTCAACTACCACAACACCCAGTTCATGACCTTCGATCCGTGCAAGATCTGCAGGGGCTGTCCCTACATCCCCATCTGTGGAGGGGGTTGCCGGATGGCGGCGTATCTCAAGAAAGGCGATTTCCAGGATATCGCCTGCGAAAGGGAATACCTGGAGAAGGCCGCTCCGGAAATCGTGAAATACGAGTATTTGGCCGGGTAATTGGTAATTGGCTGAGGGTAAAGCGAGCCTGTCATTCTCACAAATGGGCCCGCAGTCGACTCACCAACATACCAAGTCATGCCAGGAAAGGGGGTGAAATCACATGAAACTCAAAGTCGTCAAGAAGGGAAGCAGGGAAAAGAAAATCTTGTGGTGTTGGTGGTACCTTTTCCGCTGAGAATCCCTTGTGAGGGGATTGGAAGAGATTCCAATCCCCTTTTTGTTGCGAGAATCGACGGAAGTGAAAAATTGACATTTCCTGCGATCAAGGATACGTTTTTGAAAATTCGGAAATACTGAGCATTCAAGAATGTGGTCTTCGAAAGTAAGACTTCAAATACTGATCGCCTTCGCACTATTACTCACACCCTTCCTGCTGTATTCGACCTCGGCCCCTCGAGAAACCTACGGCGATAGCCTTATAATCGGGGATTTCATTGAACCTGCCTTTATCAATCCCATCTTGACCCATAGTAGTATTTCGGCGGCCTTGAAAAGAATTGTGTTCGATGGGTTGATCAAAATCAACGACAAGATGGAGCCAGATCCCCATCTTGCGCGCTCTTGGGAAAACTCACCAGATGGGAAAACATGGGTATTCCAGCTGAAAAGCGATGTGAAGTTCCATAATGGAGATGAGTTGACGGCCGAGGACGTGAAATTTACCTTTGACAAGATCAAAGATCCGTCAACCAATAGCCCCTACTTCAGCGTATTTGAGAACTTCAAAGCAGTCAATGTTAAGAACAGATATACCGTGGAAATCGATCTAAGAAATCCTTTGCCATCACTCCCTTTTTATCTCGACGTAGGGATCTTACCCAAGCGCTTACTGATGGGAAAGGACCTGATGATGGCTGATTTCAATTACCATCCCATTGGAACAGGTCCCTTCAAAATAGAGAGTTGGTCAAAAGATGAAATCATTATGAGAGCTCATGAGGACCATTTTGGAGGTAGGCCCCATTTGAACAGGGTTGTCGTGAAATTCTTCGATGATCAAAGAGTGGTCTGGGCGGAGTTGATGAAGGGAACTGTCGATTGCGTGTTTCTGACTTATTCTAAGAATTATGACATCATAGAGAGAATTCCCGATCTCAACGTGTATTCCTTTCTCAATCCATATTACTACATGTTGGCCTTCAATAGAGAGAATGCCATTTTCACGTCGAGAAAGGTTCGCCAGGCCTTAAATTACGCTGTTGACAAGGAAACACTATTGAAAAAGGTACTCCGAGGAAAGGGGCGGTTGTCCTCCGGAACCATCTATCCGCAATCCTGGGCATACAGCAAATCCATCGAACCATATCCATATGATCAGAAAATGGCTTCGATATTATTAGAAGAGGCGGGTTGGCAAGACACCAATGGAAATCACGTATTGGATAAGAACGGAAGGGAATTGGAATTCGTATTGTTCATTGTAGATGGAGATGATGTGGCGGAGGCTTGTGCACTGTTGATGCAGCAACAGTTGTTGGATACCGGAATCAAAATGGTTGTTAAGCCTCTCCCTTTTTCAGGTATGTATGAGAGATTTCTCTCCACGAAAAAATTCGATGCCGCTCTCTTAAGTATCATCTCTGATGACCCCGATAAGAATTATGCCTGGTGGCATTCTTCCCAGATTGATCATGGGTTCAACGTATTCTCTTACAAAAACAATAAGATCGACGAGCTGCTGGACAAAGGAAGGACTACGCTGGATAAGGAAGAAAGGAAGAAGATTTATCGCCAGTTTCAGATGGAGATCTATGATGACCCACCAGGGGTATTTCTCTTCTGGAGGGATTACCTGATCGGGGTCCATAGGCGATTTAAAGGGGTAAGGATCAGTCCCGCTGGCATATTAAACCACATCAATGAATGGCATGTTCCCAAGGGGGAGCAGAAGTACAGGTAACGTGGTGAACAGCCGAAAGTGCTAGGACTCCAATCAGGGGAAAAAGAAGCGCCTAAATGAAGAGAATTTCGACAAAACTGGTCATTTTACTGGTTTCCGCTGCCCTCATTCCCCTGGTCTTATTCGGGATATTCTCCATCATGGCTTCCAGGGCGGCCACCTATCGCTCCGTCTCTGAGGGAAACCTGAACGTGGCCAAGCGGGCTGCAGACCAGATCGAGCTCTATGTTCAAAATGGAATCCAAATCCTCAAGGGGATCGCCGAAAACATCAGCCGAACCCACCTGGAACCCTGGCAGAAGGAGACCATTATCAAGAATTACGTGATCAACTTCGAACAGTTCCATGAAATCCACCTCACCGACCGGAAGGGAACACAGGTGGCCACCACTGACCTGAGGATGGGACCGGCAGACAGATCCAAGGATCCTGCCGTGGTAACCGCTATGAGGGGGGAGGTTTACCGGTCAGGTGTGTATATCTCGGATCAACTGGTTCCCATGGTGACCATCGCGCATCCCATCATCCTGCTAGGGGAGGTGGATGGAGCGGTAGTGGGGGCTATCGACTTGATCGAGATGTGGAATTTAGTCGACAGCATCCGCATCGGTGAGCACGGCTTTGCCTTCGTCATCTCAAAGGAAGCCATGTTGATCGCCCACGGCCGCGACGATGCCAAGCCCAGTGTAATAAAGCGGGAGAACCGGCGTCAATGGGAGATCGTGAAAACGGTCTTGTCGGGGAGATCCGGAGTCTTTACCTACAAAAACGAAAAAGGGGAAGAGGTACTGGGAGTAGGCGCGCCTATTCAATCCCTGGACTGGGGGGTGGTGATCGAACAGCCCACAACAGAGGCCTACGCGGTGGCCCGCAGAATGACCTACCAATTGGTGGCCCTCATCATCACCTTTGTGATTCTCATGACCATCATCGGGCTGTGGGGAGGCAAACAGATCGTTGACCCCATTCGGGAGCTGATCAGGGGAACGAGGGCCGTCTCCCAGGGAGATTTGAGCCAGAGGGTGGAGGTGAGGACCAGGGACGAGTTCTCCGAATTGGGGGAATCGTTCAATCGGATGACCGAGGAGCTCCTCAAACTCCAGGAGGAGATCCGGAGAAACGAGCGCGCCATTACCTTTGGGAAGATCGCCTCAGGCCTTGTCCACGACCTGAAACATCCGATCAAGAGCATTGAGAACAGTAGCAAGCTCCTGCTCAAGATGTATGAAGACCCCAGCTATCGCGAGACCTTCCATAAGACCGTAAACCGCGAGCTCGCCAGCATCAATCGCTTCTTGGACGACCTCCATAACCTCACCCATCCCATCCCCCTCAAGCCCATTCCCTTGAATATCCATAGCGTCGTTGAAGAGGCCCTGCTGGGATATGGGCCAGAGGCCGAACGAAACGGGGTCCGCATTTCTCGAGAGTTTCAGGGAGACAGCCTCAGGATCTCGGCGGATCGGTTTGCCATCGAGCGGGTGTTGAAAAACCTCATCCTCAACGCCATCGAGGCCATGCCCCGTGGAGGCGAATTGGTGGTAAAAACGAAAGCCAACGGGCAATGGGTCCAGATCGAAATCCAAGATACGGGATGTGGTATCCCGAAGGAGAGGCTGGAAACCATTTTCGAGGATTACGTCACCACCAAGAGGAAGGGATTGGGGCTGGGGTTGGCCATATCCAAGAAGGTCGTTGAGGACCTCAATGGCACCATTGAAGTGGAGAGCAAGCCCGGAGAAGGGACCACGTTTACGCTGAAG
>CP070774.1:1718158-1725399 GCA_020346125.1 Syntrophobacterales bacterium | reverse complement strand
CCTTGGATTATGGAAAGTGTAATCTGTTGGCGAGCTCGGAAAACGATGGACAAGCCGTGAGTACCTTTATGCTATTCGGGGACCCGGCCATGGGAGTAAAAGTTCAGGCCACTTCGACGAGTTCCGGGCCAGGAGCAGGTTGTTTTGTTGCCACGGCCGCTTACGGCTCTTATGCTGAGGAGTATGTAATGGTCCTGAGGGAATTCCGGGATCGGTATTTATTGCCGAACGCTCTGGGTAGTTCGCTGATCAATCTTTATTACCGATGCAGCCCACTGCTTGCCGACTTCATTCAGGGGGAGATATTCCTCAGGTGTATTGCTCGCATTGGATTATCACCGCTTGTAGGGGCGAGCCTGGTTTTTGCCAGGGCAAAGCTAGGAGAAAGATGGCCTCTGCTGATAGCCATTGCAGTAATTACGTCCGTGCTTTTCTATATGGAACTCCTTATCAGGATCAAGAGGCATCAGAGCCTTAGGACAAAGCTCCCTCAGTCCCGGAAGTGCCTCAGTTTTTCGAGCACATCATACTCAGGGGAAAGGAGTCATCGAGAGAGAATTTCCCAAGGGAGCATTGTGCTTCAGTAATGGCAAATACGATTTTCCATATTTAAGGGGGAAATGGTTGGCATTACTCCCAAATCCGCGGTCTCCCTTTAGTAAGACTCTTTTGGTCCTCAGTTTTTCGGAAAAAAGTGAAGGGTTTTCCTCCGAGTATATCGATCTTTACATAGACACCTCGGGTAAAATTCGATATGATAATACTTAATCTTTCATATTCCTCATCATGAGCTCCGCATCCGTTCTGAACGGAGTTGGATCACCGAAAATGGGGTTTTTCATTGATTCATGAGCTGAAAATCGAGGTGGCTGGCCACCCTATTTCCCTGAAATTGGAGGGAAATACCTTTTTGCATTCGATAAAGGAAGTGTATCATCAGTTCTTATCCGATAAGACACCGGAATTCCGCCTTCGAGTTTACCCGGACAAAAGCCTCATGATTCACGATGAGTCTTCCGTGGGTTTGACCCTTTCAGATGAAGAGCTCAGGATAGTTGATGACTACCTTATGGGCTTTGCAAATCTGAGGACCAATGAAGGAGAAATTCGTATAAACCCCATATGGTTTATTCCCTCCCTAGCGACCTTTGTCAGGAATCTATTCACTCTGATCCTCCTCCTTAAGGATAATGGGATAGCCCTTCATGCATTAGGGGTGTTGAGAAATGGGGAGGTCTTTGTCTTCTGGGGGCCGTCGGGAAGTGGAAAGACTACTGTTGCCCGATTGTCCCCTGGTCATATCATCCTCAGCGACGATATTGTGTTCATAAAACCGTTGGGTCAATCGTATGGTATTTTTCCCACACCCCGCTGGGGGGACATGCAGTGGGGAAATCGAGAGAATAGGCCATATCCATTGAAATTGATGTTTAAGCTCGTAAAAGATCGAGAGGCATACCTGAAATCATATGGCATTACCCAAGGAATATCCGAGATCTTCACTATTCCCCACATTCCGCAGAATTCATTGCCCTTTGAGGACTTGTTGAACCGCTATTACAGGCTATTGAAGGAGGTGCCCTGTTTTGAGATGCATTTTACCAAGGACGGGCAGTTTTGGGAGGCCATCGAGAGGGAATGTGTGAATTTGGCGTCAAAGGAGGGTTAGTACTCATGGATAAGGGAAGTAAGGGGAGAAAATACGAAAAACCGAGGGTAATCTATCGGAATAGGATGGAAACCTTAGCGGCGGTCTGTGACTCGGCGAGGACTCCCACAAAAGTCTGTCGTAAAAGCGCACCCGGCTGCGAGAAGACACGGGCATAATGAATGCCCGATATGTATGGATGGGATAAAAAATAAGGGATCGCCTTACCTTAATCTAAGCCCCGAGATTTCGCAGGAATAGTTCCCTCAAAACGATTTTTTTAGCCCATGGCACTTACGTGCTGTGGGTTTCTTTTTCTTCCTTTTTGTAGTAGTAGGTGTGGCCGTAATAATATTGGTAGTAGTGGCGTTTCAGGTCGATGCCGTTGATGATCACTCCCAGGATGGGGGCATTGGCCAGGTGGAGTTGTCTTTTGGCTTCCAGGATGGTCTTTCGGTTGGTGATATCGGATCGGGTAACCATGATGACTCCATCGACCAGGCTGGGGGAAAGCGATGTATGGGCCGCTCCCAGAACGGGGGAGGAGTCGATGATAATCAGGTCGAATTCCTCTTTGAGGGTTTTGATGAGCTCGGCCATGCGTTTGGAGCCCATGAGCTCGACGGGATTAGGGGGGATCTTTCCACAAGGGCTGGTGAACAGCCCCGGGGTATCGGTTTCGATGACCGAGCGGGAGGCGATGCGTTTCAGAAGGGGCGAAGGCCAGTCCGAGGCGAGGCCGCTGAAGAACCCCTTTTCCTCGGCGATTTCCCTGATGTAGGGTTCTGTTTTTATCTCATCGATTTCGACAAACCGGAAGCTCGGTTCCTTGAGGAGGAGCAGCTCTTGGAGGCTTTGCTCCATCTGGATTTTCAGGCATGCCTTGAGTTGGTCCTTGACCACAAAGCCCAGCTCCATGAGGAGATCTCCTAGGGGCTGACCGCTGGTTTTGTGGATCCGAAGGGCCCGGTCCAGCTGGGATTTGCTGAGGGCCTTCTGCTTGAGCAGCAGTTGGCCTAGCTTTTTGGGCTCATTCAGGCCTTTTCTGAGGACGCTGTGGATGCGACCCGATTTGACGAGAAGCTCCACGATGGTGCCGTTTTTTTCCACCGAGAGTCGGCCGGTTTTAGATCGGGCCTTGAGCAGATAGAGCAGGTCCGAAAGGACGAGGGGCCCTAGCTTTCCCGAGCTGAGCTTGATCTCGTAGATGGAATGGAGCGAGTCCATAAAGCCCTGGTCTCCATTGAGGTGATAGATCTTGTGGAGGCTGGGCCTTCTGAGGTCCAGGTCCACCAAGAGGACCTTCTTCCCCGACTGGGCGGCCGACATTGCCAAATTGATGGCCGTAAGGGTCTTTCCCTCCCCCATGGTGGCGCTGGTAATCAGCAGGGTCTTGATTGACTTTTCGGTGGAGCTCATATCGAGGTTGACCGCAAGGGTATCGAAGGCCTCGGTGATGGAGCCCTCGGCCCGCATCTGGTCGATGAGCTTGAGGTAGTCCTGCTTGCGGGAGGGCTTTCGGCTCCTCCGGAAGGCGGGGATGACACCCAGGGTGGGAAGCTTGAGGTATCGGTCAACCTCCTCCCGAGTCTTCAGCCCCATGTCCAGGTATTCCAAAAAGAACGCACTCCCAGAGCCCAAGCAAAGCCCCATCAGAAGGGCAAGCAACAGGTTCATTCCCTTCTTGTAGGGAAGGGGTTGTGTGGGCAGCTTTGCCCTCTCGACGATGGTCACCTCTTCTGCCTGGAGGTTTTGGATGAGGTTGATCTCCTTGAGCTTTTCCACCAGGATATCGTACAACTCCTGGTTGGATCGGGCCTCCCGTTCCAGAAGGGCATATTGGATCTGGTTTCCCTCGAACTGGATGGCCTTCTTCTTATAGGCATTCATGGTGGTCTCCAGGCTCTTTTCCTTGGTCAAGAGGACCCTCAGCTTGCTCCGTCTGCTCTGGATGGCCTTTCGGAGCGAGCGGAAAAGCTCGCCCTCGAGGGATTGGATTTGGGTTTCGGCCTGGATGATCTTGGGGTGGCGGTGGCCGTAGTATTTGCTCAGGCGGATCAGTTCCAGTTGAGTGGAGACTAGTTGACGGTTGAGGGAATGGAGAAGTTCCTCGCCGAGGAACGCGGGGATATAGTTGCCCTTGCCCTCGAGGACCTGTTGGATCTCCCTGATTTGGGCCTCAAGTTCCACCCTCTGGACCCGGGTCTTGTTATAGTTGGAGCGGATCTCTGAGAGTTCCCTGAGGTGGAGACTCTTCTCGCTCTTCAGCGAGAGGATCTTAGATTTCTTCCTGTACTGGTGCAGGGCCTTCTCGGAGCTTTTCACCTTCTCTTTGAGCTGGTCGATCTCTCGGGTGAGCCATTGGACGTTTTCTTGGATTTTGGAGACCCGTTTCTGGTTGGTGTACTCCTTGTAAGCCTGGGCGGTGGCGTTGGCCAGCTGTGCGGTCACCGCGGGATCGGAGTGGGTGACCTCGATATGGATGAGGTTGGTTTCCTCTACGGCGCGGGCCGTGATGGCCGATTGGGCGGCCAGGACCCTAGGGTTTGGTTGGTTATTATCTGTGCTCTGGTCTGCGGGTCCCAGTCCTTGTTCAACGGCCCGTTGGACGATGGGATAGCCTGTGATTGTACGTAGATGGGTATTGATGGTTCTATCGGGGTCGTGGTAGTCCGCGAACCTCAGGGGTTCGGGCAGATAGGGGAGGGGGGCTCGTTGGCCCTCGACCTTGATGGTGGCCCTGGCACGATAGCGGGGACGAACCCGATGGTTTTTCAGGGCCGCCGCACCTATCAAAATGGCCGCAAAGGCGAGGATTAACCACTTCCTCCTGAATAAAACCCCTACATAATCCAGTATGTGAGCCTCCTGATCAATCATGACTATATTTCATCTCCTCTACAATTGTCGCCGAGAGAAAATACGAACATCTTGTTCCCGTCACAGAATACCCGATTTCCCACTTTCCTTGTTTCGGGGGGCTCTGCTGATAAGCTCTTTAATGTCGTCCCTGTTAAACCTCCACTGTCTGCCGATTTTGATGCAGGGGATATCTCCCCGCTTGGCCAATCGGTAAACCGTTCGGATGTCAATCCTGAGATAATTGGCCACCTCTTGCACCGTCAGCACCTCACTATTCATTCGAATCCTCCTATAAAAATGTATCATACATTCCAGTCTTATCCATTCGTGTATGCTAGAAGCAATATCTGTACCACCAATATTTTGGAAAAAAGAAAGCCGTTCTTTTTATTTTGCATTACGTTCTTCATGATTGTAAGTCATTGGAATTATTATATAAATTATCTAACAGGGAATGTTAACAATTACATTTTATCTGATTTTATTTCCCTATTGGTAATCACTTTCTATGCTGATAAATAGCAAATAATGTACCATTTAGTGAAAAAATTTCATGTCTTTTCCAATAGACATTCAATCTGTCATACATTTCGGATTCTCACGTGGTACGCAGAATTGGATCTGCTCGAGTGCGGGGGTCGATCATGCGTGGCTGATTATTGGCTTAACCCCTAATCACCATGTGGTTTCAAAGGCGAGGCATAGAAGAAGCAATCAGCCCCTTTTGCTGTTTTTGGGACGGGTAGTCTGTGAAGCTTGCCTTTTTGGTTCCTTTTGGGTACGCTATCTGAATTGTGTGGCAAGACCTCCGGAATGCGACGTACTGTGTAGATGCAACCAATGTTAATCCTGATCATCATCACCCTGATCCCTACTCTGGAACTCCGGGCGAGCATTCCCTATGGGATACTCCGAACAGATATGCACTGGGAGACCGTAGTCATCGTTTGCGTGGTGACCAATATCGTGCTAGGTCCTCTGGTGTATTTATTCTTGGATAAGGCCATGGCCCTCCTGTTGAAGTTCGAATGGCTGAACGGGATCTACCAGCGCACCGTGACGAGAACCCAGCGGCGAATCCAGAAATCCGTCGATCGATACGGGGGGATGGGGGTGGCCCTGTTTATCGGGATACCGCTGCCGGGAACAGGATCGTACTCCGGTGCCTTGGGTGCCTACCTTCTGGGGCTGGGTTATTGGAGATTTAGTATTGCCAATGTCATCGGGGTATTGATGGCCGGCGCCATTGTTACCGCTGTTGTTCTCAGCGGCGTTGAGGCGTTTCGGATGTTGATTAAGGTGATCTAGATGAATCCTGAGAGAAGGCGCGCTTCCCGTTTCCGGTCCCCAGTTAATGGATTTCATGAGTTCGCTTCGGCTAACCGATAAGAATACATTAACCTTTGCAGTTGCATAACATCCCTGAAAATACCGAATCGAATCCTTCGGGAAAGGGGAGATACCACAATTCTTTTCGAATCGATCATCATGGGAATCATTCAGGGGGTTACGGAGTTTCTTCCCGTTAGCAGTTCAGGTCACTTAGTAGTCCTCCAGGGCCTCTTTGGCGTGGAGGAGCCAAGGCTTTTCTTCAATGTAATGCTTCACGTGGCTACCCTTATCGCCATCGTCATCGTTTTCTGGGAGGATATCAGGGGAATTCCAAAGGGGATTCTTGCGACTTTTGGAAAAAACCGTGGAATGAATGGCTTCGCCTCGGCCCTCTGGAGTTCCATCCAGGGGAGGTTGGCCATACTGATCATAGTAGGAACGATACCCGCGGCAATTATGGGATTTGTTTTCGAGGAGGCCTTTTCCGGCCTTTTTGCCTCTCCGCTTTTTGCAGGCTTCATGCTCATGGTAACAGGAACCGTCTTATGGTTTACAAGGGGGAGGCCATCCGATTCCAAGGGGATGGGTGAGATGGGGGTGATCGATGCCCTCATTGTGGGCCTAGGTCAGGGCTTTGCCCTCATTCCGGGAATTTCCCGTTCGGGGATCACCATCTCCTTTGGCCTCTTCAGGGGAATGGAAAGGGAATGGTCGGGGAGGTTTTCCTTTTTATTAGCCGTTCCGGCTATCCTTGGGGCGCTCATTATTGAGTTTAAAATGCCATCGGAGTTGAGCAGTGAGGAATTGTTTGCGATTTTAGCGGGAATGGGGGTGGCCGTCGCCGTGGGTTACCTCTCACTGAGGACATTGATGCACGTGGTAAGGAGGGGAAACTTGGCCGCCTTCTCCTACTATTGTTGGGGTTTTGGGGCATTCGCCGTCTTTCTCTTCATGAGGGGCCCTTGATAATAATGTGAGCCTCGTAACCTTTCAAAGGGGATTTAGTGCCGTTTGTTGGCTGGGTTCCCTGGAGGGGATGTTATTCAGTGTTGCAATCAGAAAGGGGAAAAAGGTTAGAGGGTAGAGGTTGGAGGCAGAAGGAGAAATGTCAAAGTTCAAAATCCAAATGACAAATGACCTGATCCGAACCACGAGCACAGACACGTTTCACGAGCACGAACTATACGAACACGAGAGTCAATGTCAAAGTTCAAATTGCGAATCCTTGGGAAACCGGAAAAACGAACTCTGAGCGAAGGAGAAGTTGGCCGACAATGTGGTTTGACGCTAAGCGGTTCGGTGGAAAAAAGAGAAGACTTGTTGGGCGACCTTTCTGTTCATCCTAGGAATCGATTCAAGCTCCTCCATCGAGGCTTCCCCGATCTTTTCCACGCTTTTG
>CP070774.1:1716265-1718058 GCA_020346125.1 Syntrophobacterales bacterium | reverse complement strand
ATTGTGAGGACCGCGGTTCAGGAGAGCATCGATGTGATCGGGCTGAGCATCCTGTCGGGCACCCATCTGTCCATTTGTCAGGAATTGATGGACAAAATAGCGGAGGAGGACATCCGGGACAAGATGGTTGTGGTAGGGGGGATTATTCCCAAAAGGGATGTGAATCGCCTGAAGGGGATGGGGGTCAGGGAAGTCTTCAGGCCTACCTATACCGTTGAGGAAATTGCTCACTATATCCAAAGCGAAGTCCAAAAGAAGAAAACCAAGTAAAGGGTGGGAAAATTGAGCCACAAGGATAAGACCAATCTCCTGAGGGAGAGGAGAGAAGAGGCCAAATTGGGGGGAGGCCCCAGGAGGATCGAGAAGCAGCATAGCAGCGGGAAACTCACCGCCCGAGAGAGGGTGGACCTATTGCTGGACCCCGGAACTTTCTCTGAGCTGGGAATGTTCATTACCCCTCAGCCGACCTCCTTCGGTGAAATGGAGAGCAAATTCTACGGCGACGGCGTTGTTACGGGATCGGGGTTGATCGACGGCAGAAGGGTATGCGTATTTGCGCAAGATTTTACGGTCATAGGGGGTTCCCTGGGGGAGAACCACGCCAAGAAGATCTGCCTGGTGATGGAAAAAGCAATCCAGACGGGATGTCCGATCATCGGGCTCATCGACTCCGGCGGCGCACGAATTCAGGAAGGACTGGGCCACTACGGATCCATCTTTTACCGTAATACGCTGGCGGCGGGTGTTGTCCCACAGGTTTCCGTTATTATGGGGCCGTGCGCGGGGGGGGCTGTCTATTCCCCGGCCCTTAGCGACTTTGTGTTTATGGTAGAGGGAATCAGTCGGATGCACATCACCGGGCCTCAGGTGATCAAAGCGGTAACAGGGGAGCAGGTCACACCAGAAGAGCTCGGCGGAGCGGCGGTTCACCACGCTCGAAGCGGGGTCGCCCATTTTGTGGCCAAAGGGGAGAAGGAATGTCTGGATCTGGTGAGGGAACTCCTGGGCTACCTCCCGTCCAACAATCGAGAACCTCCTCCTCCCCGACCCACTGACGATCCCATCGATCGAATGGAGGAGAACCTGGAGGGTATTATTCCTGAGGATCCCAAAAAACCCTATGACATGAAGGAACTGATCCGTTTGGTGGTTGACCATGGGGTTTTCCTAGAGATCCAGGAGGGATATGCCCGGAATATCATCATCGGCTTTGCCCGGCTCAATGGCCACACCATTGGGATTATTGCCAACCAACCCCTCGTTTTTGCCGGTTGTCTCGATATCAATTCCTCGGACAAGGCGGCCCGATTTATCCGATTCTGCGATGCATTTGGAATTCCCATTGTCAACTTCGTGGACTGCCCCGGTTACCTCCCCGGGACGCAGCAGGAATACGGGGGAATCATTCGCCACGGCGCAAAGATGCTCTATGCCTATTGTGAGGCCACGGTGCCTCGTGTCACGGTGGTTACTCGGAAGATCTACGGTGGAGCCATGTCGGGGATGTCGGTCAGCAAGCTCGTCGGTACCGACTTGACCGCGGTTCTCCCAACGGCGGAGATTGCCATCATGGGACCCGAAGGGGCTGCTAATATCATTTTCAAGGAGGAGATCGAAAAGGCGGAAAATCCCGAGGCGATGAGGGAGGAGAAAGTAAGGCAATACCGAGAACAATTTGCAAACCCATATGTGGCAGCCGAGAAGGGATGGATAGACACCATCATCGAGCCCAAGGAGATACGGCCCTTTCTTATTACCTCTCTTGAACGGCTCAGGGGGAAGCAGGAGGGAAG
>CP070774.1:1687547-1716165 GCA_020346125.1 Syntrophobacterales bacterium | reverse complement strand
GGTTCAAACAGGTGCGCTTACCATAAGTAAATCCTTCTTTGACAAGCTCAGCAAGAAACACCAGAGTATTGTACGCAAGGCAGGATTAGAAGCTGCAGAATGGGGGGCACAACAAATCCTTACTGGTGAACAGGAGCTTATTAATGACCTTCAAGCAAAAGGGATGGAGGTGGTTACGCCTGATGCTGATGCATTCAGGGTAAAGGCAAGACCAGCTGTGGAGAGGTTGTTTAAGAGTGAATGGCCTGTAACTACTTGGGATGAAGTGCTTTCATATTAGTTCCTGTTGTCCGTAAGTTGAGGAAAAAATGAACTGTTGAGAAAGGATATGGGAATGCCCAGGTTTGTGAGTTATGACCTGGGCATTCTCATATCTGCATTGAATATCCTGATACCGATCGTCAAAGTCATTGTAAAGGGAAAATTGATTGGGTTTTTATGGATAAGAGAATAGGATATTTTCCTAATATCATACTCGATATCACTTTAACCATTGGTTTTATCTCAATGTTGCTGTGTGCCATTATGCAGGTCATTTTTCGTTATGTTATTCGTATTTCAGTTCCTTGGACCGAAGAAGCAGCCAGATACTTATTGATCCTGGTCACCTTTTGGGGCGGAGCTCTAGCGATCAGAGAAAAGGAGCATATAAGCATTCCGGTTCTATTTGACCGATTACCGAAAATCACACGCGCGGTTATTCAAATGGTTTTTATTATTGCCATTACCGTCTTTTTAGTTTTTGTTTTTCAAGGCAGTCTTGTCATGATCAAGCTGACCTGGAATACTCCCGTTGGCGCCATTAGCTGGCTTACTATGGGGAGGGTTTATTTAATCCTCCCTACGGGAGTCTTCCTTATGATAGTCTACTTAGGGCTCTGGGCAGTCGAAACCATTAAGGAACTTATCCTCTCATTGAAGAAAGAGTAAATATATAGGGTATAAAAAGATGGAGTTCTTTATATTTGCACTTATATTGATCTTACTGTTCATAGGCGGATTGCCTGTTGCCTTCGCCCTGGGAATCACCGGGGTGATTCTCTTAAAGGTCCTGTGGGGCGATACTGTTAATCTCGGGATCGTAGCCCAGAGACTACTCTATGGAGCAAATAACTTCGTCATATTAGCGATACCTTTTTTCCTTCTGGCAGGGAAATTGATGAATACAGGTGGAATCACGACGCGTATTTTTCGGTTTGCCAATTTACTTGTAGGACACTTGCAAGGAGGATTAGGGCAAGTAAATATTGTCGCCAGCATGATCTTCTCTGGTATGTCTGGCCTCGCAGCTGCCGATACCGCTGGTTTAGGAACGGTAGAGATTCAGGCCATGAGGGAAGCTGGATATGATGACGATTTTACCTGCGCAGTTACCGGGGCAAGCTCTACTGTTGGACCAATTGTCCCACCCAGTGTTCCCTTGGTTATTTACGGGATACTCGCCAATGTCTCTGTGGGGCGTTTGTTGGTCGCGGGAATGATACCAGGCGTTCTTGTCGGCCTTTCCCTTATGATAATGGTGAGTATCTATGCCGGTAGAAAAGGTTACCCGCGTCATAGCAAACCAAGCTTCCGCGAGCTTTTGCAAGCCTTCAAAGAGGCTTTCGGTCCGCTCATGACCCCGGTGATTCTTATTGGTGGTATCCTAAGCGGCATTTTTACCCCTACTGAAGCAGCAGCCATCGCCGCTCTCTATGCCTTAATTTTAGGCTGCTTTGTGTATAAGGAGATATCACTCTCAGACACGTGGCGACTGCTCAAGCAAACGGCCCGAGAGACTGCCACCATCACCTTTATCATCAGCTGTGCCATGCTCTATGGCTGGGTCCTCATCCGCAGTCGGACACCCATTGTACTCTTGGAGTTCTTTACCGGTATTAGTATCAATCCAATAGTAATACTCTTCATTTTAAATGGGTTTCTCCTGATTTTAGGCTGCTTTATGGAGACAATTGCTGCGCTCAGTATCTTGGTCCCGATAATTACTCCTTTAATTATCAAGGTGGGGATTGATCCGCTCCACTTTGGTCTCGTAATGGTTCTCAATCTGATGATCGGTTTACTCACCCCTCCCTTTGGAATAAACCTGTTTATTTTGAACAAGATCAGCGGAGTGCCGACTATGAAGGTAGCCAGGGCCTGTCTGCCCTTCTTTATCCCTCTCATATCGACACTTCTTGTCATTACCCTGTTTCCGTCAATTGTCACTGTTTTACCAACGCTATTTTTTGGAGCTAAATGATTGAAGAAGCCCTACCAAAGGATGTGTTATTGTCCCATTTATCCGAACAAAGGAATACATATTAAGGAGGATTCAATATGGATACGAATTACAAGGAAAAGTTATCAGGAGTGTTTCCTCCCTGCATGACCCCTTTTGTGAATGAAGAAGTGGCATATGACAAAATTGCGGAAAACATTGAGCGGTATAACCAGACAAAACTGAAGGGGTATATGCCGCTTGGGAGCAATGGAGAGTTTAGAAGCTTAACAGATGAGGAATCTGTCAAGATCATTGACGTTTATCAAAAACACAAAGCACCGGGGAAGACCTTAATCGCGGGCGTGCAGAGAGAATCAGCAAAGGCGACTATCGAATTTATCAAGAAAATAGCGGACAAAGGCGTGGATTTTGCGACAATCATCGCCCCTCACTATTTTGTTAATTTTATGACTGATGAAGCGTTAATCAAGTATTATTCCGCGATTGCGGATCAATCACCAATTCCGATCATGGTGTATAATGCGCCCAAATTTGCCGCAGGCATAGTATTCTCGACTCATATGATTTCGCTTTTAGCTGAACATACGAAGATTGCTGGCATGAAGGACACTTCAAAGGAAGATATCTCCATTTATGTTAAAGCAGTGCCCGAAGGGGCGAACTTTTGTGTCCTTGCCGGGACGATCAATAAGTTTTATAAAGGGCTTTTGGCTGGTGCTATCGGTGGAGTGCTTTCCATCGCCAACTACCTGCCGGATAAGTGCTGTGAGTTGCAGGAACTGCACGAGGTTGGAAAGCGAGAAGAGGCGGAAAAAATGGACGTCTATATGCGTGAGCTGAGCGGCAATGCCGCGGGAAAATCAGGAGTGGCAGGAGTAAAAGCCGCGATGGACTTACTCGGTTATTTCGGGGGGGACCCGAGAATTCCTTTATTGCCTCTGAGTGATGAGGAAAAAGCAGAGTTGAAAGCCGTGCTTATGAAGGAGGGATTGTTATGAGGAAAGTGCTCATTTCGAAAGCGATTAATCCGGCCGGCATGAAGGTTCTTGAAGGCAAGTTCGAGCCGGTAATTTTACCGGATTCTTCTGAAGAGACGGCTATACGTCTGGTGTCTGATGTGGAGGGCGTAATCTTAAGAACCAATATCCGTGTGACCCGGAAAATTATGGATGCTGGCCCACATATTAAGGTGATATCACGTACCGGAGTAGGGATCGATAACGTTGATGTGGCAGCTGCCACCGAAAAGGGAATACTGGTCTGCAATACACCCGGCTTGAACGCAATTTCCGTCGCCGAACAGACCTTAGCCCTCTTACTTAGTCTGGCAAAACAGCTGAGATTAATGGACAAATCCGTGCGTGAGGGCAACTGGAAAATGAGATATGCCGAAAGAGCCGTAGACGTTGAGGGTAAAACCCTGGGTCTGATTGGTGTGGGACGTATCGGTTCCTTGGTTGCGCTGAAATGTCGTCTGGCGTTTAATATGAAAGTGATTGCATATGATCCTTACGTGAAGCACCTAGAGGGCGTTGAATTATGCTCAACTATAGATCAGGTGGTCAGTCAGGCCGATTTCGTTTCGATTCATGTTCCCTATATGGAGGAAACTCATCACTTGGTGGATGCGAGAGTACTGAGTTTGATGAAACCTGATAGCTACCTTATCAATACTGCCCGTGGCGCAGTGGTAGATGAAAAAGCCTTGATTGAGGCACTGGAACATGAGTCAATTGCAGGTGCCGCACTTGATGTCTTCGAAAAAGAGCCTCCTTCCCCGGAGAACCCGCTTTTTAGGTTTGACAATGTTGTTACAGCCCCCCACTCATCAGCATTATCCCGGGAATGTGTGATGAAAGTCGCTGTGACGGCGGCGCAAGCTGTAGTGGATTTCTTAGAGGGAAGACAACCTAAGTATGTGTACAATAAGGATGGGCTAGGGTTGAAGTAATCTTTGACTCGTTTGGATTTAAAGGATCGGAGGATAAACAACCATGGAAAAGAAATATGATTTACTGAGTTTCGGTGAAGCTATGGTCAGATTTAGCGCTCCTAACTATGCAAGATTAGAACAGGCTAGCTACTTAACCTTGGCGATTGCCGCAGCGGAATTGAATGTGGCCGTCAACGCATCACGGCTTGGTTTAAAGACAGCATGGGTTTCAAAATTAGTTGATATCTGGTCGGGGCACTATATCATTAATAAGGGGAGAGAACACGGGGTGGATATGAGTATGGTCAAGTTTATCCCCTTTGACGGCGTGGGAAGAGTCAGAAATGGCTTGTGCTTTATTGAAATAGGAGTAGGCCCAAGGCCAAATAGACAGATATATGATAGGGGACATTCTGCGATTAGCGGTGTTCAGCCGGGCGAGTTTGACTGGGAGATAATACTACAGCAAACAAAGTGCTTCCATACTACCGGCATCACTACCGCCCTCTCAGACAATACAGCCGAACAAGCGATTACATCACTAAAAACGGCGAAAAAGCTCGGCGTGAGAACAAGTTTCGATTTAAATTACCGGGCAACATTGTGGAAACCTGAAAAAGCCCAAAAAACTATAAAGGAGGTTATGCCATATATAGATGTCTTAGTGGGAAACGAAGAGGACTTTGAGAAAATGTTGGGCATAAAGGCCGATGTTGCGAAGGGATATTCGAAAATTGACCCTGAAAGTTATCGATCAGTCGCCGAAAAGGCAGTGGAATTATATCCGAATATAGAAGTGATCGGCACGACATTACGTGATGCCAAGACCGGTTTACTCAATGATTGGCAGACCGTCATGCTCTATAAAGGTGATTTCTTTATTTCTCGAAAGTATGAGGACCTTGAGATCGTTGACAGGACTGGTGGGGGAGACAGTTTTGCAGCCGTGTTGATTTATACTATGCTTGAAGAGAAAGATCCAAAGGAGGCGATTGAATTCTCTGCAGCATATTCTGCTTTATGCCACGGATTCTTAGGAGATTGGAATTGGGCAACGAAAGAAGAAGTGGAAAAAGTCATGAAGGGCGCAAGTGTCAGGGTTGTCCGTTAACATTGAGATGGCATTGGGAGGTCTTTGTTGGGAGAAGTTGTGGGGAACATAGTCATAAAGCAGTCCTGAAAAAACATATGGCGGACAAACGTTCTCGGTGCATTGAGTTTCAATAACGTCGTGGAGAACTTCTTCGGCAATTCTAATCTGCATCTGTAGGAGAAACGATACATGCCTGAACCCATGAGGAGCATATCTTAGAATATACTAGGTGGTTCTAAAACTATGCTCTTCAGCTGACTGCAACACTCACCCACCATCCCAATAGTACGGGAATAAAAAACATCCTAAAAGAGGTTGAAAGATTATCTCATTTTCCACTATTATAAGTATAGAGCTCCGTAACGTATTCTAAAGGGTAGATTAATGAGGAGATAGAAAAGAATGAAATTAGATCATATAGATGTAGAAATCGTTGACGGCTATGACATACCTCTTCCAAAAATGGTGAAGGTGAAGCAACATTTTAAAAGAGAGCGCCTTGAGAACCCAGCAAATACCATTATTAGTGAAATGAATAATACTTTAGTACCTTCGGACTTCAAGGGAAAAAGAATTGCTATCACTATTGGAAGTAGAGGTATTGCCCAATTGGCTTCCATTATCCAGACCATAATAAACCAATTAAAAAAATGGGGCGCTCAACCCTTCATCATACCTGCCATGGGAAGCCATGGGGGAGCAAAGGCAAAGGGACAAGAAGACATCGTGGCAGGCTACGGGATAACAGAAGAGAAAATGGGAGTACCTGTTCTCTCCTCGCTAGAGGTTGTCCAAGTGGCAACCCTTAGCAACGGTATGCCAGTTTACTGTGATAGAATTGCACATGAATCAGATGGAATAGTAGTGGTAAATAGGGTAAAGCCCCATACCGATTTTAAGGGGGACTATGAGAGTGGTCTATTAAAAATGATAGGCATTGGTTTGGGCGATCACAAAGGTGCTACAATTCTCCACTCCTATGGATTCGATCAAATGTCAACCCTCCTCCCCCAACTAGGAGAGGCATTCATTAGAAATGCGCCAGTTGCCTTTGGGGTGGCAATTTTGGAGAATGCCTTTGATGAACTGATGAAAGTGGAGATTCTACGACCAGAGCAATTCTTACCTCGTGAGAAAGAACTGTTAGTGTTGGCAAAGGAAAATATTGCCAAATTACCCGTCTCCTCTATAGATGTTTTGATAATAGAAGAAATTGGAAAAGACATTAGCGGTTCAGGAATGGATCCCAATGTCACCGGTATCCCTGGCTCTGGCCTTACCGAAGGATTTATTGCTCCGCCTATTCAAAAAATCGTAGTTCTCAGACTTACACAAAATGCCCATGGGAATGGGACGGGTATTGGATTAGCAGATGTTTCAACCATCCGCTGTATTAACCAGATTGATTGGGGTATTACCTATACCAACTGTATTACTGCTGCTGTTACTGAACCAGCTAAAATGCCTATTGTAATGAATACCGATAGAGAAGCATTGGTTGTTGCGCTAAAAACCTGTGCCCGTGTGTCTTCGGAAAATGCTAAAATCGTTCGTATAAAAAATACCTTAGAATTAAGTGAAATAGATGTCTCAGTCTCCTGCCTACCTGAACTTCAAGGCCGGGAGGATATATCAATTCTCTCCGATCCACAACCGTTACAATTCACTGGAGATGGGTGGTTGATATAATCCACTCCTTACTCTGCCCAGGTAATTGGTTGAAATACCAAGACCCTGCTGATACAATTTCTGGAATACAGAAGGGATACATAACCGGAGAGACTCTCAGGGATTATGAGAACCCATCGGCCCATATCGTCATCAGCACATGGGAGAGTGTAGAGGATTGGACAACGTGGTCCAACAAGGAGGAACGATTGCAGGTTCAGTCGAAAATAGAGGCGCTTCTGACCGAGCCATCCAAGATTAAAATCTATGAACTCATAGGGGTGAGACTCGATTAATTTAGGAAAGTTTTGTAGGCGTGGAATTTTTCGTTGACAATTCGATTGTTCTTCATTATAGTAAAAATAAATCCCTGAATTTATGTCAATCATACCCGTAAACAGTATCAGCTCAAGGCCCTCGGGACACCTCCCGGGGGTCTTTTTTTGACCTTTACATGGGTGGCGTGATGAGAAGGGAAAGACCCAGGGCCATCATCGCCCTTGAGGATGGTACAATCTTCGAGGGGACGTCATTCGGTGCCGTTGGGGAGAAAACGGGAGAAGTTGTCTTCAACACGAGCATGACGGGATACCAGGAGATTCTCACGGACCCCTCCTACAAGGGCCAGATCGTCACCATGACCTACCCTCTCATCGGCAATTATGGCGTAAATGAAGATGACGTTGAGTCCATGAAACCCCATGTCGAGGGTTTTATCATCAGGGAATACAGCTCCATACAGAGTAATTGGCGAGCCCAGGGGAATTTAGCTCAATTCCTGATGGACCATGGAATTGTAGGAATAGAAGGCGTGGACACTCGGGCTTTAACCAGACACATTCGAACTGCCGGGGCCATGAAGGCCTTCATTTCAACCGAGGATATGAGAAAGGATCGCCTCATCGAAAAGGCCAAGGCCTCTCCTGGTTTGATAGGCAGGGATCTGGTTAAAGAGGTAACCTGTCCAGCTCCCTATCCCTGGGAGAATCGATTCCCCGCTACATCCCGACCCCTATTCACCTCCCGAGATCACCGATATCGGGTCATAGCAATGGATTTCGGCATCAAGCACAATATCCTCCGTCTTCTTGAGTCATTCGGGTGCGATATCACCGTGGTCCCGGCCAACACAACGACCGATGAAATCCTCTCGGCCCATCCAGACGGTATTTTGCTTTCCAATGGCCCGGGAGATCCGGAGGGAGTTCCCTATGCCATTGAAACGGCTCGGGACCTCATTGGGCAAAAGCCCATTTTGGGAATCTGCTTGGGGCATCAAATACTGGGCCTTGCCCTTGGTGGGCGGACATACAAAATGAAGTTCGGGCATCACGGGGCGAATCATCCGGTTAAGGATCTGATAAAGGGCAAAGTGAGCATCACAGCCCAAAATCATGGCTTCTGCGTCGACATGAATTCCCTCAGCGAAGAGGCTATTGAGGTTACCCATACAAACCTGAACGATCAAACCATGGAGGGAATGAGACACCGAGACCTCCCAATCATCTCCATTCAATTTCATCCGGAGGCCTCTCCCGGCCCCCATGATGCCCGCTATCTATTTGAGGACTTCATCGAGATGATGGAACTTTCCATTAGGTGATCATGCCGAAGCGTACCGATATTCACAAGATTCTCATCATTGGTTCGGGCCCAATCATCATTAGCCAAGCCTGTGAGTTCGATTATTCGGGAACCCAGGCATGTAAGGCCCTCAAACAAGAGGGATTTGAAGTCATTTTGGTAAACAGCAATCCCGCCACCATCATGACCGATCCAGAGATGGCCGACAGGACCTATATCGAACCCATTACCCCCGAAGTGATTGAAAAGATTATAGCGCGGGAGAGGCCCGATGCCCTCCTCCCAACGTTGGGCGGACAAACCGGGCTCAATGTAGCCGTCCAAGTTTATGAAAGTGGTATCTTAGACCATTATGGGGTGCAGATGATCGGGGCCAATTACGATTCCATCAAGAAGGCGGAAGACAGAAGGCGATTTAAGGAGTCGATGGAAAAAATCGGCCTTGAGGTTCCTCAAAGTGGTCTCGCCTACAGTCTGCAAGAAGCTTTCAAAGTGGCCGATGAGATCGGATTTCCCCTCATCATTCGCCCCAGCTTCACACTTGGAGGTACCGGAGGATCGGTAGCTTACAATATCAAGGAATTCGAGGAAATGGTATCAATGGGCCTCGAAGCTAGCATGATCAGTGAGATTCTCATCGAGGAGTCCGTCCTCGGGTGGAAGGAATATGAGTTGGAGGTAATGCGGGACCTCCAGGATAATGTGGTCATCATCTGTTCCATCGAAAATTTCGACCCCATGGGGATCCATACAGGGGATAGTATCACTGTTGCCCCTGCTCAAACCCTTACGGACAAAGAATACCAGCAGATGCGGGATGCGGCTCTCAGAGTAATGAGGGAGATCGGGGTCGAAACTGGGGGTTCCAACATCCAGTTCGCCCTGAGGCCAGCAGACGGCAGGATGGTGATCATTGAGATGAACCCCAGGGTATCCAGAAGCTCGGCTTTGGCCTCCAAGGCAACGGGCTTTCCAATCGCTAAGATTGCAGCAAAATTGGCAGTGGGATACACGTTGGATGAGATACCCAACGACATCACCAAGGAAACCCCTGCTTGCTTCGAGCCCACCATAGACTATTGTGTCGTCAAAATTCCTCGGTTTACCTTTGAAAAATTTCCGGGATCCGATGATACTCTCACGGTATCGATGAAATCCGTGGGAGAAACCATGGCCATCGGTCGAACCTTCAAAGAAGCCCTTCAGAAGGGCCTTCGATCCCTAGAGATTGGAAGATATGGCCTTGGGGCCGACGGAAAGGATAATTTGAACGGGAAAGAACCTATTGGGTCAAAATCCTCCAATCGAAAGGGGAATATGCTCTATGAACGATTGCGCGTCCCCCGTCCTTCTCGTATCTTCAATATTAAGGAGGCATTCCAATCGGGAATGGGTATCGATAAAATCCATGAGCTAACCCATATCGACCCGTGGTTTCTCCACAACATGAAGGAGATCGTCGATCTCGAGGGCGAGATAAGAGAGTACGAATTGGAATTTCGGGATTTGGAGCTCTGGTCCAGCCTGAAGAACCAACAGAAGGCAATGATTCCACAGAAGCTCCTGAGAGAGGCCAAGATACATGGCTTTTCGGACCTTCAGTTGGGACACCTCATGGGGTTTGAGGAATCCGAAATACGAACCTCGAGGATCGAGAAAGGAATCCTCCCTACCTTCAAATTGGTGGATACGTGTGGCGCCGAATTTGAGGCATACACCCCCTACTACTATTCCACCTATGAAACCGAGGATGAGGCGAGGATTTCCGATCGGAAGAAGATCATGATCCTGGGAGGAGGCCCGAACCGGATCGGGCAAGGTATAGAGTTCGATTACTGCTGCGTTCATGCGGCCTTTGCGCTCAAGGAACTCGGATATGAGACCATCATGGTCAATAGCAATCCAGAAACCGTGAGTACCGATTACGATACATCCGACAAACTCTACTTCGAGCCCTTGACCCTGGAAGATGTGTTGAACATAGTCGAGAGGGAAAATCCCGATGGGATCATCGTCCAGTTCGGGGGGCAGACACCACTGAATCTGGCGCTGGCACTGGAAAGGGCGGGGGTCAAGATCATCGGAACAACCCCTGACAACATCGATAGGGCCGAGGATCGGGATCGATTTACCCTCCTGCTCAAGAAGCTCCAATTGAACCAACCGCCAAATGGAACCGCTACCTCAGTGGAAGAGGCAATACGAGTGGCCCATGAGATAGATTACCCCGTTGTGGTCAGACCCTCTTATGTTCTGGGCGGAAGGGCCATGGAGATCGTCTACGACGAGGAATCCCTGACGGGATTTATGGAGCGCGCCGTCAAGGCATCACCGGAATACCCCATCCTTATAGATAAGTTCCTGGAGGACGCCATTGAGATCGATGTCGATGCTTTGGCCGATGGTGAGGGATGCGTTATCGCTGGCATCATGGAACACATCGAAGAGGCGGGCATCCATTCTGGGGATAGCGCCTGTGTCATACCTCCCTACTCCTTAACGGATAATCTTGTGGACCGTATTAAGGCGAGCACCAGTGGTTTGGCAAAGGAGCTCAACGTCGTGGGATTAATGAACGTCCAATACGCGGTCAAAAACGACGTCGTCTATGTATTGGAGGTCAATCCCAGGGCTTCAAGGACGGTCCCCTTCGTGAGCAAAACTACCGGAATATCATGGGCAAAGATTGCGGCCAAGCTCATGGTTGGAAAAACCTTGCCCGAACTGGGGATTGCCCGAGAGGTGGAAATCAATCACGTCGCCGTTAAGGAAGCCGTCCTTCCCTTCAAGCGGTTTTATGGCGTCGATACCGTGTTGGGACCCGAGATGAAGTCAACGGGAGAGGTAATGGGCATTGATGCGGATTTTGGAATGGCCTTCGCCAAATCCCAGATGGCAGCCGGACAGGCCCTTCCCCATAACGGTACGGTATTTATCAGCGTGATGAATAAGGATAAGAGGCATGTGGTATTCATTGCCAAAAAGCTGGTTGACCTTGGATTTTATATCGTGGCCACAGCGGGAACGGCTAAAGTCCTTGCCAAGAATGGGATTTCGGTGAAGACGGTCCATAAGGTCAATGAGGGAAGACCTCATATCGTCGATCTCATCAAAAACGGAGAGATTCACCTCATTATCAATACGCCCAGTGGGAAAAAACCGAAGGCCGATGAGGTCGCCATCCGAAGTGAAGCGGTCATCCACGACATTCCCTGCATTACGACCATATCCGGGGCTTCGGCGGCGGTAAATGGCATAGAGTCCATGATCCACAGTGAAATCTCCGTCCAATCCATCCAGGAATATCACAACCAGATCATACACTAATCCTCGAAAAAGATGCACATTGATTCACCTTCCCGCCCTCCCCTTTGCTTGAACTTTGTAAAGCTAAAAATTCCCGATAGTTAGAGATAGAAATGATTTTTTTATGAACAAATGTAAGATTTATTTCATTTATCAATATATTTTTAGAATATTTATTGAAATAGTAATATAAATAATTAATATAATTACAATATTTCTAAATGAATTGAGCCAGATTGTAGGGGTCCTCACCATTCCCACCCTCTCGGATCGAATCGGTCGCAGACTCACCATTGTGGGCTCGCATGTTTTCATCACCCTAAGCATCCTGGGGATCATTGCCTCGGGGAAAGGCTTCATTCCGGTATTTGAACCCCTTTTCTCTCTACCGTCTTCAGAGCTTCTTCATAACCCGCATCCACGTGCCGGGCGATACCGATCCCTGGATCGACGGTCAGAACCCTCTCCAGCCTTTCCGCCTTCTCCCAAGTCCCATCGGCTACGATCACCATCCCCGCATGGAGTGAGTTGCCAATGCCCACCCCTCCTCCATGATGGAAGCTCACCCAACTGGCCCCAGATACGGCATTGAGGGCAAAGTTGAGGAGAGGCCAGTCGGCAATGGCATCGCTTCTGTCCCTCATCCCTTCGGTCTCCCGATAGGGGGATGCTACGGAGCCACAGTCCAAATGATCCCGGCCAAATACGATGGGGGCCTTGATCTCGCCTTTATCGATCAGATCGTTAACTGCCAACCCAAATCTGGCCCGATCTCCATATCCCAGCCAACATATCCGGGTGGGCAATCCAAGAAAGGGAATCTTCTCTCCAGCCAAGTGAATCCACCTACGGAGAGGCTCATTATCGGGGAAGAGCTTCAGCACTAATTGATCAGTCCTCTGTATATCCCGAGGATCTCCAGAGAGGGCAGCCCAGCGGAAGGGTCCCTTCCCTTGGCAAAATAAAGGCCGGATAAATGCCGGAATGAAACCAGGGTAGCGGAACTCACCCCTCTCATCCCGAATCCTTACCCCCGCCTTTTCGCCCTGTGCTCTCAAGTTGTTGCCATAATCGAAGCATATTGCTCCCCTGCTCTGCATCTCCAAGATAGCCTGTACATGCTTCCCGATAGAGTCTAAAGCCCTCTTCCAATATTCATCCCGGCTCACCCTCCTCAGTTCATCCAACTCCTCCAAGTCCCCCAGAGGGATGTAGGCGGAGAGATCGTGAGCCGGGGTTTGATCCGTGACCACATCAGGGATTACCCCACGTCTGACCAATGCGGGATATACATAGGCCGCATTGCCCACCAGCCCCACTGACAGGGGGTGTCCTTTTGTCTTTGCCTCCATGGCCCATTTCAGTGCCTGATCAAGATCACGGGTGATGCGGTCGCAGTAACCCTCATCCACCTTCCGTTGGATCCTTTCAGGTCTAACCTCCACGTCCAAAATCACGCCCTCATTCATCGTGACGGCCATGGGTTGGGCCCCACTCATGCCCCCCATCCCCGCAGTAAGTACCAGCTTTCCCTGAAGGGAAGTCGCATGAAACACCTTCTGGGCTAATGCGGCCAGAGTTTCATAAGTTCCCTGAAGAATGCCCTGTGTACCGATGTAGATCCAGCTCCCAGCGGTCATCTGCCCATACATAGTGAGACCAAACTCATCGTAAAGGTCAAAGTTCTCCTGGGTGGCCCAAGCCGGAACGATGTTGGAATTAGCCAAGATCACTTTGGGTGCCTGAGGGTGGGTTCGGGCAATGTAAACCGGTTTCCCCGACTGGATGCAGAGGGTTTCATCTGCACTCAGTTTTACCAAGGCCTTGACAATTCGGTTATACTCCCGCCAATTCCTGGCTGCTCTCCCTGTTCCCCCGTAGACGATTAACTCCTCCGGCTGAACAGCCACATCCGGGTCCAAATTGTTCATCAGCATTCTTAAAGCCCCCTCCGCGTCCCAGGTGCGACATTGGCGGTCTGTTCCCGTGGGAGCCTTAATAGGCCAGGGGGGTCTCTCTTCGTCATACATTGGTCTCACCATGGCATCTTCTCCTCTTTCCACTATCGATCAGGATGGAAATAAGAGTAGTCCTCCTCCGCTTCCACAAAATATAAAGTTAAGTATTGACATAAAAATCAAAATATAACTACAAATACATACGAGCTTTCCATGAACGAGTCAACTTGAAAAGACGAGATTTGATAAACAGGGGTGAATCACCGTCTATCTCTAGTAAAAACAGGAATTGATCAAAAAGATCCGAGTTGGGAATCTAACGCCTAACTCAATGATCCCCTCCGAGATTCAATGGTAAAGAAATTGGGGATTAGTCGTATGACGGCAAATAAGGCCTCAATGAATTGGGTCGAGAGGGGTATCTCTTCAGCCAATAGGTGAAGGGAAGCTATTGAGCTGATAGGTCGTCTTGGAGGGTAGAGGACTTTTAGGGAGTAAAACATGAAAATTCTTGAGTGCGTGCCCAACTTCAGCGAGGGAAGGGACAAGGCTAAGGTAGAGGGAATCATAGAGCAAATTCGCATGGTGGATAAGGTGAAGCTCTTAGACTACTCCTTGGATGAGGACCACAATCGCTCCGTTGTAACCTTTATCGGAGAGCCTGATAAGGTGTCTGAAGCGGCCCTTCGGGCTTGCCTGAAGGCCTTCGAACTTATTGACATGAGGAGGCATTCCGGAGCTCACCCACGGTTGGGAGCAGTTGATGTAGTCCCCTTTGTTCCCATCAGGGGCCTGGAGCTGGAGGAAGCAGTGGAGGTAGCCCACAAGTTCGGAAAGGAACTAGGCAAAACAGCAGCAGTACCCATCTATTTTTATGAAGAGGCCGCCATTCGGCCGGAGAGACGAAGCCTTCCAGCCATCCGAAAGGGAGAATATGAAGGACTGAAAGAGAAGATGAAAGCCCCTCAATGGGTCCCAGATGCTGGGCCTCGCAGGTTCAACCCAAAGACCGGTGCAACGATTGTGGGAGCCCGTCATCCCCTTATTGCCTTTAATGTAAATATCAACACCCGGGATGTAGAGATCGTAAAAAAGATCGCTCGGACTGTCCGGTTCATAGATGGTGGATTCCACTATGTAAGGGCCATTGGAGTTTCATTGGGAGAAAAGGGAATCTGCCAAATCTCCATGAATCTGCTGAACTACCATAAGACCCCCATCCATCGGGTCTTCGAGGCGATCCGAAGCGAGACATCCCGCTATGGGCTGGAAATTGTGGGATCGGAGATTGTTGGACTCATCCCCGTGGAAGCCTTGGCAGAGGCGGCTAGCTTTTACCTCAGGACCCATGAATTTACCCCCGATCAGGTAATTGAAAACAGGCTTCTGTAAAAGAATGGAAAATACCCCCGTTTCTTGACCAGGTCTCTCTGGGAGAACCCGTTCTTGGGGGCTTCTCGGCCTTTGGCGGCGTCCTTTCTGCCTTACTCTTGTCCATGGTCGTTAGCCTAACAATGGTATTAATCTAAAAAAAGAGGCCAGCCCAAATCAGCTAACCCCTCGGAACTGTTATGGTGCCGAAGGCGGGACTCGAACCCGCACAGGCTTGCGCCTACTAGACCCTGAACCTAGCGCGTCTACCAATTCCGCCACTTCGGCGATTCTTGAGAAAAAATTGTAATAGTAATAGATTTACTATATATTCTTGGTTCGAAAAAAGTCAAGAAAAATGGATCATCTCCAAAAAAGTTGGTGGTCATAGGAGGATTCAAGGGGTAAAGGGTTCAAGGATTTAAGTGAAATGATAAAAAATTACAAAGGGTTGAAGGTTTGTAGGAGAAGTTGAGAGGATGCTCAAAGCACTAATAAAATCTTTGGAAAAAAACACTTGAATTCTTGAATCCTCGAATCCTTTACCCAAACTAATTGGGAGAAGAACCGGAAAAATCAACTGAATCAATCCTTTAAGTCCGGTTGGCAATACTCGATGGACATTATCGTTGGAATCGAAAATATCCGTAGGAAATTCCGAAAACCCGTCCTCACCCTGGGGAACTTCGACGGGGTGCACTTGGGACACCAAAAGATCTTCAAAGCGCTGAAAGAGGAAGCTCGAAAAATTAATGGAGAGGCTATTGTATTCACCTTCGATCCTCATCCCCTCCAGGTTTTGGCCCCTCAAACGTGTCCCCCGTTCATCACGCCTTTCAAGAAAAAAATGATGTTGGTGGAAAAATCGGGTATCGATGTGCTCATTGTTGCCACATTCGACCTCAACCTCGCCAACATCACGCCCGAGGCATTCGTAAAGCAGATCTTGGTGAACAAGATAGGGATCAAAAAAATCCTCGTCGGTTATAACTACTATTTCGGTAAAGACAGAAAGGGCAACGTGGCAATGCTCATCAGGCTGGGGGAGAAATTCGGCTTCGAAGTAAAGGTCATAGAGGCTATTAAGATAAACGATACCCCCGTTAGTAGCTCGAAGATACGGGAGCTCATCCAGGATGGTAAAATGGGGCAGGCCGCGCAATTGTTGGGAAGAAACTACCTGCTCATAGGCAAAGTAATTTGGGGCGCCGATAGGGGGAAACAGTTAGGTTTTCCCACGGCAAACCTGGAAATCCTGAACGGCCTCTACCCCAAGACCGGAGTGTACGCCGTTGAGGCAATCATGGGAAATAAAACCTATCCAGGGGTGGCCAATGTGGGTCACCGTCCCACCTTCGGTAAGAAACCCCTATCCGTTGAGGTCCATATCCTGGATTTCTCCCAGGACATTTATGGGGAAGAGATTCAGCTCGTCTTCATCGAAAGGATAAGGGAAGAGAAGGCCTTCGAAAATCCCGATTCATTAGTACGACAAATAAAGACGGACGTCGATGAGGCAAGGAAAATCCTCCTCCGCCGATCTCCGGAAATCTCATAGGGCATCCGTCAACAGATTGAATCATTCCCTTGATAAACGATTTTGCCCCTGGCAATAGTCAATTCCACCACGCCTCTTAATTTCCAACCATCAAAGGGGGTATTTCGAGCCTTCGATCGGAAGCCGGCCTTTTCGAGAACGAATTCCCGCTTTGGCTCGAAAATGGTGAGGTCTGCCCGCGATCCCTTGGACAAGGTTCCCCTATTAAGGCCCAGAATCCTCGAGGGGTTTGTGGAAAGTTTCGCAATAGCACCATCCATGGAGAGTACCCCTTCATCTACCAGTCGTAAAGTCAATGACAACGCTGTTTCCAGCCCGATGATTCCGCTGGGTGCCCGGGAGAAATCCGCTTCCTTAGAGGCTGCTTCATGGGGGGCATGGTCAGTGGCGATGGCATCAATGGTCCCATCCTTCAAACCGTCCTTGATAGCTTCCCGGTCAAGCGGGGTCCGGAGTGGAGGATTGATCTTGGCATTGGTGCCATGATCCCTCACGGCTTTTTCGGTCAAGGTGAAATAGTGGGGGGCGGTTTCGGCTGTTACCGGGATACCTTTCGATTTAGCCCTTTGGATCAGCTCAACAGACCCGGCTGTGCTCACATGGCAGAGATGAAGCTTTCCCTTGGTCAAATCCGCCAGTATGATATCCCTTGCGACCATAACCTCCTCCGCGGCAGGAGGAATCCCCTGCAGCCCCAACTCCTTTGAGAGATCGCCCTCGTTCATAACCCCTCCCCTCGAGAGGTTAAGATCCTCACAGTGCGATAGAATCGGAAGCCCCCATTTCCCTGACCATTCCAGGGCCCTGCGCAACAGCCCGCTGTCCATTATCGGATTCCCATCATCGCAGAAGGCCACTACCCCAGCCTCTTTCATTGGGCCAAATTCGGCAAGCTCCTCCCCCATAAGCCCCTTTGTAACGGCGCCAACGGGAAGCACATCGATGGTCCCAACTGCCGTTGCCCTTTCGAGGATAATGCGGGTAACCGATGCATTATCGTTTACGGGAAGGGTATTTGCCATGCATGCAACGGTGGTAAATCCCCCGGCAGCCGCTGCCAAACATCCCGTCTCAATGGTCTCTTTGTGCTCGAAACCCGGTTCCCGAAGGTGGGCATGCATATCGACAAGTCCTGGAACAACGGTCTTCCCCTGAGCATCGATGACTTTTGCCCCCTGGCCTTTGGCGTCGAAAAACCTCTTCAACTCCGCGATGATGCCATCTTCTACCAGGATATCCAAGATTTCATCTGTTCCATTGGCGGGATCAATCACTCGGCCGCCCTTAATCAACAGTTTCATGTACCCCATCCATCGAACAATAACCCCGGAAGACGGGCTAAAAGCTTAATGCCTATCCCTCTGTCCTTACCGGAGTAATTTTCCAAATCGAATCCATCTCACCTTGTCCACCAAGTTCGTGGCCTTCTTGTTATAGGAGAAGTAGATGATAAATGCCTTTCCCTTTACCGCCGATAAATCGACGAACCCCCAATACCGGCTATCTTGGCTATTATCCCGGTTATCCCCCAGGACGAAAAGGGAGTTAGGGGGGACGACTCTTGGTCCATAATTATCCCTCGGCCCGAAATGGCTTGAGATGAAGGGCCCATCCCTTTGACTGTAGACCCCCCATGAATCCTCGATTGCCTTCCCATCGATGAATACCTCCCTGTCCTTGATCTGTACCTCCTCCCCCTCCGTAGCGATCACCCTCTTGATGAAATCCTTCTTGGGATCTTCTGGATAAACAAAAACGATGATGTCACCCCTATTCGGCCTATGAAAAGTCAGGAATTTTTTCCCGATATAGGGAATCCGGATGCCATAGGTAAACTTACTAACCAGGATATGATCGCCCACCAAAAGAGTGGGCTCCATGGAACTTGAGGGGATTTTAAAGGCTTGGACCAAAAAGGTCCTGATCACCAAGGCAATGACAAAAGCAATAATAAAGGCCTCGGCATATTCACGAATCGTCCCCTTCTTGTTGGCCTTTCTCATCGAGGTTTTCTTCGCCATAAACTTATCCCCCTGGATTCCTATTGCGATGAGGACTTCCTCCTCTTCCTTCCCCTTTTCCTTCCCCTTATCGATCGGGCGATAAAGGAATATACGTTGGCAACTTCTCCCTTTTTCCTATGTGTTTGGCTTCTCTTCTCGCCTCATCTAAAGTCCGATAACGGCCAATCCTCACCTGATACATCCTCCCCATACCTGAGATGACCTGGCTTGTAATGTAGGCAGGATAACCTTTCTCTCTTAGGTATTGAGTCAAATCCTCCGCTTGTTTCCTATGGGCAAAGGAACCCACCTGGATGGTAAAGGGAACATCCCTTGAAAGGACCTCTTTGGATGATTTATCCTCCTTTGAAGGGCCTCCCCTTTTTCTGGGACCAGTTGGGGCCTGAACCCCCTCCGAAACCCCTCCCTTATTTCGCATCGCCAGGGATGGTTCTTTCTTCAAGAGCGTTTCGTAAAAAGTTAAGGATAAATCCTCCCTTTGAACCGCTTCCCCTTTAAAGGAGGATTCCCCCCCTGCCTTGTCATCACCTTCTGCTCTTTTTCCCTCTTTTTGGCCCTCATTTTCCTCCCGGGGGATCGATTCCGACATCTCCTTCCTTTCGGGGGCCACTGTCCTTCTGGTAGATGAGAGCTTATATCCCAACCATAAGCCGATGAAAAAAACGATGCCGTAGCTCAATAGTACGCGTCCCAGCCTCTTTTGGGGAACACGATCTTTTCCCATATTTATCCCCTTATGATCCCTTGCCCCCTTCCACCAAGAGGATCACATCTTTTCAGGGGCTGAAATCCCCAATATATTGAGAGCACTCTTGATGACCTCCTTTATTGTGCCAACGAAAAACAAGCGCGCCTTAGTCAACTCCAGCTCGGATGAAATCACGCGGTATCTATTGTAATAGCTATGGAATATACTAGATAACTCCATCAGGTAGAAGGGGATTCTATGGGGCTCCAGGGAGAGGGCGCTGGCCTCGATGACCTCGGGGTATGCCGTAAGGAGTTTCAGCAGATCCAATTCCTCCGGAAGATTGAGCAGATGGCAATCGATGTCCCCGAATTTCGGCAAAACGATACCCTTGTTCAAGGCCTCCCTGATAATGCTGCATATTCGGGCATGGGCATATTGGACGTAATAGACGGGATTTTCATTACTCTGCCTCTTAGCCAGCTCCAAGTCGAAATCGAGCTGGCTATCGGGCCGTCTCATGAGGAAGAAGAATCTTGCCGCATCCCTGCCAACCTCCTCCACAACATTCCTCAACGTGGTGAATTCTCCCGCTCGAGTTGACATGGCGATGGGCTTTCCATCTCGCATAAGGCTCACCAATTGAACGAGCACTATTTTTAAAACTGCCTCATCCTTACCCATTGCCATCAAAGAGGCTTTCATCCGGGGTACATATCCGTGGTGATCGGCACCCCAGATGTTGATTAACACCTCGAACCCCCGATCAAATTTATCCTTATGGTAAGCGACGTCCGATGCGAAATAGGTCGTCTCCCCATTGTCCTTTACCAGAACACGGTCCTTCTCATCTCCATAGGGGGAGGTCTTAAGCCACAGGGCCCCATCCTTCTCATAAGCGAGGCCTCTCTTCTTCAAGGTCTCAATGGCCCTTTTGACTTTCTTCTCCTGATAGAGCTCTTTCTCGCTAAACCACCCGTCAAAATGGACTCCGAATTGATCTAAATCCCCTTGAATTCCCCGTAAAATATTGCTGGCGCCAAAAGAGGCCAACGACCGGATCGCCTCCTCCTTGGAATAATGGAGGTATTCATCACCCCTCTCACTTATCGCTTTCTTGGCAATCTCCACAATGTAATCCCCTTGATAGCAATAATCGGGAAATTCGACTACCTTGCCCAGTCCATGAAGATAGCGGAGTAAGATTGATTCGCCCAAGATATTCATCTGGCTTCCAACATCGTTTATATAATATTCCCTAAAGACTCGATAATTACATGCCTCGAGAATTTTCGCCAGCGCATCGCCGATTGCCGCTCCTCTCCCGTGCCCAACATGCAAAGGTCCCGTTGGATTGGCGCTGATGAATTCGACTTGAACCCGCCTACCCTCCCCTATTTTTCCCTTGCCAAAATCCTCCCCCCTCCGTTCTATCTCCTCCAGAATGGAGTACCACACCTTCTCCTTCAGATAGAAATTGATGAATCCAGGACCACCAATTTCCGTTCTTTCGATGACCCCATCTTCGTCCTCTAAACGGCTCAAGATAATGCGGGCCACTTCCTGGGAGGGCTTTCCCTCCCGAGCCGCCATGACCATGGCGATGTTGGTGGCATAATCGCCATGGGATTTCTCCTTTGGAGATTCGAGTACAAGTGGCGGAATCTCCCTGCTACCTAGCAATCCCTTATCCATACAGCGGCGGATGGAATCGCTTATGAGTTCTGTTAGGGTCTTTTTCATCTTCCCTTGCCCTTTATCGAGACCCTTCCTCTCCGTGTTATCACGGCACTTTTAGTAACATTCCGGCCCCTTTGCCAACTCAAGCCGGCCAATTCCCCGTAGACCTCAGGGCGTCTGTCCCTCAGAAAGGTCCACTCCCTTCTGACCATACCTATATCGTTCAGATCGATATTGGCAAAAACGATGCCCTCTTGCATCCCGCTGGGCTTATCGACAAGCTCCCCATCCGGCGTCACGCAGAAACTCTTCCCATAGAAATCCTGCTTTTCTTCGCTTCCCACTCGATTTACCCGAAAGATGAATATGCCATTGGTAATAGCATGAGCCCTGATCACGGTTTCCCATTTTTGCTGAGAGGCAAAGGCGGCAGCAGTGGGGGCGAAGATGATCTGGGCACCCTTGAGGGCCAGTATTCTTGTTCCTTCTGGAAAGAAATTATCCCAACAGATTTGAACGCCTATCTTAGCATATTTGGTATTGAAGACCGGAAATCCGTTATTCCCCGGGGAAAAATAGGATTTCTCCTCCCACAGCGGAATCTGTGGGATGTGAATCTTTCTATACCCCCCCAGCACCTTACCATCAGCATTGATAACCACCCCCGTGTTATAATAAACTCCTTCGATTCCCTCCTCAAAAAGGGGGCAGATGAGAACTGCTCGTTTCTCCTTTGCTACTTTCCGCATCATTTGAATGGATTGCCCGCTCATGGGCTCTGCGAGGTTGAAGTTCCTCTGATCAATTTCTTTTGGGAACCAGTGGGTATTAAAAAGTTCCTGGAAGCCAATAATTTTAGCCCCTTTCTCGGCTGCTAGTTCAGCGAGGTGTACCGCTTTTTCAAGATTCTTCTGCTTGTCCTCTCCACAGGCCATTTGAATCCCGCAAATCTTAAGCATTTTCCGCATCCCCCTATTGTGTTGCCTTACCACCTTTTCGAGTTCATGCTTCGCTCCTGACGGGAAATTCTAACAAAGTAAAAAACGAACTGTCAATAACAGCACTGTTCCAATTTTCTGAATTCCTGCAAAAAACCGTTGTCCCTGAGCGTTATTTGCTGGAGGAGTGGGATCCCCATTGCCTTTCTTATTTTCCTTGTGAATACCGTTGGCCTCTGATATTATAATGCCACCAATTGCCACCAAGGCAGTCCACTCAGGTCCTCAAATGAATCTTTACGGGTATTGGATGCGTTTAAAGAGGCGAAAAGGGAAAATGAGATTGCAAAAGACCTCTTTTATCAAAAAACAAAGTTGTTCAAAGGGAAGGTATAGAGTGGAAGAGGGATCCTCGGAGATGACAACGGAAAAAGGAGGAAGGGATTTTAAAATGCTCTTTCCAACAATAATCATGGGACTTATTGCGGGTATTTTAATTCTAGCCGGTTACTTAAAGGGGGGAGGCCAGCATGTTACTGGATTGAGAATAGCGGGGAATATGACGATCCAAATTCTCCCCCTTCTGGTATGTGCGTTCACGGTAGCGGGTATGGCCCAGGTCCTCATCCCCCATGATATTTTGGCCAAGTGGGTGGGGACTGAATCGGGTATCCGGGGGATCATGATCGGCACGGTAGCGGGTGGTTTTGCGCCCGGAGGGCCTTATGTAAGCTTACCTATCGCCGCAACCCTTTTACGCGCAGGAGCCAGTGTGGGAACGATGGTTGCCTTCTTGACCGGCTGGTCATTGTGGGCGGTGGGCCGATTGCCCATGGAAGTGGGCATCATGGGATGGAAATTTACCCTTGTCCGACTGGCATGTACTTTCTTCTTTCCTCCATTGGCAGGGATATTAGCCAACAGATTATTTCCACACTTTATCTGACACCCCACATATCTCTTCATAAGGGAGGGCAGGAAAAGGTTGAACGACATAGCATCCCAATTTATGCTTGCTTTTTTAAAACTGAGGAATATAATGATGGAATTATTAAATTAAGGATCGACCTGTACACGAGATGAGAGGATTTTAATCACAATTTAATCTTTCTTTAATCTTTTCATTCTATGATTGAATGAGTGATTTGTGACAAGTACGCAAACAGGATCTGAGCGAGAATTACATAACCGCACAAACGCAGCACTACAACACGGCAAGACCGCAATTGGGAAATCAATGCGAATCCTTGTTGTAGAAGACGAAAAGAAGGTTGCGAGCTTCCTCAAAAAAGGCCTTGAGGAGGAACACTATGCCGTCGATATCGCTTTTGATGGTGAAGAAGGGCTTTTCCTTGCCCAGATCAATGAGTATGATCTCATCATTCTGGATATTATGCTCCCCAAACTGGATGGCATGGAGGTATTGAGGCGAATTCGCATCCATGGATCGAGCGTGCCTATTTTAATGCTCACCGCAAAGGATTCGACAGAAAATATCATCAGCGGATTGGATAGTGGGTCAGATGATTATCTGACCAAACCCTTTGCCTTTGCCGAACTACTGGCGAGGGTAAGGGCCCTGTTTCGAAGGAAGATGAAGGAGAAAACAGATTTCCTCAGAGTCGGTGATCTCAGCTTGTCGACATCCACTCATCAGGTGAAAAGGGGTGGGAGGGAAGTCGAATTGACGGCGAAGGAATATGCCCTCCTCGAGTATTTCATGAGAAATCCCAATCGCATATTAACGAGAACCCTCATCACCGAACACGTTTGGGATTATCATTTTGACCCCTCGACTAATGTGGTTGATGTCTATGTAAACTATCTTCGTAAAAAAATCGACCGAGGATTCGAAAAGAAGCTGATCCACACCATTAGGGGTTCCGGCTATATGATTAAGGATGAACCATGATTTTAAAGAATATCCGGTTTAAACTTACCCTCTGGTATATTATTATACTGGGACTCATCCTGACTTCCTTTAGCACATTTCTCTATTTCACCCTTTCGAGCAGTCTATACAAGGGCATCGATGTTAAGATCAAATCAATCGCTGAATTGATCGCCTCCTCCTCCACAAACCCCTTTTACCGATACAGCTTCGGCAATATTGACCGGATGTTGGAAGATCCCTTCGGTTGGAAACCGGTAACGAAATTTTTCCAGGTTTTGGATGAGTCGGGGAGGATCGGGAGGAAATCGGATAACCTTCAACACTTTCAGCTACCCATCTCTGCCCTTGCCCTCAAAAATGCATCTCAAGGAAAGGTCACCTTCGAAACAACAAAGGCCCTAGGTAAATATCCCCTGAGAATGGTTACCATGCCCGTCATTCGACGTCGACATATCATTAGTATTGTACAGGTGGCGACATCTTTAGAAGAGGTAGAGGAGGCCCTCAAGACCTTATTGATCATTTTGTGTATTACCGTTCCATCGGCGCTCGTTGTTGCCAGTTTAGGGGGGCTGTTCTTGGCCAACAAGGCCCTCAACCCTGTCGATGAAATCACGAAAACAGCCCGAATGATCACCTCAAAGAGCCTAAATCAAAGGATCAAACTGAGAAAGACCAAGGATGAAATCGGACGATTGGCCGAAACCTTTAATGATATGATATCCCGGTTGGGCCGATCTTTTAAACAAATCCGGCAATTTACCGCCGATGCCTCCCATGAATTAAGGACTCCCTTGACCATCCTCAAGGGTGAAATAGAGGTGGGTTTGAGGAGAAGGAGGCGTCCCGAGGAATATCGGAAGATATTGAACAGCAATCTGGAAGAAGTCAATCACATGTCCCAAATCGTCGATGATCTGCTTTTCCTATCCAAGGCAGATATGGGGGAAGTTCATCTCCAGAACCACCGTATCAACCTCACAAAATTAGTATCCGAAGTTTACGCCCAGGCGAAAACGATCAGCATGGCCAAGGATATTAAGGTCCATATAAGTAACGATGCGGATGCCGTGGTTATTGGGGATCGGCTCAGGTTGAGGGAACTGCTCCTTAACTTGCTAGATAACGGGATTAAATACACCCCCGAGGGGGGTGAGATAAGGATCTCACTGGAAAGGGATGGGGACCAAGTCAAACTCTGGGTTAAGGATAATGGCATCGGAATCGCCCCCAAGGATCAACCTCATATCTTTGACCGATTTTTCAGGATAGATAAGGCCAGGTCAAGGGAAGCCGGGGGAAGCGGTTTGGGTCTGAGCATATGTAAGTGGATTGCAGAGGCTCACGGTGGCGAAATCTCCGTTAAAAGCGAGGTAGAAAAGGGAAGTATATTTACGGTAATCCTTCCACTAGCCCCTCATAATGAGGGAATGGCCAAAAATGAAACCAAACACCCAGGGAACGCTCGCTACAAGATTAGAGGATTTTAATCTTGTTATAATCTTTTTTTAATCTTCCTTCCGTATAATTTTCTATAATCCCATCAAAGAATACCTATAAGAGATAAGGAGGGAAGATATGTTCTTTAAACTGATCTTGGAGGGGGGACATTTAGGGGCCGGTAAGAGCTACGATATCGTGAAGTATTTGAAGGGGAGGGATATTTTTTTCGTTTTCAATTGGGCATTCAATATTCCCAGGGTCAAGAAGAAGGAAAGCAGAAAGGGAATTAAACTGATCAAGGAGATCAGCAAAAAGGAGTACATGTTGGGGAAGAACAGGGAAAAGAGAGATCCCTATCTCAATCCCCCTCATCGACACATCAGCTGAGGCAAAGTGCATAGTGTATAAGGGTGAAGGAGATGACGAACCGTCTAATACATTTCGGGAAAAGGTTGTTTTTCGTCTTTATTGCCGTTTGCTTTGGATTGGCTTTCGTCGGTATCTATAAAGATAAAGACTTAAAGGCCCTTGAGCTCTTTAAAGGGAAAAAAGGCGAGGCTAGTGTTGAAGCGGAACGCCCGATATCTTTTACCGAATTGGCGAAGAAGATGAAGCCCACGGTAATCAATATCAGGTCTACGAAACTGGTCAAACATCCCGGAATGGAGTTCTGGAGACCCTTCGGCCCCAAAAGCCCGTTTCGGGATTTTTTCGGGGAAGAATTCTTCGAACGTTTCTTCCGCGAAGCCCCTCCTCGGGAATATCCCCAAAACAGCCTGGGCTCGGGATTCATCATCGATAAACAAGGATATATCTTGACCAACAACCACGTCATCGAAAAGGCGGACAAAATCAAGGTCATCCTATCCGATGAGGAGGAGTTCGATGCCGAGGTCGTGGGGCGAGATCCGAAGACCGATATCGCCCTGATAAAAATCGAACCGACCAAACCCCTTCAAGCAGTGACGATGGGTAATTCTGACAAATTGCAAGTGGGAGAGTGGATAATCGCCATCGGGAATCCCTTCGGCTTAGAGCATACTGTTACTGCCGGAATCGTTAGTGCAAAGGGCCGAGTGATTGGTTCAGGGCCATACGACGACTTTATTCAAACAGATGCCTCCATCAACCCGGGAAATAGCGGGGGCCCCCTGATCAATATGAGGGGAGAAGTTGTTGGAATTAATACCGTCATTATCGCAGGTGGTCAGGGAATCGGGTTCGCTATCCCTATCAATATGGCCAAGCAGATTCTCCCCCAATTGAAGGAAAGGGGCGAGGTTACCAGAGGATGGCTGGGGGTCAAAATTCAGAATGTAACGCCTGAGCTGGCGGAACAGTTCGGCCTGGAGAAATCGGAGGGGGCGTTGGTCGCCCAGGTGATAGAAAATAGCCCGGCAAAAAAAGCGGGGATAAAACGCGAGGATATCATCATCCAATTCGACGATAAAAAAATCTACAAGATGAACCAACTTCCAAGGATCGTTGCCAATACTCCCGTTGGGAACCAGGTTGAGGTAAAAGTCATAAGGCAAGGGAGTGAGAAAACACTAAAGGTTGTGGTGGGAAAGCTCAAGGAGGAAAAAGTTGCCAAGGCGGAGGGATTCGCCACCGAAAAAGAGCTCGGGCTCACCGTCCAAGACCTTACCCCTGAGATTGCGAAACACTTGGGAATATCCGAAAAAGCAGGAGTCTTGGTGTCAGAGGTAAAGATGGGCAGTCCGGCCCAAGAAGCGGATATTCGAAGGGGCGATATCATAAAGGAGATCGATCGTCAAGCCATAGAGGATTTAAAGGATTATAAACAACAAATGGCTAAACTAAAGGCGAAAGACGAAATCCTCATTTTGATCCAGAGGGAGGAAAATACCTTTTTCCTCGTTCTGAAAAGGTGATAATGCCTTGAAGGGATGTATCAAGGCATCTGGACGGAATTTGATCACTGCCTCAATTTTACCCAATATCCCACGGTTTCAAATGGAGCCAAAAGCACTACCTCTCTCGTTACTTTAATAGTCGATTTTTCTTAAGAATTGATCCCCTCGGGTTCATCGAGCTCTCTTTAGAATAGCTTCTGGGGGAACAAATATGCAAAAAGGTCAAAATTGATCGATTTTGAACCATTTTTTTCAACCCCTGCCTAAGCTTTTTGTATTTCTCGGAGTTCGGGCTTTCGTAATTCAACTATCATTTCAAGGGCTTTTCAGGTGTGCCGTTCCCTGACGAATTTTGGCATCTATTTTGCTACCTTTGCCATCTGGCGTTTAAATAATCCATTTTCTAAATTTCCTTGACAAATTTTGCCCATCCTTTTATTTTGAATTTATGCAACGGTGAGACCACGAGAGAACCAACCACTCCTTACAGGGTTAAATCATGAATGAGAACATAGGCCAGATAGCCATTAAGGGAAATCTGATTACATCCCAGCAATACAAACAGGCAATGGAAGAGCAGAAGGTGAAGGGGGGTAGTCTAGGGGCGAACCTCATTCGGCTGGGAATGGTTAAGGAAGATGATCTCCTTTCACTTCTCAGCAGATTTTTTAAAGTTCCATCGGTCAAGCTATCCAATATGCAAGTGGATAAGAAGGCCATCGAATTGGTTCCAGCCAGCATGGCAAAGAAACATATCATCTTCCCCATCAGCCGGGTGGGGGCGAAGTTAACCTTAGCCATGGCGGATCCGAACAACTTTCTCGCAATCGACGAGATTAAATTCGTCACGAGCTTCAATGTAGAACCCGTTGTGGCCTCAGATTACGAAATCATCGATGCCATCAAGAAATATTATGGCGGCGGCAGCGGCCTCAACGGGAAAGGCTCTGTCTCCATTGATGCCAGGGATTATACCCTGAGCGAGGAGGAAATGGGCCCCGCTGAGGAATTCGAAGATTCGGATATGATCGACGTCGGCGATTTCGATGCCCTCGTTTCGGGGGCGGTGGATAAGGTGGAGTTGGTGGAGGGAGGGGATGAAGTCGAGGGGAAAACGGAAGATATCGATGCCCCGGTAATCAAACTGGTGAACGGGATTTTGATTAACGGTATTAAATTAGGGGCGAGCGATATACACTTCGAACCCTATGAGAGAACATTCAGGGTTCGATATCGTGTGGATGGGCTCTTGAGGAAGGCATTGGGATTGCCCGTCCAGATAAAGAATGCCACCGTCTCCCGATTAAAGATCATGTCCAAGCTGGATATTGCCGAAAAGAGGCTTCCCCAGGACGGTCGTATTAAGTTGAGATTAGGAA
>CP070774.1:1683738-1687447 GCA_020346125.1 Syntrophobacterales bacterium | reverse complement strand
GATACCCCCTTTGGTGTGGTTGTAAAGCAGATATGCGTCCAACCCCCGTCCCCCGATCCATTTCCTACGGATTTCGATGGGAATGGGTTTGGTCTCGATCTCACCCGTAGTCAAGTCGATATAGGCGATTTTGCGGTTCAAAGCCATAAAACCATTCCTCCTCTCTCATGAATCTCCCATGGTTCGTTTCCCTCGGAAAGGGAATCCATGGAATCCAGTCGTTACGTCTTATCTGAATCCGGCTTGGGGTATTTCTCCCAGACCGGTCCCCTCACCTTGGCCGTCCTGGGATAGGGCCAGGAGATACGCCACTCCATGCCGCATTTTGGGCACGTTGCCCTATCTACGCCCCTTTTGGGCCAAAAACGGGCGAAGCAAGCCTGACACCTCACCTCGCCATCCCTTTGGCCGGTCATGACCTTATCGATCTTCATGATAGGGCCCTCCTCTCATAGGTGAGCTTTCGTGAAACACTGATATTACCTATGCAGGTTAAGATTTATATCAGAAGCCAATGCTATGAACATGGTTTGATACTGGCTCTCTTTGATTTATTCCTTTAAATTTCGTGTGGCGGGGAGAAAATTGCTGTAAGAAATCTCCGAGATTGACCTTTCTGCACCGAGGGCAGAACAGAACATAATCATGGGGAAATGTTTGCATAATCTTTTCAACCTGAGGTTCAGGCGCATATAGGGCCCCGCATCTCTTACACACTTTGAGCTCCACTGACTGAATCTCTTGCTTTGGAGCAATCTGAAAAAATCTCCTCGCGCTTATTTCATGTCGTAGTTCTGCGGCGTCTTCAGGACAGGTTTTTACACATGATCCGCAAAAGATACACTGATAATGGGAGAACGTGAAGATTCTCAGCTTTCCCCTATCGTTTGACTCAAGGGTTCCTGTTGGACAGCTTATTTCACATGAGGCACACCCAATGCATTTTTCCACATTAAGCTGGGTTCTCCAGAAGAGAAAAACTACCATCAGTAACAAAGCCTCGCCACTGAGCACATGAATGGTCCACATATTGTTCTCAAAGAAAGGTATAGAATTCAGGCTGCCGTGAGTTAAAAAGTATCCGGTCACAAAGGGCAGAGCGGTAATGACAATTAATAGGTAGTCTGATTTGGAAGAGGTGCGGCGAATGTCCCCTAATGTGATGCGTCTGATCAAAAAATAAACAGCGAGACCGAGCAAAAGGAGTGTCATCCAATCAGCCCATGTATCCGGTAGCGCAGTCCAAGACCACTTAAACCAGGACTCCTCCCACAAGGCGATATGTCCAGATAGCCAGATGGGAATAGCAATCAGACAGACATGAAATAGATAACGCAACGTTGCATAGATGGGTTTTTTGGTGGCCCCATTATGGAAAGGAATGAAGGAGCGGCTCAAGGTTACTGTTAAATACTTCCACCTGGAACCTTTACCCGTACTGCTCTTTAGGATCGTGTAGAAAAAAAACGCGATCCTGATAATGATTGCGATAATAAAGACCAGAAATATAATCCGGAGCAGAGGACCCTCCACAAAGGAACTAAAATCCATCTTGGGTTATTCTCCTCTTTTGCATTCGATCATAAAGAGATGGAATCCCTCGCCTCCTTCTTCGTGTTGCAAAAGCTCATTGTCATTATAATAAGGTGAAAGTGAGATCTGTTATATCATGGCTCTCATGGCATGTACTCAAGTTTTTGTTCAACATACAGAACATGAATCATTAAAATAGTACCATATACACCCTCGTTGTCAAGGGAAAAATCAAGATTATGAAAGAAAAGAGTCGTGGTAAGATATTTTTTCCACAATATTAGCGTCCGCTTCATTGCAAAGCAGTGCATACCTATTATTTCGTTCAAAAATTCGATTTCTGTGTCCAGATACGGAATTTACGGACGTTTCGCTTCACTAAAAGTGGTTACGAGAAAAAACCTCCATTCCGACCAATAAACACCCCCTCCAGGTTTCCGGGATTGTAAAGATAATCCTTGACAGGGAAACGGGATACTGGTATAAAGGATTGTAGATCGTTCAATATGGTGAACAAGATGAAAAAGGGTAACTATGCAGTGCCCTCGGTTGTTAAGGCCTTCAAGGTGCTCGAGATCATCTCGGAATCCGGGGTGGCCCTATCCATCAGCGAGCTTTCGAGGAGGTTAGGGCTGAGCAAGGGAACGGTCTTTGCAATCGCCTCCACTTTGCAGCATTTAGGGGTACTGGTACGGGATCCCGTGAACAAGAAGTTCTCATTGGGGTATACCCTCTTGGAATTGGGGCGAAGGGCATTCGTCCGGAAAGACCCAAGGGAGATTGCTCGGAAGCCCATGGAGGATCTGGTGGAAGATATTGAGGAGACCACTTTTCTGGGTGTACTCAATGGGGACCACATAACCATCTTGGATGTGGTGGAATCGAAAAGGGAGTTGAAAATCACCGCGCCCAGTGGTACCAGGCTTCCCCTGCTTGCCGGTGCCACGGGGAAGGTGTTTTTGGCCACCATGGAGAGTGCCAGGGTAAGAGAGCTGGTTAAATCGTTAGGATTAACCGCCTACACCCCACACTCCACCACCGATGTCGATAGATACATGGAGGAGATAGAGGAGGTCAGGAAGAAGGGTTTTGCCATCGACGATGAGGAGTATATCCGGGGGGTTAGGGCGGTTGCCTGTCCGCTGGAAGCCGGTCCCCTTCCCCATGCAATATGGGTTGTGGGGTTTACGACGAGGCTGGACGACAAGAAAATGGGACGGGTCATCGAGGAACTTCGAAAGACGTCTCATTCCATTTCCAAAGCCCTCAGGGGGTAATATTGAGGAGGTACATTACAACTATTTCGGTGCGGTCAATACATATGGGGGTGAGCTATTCTTGAGGGATCTTGACGATATCATTGGCCGTGAATCCGGTGCCGTTGATGGGTTTGGCGATTGAGGCATCGACGCCGAAGAAATGGGTCACCATCACCCTTCCCTTCCGCTGGCCCGTGGTCCATCCCAGGGAAAACTTGGTGATTGGGTTGATGATCTCCTTGCCCGGTTCATACACATCCAGGATGACACCGACCTGCAATCCCGTTAGCCTTCCGGCATTGATATAGAGCTTTTCGTCCTCCACCCTGGCCACCGTGCTGGACCACTCCAGGAAATCCAGATATCGGAGCGTTCCATCGACAACACGAGCTACGCCGTAGTCGATGGCCTTCAGTATGGACCGGTGGTCGGAGTGAAGCCCCGTTTCAACCGAGGTGAAAGATGGATTCTTTTCAATAAAGGTTCGCAGGAGGTTTCCCGTTGATGCATCGATGAACCGGAGTTCGATGCGTGCGCTGGCCATGGAGGATTTAATACCGCTATCCCCAACCGGGGGCGAAGATGAGAGGCTGAGATCGGAGATGGAGCCAGTGATAAAGGCCTGGATCCCCAGGAGGCGATGGGCTTCTTTCATGGCATGGGGTTCGGTGAGCCCCTCGGGCTCGATTCCCTCCCTGGCCAATGCCTCCCAGACCACCTCCTTGTCCACCAGGAGCACCTTCAGGGTTCTCTCCAACTCCTGGAAGAGCCTCAGGGCGGCAAGCTCCCCGTATTTCTCACCATGGAGGCCCGTTCTATCCTCGAAATCCGTTACACAAATTTTCCGTTTGAGGATTTTGACCGGAGAAAATGTGAGATCCGCAGGAGGGGTAGGGGCCAGGGCGATTTTCTCCCCT
>CP070774.1:1663589-1683638 GCA_020346125.1 Syntrophobacterales bacterium | reverse complement strand
AGGTCCCCCATTCAACCCTCTTTCTTTTCGATGTCAATAAATTTTGGTTTATCGATATGAAAGAAAATAAAAAAACGAAAAAAATGACCATCCGTCCTTTCATCCATAAACTGAGAGGGTATTGGTTTCCCGTATAATTTCGGCAAGATGATAACCACCTCGGCGAATCTCCTATCGATCATCCCAATATCTCGTAAAGCCCATCGCTTACCAACCTATCTTTCTCCTACGAACACATGACCACATGTTTGACAAGTCAGGACATGAAAACAATCCTGAGACGCCAAATCACAACGGAAATCCACCTGAAGGTCATGCCCCCCGCATTTGGAATATCCCTTTGTCTTTAAATTATCCTCCAATGCAGGCTCCAATTCCTCCATAGTTTCACTTCTCGTATTCACCTCAAAGATGTTTCCACAATGCAGGCATTTAGCCGTATATATACATTCATCCTGACCTAAGTCGCACCTCAGGACGAGGTCCAGCCGAATGTTGAAACATAGAGGACATCCCACCTTTTGCAATTTCAGTTGAACTTCTGATAGCTTATCCATCGTGTTCCCGCATTTTCTCCAAAATGCATCATAACAGCAAGATGAAGTAACTAATAAAGAAGGAGAGGGCCAGTATCCCCACAATGATGGTCATCTTCTTGATCTCATACATATTGTCATGCGCCTGCTCAATGGAGAAACCGACTTGGATAATCCCGATGTTCTCCCCATGGAAAATCAATGGGGAGGAAACTCTCCGAATGACCCTTTCGGAGGTCATCCTATCATCCCGATATTGGGCGATGAGCTTATTCCCTTGGGTGATCTCAATGAAAACGATATCCCGTTCTCTTCCAATCTCCCCTGTATACCTCTCCAATAATTTCGGGTCTCGATGTACGGCGGCATCTTCGTTCAAGATGGATAAAATTTTGGCTATGCTACGCCCCCGAATGGTTGTATTCTTGATCATGACATCCCTTTCTGCCATGAACGCCATAAACCCGAAACCAAATATGGCGATAAAAGAGATGACGGCGATGGCCACGGCAAATCCGAATCTGGATCTCACCATCTGCCTAACCTTCCCCAATTCCATATTGCTCCCCTTCATCCGATGACAGGAAAAAGGTCAATGAACATATCCAGGGTCCTTTCCCTCCTTCCTCACCATCGTCTCCAATTGGATCTCTTCTCTGATTTGACGTAAATCCCGTTCAATCTCCACAAACTCCTCCGCCAGACACTTCTCCCTGAGAAAAATGGCAGCCTTCAAGGTCACATTCCCCATTCCCGGCCATGCGCGATAACATATGGTTTGTCCAAATGAGGCTCTTTGTAGAAGGTTATCCCCTTTCCCATAGATTGCTCAACTCCAACCCTTCTATAATTCCACAAGCTAACAGTTGAAGTCATTTCTCATACGAAAATAGCGGGGAAATAAATTCGCGGGCCCTGATAGTTCACCTTCTCGGTTGGACCAAGTCCAAGAGGGATTTGGATATCCTTTCCAGTTTCTTCATAATCTCGGTTTCGGTCTCCTGATCGTCTTTTCTCCGGCCCAATTGAATTTGAAGCTGCCTAACTTCTAGGATTTCCTTTGCCGTGGCGTCGAGTTTACCATCAAGGATATCGATGATAATATCTAACTCATCTGATATGTTTTTAATGAATACATCGGATTGTCTTCGTTCAGCCTTTCTTCTATCGACTTGATTATCGCCCATAATTGCCTCCCAGGAAGTGAACCTTCTCAATATTTCCCCTAAACAACATTATTTGTTTGGGCCTTTTTTGTCAAACTTTTTTTATTATTTTAGACCTCTCCCCGGGGTTTTCTCAATGTACTGGAATAATGGGTTTATATCTAACCTGTTTTGATACCCACTATTCCAGTCGGGATGTTCCAACTGGGCCGAATCCCCTAAGTTCATATAATCAATAGATTGCGAAAATATCTACCCTAAAAGTCGAAAAACTCCCCCATACATTCCCCTGGAAACTGAGGATCATCCATGATAATATATTCTCTGTAATTGAAATGAAAACAAGAAAATCTCTGTTCGGAATCATTCTCTTCTTCATCTCCTCATATGGCCTACCGTCCTCATTATTGGGCTCGGGGGCATTCACCTATTTCATACCCAAAGGGACGGGCGATACTGACTCACGAGCTTGGACAGTAGTGGGAAGTGAGCAAGATCATATCATCCAGCCAAAGGATACATTAATGGACATAGCGAGGAATTTTGATCTCGGTTTCTGGGAACTGAAGGCCCTTTATCATGGACTGGATACATGGCTCCCCCCTGAGGGGTTAAAGCTCAAAATACCTACTATGTGGATACTCCCAAAAACCCAGCACGAAGGCATTGTAATTAATGTGCCGGAGATGAGGCTCTATCTTTTCATCAAATCCATACAAATGGTGAAGACCTATCCCGTTGGAATCGGGGTATTGGATGGACGAACTCCCTTTGGAACCTTCTTCGTCATGGGGAAATTAGAAAATCCTACTTGGCATATTCCACCCGGACTCCGGGAAAAACATGCTGGAAGGGCAACAATTCCCCCTGGACCTGAAAATCCCCTTGGAACCCATTGGATTACTCTCTCTCGCGATGGGTATGGAATCCACGGTACCGATTTTCCATGGGGTGTAGGCCGGTTGGTAAGTCATGGATGTATTAGGCTCTATCCGGAGGATATCGAAAACCTCTATTCTTTCGTCAGAATCGGCATGCCGACGGAGATCATCTATGAACCCATCAAATTCGGGTTTCGAGGCAATCGGGTCTTTGTTGAAGTCCATGAGGACATCTACCATCAAATCCCAGACTTCCTATATTACGGCTTCGCTCAATTGAAAGAGGAGGGCCTGGAAGAACTGGTAAATCTTCAAAAGTTTACCATCGCCCTGGTAGAACGAAAGGGAATGCCCATCGATATTACGAAGGAAAAAAGGGAAAAAAGAGTATGCCGATAAACCCGTCCTTCTCCTGTGAAGGGAGCTTATCGGCAAACCCTACATCCCGATGAACCCATTAAGGTCCACCCGCACCATTATTTCATCATGCGTTTTTCAAAGGCCGCCTCACACTTCGCCGCAGCTGCTTCCGCTCGATCGGCCGCTGCTTCCGCTCGTTCGGCGGCAAACTCCGCCCGGTCAGCAGCCTCAACTGCCCTTTCAGCTGCAGATTCCGCCCGGTCCGCCTCGGCACTAGCTCGTTCGGCGGCTTCATCGCATTCTGCGGCTCTTATCACAGCTGCGTCCGCCTTGCTCATGGCCTCCTTCGCCATCTTATAGGCTTCGTCAGCGGTTGCCTGAGCTTTGTTAATTTGCTCGGTTGTTGCACAGCCGAAGGCGAAAATAGCCACAAATACAGCGATGACCAAAATCCCAAACACCCTAACAAAGGAAGAATTCCGTACCATATTCTACACCCCTCCTTTCTAAAAAATTATATCCCCCTCTCCAATATTTCAATAATCATATAGGTATTTTTTAAGAAATTCAAGTCAAAAATGCGAAATCTCCATAAAATTCTTTCAACGGGGGGTGACTCACATGAAAGTCGAAATGGTCCGGATTGGTAAAACGTACATCGCCCCCTATGGTAATGTTCTCCATTCCCGACCCAATCTTATGTCGCAATGACTAACATATTATAAAGCCTTTCCCATTGAGTCAATAAAAAATCCACCAAATATGCGAGATATCTATGGACATGCTCCCTCATTAAGGGAAAGAGAGGAATAAAATCCGGCCATTAGGCAAAGGCGTGTTTAGGACATTGGAATCATAAAAAATCTGTGGGATTTATGCCCTCCGGTGTATATGATTGAAATCCTCATATCGTCTATCGAGCTAAATTTCAAATACAGGGATTTTCAACAGTGCTGTTACCTTTCAGGGCGGATTTCATTGGTAGAAAGGGGAGGGAAGGGGTAACTTATTAAGGCAGAAATTCAGAAAAATGGGAGATATGGAAATTACGTTATGGCAAACTTGCCTTTAACCTTACCGAGGGAAAACCCGAAGGGACTAATCCAATTCGGGCGGTATATTGTCCTCGAAAACGATCCCATGGGCGGAGATACTCCTCGGATTCTCCTCTTCACCTGGAATAAGTTCCCATTCACATCCTCGATCGGTGTAATGTTGACCTTGCTTTAGGGATACCTTATAGAGATAGTACCGGCCCTCATCGGAATGGGCCCTTGAGGCCTCATAGATTTCCTCTACCGTTCCCAAAAGCCATTTGAGACCCCGATGGCGGACTTTGTCCCCAATATTGAACCTCATCGACCTCCTCCTAACGAACTATTTGCATGCGATCCCGCCCGCTACCTTTGAACCGATGACAAAATTTATCACCTCGTATGAAAAATAATCACAATGGCATATGCTTTTCCATAAGGACGAGCCCCAACAAATGGAAATGTGGGGCTAAAGAGCCATTATGAAACGTCCAGGCATGGATTAACAAGCAATTCATATGCCAACACTGATGAATCCCGTTGGAATAAGCCCAAGCATGTTTCTCGCCGATAATTCGCCGAATAATCAATGGGCTGGGATATGAATGAGAAGAAGGAACGCGGCCTATCCGGCCAAAAATGGCAAAAAGTGATAGGAGATATTGGGGATTTGGATGAGACTAAAAAAGGAATGTTTCGCGCTTATTCTCTCATGGGTGTATCCTCTTCAATCCATTTAGATATCGCGGATATTCCGGTATGACTTGGATTGATTTAAAATGACCAATATCCAATTACCTCGACCTTATCCATTGAGGCAATAAACCCCAAGCCGGATTTTCTTGAATCATTAATCTCCGCCGACTCATGCTGGATAACCCTATCTCGCCTGTCAGTTCGATTGGCTATCCATTCCTTCGGCTGCATACCATATTTAAATCGCCTATATAAGGAAAAACAGCCCACATGGGGCCCAGGAGATTATTTCTCTACAAGGAAATAGAGCCTCCCCTCGTTTTTCATATAACCTGCTGGAATCCCTGCGCTCTCTCCCTTTCCCCAAAAAAGGTCTACTCGCCCCGGTCCTTTAATGGCCCCCCCCGTATCCTGGTTGAGGACGAACCTCGAAAAGGGAATCCATGCTATGATAGTACCCGAATCATCAGCAATGGGTTTTTCGCCACAGACGTAGACCAAAGCACCCTTGGGGAACATCCTAGAATCTGTAGCAACGGAACGGCCAGGGGTGAGGGGAACCTCAATGTTGCCCAATGGTCCCTGTTCTACCACCCTGAAGAAGACGTAGCTTTCATTATAATTGAGGATCTCCTCCCTTTGGCTGGGATTATCCCTTAAATATTCCCTCAATCGTGAAATGTTCATCTCCTCCTTCGATATGATTCCCCTGTCGATTAGCAGGCTTCCAATACTTCGATAGGGCCTCCCGTTGCATGCCGAGTAGTTGACCCTCAGGTGGGTCCCATCCTCCAGAAGGACCTGGCCCGACCCCTGGATATGAAGGAAGAAGACATCAATAGGATCCTTCAACCAGGCGAGCTCCAATTCCCTTCCGAACAGCACTCCATGGCTATCGATCTCTTCCCGGCTGAAATAGGGCACAACTCGGCTCCCGTCGTAACGGGCGACGATCTTCTCCCCTTCAAACTTACGGCTAAAGAGTTCCAGGTCGATCTCCATCAAATCATCCGGCCTCTTATACAGGGGCCACCTATACTTCTCATTGGGAGTTATACTCCCTTCAAGGATGGGCTCGTAATACCCGGTGTAGAGAACGGTTCCCCGCCCATCCAATCCAACTGATTGATAAACGTTAAACTGCTCCCGGATCATATCGGTCAGCTCTTCCATATCCTCGGCCTCATCCAGGAGATATAAAAAGGTCTTCATGGAGTTGATGAGGTGACCGGTTGAATAGTGATCTCCTCCATACTCGAAGAGGCGATCTTCCGGCAGCCTCCGGAAAAATTCCATGCTGCGACTGATGGCAGCCCTCAATGATTCCCTGTCTAAATCATCCTCGAAGGATGGAATATCCTTCCCCTGCAGCAGGATCAAGGGCCTCTCCGGTACTTTCACCTCCTTGGTAAATCTTACGCATCCAATGAGAATTAAGGGAACAAGAAAATAAACCAGTGCTTTCCTCATCCATCGCCTCCAGATACTTCAAGCTGCCGATTGGGCAGTTTGAGCCGTCTTTTCCAAATAGATATCCAGGGCCGTGATACAGATGGTTACCACCAAAGGACCTACAATCAATCCCAGCAACCCGAAACTCTTTATTCCCCCCAGCACCCCGAAGAACAACAGCATTGTGTGAAGCTTCGTCCTCTTGCTGATGAGGATTGGGCGTAAGAAATTGTCCGATAAGCCCACCACAACTCCTCCCCAGACCATAAGGACGATCCCCTTCAAAAGTGATCCCTGAAAGAAGAAGTAGACGACGACTGGCCCCCACACCAAAAAGGAACCAATAATTGGCACAAAGGAGAGAAAGGCCATAACCGTGCCCCAAAAAATCGGGGAAGAGAGCCCTAAAAACCAGAAGGCAAATCCTCCCAAAAAGCCTTGTAGAAGGGCAACGAGTACCCCGCCATAGAGGGTTGCGTACACCATCTCCTCCAACCGGTTGAATAGCAGATTCTTATCTTGAGGTGCCAAGGGGATCGCCTCGCGGACTTTCCTGAGCAATTGATCACCATCCTTGAAGACATAGTATAACGAAATGATGACTAAGCAGAAATTGATGATAATAAAGGAAAATCCCTTTATGATCCTCGAGGTTTGGTTCATGGCGAAGGTACTCACCATTCTCAAGTTTTCGAGAAGGAGGGAATTGATATCGAGTTCGGAGAGGTCAACGTACTGGTTGAGCCGATGCCACAACCCCTGGATAATGGGATGATCCTTCACTCCCAAAATCGATTGAAATCTCCCCGTTTCCAATCCCGTTTCGAAAAAGGCATAGGCGCTGATGGCCTCGTTGGCTAACATCGACAACATATATGCGGAGGGGAATACGATGAGGAGGACAACAAAGGACGTCATCACCAGTGCGCAGAAGGATTTCCTTCCCTTCAACCGATGGTTCAAACCTCGGTAAACAGGATAGAATACGATGGCCAAGATGATGGCCCAGATAATGGGTATCAAAAAGGGAGAGAAAATTACATAGAAGAGGTAACAGGATAGGATTATGAGAAAGATGATGAGCATCGATGAAAAATGCTTCCGCTCCATATGATTCCCATAACCGTTGATGGTTTGTAAAAAGTTAAAAACGAAACGACACAGCAAAAAGCTCCAGGTGTAAGGCGGGCGAATTTTAGGAATGCGTTGTACTTACCAGTACGACGCAGTGGCTAAAGATGAAGCGCAACGCCGCCCTTCGGCTTTACTAAGGGCCATGAGCCTGTCGAATGGCAAATGGACTTTTTACGAAGCCGTCACCATTGGAAGGCCGGGAAGTCACAGTATGCCTTGGAAAACCCTATCAATGGCCTCTGAGAGCTCCTTGTTGAGCGTTTCCTCGATCCTCTCCGGCCTCGATGTAACCCCTACTGTTTCCTTCGAGATCTCCATTTTTTGGCTTAATACCTTCCTCTCGGTTACCTTGCCCACGTGAATCTGAAGCTGGACGTGAACCTTCACCTTCGTTCGTATGGTGGTCCAGGCCTCGCTTTCCAGACGGATAATCTCCCCTCCGACCACTAAATCGGCTGGAATACGGGAAAGGCTCTCAGGCCTGAAGTCCCAGCTCGTATAAGGAATAACTCGAAACCCCCGTGAAAGGAAATAGTCCGATAGAGCCTCGGTGACCGCCTGATCCACCGGTTTGGAGGCCATAAAAGTATCCACCCGACCCTTGGGCCGCGTCCAAGCTCCAAGTCGGGCCCTATCTTCCCTGATATCCTTGAGGGGATTAACCGCAACGACCTGTTGCTGATCTGCCTTCTCAGCCAATGTCCCGGGTAGGTACCGGATATCCATCCAAAAAGTACGGCTCGGCGCACATCCCAATAGATAGAATAGAAGAGCTAAAGGATAAATCCATTTCTCTTTCATTTCTCCCTTACTCCTTTCACCTCCATTCCACATCGGGGTCATTTCCCCCTATGACGCGTGAAAATGCCGAGAAGATACTCAGTTCTCTCAATGTACCTTTCTGCGGTAAAGGGCTTATTCCGGATAGTCCTCAAGTATCTTCTGATTGCAATAATAGCAGTAAACGGCATCAACATCGTTGAGATAGCCGCAGCTCTGGCAACGCTTCTGGGTCCCCCTGGGCTTTCTTTGAACAGAAAGCCTCGTCCCACATTGCGTGCAGTACGCCGAATCCGCAAGGTTCTCAAAACGGCAACGAGGACAGGCGAGGCTAATGGTGAGGGTGGAACCACACTGTTTACAAAATTTTGAATCCTTCCTATTGATCGCTCCACAGCTCGGACATTTCATGATCAATACCCCGTCAATTGCTCCAATCCTTTCAAAGAAAGGGCGTACCGGTATCAATATAGAATATTAGGAAGTGTTTTGCAATGGTATCGGTATAATTTGCGACGTCTATCAGTCTCCTCGATAAAGGGGAATCTTCTCCACAGGGGCCTCGACCGCCCGAATGAGATTTTCAGGCCTTATCTGGCACAACTTGTTCGTTGGAAGCATAATCTGTGAGTCAGGGGGACAGATTGGATGGCTCGCTTCGGGAATGGAGTTTTGGTTCCTACAACCCTGCTTCTATTGACGAGACGATTACCTGTAGGGTAACCATAGAAAAGGTAGATGGGTGGAATTACACCCGGGCCGAGGGGATATTTACCGGTCAGGATGGCCTAAGGTGATCCTACCGATAAACTCCGGCAAGGCTAAACATAATATGGCACCCGGGGCAAGGACTGTGGCCTCAACTTAGTTCCAATTTCCCGGATACGGGCACCTCCTGATCGAGACTACAGGTTTATGGTGTCAACAAACGTGCCGTATTGTTCTATCGCAATTTTTTCAGAGATTTCTATGTAATCACCGTACTTAAGCCCTCTGATACTTCTTCAACGCTCCAAGCAACAGGCATCATGTCCTTCATCTCTTCTATATGGGTAATGAGGAAGATCTGTCGAAATTGAGAAGAAAGTCCATTGAAAATCCTCAGTATGTTCTCCCTCCTCTCCGCATCCTGGCTCCCGAAGATCTCGTCAAGGGCGATGAAGTTAATTTCACCTCCACTTCGATCGGCCACAATCTGGGAGACTGCAATCCGAAGACAGAGGTTGAATATATCCTGCTCGCCACCGGAAAAGCGTTGAATCTTGAACTTTTCATTTCCATCGTAGATAAAGATATTGTAATCCTCATCCAATTCCACGACGGAATACCGTCCGTCGCTAATGAGGCTGAGTAATTGGCTGGTCCGGGATTCTAGGAGAGGTCTCATACGACCCATTAAGTCCATTCTAAAGGAAACGAAGATATCTGCCAGCACATCAAGATATCGGACCGATTCCTGCAGAAGTTTAATCCGGTCCCGAAGGCCTTTTTCATGGGATATCTCCCTTCTCTTCCCCGCGATCTCAGCGCGGATTTTCGCCCTCCTCTCCCGTGTGCTGGATCGTTCCTCGTACAATCGGTCCCTTGTTTCCCTGATTTTCTCCAGCCTTTCTTTGATTACGCGATATTTCCCCTCGTCGAATCCCAGCGCATCTCTCTCCCTCGACTTTTTGTCCATCGATTCCACGAGGTCTTCAAGTCTTTTCTCAAGGCCCATGAGATCCCTTCGAAATCGTGCCTTCCTCTCAACCTTTGCCCGGATCTCGATCATCCGATCTTCAACGTGCTCCAATTCGGGCATGAGCTTCTCGATCTCCCTGTACCGATCCTCGTCGAAATCAACCTCTCCGATTTCCCTGATGGCCTTCTCGTAGGATTCGCACTGCTCCCTCATCTCCCGGATGTGCCCCTCCTTTTCCCTTCCTTGTGAGAGGATGACCCCGCGATGGTACTCTTCCTCCTTAAGCTTTTCAGAAGACCTCAATAGCTCCTGTTGATCTTTGTTGAGCTGATCGACTTGAGCCTGGAACCTATCCCTCTCCTCCAATAGCTTCGTTAACGTTTCCCTTTTCTCCTTGGTCTCCCCCCTCAGATGTCTCTCCGTCTTCCCATAGTTCTCGCCCAATGTCTGCATGCAGATTGGACAGCGCCCATCCGGCCCCATTGTATGTATTTGATGCATTTGACGGCTCAATATCTCGATTTCCCTTTCGATGGATTCGATTGTACCCTTAACGCGGCCCAAGGTATCCAAGGCCTTCTCTTGCTCCTCTGAACATCGCCCTAACTTCTCAGAATGATCTTCGATCCTCTTATCCAGGGTCTCAAAGGCTTCGAGGTCACGCCTAAGGCCTGCCAGGTCTTCTTTAAGGCCTTCGATTCTTTTCGTGCATGTCTGAATATTATGTTCCAACCCATCCCTTTTGGCCTTCTTCACCTGCTCTCGTTGAAGATTCCTTTGCTCCATCCTGAGTCCCCGAAGTTCTCCATCTTTTCCCTCATACCCTGCCAATTCACTCTCCAGCTTCCCAATTTCTTCCAAGGAGGACTCAATTTCCCCTTTTCTTTGCACGATGCTTCCCTTCTCTTGTCCCAAAAGAGCGAAGTGTCTCGAATATTTTTCAAACTGTCTTTCGAGCTTATCCCACTTCTCCTTTTCCCCCTTGGCCTCTGATTCCCCTTCTTTCATTCGAGCTACCCTCTCACCCAGGACCCTCTCCTCCTCGTCCAATATCCTCTTCTTCTCCCGGAGCGCTCTCAATTCCTCACGGAGTTTACCGATATCCTTCTGGGCTGACTCCACTCCCCGAATTTCGCTCTGTGCATCGTTCTTATCCCTCCTTATAGCCGTAATAGCCATATCGATCCGATCGATGGCCAGAAGCCGGCGGATAATCCTCTGCCGTTCAGCTGGGGTCTGTTGGGAAAATGCATCCAAGTCCTTCTGTTGCGAAAAAACTGATGCCTGGAAGGTCTGCCAATCCATGCCCAGGATTTTCTGACAATGTTCGCTTACCCCTCTTTCGCTATTAGCCACGATTTTCTTCGTTCCATTATCATATGCCCAGGCCGAAGCTCGAACGATATTGTTCTTTCCCCTAATCTCCCTTAAAACCTCATAATCGTTGCCCCGTAAGGAAAAGACCATATCAACCTCGCAGGGCTCCTCAGGTGCCGCACCTTGCCGTTTTACATCCGCTTTATCCGTTCTAAAAACCGTTGAACCAAAAAGGACCCAGGATATGGCCTCGAAAATGCTCGACTTCCCGATACCATTTCGCCCGAGAATGGCGATGACGCTTTCTGGAAAGTCGCTGATATAGACTTCCTTGAACCGTCGGTAATTTTTGAGCCTCAATTCACGTAAGATCATCCTTGCTCCTCTTCTGGAACGAAGGTTTCTAGGTATTTCAAACCCATCTCCTTGAGCCTCTTCTTTTCAAGCGTATCCACCCTCCAGGTGTTGACAAAGGCTTCGAACTCCATGTGAAGCACTGCAATATCTGTAGATAAAGGAGCGGTCCCCTTGGGAGTGTCGATTTGGCAGATAATCTCCAGATGGTATACGTGGTCGAATTGTTCACGAATGGTCCTCTGGTCAATCTCGACATAGGTAGATCGGTTCAGTCTAATCAAGGGAAGCTGAACAACACCTCCGTATCCGGCCTGCCTCGATAACTGTGAAGTTCTTCCGAGGATCTCCTCTGATGTGAGATTATGACAATCCACTTCGGGGAGTTTTACCATCTCCCGAACCTCGATTTCGTGGTATTTCACCGTTCCAGCGGGGAGATCGACCTCCAAAAAACCACATGGATGGTCCGCATCGCTAAATCCAAATCGTTCCGTCGAACCGCTATAATAAGCCCCTTCGCCCACCTTAATCGCTCGGTGGTAATGTCCTAAGGCGATATAGTCCATGTGAGGATGATGAATCACCATCTTCGATGGAACCTTGAGCTCATTGAACTCCCCTACCACATAATCGACATCGGCCGTTAAGCCCGCGTGGGTCACCAAAATATTTACTCCTGCCTTACCGGAGGGCTTCACGGCATCAAAGGCCTGAATCATCTCATCCTCCGTCCCACAATGGGGAACGCAGTGAACTAAGGTTCCGTCGATATGAAATTTCTCATATTCCCCTTTGAATGCAACATAGATTTCGGGAAAAAGGTTGATGGACTCCAGAATACAGCTTGAGGATCGAATGCGCGGCATGGAATGATTGCCGGCGATCACCACGGTGGATATCTCATTGGAGGAAAGCCTTTGAAAACCCAGAAGGGCCTGGGTTATAGCCCGATTGGAGGGTCTGGGGGTATGAAATACATCTCCCGCGTGCAGGACGAGGTCGGGGCCGATATCGATAATCCTATCGATGACCTGATTGAAGGCATCATAAATGTCTTGCTCCCTTTGATTGATACCGCTGGGGGTAGCTTTTGCATAAGCGGAATAACCCAAATGGGTATCCGATAGGTGAACGATCTTCACTGATACACCAGCCTCGGCCTGTCCGGGTGGCCCTTATTTTTCCTCAATGGAGAGTATAACATAACTCGGAATAGTGGAATAATGGAATGATGGGTTGAGAGAAAGAAAAATAACAAATCCCTCCTTTCCGTTATTGATCCCCACTATTCCATCATTCCTTCCTCAGCCTCTACGCTCCATCCTCTCACCCTCAACCTTCTTGTAACTTCTTCACTTTTCATTCTCCATTCTCAACTCTTCATTGCAGGATAACCGCAGCACTTTTTTTGACTGCAGCACTTCAACACCGCAGAATCTTCTTACTGCCTACTCCCTACTCTCAACCTCAGCCTCCCATTTCTCAGCCTTGACCTCGTGGGAAACACCGAAGTTGACAGGGCGGAAGCGAAGACGTATTATACCATGGATAGAAACTGAGCCCCTAACCAATTCCATGGATAAAGCAAAAGAATCCCTCTTAAAGGACAAACTCGCTTATGTCATAGGGGACTTACAACATTACGTTGCTTATCAAAAAAGCCTGGGGGTTGAATTCCTCCCTGGATCTGCTAAAAAGATCCCTCATCCTCAGCCCACTTTAACCGAGGTGAGGGAGGAGCTGGGGGAGTGTAAACGGTGTAAGCTTCATTTCACACGCCGACATATTGTCTTCGGTGAGGGGAGCGAAAAGGCCCTGTTGGTATTCATCGGCGAAGCTCCAGGAGAAGATGAGGATCGACAGGGAAGGCCTTTCGTCGGTAAGGCCGGGCAGCTTTTAACTCGAATCATCAATGCCATAGACCTCAGGAGGGAAGAGGTCTATATTACCAATATCATTAAATGTCGACCTCCCCATAATCGAAATCCTCAGCAGGACGAGATCGCTACCTGTGAACCTTTCCTCAAAAAGCAGCTCGAGATCATCCAGCCCAAAATCATCTGCGCCTTGGGGAGTTTTGCTGCCCAAACCCTGCTCAAAACCGATGAAAAGATCTCCCAACTGAGAGGGCGGTTTTTTTTGTATCGCGGAATCAAGGTAATGCCTACCTATCATCCGGCCTTTCTATTGAGAAATCCCCACAAGAAAAGGGAAGTCTGGAAGGACATAAAGAAGATTCACGGGGAGTACATCAAGTAGCTGAGCCGATACTCCCTCTGCCAAACCTCATCCATAAGGAGGCGGAGGGATTTTCTGAAGAGCAATTCGTAGAGGGATAATTTCCTCTTCGGGTAAATCACCGCTGGTTTCCCCTTAATCCCAACCATTTCAGCCGCTATTTCGATGGCATCTTGAAGGCCTCCAAGCCGATCAACCAACCCCAATTCCTTTGCCTGTTCCCCTGAAAAAATTCGGCCATCGGCGATCTGCTTCACCTTTCCTTCCTCCATATTCCTGCCCTCCGCGACCGCCCGAACGAACTGATTGTGGACACTATCGATAACGTCCTGAAGGATTGCCTTCTCCTCAGGGGTCATTTCTCTCAATGGGGACCCGATATCCTTATGTTTACCGCTTTTGATGACGTAGCTCCGTAATCCTATTTTCTTCAATAAGTCCTCTATGTTTGAGAACTCCATTACCACCCCGATGCTCCCCGTAATGGTTCCCGGATTGGCCACGATGAGGTGCGAGGCACAGGCGACATAATACCCCCCCGATGCGGCCACGGATTCCATCGAGGTGATGATCTTCTTCTTCTCCTTGGCCCTCAAGACTTCCCTATAAATCTCCTGAGAAGGCCCGACGCCGCCTCCCGGGGAATTAATCCTCAAAATGATGGCCTTAATATCGTTGTCCTCCTTAAATTCATCGATCTGTTCAACGACCTCTCTCGAACTGGTGATCATTCCCTTGATATCCACTACGGCGATTTTATCCCCAAGGGCGAAGGCCTTTTTCTCTCCAAACCGGGTCAAGAAAAAGATCGAGAGCAGGAAGACGCCTAAAATAACTCCGATGATAATGAGACCTAATAATACGGGATGCTTTCTCATGGTGATACTCCTTTTCTCGCATTAATACTAATAAAAAGCGCAGGGTCCTTTAAGACCCTGATGTTTCCCTTGGTCTAAAAAGAACCATAACCTGATCCTCAAGGGCCTGATTGATCTCCAGAAAGAATCCCTCAAACTCCTTTGTCGCCAAGGCATCGAGAAGGGACTGGATGTCTCCGACCAGTTCGATGTCCATGGTGAACTCTCCCGTCATCACGGACCGAAGCCGAACACCCTTGATGAAGTCAAGGTCTTCCCTGAGGAAATCCTCGAATTCCCGATACCAAGGGTACCGAGAGACCTCGGTGAGGATCATGCGAATGCGTAAAGCCTCCTCCTGGACGCCCTTTCCCTCCAATAAGCCCATGGCTGACAACGAATCCCTCAATTTATGGAGGTCAATTTGAACCTGCAACAGTACCTCATGCTCTTCAGCCTTCCCTGTCTCGGAGAGGATCTTGAAGGTTTGTACGTATTGGGTCACCCGCCTGAAGATCTCCATATCCAGGGCGATGGCATTCTCTTCAAGCATGAATGATGGAATAAACTCCAGGAGAGAAATCCGTACCGCCTCCTTGAGCCCGTTCAGGATTGCATCTTGGCGAGCTTTTCCGACATCCCCCTCAAGTATTTCTCCGGACCCCACTACCATCAGTTCCTTTACAGGGGGTAATTCCGCGGCCGAAAGCGGCATTATTACAGTCAGAATCAGTAAACCAACGATGGTAACAACCCCTTTCATGGTTTTTCCCTACCCTCCCAATAAGGCGAAAATCTCAATTGGTCCAAATGGAGCCCTTTGATAAATCTTGATCATCCTCATTTTGATCAATTCCAAAAGAGCGAGGAAGGTAATGATGATATCCTCCTTGGACGATGCCCCGGAAAAGAGCGAGGAGAAGAGAAGCCCACTCCCTTCCAATTTGAGCGTCTCCAGAATTTGTGCGATCCGCTCCTCTATCGTTATCCGATCCAGGGTAATATCATAAGCGGCTTCAAGGGAGGACCGATTCAAAACATCCTTGAGGGCCTCGATCAGTTCGAAAACACCGACCTCAACAAGTCCCCCTTCCTCTGATTCCTCCGCTTGCTTTCCCGGCACGAAGATGTCCCTATCCAAGATATCCCTCTCATGGAGTCGAGCAGCCCCTTCCTTGTATTTCTGATATTCCAAGAGCCTGTTCACCAACTCTGCCCGTGGGTCTTCCCCCTCCTCTTCTCCCTCTTCCTCGGGCGGTGAGGGCAGTAACATCTTCGACTTAATATGGAGCAAGGTCGACGCCATCAGAAGGAATTCACCGGCCACATCTAAGTTGAGGGTCCTCATCATATTTAGATAGTCGAGGTATTGGTCTGTAACCGTGGCGATGGGGATATCGTATATATCCACTTGGTTCCGCCTGATGAGGTGCAAGAGGAGGTCCAAAGGGCCTTCGAAAAATTCTAGCTTTACGGTATATGGATCTGCAGTAACCATTGGATAGAGCGACAATTTCTCCCTATATCATATAAGGGCCCAATAAGAGGACCATAAAGAACCGAATAATCGGCCAGATAAAATTGATCATCCCCGTAAAAAAGAGCAGCAATATGATGATAAATCCGTAAGGCTCCAATTTGGAAAATACCGCAGATTGCGCCGGGGGAAGAAGATAGGCCAATACCCGACTTCCGTCCAGGGGTGGGATGGGAACCGCGTTAAAGACGGCCAGAATTATATTGATTCGGACACTAGCCATTAACATCATCATGAGAGGGTTTACAATAAAGCCCCATGAACCCGGGGAGGAGGAAGCCAAAATCCGAAATACCATGGCGCAAACGGCCGCCAAGGCCAAATTGGTCATTATGCCCGCGAGGGATACCCAAATGATATCCCTTCTCGGATTCCTCAGATTATAGGGATTGATGGGAACGGGTTTGGCGTAGCCGAATATAAATCCACCTGAAATGAGGAGGACCAGCGGCAGAAGGATCGTGCCGAACAGATCAATGTGGGCCGCGGGGTTGAGGGTCAATCGGCCTGAGTATCGCGCGGTGGGATCACCTAACCTATCGGCGACCCATCCATGGGCGACCTCGTGAAGGATGACGGCCAATAAAATCGGAATGGCATAAATAATTATTTGTTGAACCAATGAGGCCATATGGCCCTCTTTAGGAAAATAACCTCGGATTAAACCGTTCCCCCGTGATCTATATAGGTCCTTTTCACGTAATCGACCTCCTCTTCCCTCGTCTTGATGCGCCGATCGAGCCGAGCCCTCAGGAGACCGATCAATATTTCCTTCATAATAGGCCCTGGACGCACACCCAATCGAATCAAATCCCTCCCCTTCAATAGGGGCTTCTGCCCCCGGAGCGTGGTAAAGAAAAGTGAAATCCGCTGTTTCATCTCTTTCTTGGTGGTCTTGGCCATCATGAAGAGTCTCACCTCTGTTGAAAGGGGTTCTAAAAGCTCATAGATCTCGCTTCTTCGAATCCTTCTCTTGGAGTCCAATCTTCGGGCCATCTCCCTGAGGATCTCCTCGGCCTCTCTCCTTCCGCTTATAATCTTCTCCTTGTGTTTATTGGAGAGCGAAAGCCGTTGGCAAACATCAGAGACCTCCTCCTCAGTCAGGGAATCCATCAGCCCATAAAAATAGACCTGCCACCTTTCACACTCACCCTCTAAAAAAAGCAAGTCGTACCACGATATGACATTCTTAACGGTCTCCAAGAGGTTCTCCGTTTCATTCTCCCAGGGGATTTTGATATGGATGGACTTCAGCAGATCCAGATCCCTCATCCTCCGAAGAATGGGGATTGGATCCTCTTCATTGAGGATGAGCACCAGCTCGGTATAGATCCTTCGACCCGAAAGGCGATCCAGAAATCCCCTCTCTACGGCATTCTTGATCAAATTCTGGGTTTGCTTGCCCAATTGGAACCCAAACCGCTGCTCGAAGCGAATGGCCCGCAAAACCCTCGTTGGATCTTCGACGAAACTCAGGTTATGGAGTACCCGGATTACCTTTTCCTTAATATCCCTTTGTGCGCCGAAGAAGTCCACCAGTTCGCCAAATTGCTCCCCATTCAACTTGATGGCCAGGGTATTGATGGTAAAGTCCCTTCGATACATGTCCCTCTTGATTGAGCTGAGTTCCACCGTGGGAAGGGCAGCGGGAGAATCATAGTATTCCAACCGAGCCGTTGCTATATCGACTTTCATGTTCTCCGCTAAACGGAGAGCAGCCGTTCCAAATCGCCGGTTCATCCTGATCTTACAAGGGTGGCCCTTGGCAAAATATTCCGCGAATCGGATGCCATCCCCCTCTACTACGATATCCACGTCTAAGTTATGATTCCTTAACAAAAGGTCCCGGACGAACCCCCCCACCGCATACACGGGGCAGTTCAACTCGTCCCCGACCCTACCGAACTCTCGGAGAATGCTTTGAACCTTCGGCGGGAGCCTCTCCTCCATTAACTTCGTGATTATCTTCTTCCTGGCATGGAGCTTGTGAACCTCAAGGGGGGAAGGGGTATCGGATCGGGTCACAAAATCCTCCTGAATGGCCCTTAAAACGTCCGTCCGTGTGATGGCCCCTACAAGCTTTCCTCCTTCCATTACGGGTAAAAACCGCTGGTTGTTGCCCACGATGAGGCGTTGAATCTTGCTCAGGGGGGTAGTGATTTCGGCCACCGAATATTCCGTGCTCATATATTCCTTGACCGGACGATTCCCAAGCCCGTGGAATGTAGCCTTTTCGATGACCTGCCTAGATATCAACCCCACCAATTTTCCTCTCCTCATCACCGGCAATACGTTGATATTGTATCGAGTGAGGAGTTCCCCCGCTTCGGATAACTTCCTCTCGGCCGGGATGGTTTTCACTGGAAAGGTCATGAGATCTTTGGAGAATTTCCTCGGTTTAACGGTCTCCTGGAGCACCTCCACTAATTTTTCTCCACACTGGATCAATGTCATATCCTTCACGGTGGCCGATGCGGCTGTTGCATGTCCACCTCCTCCAAACTCCAACAGGATCTCCGCCACATTGACTTCCTCGATACGGCTCCTTCCTATTATGTGGACCCGGTCCTCCATCCGAATCAGGGCAATGAGCACATCCAAATTTTCCATATCCTTTAACTTATGGACGAGTATGGCGATATCACCGACGTATCGATCCGCCGAGGCCGTGGCGATGACCACATTGATGCCACCTATCGCGTAGTTGGTGGCCGATTGGATCAGGTCGTTAAGGAGAAAAACCTGTTCCGCAGTCAGCTCTTTTGTCACCATATCTGATATAACATTGAGACTTGCCTTCTTTGAGAGCAAATATGCTGCGGCATGAAAGTCGTCCTCCGTTGTCGAGGAAAAGGTGAGGGAGCCCGTATCCTCGTAAATCCCCAGCATCATTACCGTCGCCTCATCGGAGGTTATCTCTATTCCTTTATCCCTCAAAATCCCCAGCAGCAGGGTAATGGCCGCTCCTACTTCTCTCACCACCTCTACCGAACCCTCAATATCCTCCGAAGAGGCGGGATGGTGATCATAGATGTGGATATCCACTCCGCGTTTATTTACTATTTGAGCGAACTTCCCGATTCGGCTTATCTGCCGAGTATCAACCAAAACAAGACGGGTGATTCGATCCAAATCCACGTTCTTCATCCGTTCAGCCTCGAATACGTAAATGGTGGATCGAACGAAAAAATCCCTTAAGCTCCCCTCCTGGGCGCCAGGGAAAACCAAAATCGCCTCGGGATACAGCTTCTTAGCCGCTAACATGCAGGCTAACGCGTCGAAATCGGCGTTGATGTGGGTAGTAATGACCTCCATTGGTATCTCTATGGATAGGAGTCTCCCCTTCCCACCTCAGCGAATGGGGCAATCACGATCTGGGATGGTATCGAGCATGAACCCTCTTTAACCTTTCACGTGTCACGTGTGTATAGATTTGGGTGGTGGAGATGTCAACGTGGCCGAGCAAGCTCTGGACTGACCGCAAATCCGCTCCACCTTCTAAGAGATGGCTTGCGAAGGAGTGCCTGAGGGTGTGGGGGGAGATTTTCTTCCTAATCCCAGCCATGAGGGCGTATTTCTTAATGATCTTCCAAAGACCCTGGCGGGTCATTCCCCTTCCCCATTGGCTTATGAAGGCAAGGGGGCTCCGGTTATTCCTGAGGAGCCTCTTGCGGGATCCCTCCAGATACTGCCTTAGCCAGTGGAGGGCCCCTTGGCCCATGGGAACGATCCTCTGCTTGGCGCCCTTGCCCAGCACAATCAGATATCCCGCCTCTAAGTTGATATTATGCAGGACTAAATTGGTTAACTCGGATACCCTCAACCCCGTTGCGTACAATAATTCCAACATGGCCTTATCCCTCATCCCGATGGGATTTGAGGGGTCGGGTTGATTCAGGAGCGATTCGACTTCATCCAGGGAGAGCACCTCCGGTAGGGACCGGGTCGTTCTCGGCGATTCCATATCCTCCAATGGATTTCCTCGGAGGACCCCCTCATCAGACAACCATCGATAAAACCCTC
>CP070774.1:1660268-1663489 GCA_020346125.1 Syntrophobacterales bacterium | reverse complement strand
TTATCCAAGGTCCTTCTGGATCTCCTTGAGCAAGGCGATATTTTCGCTATGACCTGTCATGTTGGCGATAATCCAGCCCTTGATGGGCTGATTTAATAGGTAGAAATCACCGACGATGTCCAGGATTTTATGCCGCACAAACTCATCGGGAAACCTGAGGGTAGTGTTCATAACCCTCCCCTCATCAAGGAGGATTACGTTGTGTAATCTTCCCCCTTCTATCAATCCCATCTTAGTCAACGATTTGATATCCTTCAGGAAACCAAAGGTTCGGGCAGGCGCAATTTCCTCCTTGAAGGCCGCCTCATCCCTCATGGTAAAGGTATATTCCTGCCGTCCGACGGGGGGTGGATAATTGAGCAAATACCGAACCCCGAAATAGTCTGAGGGTTCGATATACATGTACTTCTTATCTGGATCAATCTCCCCCACCGAATATCGACGCTCGATAACCAATTCCTCTGATTCCCCGTCTTGTTCCTCAATCCCGGCTTCTTCTATGATTTCACAGAAATCCAATGCCGAGCCGTCCATAATGGGAATCTCTTCGTTCATCTTCACCAAGAGGTTATTGATCCCATAAGCGTGCAGTACTGCCATGAAATGTTCTATGGTTTTCGCCGTTATCCGCCCCTTCCTTAGGGATGTTGCGTAATCCGTCTCCTCCACATACTTCAGTTTTCCCGGAACCGTGTGTTCGTCATAAATGTTTCCGAAGAGAATCCCGCTATTAGCGGGAAGAGGCAGGAGCATAAGGCCCGTCTTCAATCCAGAATGGAGGCCGGTCCCGTAAAGGACCATGCTCTGTTTCAGGGTTTTTTGTCGAACCCCTCTCCCTTTGGGGAGGCTCCGGCGGCCAGTGGGACGAGGGGACTGTTCCGCGGGTGTTACTGGTGTGGAACTTCGGGCTTCCGCCTCCGGTGCGCCCATTTTCGGAAACAGGAGAAGCTGGCTTTGGCGGTCTCGTCTCCGCACCATCTCGCGAAGCCGCCTGTTTTCCATCAGGAGGCTCCGATGTTCCATCGCCTTTTGCAGGGAGAGGAGGGTCTCATCCATGTTGAGCGGTTTCTCTATGAAATCGAAAGCCCCTGATTTCACAGCTTTCACGGCTGAGGCAATTGTCCCGTGCCCGGATATCATGATAATAACCCTATCCGGGTCCTGAGCCCTCAACCTCCTCAGGACTTCCAAGCCATCCATATCGGGCATCCAGATGTCCAAAAAGGTGACATCCGGAAATTCCGTACTGGATATTTCGAGGCCTTCTATGCCGTTTCTAGCGGTAATCGCCTGATATCCTTCATCCTCCAGAATCCCGCTGAGGGACTCCAAAATGCTGACCTCATCATCTACGATAAGGATTTTCCCCTTGCCCATTGAATGCCTCTCACGGTCTTTGCGTCTCTCAATGCCGGCCATTTGTCCAATTCAAGTCTTGAACGGATTCTCGCCTATTGAGCTCTCCCCCCGGGAGACGCGGGAGGAGAAGGTTTTTGGGCCGATTCCAATTGCCCCTTCAAATCTTGGATGACCTTATCCTTCTCCTGATTCTGAACCTTGACATTCTCCAGATCTTTCTGGAGGCGAACAAGTTCTTTTCTCAAATCCCGAATCACCTGGTCCCTGTTTTCTATCCGCAGTTGCAGCAGTTTTTTCTCCTGTTGGTCCTTCTCCGTTCCTCGGCTCAAATCAGCGATCTTCTCGTCCTTGGCCTCACCATCTTGCCTTAGATTTTGGATTGTCTTGTGGAGCTCTTCGACCTGCTTTTTCACGTTGGCCAAAACCTGGGATTTTATCTCCTCCCGGGTCGTTAACTCCTTCACCCTCCCCTCTTTCAGGGCAACCTCCTTCTTGAGCGTGGTCAATTTCCGCTGGTATGACGTGGTTTCATCTTTGAGCTTTTTCAGGTTCCCCTCCCTTTTCTTAATCCCTGCCTGCAAAGCCCTGATCTTCCCTTGAAGCTTCTTTTTCTCTTCCTCGATCCTTTCAGCCGTAATCTTCCCCTCCTTTTGGAGCGAGTCAATGTCGACGCTCAGCTGGGTGGCCTCCTTCTTAAGGGCCTTAATCGGTCCCCTGTAGAGGTAAATAATGTGGATAAGGCTCAACACAAAGAGAAGTAACAAAACAATGATGGCATGTTCCTTTTTCATGTCAGCTTCCTCTTTATATTATTAAGATCGTCGCCCCTCCCCTTTCTCCTTAGTGAACATCAAAAAGGCCATGGACGGACGTCTTGAGGCATCTCGGACTACGAAATGGATACCATCGAATGACCACCCCGTCCCCACCCATTCGTTGATGATCTTCTCCAGCTCATCATCGGTTACGCTGCTGGTTTCCACCACCTTGTATTCAATCATGCGTTCTCTCTAGCCAAGACCACCCTTTGGGGCCCTATCCCAGGGAACTCATCCCTGGTTTAGTTGGTTATTTACTGCCCCCCGCCAGCGAAGGATTATCTTGATCAGAAAGCCCACGATCAGAGCACCGCTGACCAGAATCATCATAGATGAGCCAAAGAAGGCGATAAAGAAATTGAGGGGAGATTGCATCCCATAGGCCCCCCGGAGCATCTTGATTCCCAAGATGAGGAAACCCATACAGATTAAGAGTATGAAAATGTGGTAAGCCCACCAAAAAATCGGCCTCATATCTCCCCGACCGCTCTATGAGCCTCACTTCAGTCGTTCCTTCGGGAAATGCTTCTCAATCATGCTCTCTTTATGTCTAGAGGCCACTCCGGCGAAGTGAGCGATAAAGATGTATGTTGCGAAAAGGACAAGTGCGATGAGAAATAACCTAAAGAAAAAGGATTTGAATCGAAATATGAGCAAAACGAGGATAATGAGGGCAGCGAAAACGAAGACCATTGTATTCTGATCGTAATAATCTAAGATTGTGTTTAGCCATTCCATCTTTGAAAGACATCTCCTTCCATTGTTGGCTTACTATATGATGACAGGGATATTCTGAACAATTAACTATTATAATAGAAAGGATTAGGGATTTGCAATAATCAAAATCCCGGAATTTCCGGACTTTCAGACCATGTGTTTTGGTAATCCCTTGATAATCTTTCCTTTTTAGACCTTTGCAGGAGAACACCACCGTCCCTTCGCTCACTATTCGTGTTCGTATTCCGTGTCCGTGTCCGTTGTTCGTGTTCGTGAAACGTGCTCGTGTTCGTGTTTCGTGCCGTGATCATTAGGACCGAAGACGGC
>CP070774.1:1653126-1660168 GCA_020346125.1 Syntrophobacterales bacterium | reverse complement strand
CAATCTTGGGTCGATTGGAGCAGAGCTCGCTTTTGTGCCTGCGACTGGGTTTTTTTAAGGTAGGTTTCAATCGGATTAGGTAACTTGGCCCGCCGAAGGAACTGGACCAAAGGTGGATCATCCGCGCCTGTTGGATTAATTGATTATGTTAACTATTGAATTTGTCCCCTTTCGAGGATTGACCCCACTTTCATGGCGCAACGTTCCGGGAGCATCGAGTCTTGGCCGCCTTCATATGTAACCCTCTTTATACAAAAATAGAAACGCATAATTCCATGACCGTCCCATTTATCCAGTCCAGCGAGTGGTTAGACGGTGTTCCTCGTTAACACGTCGAATGAAAAAGACCTCCGACTGCCTGCGTCTCCGCCAGCTTGTTGTAAAGGTCTACGGCTTCTTGCGTCTCTTTCACGTGCACCGTGATGCCGCGTCGCTCCAATAACTTAATTGTCTCGGGACTTGTATGGAGCGCCAACTCCATCCCACGACTCAAGACCACAACTGTCGCGCCCTCCTCGAGGAGCTCCTCGACATCAGCCGGTTGAATCCCCGGATCATGTTGGGTCCCTGTTTCTCTCCAGTCCCATTCGCGTCCCCCACCAGGGTACAATTTGAAGTCTCTTCCGACACCCACTCCTTCAACCTCCATACGACCCCACGAGACGTGTGAGATTCGGGGTGAACGTGGTGTGTCATTCATAATTTGTCCTCAGCATCCGTCTAACATTACTAATGGATGGAAAATTTTACTTGATATTGCTTTTATAGCACGTCATATTATCCATCTATTTAAATATTATTTCTGAAAATATGGAAAACTATCTGTTGGTTTTTTCATTTCTGCATTATAAATTCTCATACCATGTAAGGCAAGCAACAATTAAGACCAGATCCTCGTTTAAGGGTAATGGATCAAGTCCGCCAGGTGTTGCGATACCACCATTACGCGTACCGCACCGAGAAAATATTTTATCAACCGTTCCAAGTCCGCTGGACTCTTTGTGGTCGCAAGAAATTGGTGTTCAGACCCATGAGCGAAACAGCTAATCGTGGGACCTGAAGAGCTTAACTCATTTTCGCTCAGGAAAAACGATGTTCTTAAAAAAAACTCTGGAAGCTCCACCAATCCCTGTAATGTTGACATGAGAAACTCCGTATGTTAGAGACCGCTTGTAACAATGAATAAACCTAATGGGGGTAGCGAGATGGATATTAAGAAAATCGGCGTGGTAGGCTCAGGCGTTATGGGCAGCGGCATTGCTCAACTCGCTGCTCAGAGTGGATGTACCGTGGTGATGCAGGATGTCGCGGATGAGTTCGTGAAAAACGGTCTGGGCTCCATTGAGAAATTTCTGGCAAAGGGCATTGAGAGGGGGAAAGTCACCGAGGGGCAGAAGAATGAGGTGTTGAGCAGAATCAGGGGGACAACCAGAATCGAGGACTTAAAAGACGCCAATTTCATCATCGAGGCGGTCTTCGAGGACTTGAAGGTTAAGCAGGAGGTCTTTGAGAAGATCGATGGCCTCGTTGCCCCGGAGGTCATCCTCTGTACAAACACCTCCTCCATCTCCATCACGGAAATCGCCTCGGCCACCAAACGACCTCATAAGGTGGCCGGAATGCACTTCTTCAATCCTGCTCAGCTCATGAAACTCGTGGAGGTTATTCGAGGTTATCATACCTCCGATGAAACCATTGGGACCGTTATCGATTTGGCGAAAAGGATGAATAAGGAGCCCGTTGAAGTCAAAAATGACTCCCCGGGCTTTATAGTCAATCGCATCATGATGCCGCACTTCATCGAGGCCATTAGGATCGTGGAAGAGGGCATTGCCACCGTTGAGGATGTGGATAAGGCGGTCAAGTTAGGGTTGAATTACCCCATGGGGCCATTTGAGTTGATGGACTTAACCGGCAACGATATCGCACACCATGTAATTGAGTATCTCCATAACGAGCTCAACAAGGAATTGAAATGGTCCCCACCGAACTTACTCAAGACCCTCATCAGGGGCGGCCGCTTGGGGAGGAAAACGGGAGGCGGATGGTACGACTACTGAGGACGAGAGCTTTCATCTCATGAGGGTAAAAATTTCCGCCTGAGGAATTTACCCGTATAGGACTGCTTGCAGGATACCACCTCCTCAATTCCCCCTGAAACTACAACCCTCCCTCCCTCGTCCCCCCCCTCGGGTCCGAGATCAATAATATAATCCCCATAGTAGACCAGGTCTAAGTTGTGCTCAATCACTACCAAGGATTGCCCTTGATCCAACATCTTGTCGAATGTTTTGAGCAACGAGTCGATATCTGCCAGATGGAGTCCAGTGGTGGGTTCATCGAAGACAAATAGGTTCTGTGACCCATCGGCACTGGCGATATAGTGGGCGAGCTTGAGCCTCTGGGCCTCGCCACCGCTTAGGGTGTTGGTGGGTTGCCCAAGGGTTAGGTATCCCAGCCCCACATCGCAAAAAACCCGAAGCCTCGAGGCGATCTTCTCATGCTCCCGGAAAAAATCGAGGGCTTCATTGACGGTCATATTCAGGATTTCGTGAATGTTCTTTTCCTTATAGTGAACGTCGAGGATTTCAGGGCGAAAGCGCTTCCCGTTGCACTGTTCGCAGGCCACTGCCACATCCTCCAGGAATTGCATATCCAGAATCACTATTCCCGCTCCCTGACAGCTCTCACACCTTCCCCCCGGGATGTTGAAAGAGAAATACCCCGCTTTTAATCCAGTCCTCCTTGCCTTCCTGGTGTTGGCATAGAGGTTTCGGATCTCTCCGAAGACGCCGATGTAGGTTGCGGGATTGGATCTGAGGCTTTTCCCAATGGGGGATTGGTCGACCATGATGATATCCTTAACCTGGTGGAGCCCTTCGATGGCACCAAAGGCCCCTCTTTCGTATCTGCCGTCACTGACGCCCTTGCCTCCCGCATAGAGGACGTTATTTACCAGGGTCGTCTTTCCCGCCCCCGAGACCCCCGTCACACAGACCATTACCCCAAGCGGAATAGTAACATCTATGTGTTTCAGATTATTTTCACTGGCGTTCCGGATGTGGATAAACCCGGTTGGCTTTCGAACGGGCTGCTTGTGTGAGAGGCTTTTGGATCGCTTCAAATAGTGGGCAGTCCTCGACCCCTTCTGCCTTAATAGCCTCGGATAATTCCCTTGAAAGACCAGATTTCCCCCCTCCCTTCCGGCCCCGGGACCGAGGTCAATGATCTCATCGGCTTCTTGTATGATATCCGGATCGTGCTCCACGATAACGATGGTATTTCCCCCATCTCTCAGACTTTTGAGGACCTCCAAGAGCCTCCAATTGTCCCGAGCATGGAGCCCGATGCTTGGTTCGTCGAGGACATAGAGCGTATCCGTAAGGGCGCTCCCCAGGGCCCTGGCGAGGGTGATCCTTTGAAACTCCCCGTTGCTCAAGGTTCGTGTCTGGCGGTGAAGGGTGATATAGCCCAATCCTACATGACAAAGGTACTGGATCCGATCCCGAATCTCCTTGAGTATCCTTCCGGCTACCTCCTCCTGTAACGGATCCAGCTTCAGGGCCCGGAAGAATGTACGAAGGTCCTCAATGCTCATCTCACAGAGCTCTGCGATGTTTTTGCCGGCAATGCGAACATTTAAGGCATCATCCTTGAGCCGGGTTCCACGGCATCGTTCGCAGGTCGTGTAGGCCCGGTACTTACTCAGAAAAACCCTGACATGGATCTTGTATCGTTTGGTCTCAAGCCACTGGAAGAAATCCTTAATTTCAGCAATGACGATATCCTGTTGCTTTGGGGATAACTGGTTGAATGGCTTTCCCATGGGAATGCGCTTATCCCGGCAGATCTTCCACAGGTAGTCATACATCTCGTAATAGGCGGGTGAGTTCCAGGGGACAATAGACCTCTCTTTGAGGGATTTACCCTTGTCGGGGATGATCTTATCGAGATCGACACCGATGACCCTTCCAAACCCCTGACAGGCATCGCATGCCCCCAATGGGTTGTTGAAGGAGAAAAGGAGGGGCTCAGGCTGGGGAAACTTCTTGTTGCATCGGTTGCAGATGAATGCCTGATTGAATCTGAGTTGTTCACCATTTTGCGCAACTACTTCGGCTACTCCATTTCCTTGAATGAACGCGGTTTGCAACGCCTCTGCCAATCGACCTTCCTCCCCCCCCTTGACCGTGATACGATCGATCAGAAGGCGCAGGGATCCCATAGTCTTCCACTCATCTGGGGATAATGAGGTAATATCCTTCACCCCGTCATCACCTAAAATCCTGAAAAAGCCCGCCCTGGCCAATTGCTTCACCATGGGGGCGGGATCTACCGGCTTCCGGATTTGCCGGGGGGAGACGATATGGATCCGTTGCCCCTCGAATCGGCCGACAATCCTTTGAACCGACGTGTAGATGGTGTCTGAAGATACAATCTCCCCACAGCCTGGGCAGAAGGTGTCGCCGACCTTAGCAAAAAGGAGCCTGAGGTAGTCGTACAGTTCCGAGGCCGTACCCACCGTGGACCGGGCATTTTTAACTGTATTCCGCTGTTCAATGGCGATGGCTGGGGGGATGCCCACTATGGCATCAACATCGGGGCGATCCATCCTTTCAAGGAATTGTCTGGCATAGGTAGACAGGGACTCGACATATCTCCTCTGCCCCTCGGCAAACAGGGTATCGAAGGCCAGTGTGGACTTCCCCGACCCCGAAACACCCGTTATCACCGTGATCTGCCCCCGAGGGATATCACAGTGGATATTCTTTAAATTGTGGGACCGGGCCCCGATAATCCTGATGGATTTCTCCATAATGTCCTTACATCGTTGGGAAATATCTTCATGAATTCTTGGATGTCATTCTTGTTGAATATCAATAATTATATCACGAAATAGTCCTTGGTCCATTTTCCCCTTGATGTCCGAATACGTTTATAATACCTTAACAATGGCTCATGGAAGGATTGATTTCCCACGGTCCCCATAGGGAAGGGGACTATTTTCCAAATCGCCTTTCCTCGAAGGCTACACAAGCTGTTCTTTAGGATTCACTCCATATTAAGGGTGGCACCTCGTGAAAAGAAGGGTATTCGTCGTCCTCTTTTTTTCCATCTTCTCATCAATGTTGGGGATTGGAATCATCGTTCCCCTGCTTCCCATTTATGCCGAGAGCCTTGGCGCATCGGCCCTTTGGGTCGGAGTGATCTTTTCAGGATTTTCCATCTCCCGCTCCATCTTTATGCCCATTGTGGGTCGATGGTCGGACAGAAAGGGAAGAAAGATCTTTATCGCCATTGGCCTGCTGATATACGCCCTCATTTCCATCGGTTATATCCTCTCCGATAGCGTGGCAGGCCTCGTGGCGGTCCGCCTCATCCAGGGTTTCTCCGCTGCCATGATCATTCCCATTGCCTTCGCATATATCGGGGAGATCTCTCCAGAAGAGAGAGAAGGTGGTTACATGGGGATTTTTTCAATATCCCTCTTTGCGGGGTTCGGCTTAGGCCCAATGCTGGGGGGAGTTCTAAGTGATCGGTTCGACCTCAACGTCAATTTCTATACCATGGGGGGGCTCTGCCTGTTTGCCTTCTTTCTGGTGTTATTCTCCCTTCCAGAACTCCACCTCTATAGGGAAGCTGAGCAATCCCGACCTTACAGGGAAATCATGCGAAGCTCGGCGACCAAGGGGCTCGTTATCTTTCGGTTCAGCAGTTCCTTTGCGAGGGGCCTCCTCATCACCTTCGTACCGCTATTTGCCCATAGCACCCTTGGCCTCACTGCCTCCCAGATTGGAATTATTCTATCCACCAATATCCTCTTGACCTCGCTACTTCAGGCACCCTTTGGTTATATGGCGGACCGATGGACTAGAAGGGGCTTGGTATTCTGGGGGAGTCTTTTGTTTGGCATCTGTGTCGCGCTGGTCCCACATATGAGGAGTTTCCCCCAGATACTTACCTTGAACGTCATCCTCGGTTCCATGGGTGCCCTCGCCCTTCCTGCTGCCAACGCCCTGGTCGTCGAAGAGGGGAGGAGATTTGGCATGGGGGCACTGATGGGGATTTTCAACTTGTCCATGAGCCTTGGCCTGTCGGCGGGTCCCATCCTCGGGGGGATAATCGCCGACCTGGCTGGACTGGTTCCCATATTCTATTTCGGTAGTCTGGCCGGCGTAGTCGGGGCCCTTGCTTTCGTGGCAGTTCTCAAGGGAAAATAGGGACCTATACCCGTGGGCAATTCGGTGGAGATACCATAGGATATGAGGGGGAAATTCCATGAGAATCGTGATGGCCGTGGTAATTGGCATTGTTGCCGTTTCCACTGCCTCTATCTTCATCAAGCTCTGTGACGCCCACCCGCTGGTCATCGCTTCCTACCGGCTTGGATTGGCCTCTTTAATCCTCGCCCCAGTTGCCCTTCGGCACAGGAGATATGGGAAAATGCTCCGCGGCCGATGGAGATTACTCTTCCTCACGGGCCTTTTTCTCGGCTTTCATTTCATCTTTTGGATCGCCTCGCTTAAGTACACCTCTGTGGCCAGCTCCGTAGTAATCGTGAGCACTAACCCTATATTCGTTGGACTGGGGTCCTATCTCCTCTTGAAAGAACGAATGGCCACGTTGACGATCTTGGGCATGCTTTTGTCCATCTCGGGAGTAGTAGTCATCGGGCTTTCAGACTTCACTCTCTCCACACATGCGGGCCTAGGGGATCTGCTTGCCCTGGGTGGGGCAATAATGGCCTCTGGATACCTCGTGGTGGGCCGCAGGCTCAGACAGGAGATGGATCTCTTCTCGTACATCTTTCCAGTTTACTCCACCAGTGCGGGAGTGGTCGTCCTCATCGGACTGACCGCGGGGGTTTCTTTCTTCGGGTATTCACTCCGGACGTATACGCTTTTTCTCATGCTGGCAATTATTCCTCAATTGATCGGTCACTCCACCTTCAACTGGGCACTCAAGTTCTTTTCAGCTTCTACCGTTGCCATCCTCCTCCTCGGGGAACCCATCGGTTCGACTCTCCTCGCCTACTGGATCT
>CP070774.1:1649502-1653026 GCA_020346125.1 Syntrophobacterales bacterium | reverse complement strand
GGTGTAATGGACGGGAAGGAGAGAGATGAATATGTGTAAGGGAATTTATCGAATTACGTTTTTGGAGGACGGGCGACGATGAAAAAGAAGAGGGGAGTAAAAGTACTATTGATAGAGGACGATCTTTCCCATGCCGAGTTGATCAAGAGGGAGTTGAAGAGGGCAGGGTCCGGTTCAAAGGATGTGGTGCATGCCACTAGCGGGGAGAGGGGTTTGGAGGTTCTCAAAGAAAAACCCTTCGATCTCGTTCTGTTGGATTACTCCCTGCCCGCGATGGATGGCTTGGATGTGTTGAAGACGATGAGGGAGATGGACTTGGATATTCCCGTAGTTATGATCACCGGTCATGGGAGCGAGAAGGTTGCAGCGCAAGCTATGAGGCTAGGTGCTCATGATTACATTTTAAAATCCGACCTCTTTAGCCCGAAGCAGGCCGCAGCCTTATTGGGGGTCACCTATCAGACGGTCAAGAATTACATCTACAGGGGAAGGCTCAAGACCCATAGGACGCCGGGGGGACATCATCGTATCCGTCGGGAGGACATCATGAGGTTGGGTTTTCTGGAGGAAGGGCCTTCCAGGGAGGAGATGGCCGAAAGCTATGATAGGCTTTACCAAGGGTACATGGGGACCCTCGGAGCCCTAACCGGTGCCATGGACGCGCGGGACGGGATTGACTCGGGCCATTCCAGGAGGGTGGCAAACCTCGTGGCCTCCTTAATGGAGATTATGGGGATCTCCCATGAGGAGGGGGAGCGTATCAAGTGGGCGGCCCTTCTGCATGACATAGGGAAGGTCCTCATAAGCGACCACATCTTGAGTAAGCCGGGGAAGTTGACGGATCAAGAGTACTATATCATTCGGCAGCACCCGGAGATGGGCGAGAGGATCGTAGGTGGGGTGGAATTCCTGAAGGAGATAAAGCTTTATATCCGTCATCATCATGAGCGATTTGACGGAAAAGGGTACCCGGATGGCCTATTGGGGGAGGAGATTCCGTTGGGGGCCAGGGTGATCGCCCTTGTGGAGGCGTTTGACTGTATCACCTCCGACTGTACCTTTCAAAGGGCAAGAAGCCTTGAGGAAGCAATTGATGAGATAGAGAAGCATGCGGGGACTCAATTCGATCCCGAGATCGTAAGAGTTTTTTCGGGGGAGTTTGTTTCAAAGTTACGGGACAGGGTAATAGACCCTTCTATAAAAATTTCCCCCAGCTTCCTTGAAGGAGAAAAAAATGAAGGGCATCAATATCCCGGTAGTGGAAGATAATGTGGCCCGTATCCCATTGACCAGAAGGGGAATCAAGCCCGGGAGATTCACGTGGTGAGGGACATTGAGGGCTCATACAGGAACGGTGCCGATGGATATATCGTGAAACCCATTGATCCGGGCAAACGCCATCAAGTTCATGGGCAAGAACCCCTCCCCCAGGATTGAGATCGGTCACCGGGGCGAGGATGGGTTTCATCGGTTCTGGGTGGAGGGTAACGGCATCGGGATTGAGCCTCAATATCACGGGATGATCTTCGAGCTCTTTCAATCCTCGAAGGAGATGAAGAATGAGGAGGGAGACGGGGATGAGGTTGACCATCGCGAAGAAGACTATCGAGCAGCATCGTGGTCGGATCTAGGTGAGGACGGCCACGGGTAGGGGGAGTACTTTCTCTTTCAAGCTGTCCAAAAAAAGATCGATGGTGATGAAAGAGATTCTTATTGCAGAGGCCTTCGATTATATCACCTCCAATGGTACATTTTAGCTGTGATTAAGAGGCCTTTTGAGATTTTGTACTTCGGTGGACATAAACTACAGAGCTTGATGTATGGCAAGATCACAGGAATCAAAACTCCAGAGAGAGGCAAACAATGAGTAGACAATCCAAAATCTCAAATCCGAATTCCTTTGGGGGCGTTGGTCCCTCAGGGACAGCCCCCGGTTCGTATGAGCCTCCGACTCGGGGAGAGGACGAAATCATAAGGGTTTTGCTGATTGAGGACAATCCCGGTGACGCCTACCTGATACAAAGGGAGCTAGCCCGATCAAAGGTCGCTCTGGTCGATGTTGAATGTGCCGAGCGGCTCTCGACAGGGCTGGAGCGCCTTGCCGCTGGAGGCATCGATGTGATCTTGTTGGATCTCGGATTGCCGGACAGCCGAGGGTTGGATACATTTACCAAGATTCACGCTCAAGCACCAGGCGTACCGATCGTGGTGCTTACCGCCATCGATGATGAAGCACTCGCACTAAGGGCAGTGCGGCAGGGCGCGCAAGACTATCTGACCAAGGGACAAGTGGATAGCAACTTGTTGGTGCGAGCCATACGTTACGCCATCGAGCGAAAGCGGGCGGGGGAAGAACTCAAACGCAGTTTCGAGAGCTTACGAAAAGCCATGGAGGGAACCATCCATGCCATGGCCGTGACAGTTGAAAAGAGGGATCCCTATACTTCTGGCCATCAACGGCGGGTTGCCAATCTAGCCCATGCCATAGCCAAAGAGATGCGGTTTCCCCACGAGCAGATTGACGGAATCCATATGGCCGCATATGTTCATGATATCGGCAAAATATATATCCCTGCTGAAATTCTCAGTAAGCCCGGTCGGTTAACCGAAATCGAATTCATTATGATAAAAACTCACCCGCAAGTCGGTTACGACATATTGAAGAAGATAGAATTCCCGTGGCCGATTGCCCAAATCGTACTTCAACATCACAAAAGGGTGGATGGTTCCGGATATCCTGAAGGTCTTTTGGATGAAGACATTCTCGTGGAAGCAAGAATATTAGGTATAGCTGATGTCATTGAAGCCATGTCGTCTCACCGACCTTACCGACCAGCCCTCGGTATAGATAAGGCACTGGGAGAAATCTCAAAGAATAGGGGTATCCTTTATGATACCCAGGTGACAGATGCTTGTTTGAAGCTTTTTAGCAAGAGAAGGTTTAAATTCGAGTAAGAGATCAAGTGAGCAACGTTGCTTTATCTTATTCATCTATGGTAATGGAGGCGGCGACCCAAAGGTCAGACCATCATTGAGGGAGGGGCACAAAACTACGGATCTGGCCAAGTACCGGGAAAGCTCCCAATGTCAAACTCTGGCTATGAACACCAAGGCTTTGGGGTGACGGAGAGTGATTATCTGAAATTGGGGTAAATTACATGGTACACATGATGAAGGACCAAGAGAAGATAGAAGCGGAATTCGCACATGAATTGGTGGAAATGCGCCAACGATTTACTGAATTGGAGGAGTTGGAAATCGAGCACAAGCGGGTGGAGGAGGAACTGGGGAGATATCGCGGGCTCTATTCGATTGCTGGATCCTGAGGGTATTCGTGGAGAGTCTATAATGAGGTGATTTGATTATCTTATCTAAGCTTTCGTAGCATGGGAATAAATGAAGGGCATCAATATTCTGTTGGTGGAAAATAATGAGGCCCATATCGAATTGATCGTAAGGGGCCTCATACAGGAATGGTTCCAGCGGATATATCGTAAAGCCCATTGATCCGGGGGAGTTTCAGC
>CP070774.1:1632289-1649402 GCA_020346125.1 Syntrophobacterales bacterium | reverse complement strand
TCGGTATTCTGGAAAATGCCCTTGTGGTGGAGGAGTTCTGTCGTCAGGATTCCGGTATCGGCATTGCCCTCAGTCTGGCCGATTTCAGTTCCGAGGTCATCCTTCGCTTCGGAAACGAAGGGCAGAAGCAGAAGTACCTTCCGCCGATAACCAGGGCGGAGGCGATTTCCGCCGGAGCATACACGGAACCAGATCACGGAAGCGACATCACGAGGCTTTCGACAACCGCCATAAGGAAGGGGCGGGATTTTGTAATCAACGGAACCAAGACTTTCATCACCAATGGGACACTGGCGGATCATTTTGTTGTCCTCTGTCAGACCAACCCGGAGGCCGATCCTCCCTATCAGGGGATGTGCACCATTATGGTGGAGAGGGAGACACCGGGATTTGAGGCCACCGAATTGGGCGACAAGATGGGGATTCGAATGACTTCAACAGCTGAGCTCTCCTTTTCCGAAGTCCATGTGCCACTGGAAAACCTCATCGGCCAGGAAAACCGGGGGTTCTATCAGGCCATGGAGTTCTTCGACGAGAGCCGGATTGAAATTGCAGCCCAGGCCCTTGGAATTGCTCAGGGTGCCTTTGAGAGGGCCCTGGCCTATGCAAGGGAGAGGCGGCAGTTCGGCCAGAGAATCGCGGATTTCCAAGTAACCCAGCACAAACTTGCTGACATGTATACTAAGCTCGAAACGGCCCGGCTCCTCACCTATAAGGCTGCCTGGAATTTCGACCGTGATCGCATCGATCCTCTACTGACCTCCATGGCGAAGATGCATGCCGGAAGGGTAAGCGTAGAGATCGCCGACGAGGCCATTCAGATATTCGGTGGCTATGGCTATATTACGGAGTACGAGGTGGAGCGATTTTACCGTGATGCCAAAATCATGGAAATCTATGAGGGGACCCGGGAAATCCAGAAAAACACCATCGCCAGTTCGCTGATTGGAAAGCTCAAGGGCTAAGTAAATCGCAAATGACAAAGCTTAAAGGAAAAGTGAATGACAAATGTCAAAGCCCAAAATCCAAATATGAGAATACATCGCTTTTTTTGACATTTGAACTTTGGAATTTGAACTTCCCCTTTTGGCCTTTGGATTTTGACATTTGAAATTATTCTTTTTGCATTTGGAATTTGACATTTGGCATTTGAAATTTCCACTTTAACTATTATTTAATGCGAAAATGACAACCAAAAAAAAAGCCAATGCTGCTGGGAGAGCCCTCGTTATCGGGGGGGGCATTGCCGGGATGCAGGCCTCCTTGGATATTGCCGACAAAGGGTTTAGGGTCACCCTGGTGGAAAGGGAACCCACCATCGGCGGACACATGGCCCAGCTCGATAAGACCTTCCCAACCCTGGACTGCTCTTCCTGTATCCTGACGCCGAAGATGGTCGAGGTGGGCAGTCATCCGAATATAGAAGTGATGACGTATTCAGAGGTAATCGATATAGGGGGGAAGGCCGGTGAGTTCCATATTACCATTAAGAAGAAGCCTCGTTATCTGGATGTAAAGACGTGTACCGCTTGCGGTCTCTGCGCCGAGGCCTGTGTGCAACGGGGAAGGATTCCCAATGAGTTTGACATGGGTATCGGCAAGCGGTCGGCCGTATACATACCGTTCCCTCAAGCGGTACCTCAAGCTTATATAATTGATCCAAACAATTGCCTGATGCTTACCAGGGGGCAATGCGGGAAGGAACCAAAATGCCAAAAGGTTTGTACCCCCAATGCCATCGACTTCACGGAAAAAGATGAAACCATCACAGTCAGTTCGGGTGTCATTGTGGCGGCCACGGGCTATGACCAATTTGACCCGAAGCTAAAGCCAGAATATGGGTATGGTAGATATAAAAATGTTCTTTCCGGAATCGAGTTCGAGAGGCTCTGTTCTGCATCCGGCCCAACTGGAGGAAAAATCCAGCTCAACAGGAAAGAGCCCAAGCGGGTTGTCTTTATTCAGTGCGTGGGATCTAGGGATAAGACCGTTGGAAATGAATACTGTTCCCGGGTGTGCTGCATGTATACGGTCAAGCAGGCCCATCTGGTCCGAGAGCGTATTCCCGATGCAAAGATCACGATCTGCTACATGGATATCAGGGCATTCGGAAAGGGATACGAGGAATTCTACGACCGAATCCAGAGGGAAAATATCCTATTCAGACGGGGGAATCCCTCTGAGATTTACAAACGAGGATCGTCCATGGTGGTTCGTGGTGAGGATACACTCCTCGGAGAGACCTATGAGGAGGAAGCGGATCTCGTGGTGTTGGCAACAGGCCTCGTACCCAAGAAGGACGCAGGGGAAATGAGCAAACTGTTGGGGCTTTCTCACACCCCCGACGGGTTCTTCGAAGAAGCTCGGCCGGAGGAAACCATCGCCACATCGAGAGCAGGCGTTTTTTTAGCCGGGTGCTGCCAGGGTCCCAAGGACATCCCCGATACGATTGCCCAGGCGAGTGGTGCCGCTTCTCTGTCCTGCGCACAGCTGACAAAAAAGGGAAAAACTAAGGATTTGCGATGCAGATAGGTGTCTATATCTGCCATTGTGGGATTAATATTGCAGATCATGTGGATGTGGAGGCGCTCACGTGCTTTTCCCAAAACCATCCCCATATAGCCATCGCCAGAGACTACACCTATATATGTTCGGATCCAGGCCAAGACCTCATCGTGAAAGATATTGAGAGGTATCAACTGGACCGGATCGTGGTAGCGGCCTGTTCACCGACGATGCATGAGGATACCTTTCGTAAAACGATTTCAAAATCGGGCCTCAACCCCTACTTCCTGGAAATTGCCAACATTCGGGAACAGTGCTCCTGGGTCCATGACGACCGAACCAGAGCCACGGAAAAAGCAAAGGATCTGGTTCTCGCGGCCATCGCCAAGTCCATGCTTCTTGAGCCCTTAGAGGAAGAGGACGTCCAGGTGATCCCATCTTCCCTTGTTATCGGTGGTGGAATTGCGGGCCTTCAATCCGCGCTGGACATCGCTGATTCTGGTTTCAAGGTCTTCCTTATCGAGAAGGACCCCAGCATCGGGGGTCATATGGCTCAATTGAATAAAACCTATCCCACCATGGAAATGGTGGATAACCTCATCTTGCAAAAAATGAAAGGGGCAGACGAGCACCCCAATATCGAGCTTTTAACCTATGCCGAGATAGTGGCCGTTGAGGGGTTTTTTGGAAATTTCACCGTTACCTTGAGAAAAAAACCGAGATATGTAGATCCCTCAAAGTGTACCAACTGTGGTCATTGTGAGGAGATCTGTCCCGTAAGGATCCCCAACGAATTTAACCTCGGGCTTGATCATCGACCTGCCATTTACCTTCCCTTCTGCCAAGCCATTCCCCATAGTTATGTGATTGACCCTGTTGCGTGCCAATATGTGGCGGGGGGAGAATGCGGACGGTGCGTTGAGGTTTGCCCTTCCAGGGCCATCAATTTCGACCAAAAGGAGAAGGAAAGAGTCATTGAGGTGGGGACTATTGTCATCGCCACCGGGTTCGAGCCCTTCGATGCCAGCCTGAAACCGGAATTCGGATACTATCGCTACGAGAGGGTCATCACCGGTCTGGAACTGGAACGGTTCCTCTCTCCTTTGGGACCCACAGGTGGGAATCTACCCCCTCATTGGGCTGAGCCAGAGAATATCATCTTCATTCAGTGCGTTGGATCCAGGGATAAAGCCGTGGGGAATGAATACTGTTCCAGGATCTGTTGCATGTATACCGCGAAACAGGCCGACCTCCTCAGGGAGAAACTCCCAGGTGCGAGGATCACGATTTGTTACATTGACATCAGGGCCTTTGGAAAAGGGCACGAGGAGTTTTATGAAAGGGTGCAGAAGGCTGGTGTAATCTACCGGAAGGGTATCCCTTCGGAAATTTTTCAAAAAGGGGAAAAGCTCATTGTGAAGGCCGAGGATTCCCTTTTGGGGGAGCTCTATGAGGAGGAGGCGGATCTTGTGGTTCTCGCTACTGGACTTAACCCATCGAGGGAAGCTGATAAAGTGCGGAACCTCCTCAAGGTGAACTGGGGCCCGGATCGGTTTTTTATGGAAGCCCATCCCAAGTTGAGACCCTTGGACGCAACTGTCGACGGCATATACCTGTCCGGTGCATGCCAAGGTCCAAAGGATATTACCGATACCATAGCCCATGCCCATGGAAGTGCCTCGCGGGCCACCATCCCCCTTTTCAAGGGAAAGGTCAAGATCGACCCCATCATCGCGTCGATAGATGGTGAGATATGCTCCGGATGTGGCCTCTGTGAGGATATGTGCGAATATCAAGCCCTAAAAATGGATGACTATCGAGGGCGCATAACCGTGAACGCGGCATTGTGTAAAGGATGCGGGGCTTGTCACTCCGTCTGTCCGGTCAAGGCGATTACGGTAAAGCAATTCAACACTGAACAGGTCTTTGTTCAGATCGAGGTGATGGCTTAATGAGGATCCCATTTTCCCAGCAATGATTTACTGTGTCCTTCAGGGTTTACTCAAGGGGTTATCATGGAAAGGGGTAGGGGAAAATTAAAGGGGATGATCCAGGTCTATACCGGAACGGGAAAGGGAAAGACCACCGCCGCCCTGGGCCTCGCCATGCGAGCATTTGGACATGGCCTCAAGGTCTATATCATTCAGTTTATGAAGGGAAATATCCGGTATGGTGAGTTGGAAACAGCCCGCCAGCTCTCGCCCAATGTCGTCATCAAACAGATGGGCCGTGAGACATTTGTCGATCGAAACAACCCCGATAAGATCGATATCGAATTAGCCCAAAAGGCCCTTCGATTGGCAAAGGAGGTTATTAACGGCGAAGAGTATGACATCGTGGTATTAGATGAAATCAACGTGGCCGTGGATTATGGCCTCATTTCCGTCGAGGCCTTGCTGGACCTCCTCGACTCTAAGCCTGCCCACGTGGAATTGATCCTAACGGGGAGAAATGCTAAACGAGAGGTGATCCAGAGGGCAGACCTGGTTACGGAGATGGTGGAGGTAAAGCACTATTACAAGGAGGGCATCCATTCCAGGGAGGGTATTGAGATTTAATGAGCGTGAGATGTCTCGGAAAGGAGCTCATCGCTGCTCAAATAATTTTTTCGACCATTCGTCACAAGACTGCAGCACCGCAGCACTGCAGCACTGTATAATTCCGCTCTCAGAGCCCCTTTCCCTATTTTTCAGAGATATTACCTTACATTCCTTACAAGGGGTGATTCGATGTTTAGGAATGATCATTTGAAGACAATCGGGGATGAGGAGAAAAAGTGGACGGAGGATCTGAGCAAGATCCTTTCTGAGATCCCCGAGAGGCTATCCCGATTTTCGACCATTTCCGATATGGAAATAAAAGGACTCTATACACCGAAAGACATCCAGTATTTAGACTACTCGAGGGATATCGGTTTTCCCGGCATCTATCCCTTCACTCGGGGGATTCAACCTTCAATGTACCGAGGAAAGATCTGGACAATGCGAATGTTCTCCGGGTTAGGGGGACCCGAGGAAACGAACAGGCGTTTTCATTATCTTCTGAAACACGGTGAGACCGGACTATCCATCGCCTTTCATTACCCCACCCTGATGGGATATGACAGCGATTCCCCCATGGCCAGGGGTGAGATCGGGAAATGCGGGGTGGCCGTGGATACCCTTAAGGATATGGAGATTTTGTTAGAGGGAATTCCCCTGGACAAAGTCACCACATCAATGACCATCAATCCGCCAGCATCTATCCTGTTAGCCATGTACATCGTTGTGGCGGAAAAACAAAAGGTGAGCAAAAGCCAGATCGGAGGAACCATACAGAACGACATGCTCAAAGAGTTCATTGCCCAGAAAACCCTCATGCTTCCACCTAAGCCCTCGATGCGCCTCATCGTCGACACAGTAGAATACTGCACCAAGGAAGTCCCCCGATGGAACACCATCAGTATCAGTGGATACCATATCAGGGAAGCCGGATCTACGGCTGTTCAAGAACTGGCATTTACCCTGGCTGATGGGATTGCTTACGTCGCGGCGGCGTTGGAAAGGGGTCTGGAAGTGGATGATTTCGCCCCCAGGCTTTCATTCTTCTTCGATTCTCACATCGACTTCTTCGAGGAGATTGCCAAGTTCCGGGCGGCCAGGCGCATATGGGCTCGCGTCATGAAGGAGAGGTTCAGGGCCAAGAATCCCCGCTCCTGGATGCTCCGGTTCCATACCCATACGGCGGGATGTTCGCTGACAGCTCAACAGCCCTATAATAATGTCATGAGAACCGCTTATGAAGCCCTTGCCGCTGTGCTGGGAGGAACTCAATCACTGCACACCAATTCCCTGGATGAGGTTTATTCAATTCCCACGGAGGAGGCCGCTGCCATCGCCCTGAGGACCCAGCAGATCTTGTCCGAGGAGACAGGTGTTACCAACACCATTGATCCCCTCGCGGGGTCTTACTTCATTGAAGCCCTGACCAATCGGATAGAGGCTGAAGCCTTGGAATACATTCAAAAAATCGATACCATGGGGGGAATGCTCGCTGCCATAGAGAGGGGGTATCCGCAAATGGAAATAGCGGAAGCGGCCTATCACTACCAGAAGCTCATCGATGAGGGGAAAAAGGTGGTTGTGGGGGTAAATAAATACGCAACCGATCATCCCCCCATCACCATATGGAAGATGGATCCGGAGATTGAGAGGAGGCAATTAAAAAGGCTGCGGGAAGTGAAGGAAATGCGAAATGGACAAAAGGTGAGAGATCATTTGAACAAGCTCAGAGGAGCCGCAGAAGGGAACGAAAACCTCATGCCCTATATCGTCAACGCGGTGAGGGAGTATGCCACATTACAGGAGATATGCGATGTCTTCAGGGAGGTCTTTGGAACCTACACGGATCCAGGGATGTTTTAAATTATATAGTGTCGCAGTGCTGCGGCATATTGGTCGTGCGGTGTTGCCGTGCTGCAGTGTTGCGGTCAGCGGGTGCGCAGGCTAGCTCAAATCCGTGGCGAGCTTTAATCCAAGCGTTTGAGCCTAGAGGGCAAGTACGATAGAAATGACAGTGTGATATACGTCAAGAGGCGATGGTAAGGGAAAATGACTCCTGAGAGAAAAATCCGGATTATGGTGGCTAAACCAGGGCTTAATGGCCATGACCGAGGGGCAAAAATCATCGCACGTGGATTCAGGAATGCGGGTTTTGAGGTGATCTACACAGGGCTCCATCAAACACCGGAGCAGATCGTGGCGGCCGCCATCCAGGAGGATGTGGATGGAATCGGCTTAAGTAGCCTGGCAGGAGCCCATGACTACCTCTTTCCCCGCGTTGTGGAGCTCCTGAAGGAGAAGGGGGCCGATGATATCATGGTATTCGGCGGCGGCATCATCCCCGAGGAGGATATCCCCAAGCTCAGGGAAGCGGGTATACGGGGGATTTTTGGGCCAGGTACGCCTATTGAGGAAGCGGTGAATTGGGTTCGCCAAAATATCAAGCCTAAGAAATAGAAAGGGGAGATTCAATGGAAGGGAATTTCTTGGCCGCTTTTCCCTTGAATAGGAAAAAAGGAGGCATTCGATGGCCTTGGATTTCGATTTGACCGAAGAGCAGGAGATGGTGAGGAAAATGGTCAGGACCTTCGCAGAAAAGGAGATCAATCCGGTGGCCCAAGAGCTGGACGATAAGGAGGAGTTCTCCGTCCGATTGACCAACCGCATGGGAGAGTTGGGATTATTCGGATTATGCGTCACAGAGGAATACGGTGGATCGGATATGGGCTATCTGTCTTATATCATCGCAACCGAGGAGATCGCGAGGATCGATGGGTCTCAAGCGGCCACGCTTGCGGCGGGATGTTCCCTGGGAATATCCCCCATTTATCATTTCGGGAATAAGGACCAAAAAAGCCAATGGCTCCCCGACCTCGTTGCCGGCAAAACCCTGGCCTCCTTCGGCTTAACCGAACCCGATGCCGGTTCCGATGCGGGGGCCTCTAAGACGACCGCCACCCTGGAGGGAAACTATTGGGTCATCAACGGAAGCAAGATCTTCATCACCAACTCCTCATCGGAAATAAGTGCCGTCTGTGTGGTGCAGGCTGTCACGGGAAAGAACCAGGACGAGTCCAATGAGCTCTCTTGCATTTTGCTCCCCAATGGGACTTCCGGCTTTGTCGCGAAACCCATGCATGGTAAAATGGTTTGGCGTGCTTCCAATACGGGGGAACTCTATTTTAAAGATTGCCGAGTCCCAAGGGAAAACCTCCTCGGGAAAAGAGGCGAGGGGTTTCACCAGATGCTGGAAACCCTTGATGGTGGAAAGCTCAGCATAGGTGCTATGGGTCTGGGCGGGGCACAAGGGTCTTTTGAGTGTGCCATGAAATATTCCCACGAAAGGGAACAGTTCGGAAGGCCTATCGGGTCATTTCAGGTCAATGCCTTTAAATTGGCGGACATGTATACCGAAATCGAAATGGCCAGGCTATTGCTCTATAAGGCCTGCTGGCTTGCCGATAATAAACGTCCCTTCTCCAATGAATCGGCCATGGCAAAACTCGTCTGTTCCGAAACGTATCATCGCGTTGTCAACCAAGCCGTTCAACTCCACGGTGGATACGGTTTGATGAAAGAATACCCTGTCGAAAGGCATTACCGAAATCAGAAGCTCTTGGATATCGGTGAGGGAACTTCGGAAGTCCAACGGATTGTCATCGCCAGACATATCGGTGTACCCGGAAGGGCCTTATAGACATGCAAAAAAGGGGAAAGAGAACTCTGCAAAACTCGCTCTTCGCCGCTCAAGAATATTCTTCCGACCATTCTAGAGTTCGCTTCGACCGCAAGACTGCAGCACTGCAACACCGCAGAACCGCAACTCGCGTAGAGCTCGTTTTCACAGTCTTTCAGAGATTTGATAAATACGAGGCAAATTGCTGATTGGACCTCCTGCTCTGTAAAGGGAGGCGACGGATGAGCTTAGCGGAAAAAATCCTTCGGGGCGATATCAGGGCGGCTTCCAGGCTGATGAGAGATATCGATGACCGTATGCCCAGCGCCATGGAAGAGCTCAAGAAGATCTATTCAAAAACGGGAAATGCATACATTATCGGGATAACGGGCCCTCCTGGCTCCGGAAAGAGCACCCTCGTGGACAAGACCGTGGAAATCCTCCGGAAGGAGAGAAAGACCGTCGGGATTGTCGCCGTCGACCCAACGAGCCCCTTTACTGGAGGGGCCATCTTGGGGGACCGCATTCGAATGCAAAGGCATAGCATTGACGATGGGGTGTTCATCCGAAGCCTGGCAACAAGGGGAAGCCTTGGGGGCATATCTCGATCGACCAGTGATATCATCAAGGTCATGGATGCCATGGGCAAGGATATTATCATTGTAGAAACTGTTGGAGTTGGCCAGGACGAGGTTGATATTGTCAATACGGCCCACACATCCGTCGTGGTGTTGGTTCCCGGATCAGGGGATGATATTCAAGCCATTAAGGCAGGCATACTGGAAATCGGGGACATCTTCGTTATCAATAAGTGTGAACGGCAAGGGGCGGATAGGCTAGAAATGGAACTGAAGGCTACCTTGGAAATGGGACCTAAGCGGGAGGATGGTTGGATGCCCCTTATCTTTAAGACGGAAGCCCTCTTGGGCAAGGGGATCTTCGAACTAGTCTATGGAATATACAGACACAGAGAGAAACTACTGGCCTGTGATTACTTGGAGAAGAAAATTTTTGAAAGGACGAAATGGGAATTTCTCTGCATCCTCGACAGTGAATTGAGGGATACTATCGTGGAGAGACTTGAAAAGGATAAAAGACTAGATAAAATCATCGATGATCTAAAAAGGAGAAAAGCCAATCCCTATTCCATAGTAGAAAAGATATTGGAAGGGGAGTTAAAGGGGAGTTCGTGACACTCACAATAGAGGGGGAATAGCTTATGGGGATTAAGGAGATGAGGAAAGAACTGGAGCGCAGAAACGAAAAGGCCCTCTTGGGCGGTGGTAAGGACAGGATTGAAAAGCAGCATGAAGCAGGGAAACTGACGGCAAGAGAAAGGCTCGACCTTCTCCTGGATGAGGGAACCTTTGTGGAGCTCGATCGCTTTGTAGCGCATCGATGCAGGGATTTCGGCATGGAGAACAGGAAATTTCTCGGCGATGGCGTCATAACCGGATATGGGAAAATTAACGAGAGGTTGGTCTTCGTCTTCGCCCAAGATTTTACCGTATTCGGGGGCACTCTGAGCTTAACCGTGGCCGAAAAAATATGTAAGGTAATGGAACTGTCGATGAAGAACGGTGCTCCCCTAATCGGCATCAATGACTCAGGTGGGGCAAGGATACAGGAAGGGGTGGGAAGCTTAGCGGGATACGCGGATATCTTTTTGAGAAATACCTTGGCTTCTGGCGTCATTCCCCAAATTTCGGTTATCCTCGGACCTTGCGCTGGAGGCGCCGTCTATTCTCCTGCCCTTACCGATTTCGTATTCATGAGCAAGAAATCAAGCTACATGTTCATCACGGGGCCCAAAGTGGTCAAGGCCGTAACCTACGAGGACGTAACCGATGAAGAGCTGGGGGGTGCGATGACCCACAACATCAAAAGCGGGGTCGCCCATTTCGCGGGTGAGGATGACGAGGATACGATTCAAATGGTGAAGGAGCTTCTCAGCTACCTCCCGCAAAACAACAGGGAAAGGCCCCCATCCATTGACTGCACGGATGACCCTCAGCGAACCGATAATTCCCTCAAAAAGATTGTCCCGGATGATCCGAGAAAACCCTATGACATCATAACAATCATCCGCAGCGTTGTGGATGACCATCGGTTTTTCGAGGTCCATAAGTACTTTGCCAGAAATATCGTCGTCGGATTCGCGAGGCTCAACGGAATGCCTGTGGGGATCGTTGCCAATCAGCCCAACTGGCTTGCCGGGTGTCTTGATATCGACGCCTCCATAAAAGGGGCACGCTTTGTGCGGTTTCTGGACGCCTTCAACATTCCCATCATCACCTTTGAAGATGTCCCGGGATTCCTTCCGGGTACTGCCCAGGAATTCGGGGGGATCATCAGAAATGGTGCCAAGCTCATTTATGCCTATTCAGAGGCCACGGTACCAAAGATTACCGTAATCACAAGAAAAGCCTATGGAGGGGCCTATTGTGTGATGTCCAGCAAACATCTGCGGGGGGACATCAATTATGCCTATCCAAGCGCGGAGATCGCCGTGATGGGTGCTGAAGGCGCCGTGCCAATCATTTTCAAAAATGAGATTGGGAGAGCAGATGATCCGAAAGAGAAAAAGGAGGAGTTGATTACCGAGTATATGGAAAAATTCTCCAACCCTTACAGGGCGGCCGAACTCGGATATATCGACGAGGTGATTAAGGCCGAGGAGACAAGGCCGAAGCTCATAGTGGCCTTAGAGATGTTGAAGAATAAGGTAGATTCCAATCCACCGAAAAAGCACGGAAATATACCGCTGTGAGTTCCACCATAAGGAGCTGAACGAACATTGGGTTATGCCCTCGACTCGATGGGCAAAGGATCTTTGAGAAAGGAGTTCATCGCCACTCAGGAATATTTTTCCGACCATTCTAGAGTTCGCTTCACTGCAAACCCAAAACTTGCCCTCCGGGCTCAGACATTGGCTTTGCAACCGTTTCGCTTCACTAAGAATGGTTACCGAAAAAATCTTAATTCGCGCTCAGAACTCCATTCTTTACTTTTTCAACGATTTCAAAAGCAAGAGTAAAGAGGATGGCCATGAAGTAAACCCAAAAAGGGAGCTGCCATGAAGGGGAAACTGGATCCGAAACGCGAACTCAAGAGATGGGAGGGAACCACCCTTGCCAAGGTCCTTAACCGATTTCCCGAGAGAAGGGAGAACTTTAAAACAACCTCAGAAATCGAATTGAACCGGCTTTACACCCCCCTGGACATGCAAGAATTCGATTATTCAGAAAAACTGGGTTTTCCAGGTGAATATCCATTCACGAGAGGAGTACAGCCGACCATGTTCCGGGGCCGATTCTGGACCATGAGGCAATATGCCGGGTTTGCCACAGCGGAGGAGACCAATAAGCGCTACCGATATCTCTTGGATCACGGCCAGACGGGCCTCAGTATGGCCTTCGACCTCCCCACCCAGATCGGCTACGATTCCGATCATCACCTGAGTGCCGGAGAGGTGGGGAAAGTTGGCGTCGCCATCGATACCCTTGGGGACATGGAGACCGTCTTTGAGGATATCCCCTTGGACAAGGTATCCACCTCCATGACTATCAATTCAACAGCGGCAATCCTACTGGCCATGTATATTGCCGTGGCCGAAAAGCAGGGGGTAAAGCCGGAGTCCCTCAGGGGGACTATCCAGAATGAGGTCCTCAAGGAATACGTGGCTCGGGGAACCTATATCTTTCCTCCGCAGGAATCCATGAGAATTGTCACGGATATCTTCGCCTTCTGCAAAGATCACGTTCCACAATGGAACACCATCAGCATCAGCGGCTATCATATGAGGGAGGCTGGTTGCACTGCGGTCCAGGAAGTTGCCTTCACGCTGGCCGATGGCATCGCCTATGTGGAGGCAGCCATTAAGGTGGGAATGGATGTGGACTCTTTCGCCTCCAGGCTCTCCTTCTTCTTCTGTTGTCACAACAACTTTTTTGAGGAAGTGGCCAAGTTCAGGGCGGCTCGCAGGCTCTGGGCCCGGATTATGAGGGGGCGATTTGGCGCCAAAAAGGACGCCTCATGTATGCTTCGTTTCCATACTCAAACGGCGGGATGTGCCCTTATCCCACAACAGCCCGACAACAACATCATCCGGGTAACACTTCAGGCTCTGGCCGCTGTGCTGGGGGGAACCCAATCCCTCCATACCAACTCACGGGACGAAGCCTATGCCACCCCTACGCAGGATTCCGTGACTATTGCCCTGAGGACCCAACAGGTCATCGCAAATGAAACTGGTGTAACGGATATTGTAGATCCCCTGGCGGGTTCTTATGCAATTGAAAAATTGACCGATGAAATCGAGGCTAAGGCCATCGAGTACATAGATAAGATCGATTCCATGGGAGGCGTTGTTAAGGCCATCGAATCCGGATTCATGCAAAATGAAATTCTCAACAGCGCCTATGCCTATCAGAAGGCGATCGAGGATAGGGATCTCATCATTGTGGGGTTGAACGAATTCGTCACCGAGGAAGAGCCCCTCAGGGATATCTTGAAAATAGACCCAGAGGTAGAGAGATACCAGAAGGAAAAACTGGCGAGGGTAAAAACGGAAAGGGACCTCAGCCGGGTCAGGAGGACGCTGGAGGCCCTGAGAGAAGCAGCGGAGGGAAAGGAAAATATCGTTCCCCCAGTTTTGGATGCGGTAAGGGCCTATGCCACCGTGGGGGAGATATCCGATGTGTTAAGGGCTGTTTTCGGGGAATATAGGGTAAGCTGAGTCCTGCGGTTCGCAGGTGGTGCTGCGGTGCTGCAGTCATGCGGTCAGGGAGTTTCATATGTTAATTCAAATACGAACCAAATTCGCTCTGAGAGTTCCTTTTCGAGAGTCTCACAAATCTTAGATTGGCCGAATGAAAACTCCAAGGAGACAAGCCATGATAGGGGAACGGAAAATTCGAGTACTCATCGCAAAGCCGGGATTAGACGGACACGATCGAGGTGCCAAAGTCGTATCCAGGGGCTTACGGGATGCCGGTATGGAGGTCATCTATACCGGGATTCGGCAAACCCCAGAACAAATTGCGGCAACAGCGGTCCAGGAGGACGTTGATATCGTCGGGCTGAGTTGCCTCTCCGGTGCCCACAATCACCTCTTTCCAAAGATCGTGGAGTCTTTAAAGGAGAAACAAGCAGGGGAGATACCCGTCTTTGGGGGAGGCATAATTCCCATAGATGACATACCAGGGTTGAAGAAAGCCGGCATCAGGGAAATCTTTCAACCCGGGACAACCATCGAGGAAATCGTTCGGTTCATCGAGAAGATCGTTCAACGCTAAAACTGGACCCTTTAAGCCACTTCAAGGAGGTTGTTAAAATGGTTAAGAGAATTGATCACATTGCCATTGCGGTCAATGACATCGATGAGGCGGTCACATTTTATACTGATGTCCTCAAGCTGGACCTTTCCGGTGTGGAAGTGGTTACGGAGCAAAAGACTAAAGTCGGCTTTTTCAAAATCGGAGAGAGTAATATCGAACTGATTCAACCCGCCAGCGACGATTCCCCCCTCGTCAAATTTCTTGAAACCAAGGGCCCCGGGATCCACCACATTTGCCTCGAGGTGGATGATATCCAAAGAGAGGTAGAGGAATTGAAGAAGCGAGGGGCCCGCATGATCGATGAAAATCCTCGTCCAGGAGCCCACAATACAAGGGTGGCCTTTATTCACCCTAAGAGCTCAGGAGGGGTTCTCATCGAGTTAAACCAGCTACCTGAGGACAAATAGAATACTCCATAACCCCTTTAGATGGTGTTTCAATCCCACTTTTACACGTGATAAATAAAGTGATGGGATAAACGGGAACCCTATCGGTAAAAGATCTCGCATAAGCGGCCCTGATGTGATCTCTTCCGGGCCTTACCGCATCATGGTCAGCAATTTGACTCCATGGTGATGTAATTCCTTGAAGGTAGCCCCTTGGCTAATGAAACGGATTACCACTTGGGGTTCCACCACCTTCGAACCCGAGATAACATCAATTCCATAATCGAAGAGAACGGGAGTAAGGGGAGTTGTAGGGCCGATCAAGGCGATAAAACTCCCCTTGCACTGAGCTAAGAGATCCTCCAAGGTGTGATTGATAAATGATGTTCCGGTAATCCCTACTACATCGCACTGGGGCAGGATTTCCTGGGCTGCTTCTTCCGGAAGATCCCCCTCCAATGGCCGTTTCTCGATGACCCAGAGGTTTTTGGCCGACTCCTCTATCATGGGAATAAAGGGGAAATGACCTACAATAGCCACATTCCTTCCCCTTCCCTTTTCCAAGATGATCTCATAGGCATTGGCTTCGACACACCTGGATTCATCGATATCGATGAGGGAATTGATAGCCGCCATGCCGATGGACGCCTCAAGAAGGTTTTCAGACCGTGAGTAGAGGGCGAGTTCGAAAGCGCTCCTTTCCATTAGATGACCCACATCCCTCACCCCCTTATGGGGATGTACCTCTTCCTTAAAGGTGGATGCGAGCCCGCAGTATCTGCTCAGAACCGCTGTCCAATGGGCGCAGACGTGAATTTCCCTTACCTTCGGTTCTCCATGGGAAAGGGAATCGATCACATCGTCCAGAATTTTCATGATACTCCTCGTCCTTTCCCGCGAACGAGTTTCGACTTCATTGTGGGGTGATTAACGTCGGGGCTCAGCTTGCGATTTCGTAAAAAGTCTTGCGACCGTGTAACCTGTAGCGGATCGTATTACCATCGAGCAATGATTTTAAATGTTTGATAATCTCCTGTGGATGAAGTCCCAACATTTCCGCCATATCTTCAGCGGTGAGAGGCCTCCTGTTCAGGGCATTGATAATCCGTGTCTCTACCACTCCCTTTGCTCCAAGAAAATTATCCCCTCGATACGGGGCTATGATCGATGCTTTAGAGCCGAAATCCTCCTGGATCTCCTTGAGCCTCTCCTCCGTCAAGGGGGAGGCGAAATCCTCCGCCGGAGGTCGGTAAACCGTGTTGAGCTGGATCCGGGTGGGATTGATTTTCTCCACTACTGTTTTCATCTTTGTAATTTCTGAAGGATCATCATTTACGCCTCGACAGTAGAGGACTTCAACCCAGATTTGCCCTCGGAACTGAGCCCTGAAATCAACCATCCCCTGGATAACCTGATCAATCTCAAGCGATTCCTCAGGTCGGTTGATAGTTTCATATATGGTCCTTGAGACGGCATCCAAAGAGGGAATCACCAAATCCGCTTGGCTGAGATCCCCTTTGACCTCATCCATAAAGAGGAGGGAACCATTCGTAATAACTGCCACCGGTATGGACGTCATCCCCTTGATTTCCCCGATGATGGACCCAATCCGAGAATGCAAGGTTGGTTCCCCCGAACCGGAGAAGGTAATATAGTCGACGGGGGTTTTCATATGGTCCAAATACTCCTCTATCTCCCGTATGATCGGTTGGTCTGGAATGTATATGTCCCGTTGAATGGTCTTGTTGGTCGTCCTCCCCAGCTGGCAGTAAATACAGTCATAGGAGCACGTCTTCTTTGGGACCAGATCGACCCCGAGGGAAAGGCCCAATCTCCTCGATGGAACAGGACCGTAGATGAATCGCATCTTCCCTCTCCAACGAATTTCTAAGGTTCTAGATTTACCTCAGTTTTCCCCATTCTTTACGCTGACATTGGAGACAATCATACATGACCCGAGTCAAATGGTGTTGGATTTCCGAATCCACGCCTAAAAGAGAGCATCCTCTTCATTCTCACCCCTCTTTGGGCGGGTGTAGATGATCCTGTACTGATCCTCGAAGCCCTTAAAACAGACCCTGCATTCCTCGGATTCCTCATCCGGCGAATCGCAATCCACAAGGGGTAAGGGTTCCAAGTGAACCTCATAACCCATAGATCGGTAAAGCTCCACCACCTCGCTCAATCGAGGTTCACTGGTGACGAACCGCCTCGTCCACCCTTCCTTGATCAGCTCATCCTCTCTCTTCGACCGGTCTCTCATCTTTCCCTAAATAATGCTTAGTTGCCTTCCGGTTTGCAGGGAACATTAAGAAATGATCCCATCCGATTTTCTCCACACTCGTTATCGCCTCATATTCAATCCACCATTACATTATAAACCCACAGACTTAAATATCTCAATGATTATAAGCTTTTTTCAGCAAAACACACACGCTAAAACAAGACAAATCCTTAGGGATTTCTACCAGACGGAGGTTCCAAAACAGCAGGCATCATTGTTTAAATGAAGGTTACCTGCCGGAGCGAATGAAACTGATTTTGGAACTTTGTACTTTAACTATTGAAAATTCTGGAACTGCTGAGGAACATCTGGCGGCGATTTAGGAATGTTCAGTAGAGCGGTTCTAATTAATTTAAACGCTAATCGATAATTTTGGCTCGCCC
>CP070774.1:1560312-1632189 GCA_020346125.1 Syntrophobacterales bacterium | reverse complement strand
TTTGAAGGGACCAAGATCATTGCCTCCAGCGACCTCGACGAGTGGCTGATAGAGAGCCTGAAGAAACAGGATGCGAAGATAGATATCTGGGGGGTGGGAACGAGGCTCGTCACCGCCTATTCATGCCCCGCACTCGGTGGGATCTATAAGCTCACGGCCATCGCTGAGAATGGGAAAATGGTTCCCAAGATCAAGAGATCGGACAATCCGGAAAAAATCACCAACCCAGGGGTAAAAAAGCTGGTTCGATACTATGATGAATCGGGCATGATGCGTGGGGATGTCCTGTTCCTCGAGGACGAAGGCCCTTATCCCGACAAGCCCACCAGGGCATACCATCCGGTATATCCCCATATCTATAAAGCCTATCCCCCCAACTTCGAGCGAGAGGAGTTGTTAGTCCCCATCTTCGTCGACGGCAAGCGAGTTTACGATACCCCTCCTCTCAAGGAAATCCAGAAGAACACGAAGAGAAACCTCGATCGATTGGGCTCGGAGTTCAAGCGATTCCAAAACCCCCATCTCTACCATGTCAGCCTGAGCGAAAAATTGTTCAGGGTGAAGCAAGAACTGTTGATGAATGCCTATTAGAGCATACGTTCCTCTCCTTTGAAAGGAATAACTGTAAGGACCATCCGAAGGGCCCATCTGCCACGAAAAGTCAAAAATGCAGGGCTTGTCCAGAAATCCCCTTTGACTCTTCGGGCTAAATCTGCTATTTTCCGCCTCAATCGCCTCTATCCTCTAAGCTCCATCAATACCCATGGAATGGTTACGGAGTCGGCAGACCATCCATATGCCCCTCATCCCCATCGTAATCGTCTATCTCGTGGGATTGACGGTAGGCGAACACCTGGCCATTCCGCGGGCATTGTCATATATCTGCATCATAGCCTTGATCTTTCTATCGGTCGTATCGAACCTCAGAAACAAGCCAACGCTGATGACCGCCGCCATCCTCATCCTCTTTTTGTTTTTGGGGATAGAGCTCATCCACCTTCACCTTCGTCCTCACTTTCCCCCGAACCATATCTTCCATTACGCTGGTAAAGGGCGGGTAAACATTGAGGGCCTCCTTTATCGGCGGCCAATCCCATCACCGGAGGGGACAAAGCTCCACCTGAAGGTCGAGAACATATACCTGTCCGATGGGCTCATCAAGGCCAGGGGTAAGGTTCTCATTTCCGTCAAGGAATACACGGGAGATCTCCGGTATGGAGACCGAATCCGTTTCATTGCCAAACTCTTTCATCCGAGAAATTTCAATAACCCCGGGGGTTTTAATTACCGACGTTTTTTGGCATGCAAGGGAATCTGGGTGACCGGATATCTTGGAAAGGATACGGGAATTGTCACCATAGCACGGAGAAAGGGAAACGGCTTGCTTCACCTCATCGAGGCATGGAGGGATAGGATCCGAACAATAGTAGATCATAACGTTCCCACGGAAACCCGCGGTATCATGAAGGCCCTCATACTGGGGGAGAGGGAGGAGATTCCTGAAGGGGTTAAGGAGGAATTCATCGTCGCCGGAGTAGCCCATATTATCGCTATTTCGGGCCTCCATATGGGCATCATCGCTCTGGTTATCTTTTCCCTCGCCAAATGGGGCCTCAGATTGTCCGAAACCATCACCCTTACCCAGAACATCCACAAGCTCTCGGCTGCGGCCACAATCCTACCGCTGGTCCTCTACACCTTCATTGCCGGCGCACGAATCCCAACTATTCGAGCGGCCATTATGATTATCATCTACCTTATCTCCATTCTCCTTGATAGACAACGGAATCTCTATAATACCCTTGCCGTTGCCGCCCTTGTCATCCTGCTGGTCTCTCCACCTTCTCTATTCGACGTTTCCTTTCAACTCTCCTTTGTCGCCGTACTCGCTATCCTCTATCTCGTCCCCAGGTTCTTCGAACTCCTTCCCAAACCCCATCCCCTATTGCTGAAAAAACCGAGTCCATATCAAATTTTCTTCAGCCATCTCAAGATCTTTATCTTCGTATCATTGGGCGCCATGATAGGGACTTGGCCCTTCGTGGCGTACCATTTCAACCGAATATCGGCCGTTGGTTTGCTGAGCAACCTCATCATCGTCCCCCTAGCAGGCTTTATCGTCATCTTGGGGTTGATCACCTCCTTGGCCGCCTTGATCTGGCTACCAGTGGGCTCACTATTGGTCACACTGGCATCTCCCTTTTCCTGGCTTGTCCTCAGAATGGTGCATATCTTTGCATCAATACCCCATGCCTCCCACTACCTGGTCAGGCCCACTCTTTTTGAGATCGGATTATTCTTCCTTCTCATCCTCTATCTGACCAACATAAGGAGGATGAAACGACTTTTGCCCATCTCGATCCTCTTGTTTATCGTAATTGCAGCGGACATATCCTACTGGTATGCTCAGACCCACCTGATTAACAAGTTGAGGATCACCTTCATCGACGTTGGACAAGGGGACAGTATCCTGATTGAGTTTCCCAGGGGGAAGAGGATGTTGATTGATGGAGGCGGTTTTTATAATGATAGCTTCGATGTGGGAAGAAACGTGGTGGCCCCAGTGCTCTGGGGAAAAAAGATCGCAACCCTCCACTACCTCGTCCTCACCCATCCGCATCCTGACCATCTCAACGGCCTTCAATTTATCGCAAGTGCTTTTAGGGTCTATGAGTTCTGGGAAAACGGACAGGAGTGTTTCTCCAGGCCTTATCTCAATCTCATGGAGATCGTCAGGCGAAGGCAAATACACCGGGCCACGGTACATGATGCATCGCCTCCAGTATGGATCAATGGGGTAAAGGTTGACGTGGTCAATCCACCCCAACACGGAATAATGCATGGAAACAATTCGTGGTCCCAAACCAATGACTGCTCCATCGTCTTAAAGATCACCTACAAGAATCGTCGATTCCTCCTTACAGGGGATATCGAAAAAGAAGCCGAGGCTCAGTTGGTTCAATCGGGAGAGGACCTGAGATCCGATGTGGTGAAAGCACCTCACCATGGGAGCCAAACATCCAGTACGAGGAAATTCCTCGAAGCCGTCAAACCTTCGTACGCTCTATTCAGCGTGGGTTTTCGAAACATTTTCAACCTACCCAACCCGAAAGTCCTCAATCGATATGAAAATTTTGGCTGTCGTATCCTGAGGACGGACAGCAATGGCTCGGTCAGCTTCGAAACCGATGGGGAGAATCTGAGGGTAATCACATTTTTAAGCCAACCCCTCGAAAATTAAGCGAAATTTCCTGACATCTATGACGAGTATATAATCAGTTATTGTTGTATCCTTTTCCCCCAGATAACGCTCAGAGGCAATGGAGCTCTTAAAAGATTGAGTGAATTTCAGCTTATTGACCATTGCCAGTGCACGTGGTATACATCGATGTATATGATTGGCTTTTTATGTCATGTGGTTGTATTTGTATGGGTTCAAATATAAGGGACCGAATTTCGGGAAAAATGGATTGGTCCGCAAGGCTTATGGGGGATATATAGATGGTTTTATTGAGGATATACAGAACGGTTGGTAAGATTATTCTTCTTATCCTTGCTGTATTGATCATCCTCGCTGCTTGTGCCGGAATGCAGAATAAAAAAAGCGCAACATCCTATTTTGAGGAAGGGGCCGTGCTCGTCAAACAGGGTAAATACGACCTGGCAATCAAGAGATATAAGAAAGGCCTGCGAATAGAACCTCGTTCGGCAGTGGGATATAATTACCTGGGAATCGCCTACAGGTACAAATACGATCAGTTGAGAAGCCTCGATTGGAAGCGAAGGGAGATTGAGGCATTCAAGAAGGCCATTAAGCTGGACCCCAATTTTTACCTGCCTTATATTAACCTGGGAACAACTTACTATGTTATGGAAAACCTCAAGGAGTCGGCCATCTATTTAAAGAAGGGCCTTGAGATCTTTCCAGAACATCCCAGCAGGGAACTGATCGAGCAGATGATCCAAGAGGGGGAAAGGGAGGTAAGGTGAAATGGAATTGAAGACGGTGAAACTGGAAATTCCAGAGGGCTATAACATAATCTTGGGGCAAACCCATTTCATCAAGACGGTAGAGGACCTATACGAAATCATGGCCTCAACGGTGCCTAATGCCAAATTCGGCATCGCCTTCTGCGAGGCTTCCGGAGCCTGCCTATTGAGGCTGGAGGGAAATGACGACGATCTCAAAAAGACCGCGGAAACTATGGGCATGGAGATCAGTGCGGGCCATACCTTTGTGGTGGTGATGAAAGATGCCTTCCCCATCAACGTGCTCAACGCTATTAAGATGTGCCAGGAAGTCTGCTCCATCTATTGCGCCACGGCAAATCCCGTCGAGGTAATCATTGTGGAGACAGAACAGGGCAAGGGGATTATGGGGGTAATCGATGGTTCCCCCCCCAAGGGAGTGGAAAAAGAGGATGATGCCGCCTGGCGAAAAGACCTCCTGAGGAAATTCAAGTATAAACTCTGAGCTGGTGAGAAAAGGCCGCTCTGAGCGCGAATATATAACCTCATTGAATGAACATTCAGACTGCATAACTGCAGCACCGCAACACAGCAGCACTGAGGAACTATTCCATGCTCAGGATCTCAGGATCGCCATCTGTCAAAGCAATGCTATGTTCGAAATGCGCCGATAGCTTTCCATCGGCGGTAACGACGGTCCACTCATCCCTCAATCTTGTTACCTGCCAGGTTCCTGCGTTTACCATGGGTTCCAAAGCAAAGATCATGCCCTGCTGCAGCCTCGGCCCTTGGTGAGGAGGCCCGAAATTAGGGATTTGGGGATCCTCATGAAGGGATTTTCCGATCCCATGCCCTACAAAATCCCTCACAACGGAAAATCCATTTTCCTCTGCATACGCCTGAATGGCATGGGAGATATCGGAGAGGCGATTTCCGAGCTTCGCCTTTTCTATCCCCACATATAAAGCCTTCTCTGTTATCTCTAACAATCTCTTCGCCTCTTCGCTGACCGTGCCGACAGCAAGGGTAATGGCGGCGTCGCCGTAATAACCATCGAGCAATACTCCCACATCTAAACTGACGATATCCCCCTCTTTCAACTTGCGGGGTCCGGGGATGCCATGGACCACTTCCTCGTTAACGGAAATACACATGCTTGCCGGAAACTCAGACTGATAACCCAGGGGCCTGTATCCCTTAAACGCGGGGATTCCCGCGTGCGCCTTGATCAATCTCTCCACCTCTCGATCGAGCTCCTTGGTGGTAATACCAGGCCTCACCATCTTCTTGATCTCGCGAAAAACAGAGGCAACGATCTGGTTGCTTCTCCTGAGGCAATCGATTTCGCGCTTGGATCTTATGGTGATCATTTATTTTCTGCTCCCGAACTTTGGGGGGTCACATGAAACCATGATATGAAACTCAACCGGCCTTTGTCAACATGTCTTCCTGCCTTCCCTTTCCCCAAATTCTTGAGAATTTTGTGGTTTTTTGGGAAGCTCCCTATAAACCCTTCATGTCCTTTTTTGGATCATTCAACGTTTGTTTTAGTATTGAATATATATATTGACTTTTAGCGTTAAACGGATACAATGAAATGCAACTGATGAGGGAATTTCTCATCCTAACTGCGGAGGATGGTCGCTATCCATTAGGATCTTTGAAAGCATCGCCTCAAGGCAAGGTTACCGTTAAAAAACGGTTTTCCTCTTCCAACTAAATGCCCCTTGCACGAATTCTCCACCATCATGGCCTTATCTCGATTCCACTAAGGAGATAATTATGATTCAGAGGTATACACGCCCGGAAATGGGACGCATTTGGACCGACGAGAACAAATTCAAAAAGTGGCTTCACATCGAGCTCCTGACATGTGAGGCATGGGCGGAGATGGGAGAAATCCCCCTCCAGGCCTTGAAGGAAATTAAGGAAAAGGCGCGGTTCGATATCGAACGAATCGCTGAGCTCGAAAAAGTAACGAAACACGATGTGGTCGCCTTCCTAACGGCAGTGGGCGAGCATGTGGGAGAGGCTTCGCGATATATTCATTTCGGCCTCACCTCTTCTGATATCCTGGATACATCCCTGGCTTTGCTCTTGAAAGAGTCCTCGGAACTGATCATCGAGGATATCCGTAACTTCCTTTCAGTCCTCAAAGAAAAGGCCTTTACATATAAGGATACGATAATGATTGGCAGATCCCACGGGATCCATGCCGAACCGATTACCTTTGGCTTAAAAATGGCCCTCTGGTATGATGAAATGCACAGGAACCTGACCCGTATGGAAAGGGCTAAGGAGGCCATCAGCTGCGGGAAAATCTCCGGCGCCGTGGGGACTTTTGCCCATACCCCCCCATTTGTAGAGGACTACGTATGTCGTAAGTGCGGTCTGAAACCCTCCCCCGTCTCGACCCAAATTATTCAAAGGGATCATCATGCCGAGTTTTTCACAACATTGGCCATCATCGCCTCATCCATTGAGAAGTTCGCTGTCGAAATTCGCCACCTTCAGAGGACGGAGGTCCTCGAGGCGGAGGAATTTTTCACAAAGGGGCAGAAGGGATCCTCAGCCATGCCCCATAAACGCAACCCCATCCTCTCGGAGAATCTCTGTGGTTTGGCCCGGCTGGTGAGGGCAAATTCATTGGCCACCCTTGAAAACATATCCCTTTGGCATGAGAGGGATATCAGCCACTCCTCGGTTGAAAGGGTGATTGCCCCTGACAGTACCATACTCGTGGATTATATGCTCAACAGGGTAACTACTATCATCGCTAAGCTTCTGGTTTACCCCGAAAACATGGCCAGCAATCTAGAAAAGACAAAGGGATTAATCTTCTCGGAGAGGCTCATGTTGGAATTGACCAAGAGGAAGATTTCCCGAGAAGAAGCTTATTCAATGGTCCAAAGGAACGCCATGAATGTTTGGGAAGAGGGGACTGATTTCAAGGAGGTGATCCTAAAGGACCGGAAGATTTCCACGGTGCTCACCCGCAAGGAAATCGAGGAGTGTTTCGACCTCCATAGTCACCTGAGGCACGTGGACGAGATCTTTCAAAGGGTATTCGGAGATGATGCCTAAACGGAAAAAAGTTGAAAATAGATGTCACTTCGGCTACATTTGTAAATAATGGGCCTGACTGCTCGGTCTTAGAAGGAAATAACAGAAGAGAGTCGAGATGCCTAAAAAGGGTGGGAAAAGGGATAAATCAAACATAAGGGATTTACTGGGGTTAGACGATTCCCCGGGACAGAGGAAGAGGGGTTCACCGCCTCCATCCAGAAAAACACACTTCACCATATGGTATGTCATCATAGCCTTCCTTTTGATCTTCCTCCTGCAAAACTACTTAAGCGCCCAAAAGGCGAATGAAATCTCCTATAGTCAATTCAAGGACTTGGTCAGGGAAAACAGGGTAGAGGAGTTAGTGATAACCCCGCAGACCATACGGGGGAGGTTAAAGGGTGAAGAGGGTATCGACCATTCGGGCAAATCCTTCCAGACGGTGAGGGTGGAAGACCCGGAATTAATCAAGGCGCTGGAAGACAAGGGAATCCAATATAAGGGAAAACAGGAAAATAAATGGGTGAGCGGTATCTTTGCCTGGGTCATTCCCATCATCTTCTTCTTCATTATATGGCGCCTACTTTTCACCAGGATGGGACCCGAAGCGGGAGCCCTCTCCTTCGGAAAGAGCAGGGCGAAGATCTTTGCCCAAAAGGAGAATAGGATCACCTTTAAAGACGTGGCCGGAATCGATGAGGCCAAGGAGGAGTTGCAGGAGGTAATTGAATTCCTGAAAAACCCGGGGAAATTCCAAAAGTTAGGGGGGAAGATACCCAAAGGGGTATTATTGGTTGGATCTCCTGGAACCGGCAAGACCCTGTTGGCGAGGGCTGTAGCCGGGGAGGCCAATGTGGCCTTTTTTAGCATTAGCGGATCCGACTTCGTGGAGATGTTCGTAGGAGTGGGAGCTGCCCGTGTGAGGGATCTTTTTGCCCAGGCCCAGCAGCGGGCTCCCTGTATTATCTTCATCGATGAGCTGGACGCACTGGGAAAGGCAAGGGGCGTTAACCCGCTGGGTAGGCACGACGAACAGGAGCAGACACTGAATCAATTGTTAGCAGAGATGGACGGGTTCGATCCCAATACCGGCGTCATAATCATGGCTGCTACAAACCGACCCGAAATCTTAGACCCCGCCCTGCTCAGACCGGGGCGATTCGACAGACATATCCTGGTGGATCGGCCCGATATCGTGGGAAGGGAGGAGATATTGAAAGTCCACACTCGGGGAGTAAAATTGTCCAAGGAGATGGATCTGAAGATAATCGCCGCCAGGACCCCGGGCTTTGTCGGGGCGGATCTGGCCAACATCGTGAACGAAGCAGCCCTGTTAGCTGCCAGGAAAAACAAAGATCAGGTGGAGACGGACGACTTTGAAGAGGCCATCGACCGGGTTGTAGCTGGCCTTGAGAAGAAGAGAAGATTAATGTCCAAAAAGGAGAAGGAGATCGTGGCCTACCACGAATCGGGCCACGCCCTTGTGGCCTCAGTCCTTCCCAACGCCGATCACGTGCATCGGATTTCCATCATTCCCCGGGGCATCTCAGCCCTGGGTTATACGCTCCAACTCCCCACGGAAGACAGATACCTTATGACCAAATCGGAGCTCCTGGACCGACTGGCCGTGTTGTTGGGGGGAAGAATCGCCGAAGAAATCACCTTCGGGGAAATCTCCACCGGGGCCCACAATGATCTTCAAAGGGCAACGGATATCGCCACCAGCATGGTCAAGGAATACGGAATGAGCGAGAAGCTGGGCTACGTCACCTTCGAAAAGGAGAAGAGACCCCTCTTCCTGCAATCCCCCTTTCCATCCTCTAAGGAATATAGCGAGAAAACGGCCAAGGAGATCGACGAAGAGATAAAACGCATCGTTGACGAAACCCATACAAAAGCCAAGAAGATATTGGTTCAGAACGGGGAAAAACTAAAAAAAATGGCCACCCTGCTCTTGGAAAAAGAGGTTTTGGAAGAGGAGGACCTGAAAAGGGTCCTGGGCAAACCCCTCGTTGAGGTTGAAAAACCCAAACGGAAATCGGCATAACTCCTAGCAGATCACGGGAAGGAAGATGATGCCTTGAAATTCCAAATCACATTCTCCTTATGAGGTGAGCAAAAATGGCGGAAAAAATCGTGAAGGGTGGATTTAGGGCCACTTTAGCCCTCATTATTGCTATCATTGCCCTTGTCTTTTCCATCATCAGCTATCAGCGCACGGGGGGATTGGTTGGCCTGAACGACCAGGTCAAAGCCCTGCAGAAGAGAACGGACAAGTTTAGGAAGGAGACCGTCCAGCAGGTGGAAAAGTTGGAGGAGAAGACGAAGAAACTCAAGCAGGAGACCGGTGAAGCCCTTGAAAAATTGGGAAAGACGCTGAAATTGCAGGATGAGCGGGAAAAAATGTAACTCCTGAGGAGAAGTCCCTTATGCCTGTTAAAACTATTGTATTCATCGTTTTAGCCATTTTGATCGTCATCTTTACCATACAAAATACCCAGGTTGTCGCTATTCAATTTTTCCTGTGGAAGGCCTCCATCTCGAGTGCGCTTATGCTTTTGAGCACCCTTTTTATCGGCATCATCTTGGGATGGCTCCTCACCTGGACGGGCTACTCCCGGAGAAAACGGAAGGAAAAGGGAGCGGAAGAGGAGAAAAAACCAATTCTGTAAACCATTAGTGAGAGCATTCGTGAAAGGGAGGATAGTTTAATGTTGGTTGTCACCTTTATCATCGCCATTATCGCCCTGATCATTTCCATCCTGGCTTACCAGAGGACCGGGGGGACAAGGGAGATGAGGAAGACAGTCGATTCCCTGTCCTCAACCATGGAATCCCTCAAGGGCCGCGCGGAGGTTGGCTTAAAGGAACAGATTGAAACGCTAAGCTCGGTCACGGAATCCCTCAGGGACAGGACAGCTGATGCTATTGACCGGCTGGAAAAGATCTTAAGGGGAAAGCTCGAGGAAAAACCTCCTGAGGAGAAGCCCTCTGAGGAAAAACCCCCTGAGGAAGAACCCCCTAAACCGAAAAGGCCCAGGGCGAAAAAGGGATAACGTCTTCTCTCTGGGATCGACCATTTTTAGAAGAGCCCAAGGGTTCCCCTCTTGGCTCTTTTATTATTTCCCTTTTGATGAAAACAATCGTTATTCAACCCACATGAAGGGGGGAAGAGCTATGAACTACCTTAAACTCGTCATCCTCGTTTTGGTTATCATCCTAGCGGTTTCCTTCGCGAAGAACAACACCCAACCCATCACCATTTCCTACTATTTTGGCTTGGAGACCCCACCCTTTGATATGTACCTTCTTATATTCATTCCCTTCTTCGTCGGCATCGTGGTGGGAACCCTCGTCGGGTTTGGCAGCCGCCTCAACCTAAAAAACACCGTCAGAAAACTCCACAAATCAAAGGGGGAATTGGAGGAGAAGTTGAAAATGGCTCAAGAGGCTCAAATCTCCGGGGAGTACGAAGCGCCGGCCCTGGAGGAGGGGACAACGGATACGGAGGTGATCTCCACCACATAATCCGTTCCTCGACCCCGATGAGCGAAGTAAGTCATGGCAGATGGTAGAAACCTCCAACGACTGAGAATCGATGGGATAGAAATCTTTACCCATGCCCTGAAGGCGGTGGATCCCGTCGAAACCGTCAAGATGCACCTGAAGTTGGAAGGGGCAATTATCAGGGTCGATGGAAAAACCTATTCCCTCCGAGATTATGCCAATATCTACGTCATCGGGGCCGGAAAAGCTGGGGCCTCTATGGCCCAAGCTATAGAGGTGATCCTGGGCGATCGAATCACAAAAGGGGTTATTAACGTAAAATACGGATACCTCTCCGAACTGAAAAGGGTCAAACTCAATGAAGCGGGCCATCCCATCCCGGACGAAAATGGAGTCATGGCGACGCAGGAGATCGTCGGATTGCTTGAGCACCTGCATGAAACTGACCTGGTGATTTGCCTCATCTCCGGAGGGGGATCCGCCCTGTTAACCTCTCCTGCCGAGGGAATCTCTCTCCAGGACAAGCAGAAGATTACCAACCTCCTTCTGGAGTGTGGGGCGAACATCAATGAGATCAATGCCATCCGGAAACACATTTCTAACCTTAAGGGTGGAGGCTTGGCCAGGCTTGCCTATCCATCCACCCTTATTGCCTTAATGCTATCCGATGTGATCGGTGATCCGCTGGACGTGATTGCGTCGGGACCCACCGTTCCAGACGAAAGCACCTTTGGCGAGTGTATGGCCATCCTGAGAAAATATAATCTCTTGGGAAAAGTCCCGGGGTCCATTAAGGACCGGATTCAGCGGGGCATCAAGGGGGAAATCGAGGAAACCCCCAAATCAGGTAATCCCATCTTCGAAAAGACTCACAATGTGATCATCGGAAGTAATATCATCGCGGTCAAAGCGGCGGAGCAAAGGGCAAGGGAACTGGGATATACACCCCTCATCCTTTCCACTTTCATAGAGGGAGAGACCAGGGAGGTGGCAAAAGTCCATGCGGCTATTGCAAAGGAAATCGTAAAAACGAGGCATCCCATCGACCCGCCCGCCTGTCTCATCTCCGGAGGGGAGACCACAGTTACCATTCGGGGGAAAGGCCTCGGGGGGAGAAATCAGGAATTCGCCCTCGCTTCGGCTTTGGGTATCCAGGGATTGAGGAGCGTCGTTGTCATCAGCGGGGGAACTGACGGCACAGATGGTCCCACGGATGCGGCCGGAGCGATAGCCGATGGTGAAACCATCAGGAGATCTCACGAGCTGGGTTTAGATGCCACCGCTTATCTCGAGGATAATGACTCTTACCACTTCTTCAAAGAACTCGGAGATCTCCTCACCACCGGCCCTACCAATACTAACGTGATGGACCTCCGGTTGATCTTGGTGGGATAAATTGAATATAAATTCACCCAAATTGCAAAATGTTAGCCCATGTACAATAACTCCCGTTCGGTCAAAAAGAGATTGATCCAATACGAACTAATGAATAAGCTGATGCTGTGTTGATAAAATGAAATGAGTCAAAAACTGAAAAAGGGATCTCTGAGAGCGAATTAAAGATTTTTTCGGTAACCATTCTTAGTAAAGCGAAACGGTTGCAAATCCTATGTTTAAGCCCGGAGGGCGAGTTTGGGATTTGCAGTGAAGCGAACTTTAGAATGGTCGAAAAAATATTCTTGAGCAGCGATGAGCGAGCTTTTTCAGAGATGTCGAAATAACATAAGAATTACTTTGTTCTGAAGGTTTTCTTAGAAACCAGGCACGCTCATGCGTAAGACCAAGATCGTTTGCACAATTGGTCCGGCCAGCGAGTCGGCCGAGGTCATTGAGGAATTGATCCGGTCCGGCATGGACGTCGCCCGGCTAAATTTCTCCCATGGCACCATTCAGGAACATGAGTCCAAAATTGAATCGATCAGGAGGATATCCCAAGAACTTAGTAAAAATGTGTCCATCCTTCAGGATCTCGCCGGCCCCAAGATTAGAATTGGGGTATTTCAAAAGGGTTACGCAATCCTAAAACCCCGGAGTTGGTTCACCCTCACCACCCGGGACGTAACTGGGGATGAACATCAGGTCTCGGTGAGCTACACGAATCTCCCTATGGAGCTTAATCCTGGGGACGCGATTCTCCTCGACGACGGTGCTCTGGAGCTGGAGGTTGTTGAAACCAACCCCACGGATATTCGATGCCGGGTGATGGCCGGTGGACATATCTCATCCCGTAAGGGCGTCAATCTCCCCTCAGGAACCTCTAAAATCCCCTCCTTAACGGAAAATGACCGGCGAAACCTCATCTTTGGGATCAAGATGGGGATCGACTTTGTGGCCCTCTCCTATGTACGAAGGGCCGAGGATATCAAGGGTGTCAGGGACATCATGGAATCGGAGGATTCAAAAATCCCCATCATTGCGAAAATAGAAACCCGCAAGGCATTGGACAATATCGACGGCATATTGGAAGATGTGGATGGCATTATGGTTGCACGAGGGGATCTCGGGGTAGAAACCCCTTTGGAAAAAGTCCCCCTCGTTCAGAAGATGCTCATCCGAAAGGCCAATGCGCTGAGTAAACCGGTAGTCACGGCCACCCAGATGCTGGGGTCAATGGTCAACAATCCCAGGCCTACACGAGCAGAGGTCACCGATATTGCCAATGCCATTTTTGACGGGACTGACGCCTTGATGCTTTCTGAGGAGACGGCTTTGGGAAATTACCCCATTGAGTCAGTGAAAACCATGGCCAACATCGCCACGGCCTCTGAGGGGGGATTCCCATATGAGCTTTTCGAAAACAGAGGCCATAATCGGCGAGGCTATACACCCGATGCCATAAGCTACGGAGCCTGCCTTCTGGCTCGGGAGGTGAATGCCAAGGCCATTGTGACCCCTACGGAATCGGGAATGACGGCCCGGCTCGTCTCGAGACATCGGCCCAGCCATCCAATCATCGCGTTGAGCCCAAACGAGGAAACCATCAAACAGTTGAACCTCTCTTGGGGTGTTATCCCCATAAAGGTAGACAAATTCGAGGACACCGATGATATGATTGAGAAAGCAAAGCGGATAACGATGGAAATGGACTTTGCGAAGAAGGGAGAAAAAATCGTTCTCACAGCCGGTCTTCCCATCGGCATTCCAGGAAACACCAATACCATCAAAATAGCGCTCATTGATTGAGAGAGGGAAGTTTCCCGACTGCAAAGGAGATATCCATGGCCGAATCGTTAAGAGTCCTTTTGCTTTCGCCTGAAGTGTTCCCCTTCGCCAAAACAGGAGGGCTGGCCGATGTTGCCGGTTCGCTGCCAAAGTCAATCAAGGGACTGGGCTGTGATATCCGTGTGGCCATGCCCTACTATCGAATGACCAAGAAGGGGGACTTTCAAGTCAAGGTGATCTTTGAAGACGTGGAGATACCCCTTTTCGGAGAGGTCCTGAACGACTCCATCTTTTCGGCTGAAGCGGACGGGGGCGTTCCCCTCTATCTCATTAACAAGGATGAGTTTTTTGACCGGGAATTCCTCTATGGAACGTCCAAGGGCGATTACTTCGACAATATGGAACGATTCGTCTATTTTTCCAGGATGGCCTTCATTCTCTGCAAGATGCTCGATTTCCAACCTCATGTGTTTCACTGTAACGACTGGCAGACTGCCCTCATTCCCGCCTATTTAAGGACTCTATATAGGAAAGACCCCTTCTTCTCAGGAACTTTTTCTGTATTCACCATTCATAACATCGCTTACCAAGGGATATTCGATGAGAAGAAGTTGGGTGTCACGGGACTTCCCATGGAAGTTTATCATCCGGGAGGAATGGAATACTGGGGAAAGATCAACCTCCTAAAGGCCGGCATCGTCTTTTCCGACGTCGTCAATACCGTGAGTCATGCATATAGCCGTGAGATACAGACACCGGAATTCGGCTATGGAATGGAAGGTGTTCTTCGGGATAGAAGCAATGACCTTTACGGCATCCTCAATGGGGCTGATTACGGCGAGTGGAATCCCAAGACCGATCCCCTCATTGCGGCCAACTACGACGAAAAGGATCTCTCGGGAAAGGCAAAATGTAAGGAAGATCTTCTGGCAGAATTTAACCTTCCGGGGTCATTAAAGAAGCTCCCCCTCCTGGCCATCATCTCCCGCTTGGCGGATCAGAAGGGGCTCGATCTCCTGGCCGAAATCATGGAAGACCTCATGAAGATGGATCTCGGCTTCGTCCTGTTGGGAACGGGGGATGAGAAGTACCACAAGCTCTTCAAAAGCATCGCCAAGGAATATCCAAAAAAGGCGGGCATCAAGATCGCCTATGACAATACCCTGGCACACAAGATCGAGGCGGGATCGGATATCTTCCTCATGCCTTCCAGATATGAGCCCTGCGGGCTCAATCAGATGTATAGCCTCAAGTATGGAACGGTTCCCCTTGTCAGGGCAGCCGGCGGCCTTGATGATACCATTCAGGATTACGACCCCAAAACCGGGGAAGGGACGGGGTTTAAATTCCAAAGCTATGACGCGAGGGATTTCCTCGATACTGTCCGAAGGGCATTGGCTGTATATCGGGATGGAGAAACGTGGAAGAGGTTGATAATTCGGGGAATGAAGGCCGATTTCTCCTGGCAAAGGGCGGCCAAAGAGTATATGGACCTCTACAGAAGAGCGAGGGCTAAAAGGAAATTAATTCCGGTAGGGAAACCACGTGCAGGAACCTTCTCCGGGTGAAAAATCTATCGTCTCCAAACCTGATTGTTACCTTCCACCAGTGAATACACGATTGTCTAAATTCCCCCTCCTCATACGTCTGCCTGAAAAAACCCTGCCGTATAAGATCCCACAATATCGTGTGGATTAATCGTTAGTGGGCAAAACATTCAAGGAATTGATAGGTTTCCTCCACGCTCCTGATGAAATAGCACGCTTCACTCGCCCTTTTTCGAGGTGAAACCAGGATGGTTAGCCCCAGACCTTTTAGTTCATTGAAGGCATCCTCGTCCGTCTCGTCATCTCCCATATAAATGGGAAAAGGCCTCACCTTACAATGGCGACCCGACAGGGAGCCCAATATCCATTTCACCGCAGATCCCTTATGCCAGATCACATTGGGCCTCACCTCAAAAACCCTATTTCCCCGTGTAACGATAACCGTATTGGAGGCTAAGAACTTCTCCATCTCCCGATAAAAGGACTCCTTCAAACTATCGTGACGCTTAACCGGTAGCATTCTATAGTGCACGCTCACCGTAAGCCCTTTATCCTCAACCAGGACGCCTTCGAAATCGCTCAGCTTCTTCTTCAACATTTCGGCTATTTCCCGTAAACGGGGTTTCGTCCTAATTGCAACATCATTCACATAGGAAATATCGGGGCCGGCTATTTCCATGCCGTGATTTCCTGCCAGGATGAGGCCCTTGAGGCCAATGAACGCCTCCAGCTGTTCGATGGCCCTTCCACTGATAACGCAGACGAGATTGTTCTCGTTTCCAAGGAGTGAAGCGATAATCCTTCTGTGTTCGGGAGAAAGGAAGGCTTTGTGGGGATCCCTCACGATAGGAGTTAGGGTTCCATCATAATCTAAAAAGAAGGCCCGCCGATCCTGAGCCCTAACCTCATCAATGACGCCGTCCTTCTCATCGAACAGGTATTTCATCCCCGAGAAACTCATGTGGGGAGGGAAGTCCTGACTCCTCATAGCTGATCAATTTCCCCGAAGAAATCCCTCACCCAGTGGTAGATATCCCTCCTCTTTCCCAGATCTTGCATTTTTTCCACGCGTCTCCTTTTCTCCCTCGAAGACATCCTAATGGCCTTATAGATCGTCTCGGAGACGGTCTGAATATCATATGGGTTTACCAATAGGGCCTCGGTCAGCTCATCGGCAGCGCCTGCGAATTCGCTCAATACTAATACACCATCCTTATCCACTTGCGAAGCTATATATTCCTTGGCAATGAGGTTCATGCCATCACGTCCTGGTGTAATGAGGGCGATGTCGGCAAGCCGGTAATAAGCCACCAATTCTTCACGAGAAAGCGATCGGTAAATATAATGGATGGGAGGCCATCCTTCTCCCGTAAATCGCCCGTTGATGCGGCCAATGGTTTCGTCAATCTCTTTCTTCATTATCCGGTATTCATCGACCCTCGTGCGGCTGGGTACGGCTACCTGGATGAAGAGGATCCTATTTCTAAACTTGCCGTGTTTCTCCAGAAATCGTTCGACTGCCAAAAGCCTCTCCTTTATCCCCTTGGTGTAGTCTAATCGGTCCACTCCTAAGATTATTACTCGATCTCCAATTCTCCTGCGGTGTTTTTCGACTCGTTTGGTCACCCGTTTCGCCAGCGCCATATCGTGAAATGCGTCATAGTCGATGCTGATGGGATGCGCGCCCACCTTGACGTTCCTTTCCTCTAGCTCGATAATCCCAGATTCCCTATCCACGTTGACGTTGAGGATCTTCTGAACACAGTCGAGGAAGTTATCGGCGTAGCCCTTTACGTGAAAGCCGATCTTCTCGCTTCCCAAAAATCCTTCCAGGATCGGCTTGCACCAGGGGAGGACACGGAATGTATCATAGGGGGGAAAGGGCGTATGGAGGAAGAAGTAAGGACTTAATTCAGGATTCTGGTAACGGATGAAATTGGGAACCAGGGAGAGGTGATAGTCCTGAATCCAGATGATATCCGATGGATTGGCCTCCTCCAAGATTGTCCCTGCAAAATAGGCATTGGTCTTGAAGTACGTCTTCCAATGGGCACTATTGAAATTGCTCTTCCCAATGAAGTTATGGAATAGTGGCCAAAGCGTCCTGTTGGAAAAACTGTAGTAATAGTGGCTGATCTCCTTCTCCGTCAAATCGACGAACCGGAGTTGATAGCTCCCTTCGCCTTCAGGTTCGGAAATGGTAACCCGTCTCCCCTTTATGGGGGCCCCAGTCCCTCCGTCCCAACCAATCCACAGGCCGTTGGAAAGCCGAAGAATGGGATCCAAGGCCGTGACTAAACCGCCGCTTCCCTTAACATAACGAATTCCCCCGGAGGTTCGAGAGGGGTTATAGGGAAGTCGGTTGGAGACGACGACCAGCCTCCGAGAGGTGAAGAAATCCCTTAACTGGTTTAACCTACCACCCATCTCTAATTGATACCCTACCATTCCATCCAAAGGGTTTTTGACAGAAATACATCGAGGAAATGTTCCGGTTCATTGAGCCAAATCCCGTGAGGGGATCTCTATTCAAATTCAGTTTGCTTTTAATAACAAATACTTAGTTTATTTCCTACCATTACTGCCGTTGATTGTCAAGGCATTCACTTGTCCCTCATTTGAACCTCCCCAGTACAAGGCTGATTTACGTGAAATTGGAAATATGAGTCTGAAATTTCCCGGAAATAAAAGCCACTTGTTTCATATTCCCCGATATGGGCCAGAAATTCCTTTGACAAGAGTACCTCAGTTTTATATAGGTTTCGATAGAGGGAAGGCCAGCTCTTCAAAATCGATATCATATCACTGTAACCCGTATCTGGGGCCTTAAGACCTGGATGATAAAAGGACATAGAGACATGAATGTCTCCCTTCGGGGGGTAAAACATTTCGCCAATGGATATTCGGGAAAGACCCAAGCCATCTATGAAAAGCGGAAATTTCCCCGGTATCCCGTGATGAAAACTGCCGTCTGTTTCCGCTACGGGAGACAGATGACCATGCAAACTATTAATATCAGTCTGGGCGGATTGAAAGTGGAGGCCAATTTCGATTTACGCGTTGGTGAGTCCATGGTTTTCGCCATTCTTACAAATGGCATCAGAATACAGTGCAAGGGAAGGATTCTTGCAATCGAAGAGCTAAAAAATAAGGTGTACGCCAGGTTGTGTTTCGCCTACACCTCGGATAAGGATCTTCGTAATTTGTCCGATTATCTAGACACCCTTTCTCCGGGAAGGAGGATATTATTCCAAAAGGGAATCATCGCTGGCCTATTAATCCTCTCGGCTTATATCGCTTACCTCATCATCCGTACCTACTTGTTCCGATGATCTATCGGCCACCTTCCTCCCGATCCTGTCAACCGAAGTCCTCTTTGATTGACCGATGCAGAACAGTGGCCGCCGCTCTATGAAGGCGATTGACCTCCACATTCACGCCCACCAGCCAACATCGATATCCGCGAATAGGCTATCCCGATTTTCGCAGTCCCCGAGAAATTCCCAATCGCCAATGTGAAGTTTAACACCTCGCTCGAGTTTTTGAACGAGGTTATACAGTCTCATGAAATCCTCATAATGTTCCCGTACCCGGAGTTCGGCATAATCCCGTGCGCTCCATGTGCTGATGAGAAATTGCCAATCAGAGCTCTCCAAAAGCAAAAGCTCCCTGGCCATCTGTCGAAGGAGCCGTAAGAGATCGGAGTCGGAAGTTTTGGCGTGCTTTTGAACAACCTCCTTCATCTTCGCCTCAGCCTCGTAAATGAGCTCCCACGTCCATTTCGTCCATTCATTGAGCCATATCCAGTGGAATCCCCCCTCGCCCCACGATCCTTCGGGGAGTGCGATGATCTGTTGTGGAGGATCGCTGTCCAGATACTCCCCACACGTCGTGAGCTCCATCTCCGGGTCCATATCCATCCACTTTAAGACGTAGTAGAGCCATTGGGGGCCTTCGAACCACCAATGGCCAAGGAGCTCGCAATCGAAGGGGGCGCTGACGATTCCTGACCTCCCCGACTCCTGTTTATGCCTACTCAAAATCCGCTTTACCAGATCCTTAAAGTGGCTCGCATTTTCCCTTATCCGCTCTTCCACCCATTCAGGGTTGTATTCTTCCTTATGGCCGAGGTCAGTTTTGGCGCTGGTTACCCTCCAGTATCGATGCCCCCCGGGGAAATGTTTCTTATGAAAGTCCAGATAGTGCCCGTCTCCCGGATAACCCCACTCTCCGCTCCAGACCTGAATTCCCGTCTCCGGGTCCCTGGTGAAGACGGCGACTGGCTTCTCCCCACCCGGAGACGAGCTGACGAGGTAAACTCGGTAAGGAGACTTCTCAATCCCCTTCGCCTCAACGACGTACTCCCTCTCGAACTGTTTCCAGAGCTGCTTCAAGGCTTCGAAACGGTGGATATAAACCCCGATGGCCTTTCCCCCCTTTAAAAGATGTGAATCGACGACGAAATATTCGATTCCATCCTCATGGAGAAATTCCTCAATGCCCTTTCTCATCCTCTCATCCCCAAACCCATCGAGAGGGTACCTCCATTGATATCTGGGCCGATAGGCACACTCGGGCAACCAAATTCCCCTGGGATGTCGGTTAAAGTATTTCTCGTAGGTCTCTACCCCAACTCTGATCTGGGCCTTAATTGCTGAATCTTCGCCGAGGAGGGGGAGATAACCATGGGTTCCCGCGCAGGTGATAACCTCAATGGCTCCCATATCCTGGAGCCTCTTGAAAGCGGCGATCAGGTTGCCGCGGTATTTATCTTCAAAGAGATCCAAAACATTGGTGAAATAGTCTTTCCACATCTCGGAAAGTCTTTTCATATTGGGTTGATTCCATCTTGTAAACTGCGCTCCATCTTCCTTGGCTGCATCAATCTTATTCTTCAAATAGCCCCTCAATCCATCCTGAAAAGTTGGGTCGCCGAGCTGCTCGGCCAACACGGGAGAAATAGACACCACCACCTTAGGCGAATGGCCTTCATCGACCAACCGATTAAACACCTCGAGGAGGGGAATATACGTCTCGGAGGCTGCCTCATTCAACCAATCCATGCCGTGAGGCCAGGTTCCATGGGAAAGGACGTAGGGCAAATGGGAGTGGAGAACAAATGTAAACGATCCTAATATTGCCATCTCCAATGCTCCTCTCTCTTTCGCATAAAGGATAATGGAATTTGAATCGTCTTGTCAAACTCCGTCTAAAAAACACCCTTGAACCATAGCAATTTTTTCATTCTCCATACTTGGGGGGAGTCTGAAGGTCACGAGGAAACATGCCTCTTCGCGCGGTACATGCCCTTGATGATATCCAGTATTCCATTTTTCCAGTCTTCCAGTTTGGGTGTTCTATCTGGGGGGAAAACCCCCTGGGTTCCTCTGTGATCAACTTATTATAAAAATATTTCCAATAAAAAGGCTTGAGCTTCCAAGCCTTAATAAATTGACTGCCATTTCCTTTCGTGGTATTGAATCTCATCACACCCTTGGATAAAATCACGATAAAATCCTTACGATCCACGAGGTATGATGGCCTTCTCGGCTCCTCAGGAAATAGGAGATTCGTTGTCCCGCCTCCAAGGGTTATCAATTGGAGACTACGAAATCTCCTACGAAAGCCCATTTCATTGGGAAACCCAGGAGAGCCTCATGAAAGGTGTTCCGTCCGTCAGTACTGCCCAAGGGGAGCTGTTATTCCGCGCGGGATTTCGCCTGGTTAAGGATTGGTATCTAGCGGAAGGGGGGCATGAGGGACCGAGGAAACTCTGGGGCGAAAAGCCCTTCAATAGGATCGAGTCTCTTGGCTTCGATTTGAAGACATTCCTCCAGCTTCTCGCTTATTTATCTCGGCCCCCCGATTCAACTTCTATTGAACGAGAACGAAGGGAGAGGGGGAGGGCTCTGGCAATAGTGAAGGGATTGGACCTGGACCTGAATCTATCCGCCCTGGGGAAAGGAATTATCCGTATATACCAAAAAGGATTCCGATCAAATGCCTTGGGAAAGGCTGCTCTCCATACATGTCATCGAATCGAAGAGATGCTCAAAACTACCTATTTTGAAGATGCCCATACAAGGGAAAAATTATCCCAGATCTCAAGGAGTTGTTCCGAGGGGATATGAGGAAGCTAAGAGAAACGGGGACTCAGATGAGGAGGATGTCCGGATTTCCGGATCTCGAATCAACCCGCTTGAAACTCCATGAACTGAGGAGGCTATTCTCCCCCGAGGACCGGCTCCTTATAGTCATCAAACCGGACCCCGACTCCATCGCTTGCAGCCTCGCCATGAAGACCCTCCTTCTCAAATCCATAAAATACGCGACGACGGCTTTTGTTGGCGAGATTACCCGGCAAGAGAACATCGCCCTGGTCAAGCTTCTCAGTATCCCCATGCAGAGGATTGAGGAAATTGATTTTGAGGAGTTCAATCGGATGTCTATTCTCGATGGGCAACCCACCCACTTCGATCTTCCTCAGGACCATCACTTCGATGTGATCATAGACCACCACCCCATCACGAAGGGCTATAGTGCCTCCTTTCAGGACATCCGTCCCAGCTATGGCTCAACCTCCACCATCATGACCGAATACCTCAGTGCGGCCCGGATCAAGCCCTCAACCAGACTCTCAACGGCCCTGCTCTACGGCATTAAGACGGATACCAACAATTTCGAGCGCCATACGCGAGCGGAGGACGTGTGGGCCTTCCGTTACCTCTTTCCAAGGGCAAACAAAAACGTGCTCCGTAAGATCGAGCTTTCCGAGCTCTCGCCTGAAATCCTCAGCTACTTTAAAATGGCCTTCGATAGGATGAAGATCTTTAAGGACAAGATCTTCGTTCACATGGGTGAGATCGACCATCCTGATATCTGTGTTCAGCTGGCCGATTTCCTCATGAGGGTGAACAATATCTCCTGGACCGTCATATCATCTGTGGTCGATGATGATCTCGTGATCATCCTACGTAGCGACGGATACCGTAAGGATGCTGGGAAGATGGCCTCGAAGCTCTTCGGGGATTTGGGCCACGCTGGGGGGCATAAATCAGCGGCAAGGGCTGAGATCCCCCTGGAAAATCTGAGGAAGAGGTTACGGGGGCTCACAGAGGAAACAATCGAAAAATGGATAACCCGAAGAATTAAAGGGTACAGAACAATCCAACTTCCAGGGTGAGGGTCATAGTATTCGAAGGGGCATGTAAATGTCCTAGTGTAACATCCCAATAATAACGTGCATAATTAACACGATCGCATAGCGTCTATAAATGCGATTAAATACGTACGATCAGTTTTGGGATGATTTTTATAAATTACTTTTGGGAAATGATACTAGTATATTTAACAACTCCCCATATCTGTCCATATCCTTTCTTGTACGGTTCCCTGGAGTTCCTCTCACATTGGATGCGGAGTTCATTCGCCACTGAGTGACCTGAATAGGTCATTCGCCTCCTCAACAGACGCATTCTCATGAACGATGGTCCGGAGGGCTTTTACCATGGCAACCGGGTGCTCATGCTGCCAGACATTTCTCCCAAGGTTCAGACCGATGGCCCCTTTTTGCATGCCATCATAGACAAATTCGAAAACTTCACGTTCTGTCTCACATTTGGGTCCGCCCGCCATGACTACAGGCACGGGGCAGCCATTAACAACCTTCTCAAAATTTTCGCACCAGTAGGTCTTAACCACTTGGGCACCCAGTTCGGCGGCGATCCGGCAGCACAGCCCGAGGTAACGGGCATCTCTCTTCTCCAGCTCTTTTCCAACAGCCGTAACGGCCATAACCGGGATCCCATAGTTTTCACACTCATCCACCAGCTTCCCCAGATTGAGAAGGGAGTCGTGCTCATACTCGCTTCCCACGAAGATCGACATGCCAACAGCGGCCACACTGAGGCGGAGGACCTCTTGGATCGAAGTGATAATTCCCTCGTGGGAAAGGTCCTTTCCGATGATACTGGTCCCACCGGAGATTCTCAAAATAATGGGCGGACTGGTCCTTGGATTAATACAGGAACGTAACACTCCTCGCGTCACAAAAAGAGCGTCGACGTAAGGAATTAGGGGTTTGATTGTTTCGCCCGGTTTCTCCAGCTTTCGGGTGGGACCCTGAAAATAGCCATGATCGATCGGCAAAAAGAAACAGTGGCCGTCTGATTGAATCAGCCGAGACAGACGATTTTGCATTCCCCAATCCATGATAACATCCTCCTTCTGATAGTAACTGTGCACCTTGATTTTCGGTGATCCGTCTGTTCCTCAAGAAACCAGGGAATGAACGACTGACCACGGAAACGTTTCCGTCACTTTTGGGGTTCGATGATCACCTTTATGGAATCCCTGGCCTCGGCCACCAATTGGAATCCCCGGCCCGTCTCGGCCAATCCCAATCGGTGGGTAATCATCTCCTTGACACGTAACCGTCGTGTACGAATCAGCTCAAGGGCGTCCGCATGGTCTCTCGGACTTCCCGCGTAAGAGGTTGTGAGTGTAATATCGTTTCGAAAGAAAAGATCATTGATAGAGAGGGGGACCGTTACCCCTGGATCTGTCGGTGCAAAAAAGAGGACCGTGCCTCCCCTTTCGACCGATTCCATACCCTGAATCTGAGCAGATATCACCCCAGTGCAAACCAGCACCAGATCGGCCAACCATCCATCATTGACTTCCTTGAGCCGAGAGGGAACGTCTCCTCTCGCATCAAGAACCACGTCCGCCCCCAATTGCCGCGCGGCTTCCAGACGGCTTTCCACAATATCCGTTGCCACAATACGACCCGCCCCCAGGGCTTTTACCAGATGAACATGGAGCAATCCAGTAATACCGCTCCCTATGACAAGGACTGTCTGCCCTGGCTGGAATCGGCCCATCCTCAGGGACCGAAAAACGCAGGCCAACGGTTCGATGAAAGTCGCCTCTTCAAAAGATACTTCACCAGGAAGGAGATAGACACCTCTGTCCACATTGATTGCCGGCAGGCGAACGTACTCGGCGAGTCCTCCGGGGTCAAAATTTGTTTTACGCAACGTTTCACATACGGTGTGATGTCCATTCAGACAGTACCGACAAGTATTGCAGGGCACATGATGAGACGCGGATACACGATCTCCCTTTTTATATTGCCGGACGCCCTCGCCCACCTTCACAACCTCCCCCGCAATTTCGTGGCCCAGTACCAAAGGCACCTTTTCACGCCGATACCACTCCATCACATCACTGCCGCAGATACCGCTCGCCTCTATTCGGACCAGCAGTTCCCCCGGGCCAATGTGGGGCACGGGGATCTCCTCAAGCCGCACATCATGATTGTTATAGTACATTGCTACCCGCACGACACCCATCCGTTAGCTTGCTCAATCGGAGCAGCTACATTCGGCCGACATGATATAAAGATGGTCCTTTCCTGTCAAGTATCCGGTGGGAACTGCCATTCCCATGTACCATAGAGCCCTGAAAAAGCTTTTAAGAAAAAATCCCTCACGATGAGGAATCTTGAGAACCGAAAGGAGCAGGAAAAACACAAATTGAGTATCCCTGTGAACCCCTGCCAATCCAAGCCTGTTGAGATAATCCCTTGTGGGATGAGGATAATGGAATGACCAAAAAAACATGTAGAGGGAGAGGTTGTTACAAATAATGACTGTCTGAAGGGAACAAATAACTATAATCACAATATGAAATTGGGTAGGGGGAGAGAGGAGGATGGGCTATTCCACCTTAATTTTTACTTCCTTTGCCTTTACCCTCTCCGATTTGGGAAGGGTAATGTTAAGGATTCCGTTCTTATAAGATGCCTTTATCTTATTGCTCTCCACTTCGGTTGGAAGCCTCACCGAGCGGGAAAATGACCCGTAGCTTCTCTCCACTAGATGGTAATCTTCCTCCTTCTCATCCTTTTCCTGCTTCTTCATCCCCCTGATGGTCAGGATATCGCCCGTCAAGGAGATGTCGATATCCTTGGCATCTATCCCCGGAACTTCCGCCTTCACCACAAAATTGTCCTTGGTCTCAGACATATCAAGAGACGGAGCCCATTCTCTCTCCCAAACTCTCGCGAAAGGCCTCTCGCCGAAAAAGCCCTCCCAAAGCCTGTCCATCTCCCTTCTGAGATTGCTTAATTCTGTAAACGGCCTCCAAGGAGTAAGTTCCTTCTCTGCCATGAACCCTCACCTCCTATTAATGAAATTCTCTTGTATGAAATCATCTCCTCTCTCCTTAATCTCAATATAATCTTGGTTTCTCAATTGTCAAGGATCCCGGACGAGGTCTCTTAAAAAATGGAAAAGGAGCTCTTTGGGAAGTTTCTCGAGCCTCTGGAGAATTTCCTTGCATTGAGGGTAATATTTCAATAGACTCATACGGTTGGTTTTTAGAAATACGCTAACGCGCATTGCACAGAGATGAAATATAAAAGTATCACTAACCCATTTTTCTTCCTTTTTCTCTTCGTTGGGTGCTCCTTTGGTCACCTTGGACTATCCCCCTCGAAGATTCAAACCATTTGCGATAGGGAAGCGGACTTTTATCTGGAACAAGGCGATTGGGACAAGGCAATCGATTCCCACGAGCAGGTAATCCAGGATAATCCTCATTTCGCTCTTGCCCATTATCACCTAGGATATGCCTATGGCTTTAAGGGGATGCATGAGAGGGAAATCGAGGAGTACGAAAAGGCAGTTCAGCTGGGGCTGAAAAAATTCGATTTATTCTATAACTTAGGCATGACCTATGCGGAATATCTCAGGGATTATGACAAGGCCTTAAAGGTCTTCAAGCAGGCGGAAAGGATGGATTCTAAAAATGATGAGATCCACTACGCCCTAGGACTGGCTTATTGGTTCAAGGAAGCGGAGAGTGAAGCTGTAACTGAATTCATGAAGACCATCAATCTCAACCCCCGCCACATTGAGGCCCATGCCCTTCTCGGAGAGATCTATTTCCGAAGGGAGCAGTATGACTTCGCTAAGGCCGAATGGGAAAGGGTATTAGAGCTCGATCCCAATAATGAAATGGCGAGGAAGAGGTTGGAGGAGATTAGGGTTTTCCTCCCTCGGTAAATGGAAAAATTATCCGCATCGTGATGATCAATGTACAAGCCCATGAGGTCTGTACGTTTCTTTGGTGTCGAATAACCTCGCAATGGTGGAGAGGAGGGTAGACCAAGCCTGAGATTGCCTACTTTCTACGGAGTTGAGAGAGGACCTTCCAAAGGGACGGATATCAAGGAGATGAGTCAAAGGGGTCAAGGTGAAGAGATGGATTAAAATCGGTATTCTTATTTTCATCGCAGTGGCAGTATTGGTAAGCGTATCAGATATCAGAAAAATGATCCGCCTTTCGGCAAAGCTTGACCTTTACTTCCTCGGCCTATCCTTTGCCGCTGCCTTCGGAAGTTATCTCCTCATCGCCCTCTCGCTGAAAAAAATACTGGAGTTGATGGATATTCGACTCTCTTTTGTGGAGATCTTCAACATCTCGTGGGTTTCGACCTCCATCAATTATGTCCTGTCCACGGGAGGAATAGGCGGATTTACCGCCCGGGTTTACCTGCTGAAGAAAAAGGGGATTTCCTACAGCGAGACCATAGTCATCTCCATCATCCATACCTTTATCATCAATGTGATATTGATGTTATTCGTCCTTATCGGCTTCAGCAGTCTCCTTGCAAGCAGACAAATGGGAATTTACAATTTTCTCATATCCAGTTTTCTCATCTTTATTGCCCTCTATGTGACGTACTTGGCATTTAAATCCGTCGTCAATAGGGAGTTCCGGGAGAACTGGATCGACCGCATCGCCCGATGGACCAACAAGCTCCACTCCTCTTTTTCAAAGAAGGGGGGCACCATAATTGAAGGTGGGGAACTCACCTCTTTCAAAGCGGAATTCAATCAGGGAATGGAATTGATGGGGCTGAAAAGGGGGGAGTTGAAGGCCCCAGTCCTCTATGTCTTCCTCGATTGGATTGGCTGCCTCCTCACCCTTTACTTCTGCTTTCTGGCTATCCATTATTTTATTCACCCCGAAGTCCTCATCGTGGGGTTTGCCGTGGGACTATTCGCCTCGATACTTTCACTGATTCCCGGGGGGCTTGGAGTCATGGAGGGATCTATGGCGGCCATCTATTATAGCCTCAACGTTCCCCTGGAGGAGGCCATCGTTGCCGTGATCCTGTATCGCCTCATCTTTTATGTATTTCCATTCCTGACAAGCCTCCTCGTCTATCGATCTCTCTTTAAGGAGGCCAGGATTCCCGTGGAACCATCGGATCGGGGGGAAAGGGTTAAGCGAGAAGCACAGAAATAGCAAGATGTCTTCATAAAGGAGGTTTTTTAATTCTCCCTTTGACTTGTAATTATTCAATTGATGGTTATCTTTTAGGGAGAACTTCGAGGAGGTAAATATGGCAAAAGATCCAAAAAAAAGACACTATTGCGCCGCGCTTCTCATTGGATTAACGTTCTTCATCCTTTTCCATTGGGCCCTCCCATCACAACCTCTCACCAAGGAAGCTTTCGACGCCACATCATTGGAAGGAGCCTTTATTGATGTGGCCAATAAGGTAAGGCCTTCGGTGGTGAGCATTTTCAGCGAAAGAACGGTGAGCTTCTCCCCATGGGAGGGGTTTGGGGAGGACTTCTTCAGGGGGTCCCCTTTCGAGGAATTCTTCAAGGGATTCGGACGCCCCAGAAGGGAGTACAGACAAAAGCAGAGGGGGACCGGTTCCGGGGTAATCATCGACAAGAGCGGCAATATCATCACCAACCACCACGTCGTTGCGGATGCCGATAAGATAACGGTAAGGCTCTATGACGGCAGGGAATTCGATGGGACGACCAAGGGGAACGACCCCAAAACGGATCTCGCGGTAGTTCACATAAAAGGGGAAAATCTGAAACCCGCTACCTTAGGCGACTCCGATAAATTGCGGGTTGGACAGTGGGCCGTCGCTATTGGGAGTCCCTTTGGCCTGGAGGAGACGGTTACGGTGGGAGTGGTCAGCGCCACGGGCAGATCGGGTTTTGGTACGGGAACCTATGAGGATTTTATTCAGACCGATGCATCCATCAATCCCGGCAATAGCGGTGGGGCCCTCTGTAATATACGGGGAGAGGTCATCGGAATTAATGCCATGATCATTCAACCAGGACACGGCATTGGATTTGCGATCCCCATTAACCTGGCCAAATCCATCAGCCATCAGTTGATCAAACGTGGGAAGGTCATTAGGGCGTGGATTGGTATCGGTATACAAGATCTCACACAAGAGCTGAGAAAGCAATTTGAGTTATCAAATAAGGAAGGTGTTCTCATCAACAAGATATTCCCCAACAGTCCTGCCGAAAGGGCAGACCTCAAGATCGGGGATATCGTCAAGGAGATCGACGGTCAGATGGTGAGGAATTCAAAAGAACTGGTTCAACAAGTCCTCAAGAAGGAAGTCGGCCAAGAGGTTACCCTCAATATCATCCGTAATGGGAAAGAGATGACCATCCCCATCGAAACGGAGGAAATGGCAAGCGAAATTACGGCCGAAGCCGAAACACCCGAGGTTAAGAAGGGGTGGTTTGGCCTTAAGGTGGAGGAAATTACCCCCCAAATGGTCCAAAGATGGGGAATCACGGTGGATCGCGGAGTTGTAATCGTGGAGGTCGAACCCGGAAGTTCTGGTCACAATGCGGGGCTCCAACCCGGGGATGTAATTCTTGAGGTCAATCGCAAGAAGATCGAGGATACCAAGGACTACCAACGCGCAATGCAGAGGGCAAACCGGAGAGAGAGAGTACTTCTTTTGATCAACCGCGAGGGGGGTAATATCTTCGTGATCCTCCAGGAGGGGTGAAAAGGTTCAGCGGCCTTGCCGACCATGAATAAGTGATTTACTATGGTTCACCTAAAAAACCGTGGTTTCCGCCGATTTTCCCGACTTACCCCACTATGGCTTGAACTAAGGCATCGCTCTTTCACGCCGGTGTAAATCCGAGCTCTCTGTCCTCTATGTGAAAGAACCAAGAACTACGGGCGCAATAGGGAATATGTCTATTCCGATGATACCGCACCCAGGGCATGAAGGTGATTTGCATCGGATTTCCGAAGCTTAGAAAAGTTGGAGGAACTTTGCAATGAAGATCATCTTACAAAGAGGCAGGCTCGAATCCTTCACATCGGAGGCCGTCGTGGCCTTTCATTTCGAAGGGGACGAGAAATTGCTACGGGATACGGAGGCAATGAACAAGGCCTCTGGAGGTCTCATATCCGGAGTCATTCAAAGCGGGGACTTTCAAGGGGAACTTTATCAACCATCCCTGATTTATACCAAGGGAACCATTCCGTCTACACGCATTCTCTTGATGGGATTGGGAAAAAGGAGTGATTTTCATTTAGATAAATGGAGGGGCGCCGCCTCCAAGGCTGCCCAATTTCTCCGCGATAAGGGAGTAAAGGAGTTCTCCCTTTATCCCTACCTCAGTGGGGAGCGAAAAATCAGCCTCGAGGATTTTTCTCAGGGCCTTATCGAGGGAATCTATCTGGGGTTATACCGGTTCACCGAGTTCAAGACGGAGGAAATGGAGAAAATCAAAAAGGTTGAACAGGTCCATCTGGTCACACCGGACGAAAGAGGAATCTCCCGAATCCAAAAGACCGTGGACACCGCTGAGGCCATTTCACAGGCGGTTTATCTCGCAAGGGATTTGGTCTCTCGGCCGGCCAATCGAAAAACTCCCTCGATGTTAGCCCAAATTGCCAAAGAGGTTGCAGAGAATACGGGACTACGGTGTGAGGTCCTCAATGTGGATGAAATGAAAAAGCTCGGAATGGGCGCCCTCCTTGCTGTAGCTTCGGGGAGCCGGGAACCCCCTAAATTTATCATCCTTGAATACAAGCCTCCGAGCAACAGCCTGGGCAGAGTAGTGGTTATTGGTAAGGCAATTACCTTCGACAGCGGCGGATTATCCCTGAAGCCTTCGGAAAACATGGACAAGATGAAACACGATATGGGAGGAGGAGCTGCAGCGATAGGGATTCTGCGAGCCGCATCTCAACTCAAGCTCCCCTTCCAGCTGATCGCATTGATCCCTGCAACGGAGAACCTCCCCAGCGGTTCTGCCTATCGGCCCGGAGATATCCTCACCTCCCTCTCGGGAAAGACCATTGAGGTCATCAGCACCGATGCGGAGGGGAGACTCATTTTGGCCGATGCCTTGGCCTACTCGCAGCGGTTCAAACCCAAAGCCATCATCGATCTGGCTACCCTTACCGGGGCCTGTATCATCGCCCTGGGTGAAAACGTTACGGGAATGATGGGAAATGACGACGAGCTCAAGGCAAGGGTGAGAAGGGCTGCGGATCGAACTGGCGAGAAGGTTTGGGAGTTGCCCCTATGGGAGGAATACGGGGAACAGATAAAGAGCGAAGTGGCTGACATAAAGAACGTGGGGGGGAGGCCCGCGGGCACCATTACCGGCGGTGCTTTCCTCAAGAAATTCGTGGGGGAATACCCCTGGGTTCACTTGGATATTGCCGGTCCCGTATGGGCAGATAAAGATAAGCCCTATATCCCAAAAGGGGCCACGGGAGTAGGGGTACGGCTCGTTGTCCAACTGTTACGGGAGTGGAAGGTGAGTTCATGAAGTGGGCAAGGAGGGAAAAGAGGGACCCTCGGAACGGGAAAAAGATCTGAGCTATCCCACTGCCTTCACATACCTCATCCTGAGATCATATAATGCGCTGTCGATCAAAGCATCCTCATCCTTTGTCAGATTCCCGCTTGTCTTTTCCCTCAACATCCCGATGAGATCGATGGTCTGTTTGGCCAAGGGAAGGTTCTTCAGGCTTTTCTTTAATTCTGGATCCTGAATCTCACCTAATTGGATGAGGGCCTGAGTGCTCAATGAAAAGACGAAATTGGAAAAGGTAACCTCGGGGAGGGGAACCTCTCTCCGCTGGCCTTCTTCTCTCGCCTCTTTTTTCTCTTCTTTCATCTTCGCTTCCTTTTCCCGCTCTTCGCCTCTTAACCTCGCCTCGTCAGCCTCTGGTTTCTCCTTCTTCTCTTTTTTGACGGGAGTCCGTTTTCCCTCTTTCTGAGAGAAGTGCCTTTTGTCCCTTATGATAAACCCCTTCTCCTCCTTATCCCTCTCTTCTTCTCCCATCCTTATCACTCCTCAAATTAAAAGAATTAAATATAACCTCTTGTGCAGTCGAAAATGAATGAAAACGGAAGAAATATTCAAAAAAAATATAAAATAATGAAAAAAATAAAAATATTCTGGAAAAAATGGTATTTCTTGTTGAAAAGCTCCCCTTTTTTTGACCTTGAATTTTCACTTAAAAGGTATTATACTATTAGCACTCAACTAAATAGAGTGCTAATAATTCGATTGTGGAGGGTTAACGGAAAATGTCCAATCTTCCAGTTGTCAGCAATGCCCTGGATCAATATATGGCGCAAATTAATCAATTCCAGATCCTCTCCGCTCAGGAGGAGTTTGCATTGGCCGTGCAATATCGGGACAAAGACGATATCGAGGCGGCGCACAAATTAATTACATCAAATCTCCGTTTTGTTGTCAAGATCGCCTTGGAATATAAGAATTATGGCGTTAAGCTTCAGGACTTGATTCAGGAGGGAAACATCGGATTGATGATGGCGGTTAAGAAATTCGACCCCCATAAGGGATACCGCTTCATATCATACGCCGTCTGGTGGATCAGGGCCTACATTCAGAATTTCATCATAAAAACGTGGAGCCTCGTAAAAATTGGAACCACCCAGGCCCAGAAGAAATTGTTCTACAAGCTGGGAAAAGTGAGACGTTTATTAGAATCTCCTCAGGAAGGTCATCCACAATCCTATCAGGACATCGCGAAGGATTTGGGGGTAAAAGAGCATGAGATCCATGAGATGGAACAGCGTATGGGCAGAAGGGATGTATCTTTGGACCTCCCCTTTGATGAGAATCAAGAATTAACACCGTTAGAGCTCCTCTCCGACGATTCCCCTGATCAGGAGGACATGTTGATTCAATCTCAGGATTCGGAGATCCAGAGAGAGGAGATTTCTAAGGCCCTCGACAAATTGAGCGAAAGGGAGAGATACATCATCATGCACCGCATCATGAGTGACAACCCATTGACATTACGGGAAATTGGCGATACGTTTCAACTTTCAAGGGAACGGGTCAGGCAAATCGAGAAAGAGGCATTGGCAAAGCTGCGAAGGGAAATGCAGAATGCGATGTTATCATAACCATTGCAGTCTTCCATTGTGATGATTCCATGCCAATCTACGAATATCAATGCCAAAAATGTCATGATATCTTTGAGGTCTTCCACAAGATAGATGAAAAGGCCAACCCCACGTGCCCAAACTGTCTGGTAGAGGCAAGGAGGATCATTTCTCCCACGAATTTCATCCTCAAGGGACCGGGGTTTTACGTGACCGATTACCCTTCTGAAAGCAGAAAGGAAGGGAAAAAAACGGAAAAAGAGGCGGGAAAACCCGCCGCCGAATCACCGAAAACCGAATCGGAGAAAATAAAGCCCGAGAAAAAACCGTAGCATCCTTTCTTTCCCTTGCACGACCTTCCATAAAGAGCTCAGCCTAAGGTTTCCCTCTCCGACGACCCCTTTTCCTTAAGATTTCAACGACCCTCCCGAGGATAATATGTGCTACCTCATCCTTGCTCTTTAATGACAGGGGATCGACCTTTCCCCCGGAGTCGATAATAACCACCTTATTTGTTTCCGTTCCGAAACCGGAGTCTGATCGGCCAACGTCGTTGGCGACAATCAAGTCCAGATGCTTCTCCTTCAATTTTTTCCGTCCATTTGCGATGATATCCTCCGTTTCAGCGGCGAATCCGACCAACACACGATTCCCCTTAAGCGATCCGATCTCCCCGATAATATCGGAGTTTCTCTCCATTTCAAGGGAGAGTTGGGCATTCAATTTCTTCATTTTTTGGTCGCTGGTGAATTTCGGGCGATAATCTGAAACAGCTGCCGCTTTAACGATGGCTGAACATTCCTTATAATGCTCCAATACTGCATCCCGCATCTCGGAAGCCGTTTTGACTGGAATTAACCGAATATTCCCTCTCGGAGCGGGAAGTTGTGTGGGGCCACTAACCAAAATTACATCAGCCCCCCTCCTTCTGGCCATCTTCGCGAGGGCGAATCCCATTCTTCCCGAAGATCGGTTTGTAACAAAGCGAACCGGGTCGATCGGCTCATGGGTTGGGCCGGCGGTGATGAGAATCCGTTCTCCACGTAAATCCTTTTCCATGAGGAGGTCCTCGATGCCCTCTAAAATATCCTCCACCGCAGCCAGTCTCCCCTGGCCGATTACCTCACAGGCCAGATCCCCTTCTTCTGGACCGACAAAATGGTAACCGTCCTTTTTCAAAGTGGCCACGTTTCGCTGGACTACGGGGCTCTCCCACATATTGACATTCATAGAAGGGGCGAACAGTACGGGGGATTTGGTGGCCATTATCATGGTGGAGAGGAAGTCATCTGCAATACCATTTGCCACCTTCCCAATGATGTTGGCCGTAGCAGGGGCAATGGCCACCAGATCGGCCATATCCGCGAATGCCACATGGCCTATTTTTGACCCCTCAATGAGGGAAAAAAGGTCCGTCTGGACAGGATTGCCCGAAAGGGTTTGAAATGTAATTGGGGCGATGAATTCCTGGGCATTTCTCGTCATGACTACGTGTACCTTCGCCCCCTTTTTGGTCAATTGCCGAACCAATTCAGCGCTTTTATATGCTGCAATCCCTCCCGTTACGCCCAAAATGATCATTTTCCCGCTTACTATCTCCACTTTACAACCCCATTTTAAATCTAACTATCATAACATTATACAAGCTTAACCCGAAAAATCAAAGGCCAACCATTCGCAGGCGGCACTGGCTTAATTGCGGGAGAGCCCAGAAACAGGGCGGCCTGGTTGAGGTGATGAGTTTGTGCGAGAAGCAGAAAGACTTAGCGGGAGACAATGCGATTTTCTTCCTGTTTCTTCATAACAGTTGGCAATCTCTGAGGCTTTTGAGCACGGACCGCGCTTATTTTTTCGTCCAAAACCTTATTGAGCACCTGGTTATATAGGAAAAATACGGCTTTAAAGGCATAATTTTGGGTGGAAGTGTCTGTAGTGGTATTTAGGGACGCCCTTTCGTTTTTAAGGTTAACTTTCGAGAGGGTTTGGCTTCTAAATCTTTATAATTTAAGGGTGTCTCTCATTTTCCTGATCCAAAAATCCTTTAGGTTTTTCCGATATACGATTACCCCTTCTTGGTTGAATGTAATATGATGCAATGGTAGTTTATCAAAAAATCGTTATTTCCCTTGTTAGAAGATCTGATGTTAAAAAAAAATACCTGAATTTCTATAAAATTTAATATTACGCAGATTTTTTTCCATAAAATATCATTATAATAGTATTATACAGGATTATGATCCAACATTTCAGGTTAATACGCAGAAAATATTCTGTATATTAATTGATAAACGGCGTCCACTTCGCCCTCTTTGTTGAAAAAAATGATGAACTACTTGCAATTTATTCTCTATAAAGCAGCCTAACATCTACCTAGTTTTAATGAACCAGCAGTTCATTATTTTCCCCAAGTCGAGGCTGCAGTTTATCTCGCAGCCCGTTATCCACAAAGAACGGAGGAGACCATGATCAACTTGGTTATTGTCGGTGTAGTTGCAGGAGTGCTCAGCGGATTGCTCGGTATCGGTGGTGGTGTCATCCTTGTTCCCGCACTGCTACTTCTGGTTCGCCTGACTATCCACGAGGCCATTGGCGTATCTCTTGCTGTCATTGTTCCAACCGCTTTGGCAGGGGTGCTCAGACATTATTGTGCGGGAAATGTGGACCTGAAGCTTGCCGCTTTGGTTGCAGTCGGTGGAGTTGTTGGGGCACTGATCGGTGCGAGCTTGGCCAACTACCTGCCCGCGCAAACTCTCAAGAAGATATTTGCGGTGTTCCTTATCATCATCGGTCTTAACATCCTGTTCGGTTGGACCTCCAGCCTGTCTGTGAATCATGCTGATGTCTCACGTGAACGTTGTGAGCAGTAGGCAAGGGGATAATTTCAACGCTATGTGCCTACTCATCATGTTTAGTAAAGGGAATCCATACTGGTTGGCTGTGTTGGGTTTGGTTGTTGTATTCTGGCCATGCGCATCATCTACTTCAACTATACGGCTTAAGTGCGACCTCAGCATAAAGAGAATCGCAATAGACCCAGGATTCGGGGGCAAAGATTTCGGAGCCCCCGGGTATATAGAAGGTGTTTACTCAAAGAATATAAACCTTGCAATAACGAAAAAGCTTGCCAAAAAGGTCCGTGATAAACTTAATGTTGAAGTAATCATGACCCGCGAAAGCGACGAATTCATCCCCCTTGAAGAACGAGTGGCTATTGCGAACCTCAAGAAAGTACCCCTGTTCATATCTATTCATTGCAACGCTTACAGAGATCAGAGAGTTTATGGTATTGAGACCTATTATTTGAATTTCGCGGCGGATGAAGAAGCATCCAAAGTGCAAGTCTTGAATGATAATTCTTCAAAAGAAAGAATGAGTGATTTGGAGAAGATTCTATCTGATCTCATGCCTAATGAGAAAATCGATGAATCAAGGCGATTGGCAGATCATGTTCAAAAGTCGTTATACGAACATATGAATAAGAAATATTCCCATATTAAGGATCGAGGAGTGAAGCAGGCACCTTTCTATGTCCTAATAGGCACACAGATGCCGTCTATATTGATTGCGACCTCCTTTATATCAAACCCCAGAGAATGCAAGAGATCAATCTCTGATACATATCAGGACGATTTTGCCGAGAGCATAATAAGAGGTATCCAAGACTACGCGGCCTTGCCAGCCCGCAACTCATAGATGACCCCTTCTGGTGACCGATCTCTGCTTTATAGAGCCATTAAAAAGGGCCTTATATAAGGCCCTTTCATTCCACCAAAAACGCTTCAACATGGATCAATCGTCAATGCCGGCCAATCGTTTGGCCGACTTCTTCTTACTCTCTATATCACTTTCGCGAAAAATGGTTACGCGATGTGCTTCCGGGGAGCCGCCGCCATGGATATCCGAGATGGTATCTGCGCTTTCCAGGGCCAGTTTTTCTGCAAGTCGGTACATCTTGATGCGGTTCTCTACCGGGAATTTGTCTGCACCTTTCATATATTTCTTGAGCAGATGACCGATTTCCGAATTTGTAAAATCACGATCCGAAGGCAAATCAGCAACGAAGCCACCGCAGATGTCCACCATCAGCCGACTTGCCTCGGCCAGTTCCTTGCCCTCATGGATTTTCGAAGCATTAGCCAAAACCGTATCAATAAAATAGTGGCCGGAAGGCTCCTGCTTGCCTTCATAAGATGCTGCCAGACAGCATCCATAGAGGGTTTCGGCCCTATGAAGCATATCGATTACCTTTTGTTTGAGATGGCTGGCCTTGGTAGTTCCGTTGTAATCCATCATTGTGAGGGCTGTACCGATCATGCAGTCAATTCTTCCGGCTTTACAACCACCGTGGCTCTGTCGGTGGAAAGAAGAAAATCGTACAACCATCTCTGCCGCGAATTCTGTTTCGCTGCAAAGAAACACCCGCTCCCGGGGGACAAAAACATCATTAAAGATAAGGGTTGGGCAGTATTTAGAGTATCTGATGTTCCCGAGATCACAGCCATCCAGTTCCCGTGTATCCAGGCTTGAACGGCCTACAACATGGATCAACCCTGGCGTATCCGAGGAAATGGCAAAGGCAACTGCGTAATCTTCATCCCCTTCTCGCATTGCTCGCGTGGGCAAGACGATAATCTCATGGGACGAAAGGGATCCTGTCTGATGGGCCTTGGCCCCTCGGACAATAATACCGTCATCCCGGTGTTCCGCCACGTGGAGAAACATATCCTTGTCGGGCTGTTCGTGAGGGCTCAGGGAGCGATCCCCTTTAACATCCGTCACACCGGCATTTCCCGTCAGGTCATTCTTTTGCATATGTTTAAGGAACTCAATGAAGTTTTTGTGATAGTTTGTTCCGTATTTTTGGTCAATATCATAAGTAACGATAGACAAGGTAGAGAGACAATCCAGCCCCGTGCATCGTTGGTGACATGTCCCGACCCAGTTTCCAAGTTTCCGGTTGACCTTTACTCGTGCGACAAGATCATCGATGGAAGATGGAGGCAGGGTGAACCGATTGACCGGCTCGTTGATCAACGGACTCTGTGTAACCACAAGATCACGAAATTCATCCATCTCAGCCACTTCATACGTTGCAGCGGTTGCTTCAATGCCCGCCCGGAGCCGCGGGTTGTCCACTATATTGGTGAGTTTCTCTCCGAACATATACGCGGTCGGGTTCATCTGTCGCAATGATTCGATATACTCCTCTTTTGTCTTGAGCCCCATTTTCATTCCTCCTGAGATATTTGAATACTATTGAAAACTAAATGTAAAACTACCCAGAGAGCGAAGTCGCGGTCGATCGGCCATACGATCGGGTCCTGCTCTGGCAACACTCTAATTTTTCTTTGATAAGGACATTAATATTGATGATCTCGTAAAAAGTCAAAATTCGATGGCAAAGTAAAAAGCTCCAAATTCAAGGCGCGCAAATCCTGAATAATGAGGCGTACTTACAGTACACTGCAGTGATTTACCCTGTTAAATATTTTCTTTGTTTGGTGTTACTGTTTTCAAGCAGCTTCTATATCCCATATCTATTGATATGGCTACCTTCAATTTAACAGAGCAGGGGATGCAGCACAACGCAGAAGTTGGACTTTTTAGGAAGCCATCAATATTCAGATTCTTCATCCTCTTCCAGCATTTGCCGAAGGCTCTGCAATACCTGCCTTTTGACATTTGAGATATGTCGGGATAGGATTGTCTGAGCCCCTTTGATATTTCGTGATACAACGCAGTCGAAAATCTCCTGATGCTCTTGGTCCACAGATTTAAGTGATGCAATGGGTAAATAATTACCTCCGTATTTCAGAAATAGGAGATCAAAGATATTACGGAGTATTCTCAATTGGGTCACCTTCTTTGAGAGAGCAGCCAGGGTCAGGTGAAACTCCATATTTTTGAACAACCGTTCTTTGAGGTAAAATTCCCGAACCGCAGATAAATGGGCTTTAAGCGCCGTCTTTAATTGCTGTATGCCTTCTTCATTCAGCTGTTCAATTGCTATGGGTAAAAGCGCTATTTCCAATAATTCCCTGAGTTCATAGATCTCCTCTACCTCCCGCAAACTGAATGGCTCTATATGATACCCACGGTGGGGTTCATGGCGAACAAGGCCCTGAATCTCTAACCACTTGAGTGCTTGGATGATTGGGGTTGGACTCATGCGTAATTGTTCCGCAAGTTCACGATATGCGATCTTCTGGCCTGGAACGAGTTCTTTGTGATACAGCATTCGACGAATGCCCTTGTAAGCCTTATGGCTGTGATCAATCAGGCCGTTCGCATTTTTTTCCCCTCTATACTTGCTCATACTTCAAGCTTAGCACATTTCAATAGCACATTTCAATTAAATTCTTGATTAAATTTTTAATCATACATATAATTACCAATCAGGCAATTTTTGAAAACCGCGATACATATTCTTTGAAGATAATAGACGGAAGGGGAAACGTGTCCAAAAAAATGTACTAATAGAGGAAATATTGTGAACAAAGCCCTCCTCGGGCTCCAAATATTCAAAGCTTATTGTCAAAAATGTGTGTGAGGTTATGAATTTACCATGAGACTATATGAATATGAAGGAATAGATATCTTTGAAAGCGTCGGGATACCGGTCCCCAGACGGGGTGTTGCTGAGACGACAGAAGATGCGCTGATTATAGCGGGTGAGATTGGCTATCCGGTCGTCCTTAAGGCCCAGGTGCTAGTCGGCGGGCGGGGCCTTGCAGGGGGGGTAAAAACGGCTACAACTCCCGAAGAACTCGAAGAGATCTCAGGAACGTTATTTAATTTCGAAATCAAGGGGCTCCCCGTTCGTAAGCTCATGGTGTGCGAAAAGGCCGACATTTTAAGAGAGCTATATATGGGTATAACGGTCGACGGTTTCTCAGGAAAACCGGTCGTTGTGGTGAGTACAGAAGGCGGCGCCCACATTGAAGAGACCGCTCGCACGTCACCGGATAAGATCGCATCGTTTTACTGCGATCCCACCTTTGGATTTTACCCCTTTCAGGCCCGGATGCTTCTGAGACGTCTAGGGTTATCCGAGCGTCTTCTCACATTCTGTGCAGACGTCCTGGTCCGTCTATATCGCGTTTTTTCGCAGTTTGATGCACTTATTGCAGAGATCAACCCAATGGTGATTCTTAAAACCGGGTATCAAGGAGGCCTACTGGCGGTTGATTCTGTGATTGAAATTGATAATTCAGCGCTTTCCCGTATTCAGTACCCGCTGCCACAGATGACGGAGCGCATTGAAAATCCATTGGAACGCAAAGGTAGGGAAATTGGGGTGACGTATGTGGATTTGGGTGGCGATATTGGTATCATAGCCTCCGGCGCTGGATTGGGTATGGCGACCATGGACATTATCGGCCAGCGCCTCCGGCCGGCTAATTTTCTAGAAACCGGGGGGGGTATTACCGAAGAATTGCTCTATAAATGTATGGAACTCGTTATAATGAAGGTCAACCTGCGGGCAATCTTTATCAATATCTATGGCGGCATTAACCCCATCCACGAAGGCGCCCGCGGAGTTGTTCGGTATATCAGGGACCATAATGTCACATTGCCCATTGTGGCCAAGGCACTCGGTAATCACCAAGAAGAAACCTGGGAGATATTCCGTTCAGGCGGTGTGCATGTGGTGACAGAAGCACCTACCGAAATCGCGGTGGATCGTCTATTCGAACTGGTGGGGAAAAAGTAACCTGTAACGCGAAACTATTCTGATGTGAATTATGTGAAATCTCTACAAAAGGCGAAAAAAGACGAGGCGTACAGATGAGTATCCTTATTGACGATAAAACACGCGTGATTGTCCAAGGCATAACCGGCAAGATTGGAAGCACTCAAACCCGTTGGATGCTGAAGTACGGCACAACCGTAGTGGGCGGTGTCACACCTGGAAAAGGTGGCAACACCGTCGAAGATTTGCCGGTTTTTGATAGTGTTGAGGAGGCGGTTCAGGAGACAGGAGCAAACGCCTCGGTATTTTTCGTGCCGGCACCGTTTGTCTTAGACGCGTTCTATGAAACCGCGGATGCGGGAATAAAGCTTATTGTCGTGGTTCCCGAACATATCCCTGTCCATGACGTCATTAAGATGCGTGCTTATGCCTTAGAAAAAGAGGTTTTGGCACTGGGCCCCACAACGCCGGGTATCTTGGTTCCGGGAAAAGGTAAGATGGGTATCATGCCAGGATCACTTTTTTCGCCCGGACGGGTCGGTATCATTTCGCGGAGTGGAACCCTCTCCTATGAATTTGCGGGCATTCTCTCAGAAAAAGACATCGGCCAAAGCGCTGTTGTAGGAATGGGGGCAGACTCGGTCATTCTTACTAATTTACCGGATATCTTGAAACTGTTTGAAGCTGATGATGAAACCGATGCGGTTATCATTGTTGGAGAAGTGGGGGGCATGCAGGAAGAGAAGGCGGCCGAGTTCATTGCAAATGGAATGACGAAGCCTGTTGCATCCTACATCGCCGGACGATTTTCTCCGGAAGGCAAATGCATGGGGCATGCCGGAGCCATTGTTCGGGGTTCAGCGGGTACGGTAGAAAGCAAATGTGAGGCCTTAAAGGCATCGGGCGCAGAAATCTTGAAATCTCCCATTGAGGTCATCGACTGGACCATAAAAAACGATATTCACTAACAAATTCCCGATATTAATATTTAACTATCTTTATCCTATTCAAATGGTAATAATAGATCAGGGAATAACCTATAAAAAAGGCCCTCATCTTCCTCAGAGTATGTTATTCATCGGGTGAAAAGGTGATCTCGATCACACAGCGGCCGTCCCCCCTTACGAGGCTTTCCTTAATCTCGTGAAGGGGCTTGAGGCGCAGGGCCTTCATCACCCCGTTGCGCACTGACTGGCAGCCGCACTCATACCCTTCAAGCATATCCGCCTTTTTAAGCGCATCATAGACATGACATCTGCTCCCAATCCAGACGGCGGTGTCGCCGTCATAGTGGATTGGATCGTTGATATAGAGGTCGTCAAAAAAGGCATTCTTCCAGATGACCTTAAAGATAGACAGCAAATCCTGAATCGAGCGTGGTCGCCGGATCACCCTTTCTCGCAGAAGTTGATTGGTCATCATGCGGAAAATCTTCTCGGCAACTTCGAGGTTGATCCGGTTGGCCCGCTCCAGACCGAACTCCTTCACCAGCACTGCATGCCAGAAAGAATCATGCAGCCACCAAAGCTTGTTCAGGGTATCCCGCGATGTAAATTCCGGTATCTCCATACAATGTTCCTAATTAATATTCGGAAGGAGATTATATCCTCTCCACTCTTGAAGTAATGTTAAATAGTGTCAGGGACGCCTTTTCGTTTTTAAAGTTAACTTGTAGGAGAGTTTAGCTAATAAATCATTAATATATAAGGGATCCCTCATCCCGAACGTGATCCGAAAGTCTTTTAGGTTTTTCCGATATACGGCTATTCCTTTTTAATTGTATTTTATATGATGCAATGGTAGCTTATCAAAAAATCGATTTTTCCTTGACGAGAAGATCTCATGGTTAGGAAACATGCCTGAATTTCTATGAAATATAGTGAATATCATATTACGCAGATTTTTTCCATAAAGTATCATTGATATCAGGATTATGGAAAATTATGATTCACCATTTCAGGTTAATACGCAGGAAGTGGGGGAGTTGCGAACGCTTCTGTATCTATTCATGCCCGGCCCACCTCTATTCCCTCAATGAGCAAACTGGCCAGATGCAGGTCGAATTCACCGGATGCCTCGAATGTGGCACGTGCATGATTGCCTGTATATACGGGTCGGTTACCTGGAATTACCCCGGGGGTGGGTTCGGTGTACAATATCGATACGGATGATCGGTCGAGCACAATCCGGGCGCATCCTCCGACAGACCACAAGGGCATCAGCCTTTCCAATGTGATTACCTTTGGGCTCCTCCGCCAGATTGCCTCGTGGCAAAGGAGTTTTCCAAAACTCAGGAATCTCCAGATCTCAATTTCCTTGACTTCGGCCTATAGATTAAATACTATGAGTATGATTTTGAACGGTGGTAGGCGAAGAGACCAGCATTCATTCACTCTAAGAAACGTGAAGGGAGGGAGATGGATAAACGTTCCCTATTCAAAGTGCTTACTATTGCCATTATTTATGGTTTCGTAGCGGTATCCATTGGGGAAGTTGCAACGGCCACGGAGAAGAAAACAATCTCCTTGACCATTGCCACAGCTACTCCCGGGGAGACATACTACCCCATGGGCGTTGCCATGGCCTCCTTGTGGACCATTAGGCTAAGAAACAGATACGGTATTCACATTGATGCGATTACCTCGGCCGGTTCAAGAGATAATATCAAGATGATCAAGGGCAAGGATGCGGATTTGGCTATCCTGCAGGGACTCTTCGGGAATATGGCCTGGAATGGCAAGGGGATCTACAAGGGAAAACCATATAAGGAGTTGCGTACCATCAGCATGCTCTGGCCCAATGTGGAACACATGGTACTCGTCAAGGATAGGGCGGAAACTGGCACTTTTAGAGACATTAAGGGACTCAGATTCTCAATCGGCAGGGGCGGAAGCGGTGCACAGAGGTCCGGCCTCACTCTCATGGAGGGGCTCGGGATGGCGAGGGATGACGTTAAGGGAGTGTATCTGGGCCGTTTTGAGTCTGCAAATGCCATGAAGGACAAGAGGATAGATGGTGCCAACCTCGTTGGTTTTCCTCCGGTAGCAGCGGTAACCGACATCTTTACTACACCGGGGATGCAGGTGGTGGTTCTGGAGTTCACTGACGAGCAACTGGAACAGATCAACGAAAAGACTGCCTATCCCGGTTTCCGGTATACCATTCCGGCCAATACCTATCCGGGACAGACTAATCCGGTATTCACCATCGCCCAGCCCAATTTCCTCGGGGTTAGGGCGGATGTGGACAAGGAGGTGGTCTATCTCCTTACCAAGGCCCTCTTTGAAAATCCCGACTATCTGAAGGCCGTCCATACGTTGGGAGCCTTCATCACACTGGAGAATGCCCTCACCGCCCTACCCGCTCCCCTGCATCTCGGGGCTTACACCTATTACAAAGAGAAGGGGCTAACGATCCCCGAGAGCCTCATCCCACCTGAGGCAAGGTAAGGGGTGAACATGGGGGGTTCTGCCCCCTGTTCCGCATCTGATTGTTGGATCAAAGCCTGTCGAAACAGGCACTACTGCATAGCGATTGGCTAAGGTCCTTCAAATCATCCCCTTCTTTTTCGCTTACCCCCTTTCTGCTTGAAGGACCTGTTTACGGGATGCTTCCGGGACAGGCTTTAAACGGGCCGGCGTATCCTATTGTAATTGACACTTTTAACCTGCATACGGTATGATGAAACGAGAGGAGTAAGAAAGGGATGAAAGCGGAAAAGGTAAGTCAGGCCCCAGAAGGGGCAAGCGAAATAGCACCGGATAAGCAGCCCAAACCAAAGAGGGCCGCTGTAACGAAGATCGATATCTTCAAGGCGTGGTGTAAGGCCTGTGGGATATGCGTCGCTTTCTGCCCCAAAGGGGTTTTGGCTATCGACGAAGAGGGCTATCCCTTTGTGGAGGATTTGGATTCCTGTACGGGATGCGGGTGGTGTGAGATTCGATGCCCCGATTTCGCCATTACGGTGGAAAGTAGAAGGAAAAGGAGGCGGGTTGAGAGGAAAGATGAAAAAGAGGCGCCCCAGGGAATTCCTGATGCAGGGGAATGAAGCCGTAGTTGAAGGGGCATTGGTTGCCGGATGCCGGTTTTTTGCGGGATATCCCATAACCCCGGCTACGGAAATTGCCGAGATCATGTCTGTTAAACTCCCGCAAGTAGATGGAACCTTTATCCAGATGGAGGATGAAATTGCCAGCATGGGGGCGATCATAGGGGCCTCTCTGGCGGGAACCAAGTCGATGACGGCCACCAGCGGTCCAGGTTTTTCCCTTGTGCAAGAAAACCTGGGATTTGCATGTATGGCCGAAGTGCCGTGTGTTGTCGGGGACGTGATGAGGTTAGGACCCAGCACCGGAATTCCCACCTATCCCTCCCAGGGAGATGTCATGCAGGCCAGATGGGGGACTCATGGTGATCACCCCGCCATCGTTTTAGCCCCCTCCACCGTCAGAGAGTGCTTCGATCTCTCCGTAAAGGCCTTCAATTTATCCGAGAAATATCGGACCCCCGTTATCTTGCTCTTTGACGAGGTCGTTGGTCATATGCGGGAAAAGATCACTCTTCCTCGGCCAGAGGAGGTGGAGGTGATCGACAGGATCAGGCCCACGGTTCCACCAGAATGGTACATCCCTTACGAGGATACCACCCAGGGTGTTTCTCCTATGGCCATTTTCGGGGATGGCTATCGTTTTCATGTGACGGGCCTCGCCCATGACATCCGGGGATTTCCCACGTTGAGGTCCGACGAAATCGGCCCCTTCATGGATCGCATTCATCGCAAGATTACCCTTGGCTTCCCGGAGATCCAGATGGGAGAGTTCTTTCAACTGGAAGATGCCGATATTGCCATCATCGCCTATGGTTCCGTGGCCAGATCAGCACGCAGGGCGGTAATCGATGCCAGGGAGAAGGGAGTGAAGGTGGGTTTGCTACGGTTGATTACCCTCTGGCCATTTATGAGGACAGCCGTCGAGAGAGTCATCCAAAAGGCAAAGATGCTCATAGTTCCGGAGATGAACATGGGCCAGATCTCGCGTGAAGTGAAGAGGGTGAATGAGGGAAAGGCAAAGGTGAACACGATAAACAGGGTGGATGGATTGACGATTACCCCACAGCAGATATTGAAGAGGATTAGGGAGGTGTCCTGATGCCAGAGATTACTAAGCTTATCTATAAATATCTTCGCCACGACAAGAAGTTCCCTCATGTCTGGTGTCCCGGCTGTGGAACGGGAATCATACTGGGGGCCTTGATTAGGGCCATCGATCGAACCGGCTATGAAAAGGATGATATCGTCTTGGTTTCTGGCATCGGGTGTTCCGGAAGGATTCCCGTTTATGTGGATTTCAACACCCTCCATACCACGCACGGACGGGCCCTCACCTTTGCCACGGGAATCAAACTCGCTAACTCTAACCTCAACGTCATCGTCATTATGGGGGATGGCGATGCCATCGCCATCGGGGGGAATCATTTCATCCATGCGGCCAGGCGAAATATCGACCTGACTGCCATCATCGTCAACAACAACGTCTACGGCATGACAGGGGGCCAATACTCGCCCACCACCCCCTATGGTATGAGGGCAACGACGGCCGTTTATAGTAATATCGAGCAGGAATTCAAGATATCGGAATTGGCGGTAACGGCAGGGGCGGTATTTGTGGGAAGAGGAACGGTCTACCATGCCAAACTCTTGGATAGTTTAATCGAGAGGGCTATCCTGAAAAAGGGGTTCGGAGTTGTTGAGGTAATCAGCCACTGCCACATCCAATACGGCAAGCAAAATCTTTTGGGTTCTGCTGTTGACATGATGAAATGGCAGAGGGACAACGCCGTGACGGTACAAGAGGCGAAACGGATGAAATCCGAAGAGCTGGAGGGAAGGATTATCATCGGAGTCTTGGTAGATAAGGATCTTCCCATTTATCAGGATGAGTACGATAAGGTGAGGGAAAGGGCGAAGGAGGGGCTATCCTCCCTTGAAGGATAATGGGTGGCCCCGTTTCGCCGACCTGTCTTAAAAGGCACGGGAGGCAATCAGGGGCATGGGTGAACGATACGAGGTTCGCCTTGGCGGTTCAGGGGGACAGGGGATCATACTGAGTGGGATTATCCTCGCCGAGGCATTAGGCCTTTACGGGGGAAAATTCGTGGTCCAAACTCAGAGCTATGGGCCGGAGGCAAGGGGGGGAGCGAGTAGGGCCGATGTCGTCGTAAGCGACGAAGAGATCGATTACCCCAAGGCCATCAAGCTCGACCTCCTTCTGGCCATGAACCAAAAGTCTTGCGATGAATACTACAGGGACTTGAAGGAGGATGGGATACTTGTCGTCGATTCCACCTTCGTAACTCAGGTTCCCACCAGCAAAGCCATTCAGATTCCCTTCACCAAGATAGCCAGGGAGAAATTTCACAGGGAGATCGTCGCAAACATCATCTCCTTAGGTGCAATAACGGAGTTAACGAACATCATCTCCCACAAGTTCATGGAGGCAGCGGTCCTTGCCAGGGTCCCCAAGGGAACGGAGAAGCTGAACAGAGATGCCTTGAAGGCGGGGGTGATCACGGCCAGGAAAGTGAAGGAGTCGATGAGGAACGAGGATATTCAGCCCCAGGAGTTTCAGCGCGAGGATTGAGCCCAACCCCTTCGGAGGAGATTGCAAAACCTCCTGTCCAAAAGCCAAAAAAGGAGAATATTTCTCGCTCCTATCTCACAATGTGACACTCCATAACGGAGGAGAGGGAACCCTCTCTGAGGAAAGAGGATAATATCCCTTCAAAGGTGTGCGGCCTGTTTCCCAGATTCCCTTTCGCTCTCTAAAAAGAATTTTAAACCATTCTAGAGTTCGCTTTACTAAGAAATGGTTAGCCAAAATTCTTTAATGTTCGCTGCAGGGAACCTGGGGAACATCTAATTTGTATATTACCCTAAATGTGTACCCCACTTCTCCAGCGGATTACCCTCAGAAACAATGACGTCCCCCTGAGAAAAGTCCGGAACCTCCACTCAATGTCGCCTTGCTTTAGGTTTAGGAATATGGTAAGGATATTTCACGGCGGGAAGGGAATATTCGTTTTTTAGGGTAGGCTCAGAGGGTAATTTCGGGGAAGATGGGCTTTGGCTCGGACAGGAGAAGGAATCCCTTTGTTTATGGATTCATTAAGACAATCACTGCCATTATCTTCCGTTTGTGCTACCATCTCCGGGTTCAGGGGCTCGAGAACATTCCCCACAATGGCCCTGCCATAATTCTCCCGAAACACCAATATTGGACCGATATCCCCATCGTGAGTCTGGCTTTGGGCCCCCAGCTCAATTATGTAGCAAAGAGCGAACTCTTCAGAATCCCCTGTGTCAAAACCTTCCTCTCGCTTTTAGGCGGAATTCCCGTAGACAGGGTTAGAACGACTAAAACCATGAACTCCTTCCGGTATATTTTGCAACTGTTAAGGGCAAAAGAATATGTGGTTATCTTTCCCGAGGGGACGTACTATCGAGGCAAGGTTGGGAAGGGGAAGTCGAGGCTGATTCAAATGATCCTCCGCTGGCAAGGTCATGGAGGGGCCAATGGTGCCGATATAATGGAGAATCATATCCCTTTTGTTCCTATAGGTATTCATTACGGAAGTAGAGGGTTGAGAAAGATAGTAAGCGTGAACATTGGAAGGCCGATCTTTGCCGAGGGGAAGGATGCCCCGATGATCACCGATCAAATAATAGAAAGCATAGCCCTGTTGAGCGGTCTATCCCGGTGATAGAGGGCCCTTGAAACGAATAGCTAATGTTCATTCCCATAAATAAAGCGGTCGCCGCTCGGTTCGACGTAGCAGGCATCAAGGTCGCCCTTGATATGCTCGTTTATTTTGGAGGCGATCCAATGTCCCCTCTCCTTCCCCTGGGAGAAGACCAGGGGAATGAGTTGAGGTAATTCTTGAAGAGGGCGAACCTGATTTGATGCGGTTCCCTTACAAATAGGAGGAAATGATGCGGGAAAAGGATAGGGAGTTAGCAAGGCGACGGAGGAGAAGAAGGAAGCGGCTGAAGTTGAGGGCAAAGATGGAGGCAAAAAGCGCACCCTTTCAAGGAGAGGTACAAACCATTAAGGCCGAGGCCAAAAAGAAGCCCGTTGTGAAGAGAGAACCCCGAAAAAAGGCCGCCCCCGTGGCGGAAAAAGAGGCCGCAAAAAAAGCTGCACCAAAGGCCCGAAAGGTAACGACGAAGAAAAAACCGGCCAAGAAGGCTGAGGCCACGCCCGAAAAAGAGGCCGCAAAAAAAGCTGCACCAAAGGCCCGAAAGGTAACGACGAAGAAAAAACCGGCCAAGAAGAAAGAAAAGGCGGAAAAGCCTAAGTCGAAGTAACGACTTGGCTTCCACAACGACATCTCTTCCCTCGTTAGGAATTCAATCAGCTGTAAAGCCAATGAGCTGTCGGAAAAGGTGGGAAGGCGAGTTCTGAGCACGAAATAAACTCGTCGAAATTTCTACAATATAATGAACTCATAGGTTTTTTGTCACGATCGATTTGTGCTATCCACATGGAATGATTGAATAGACCACATGGAATATTGGGTATCAAAGGCTGAAAGAACAAATTTTTTGTTTCTCTTCCTTTCAACCCATTATTCCATTATTCCACTATTCCAGTATTTTCCATCGTTCCATTATTCCAATCTTCCAATAATCAATTCGGTTATGGGTCTCTAAAGACGAGGTTATCAATCAGCCGCACCTTCCCCACTTTCATTGCCAAGGCGATGACAGCCTCTTCCCTTATGATTTCGATTTCCTCCAAGGTCTTGGCATCGCGGACTTCCACATACTCGATGGTTACGTCTTGTTCGCGTTCGATTACCTCTTTTGCAGCCTCGATAATTCTCTTTGGATTCCGTTCCCCTGAGCGGAAGAATTGGGAGGCCTTCTGGAGGGACCGGTTAAGGTTTAGGGCTGCTTTTCGTTGCTCGAAGGTCAAATACGTGTTTCGAGAGCTCATTGCCAAGCCATCCCGTTCCCTTACGATGGGCATTCCGATGATTTCGACTCCCATATTGAGGTCTTCGACCATTCGACGGATGACTACCAATTGTTGGAAATCCTTCTCCCCAAATATAGCGCTGTGGGGCCTGACGATGTTGAACAATTTAGCCACCACCGTGGTTACGCCGCGAAAGTGAGTTGGCCTAAATTGACCCTCCATGGGTTTGGTGACCGTTTCTACTTCCACAAAGCTCTGGTAACCTTCTGGATACATCTCTTCCACGGTGGGGACAAAGAGGATATCAACTCCAATTCCCTCGGCGATGTTTTTGTCCTTTGAGAAATCCCGGGGGTAACTCGCATAATCTTCATCTTCCCCAAATTGAGCGGGGTTAATGAAGAGGCTCACGACCAAAACATCCCCTCTCCTTCTCCCCTCTCTCATAAGGCTAAGATGGCCCTCGTGAAAGTATCCCATAGTGGGAACCAATGCAATGATTTGCCCAGCCGTTCGAACTCCTTCCGAGATGGAGCACATCTCCTTTATTGTTGAGACAATTTGCATCCTGTCTTTCCTCCCTCCTTCATCGCGCCTCTCTTTGCCCGATAGTTCCCTCCCAAAAAAGTCCTTCCGGACTGTTTCCAGAAGGACTTCTGTCCAAGGGAGACTCCCCCTGATTGTAAAATTAAGATTTCGAGATCTCTGAAAAAGGAGCTCTTCTCTGCTCCTTTTTCAAGTTTTCCAGAGACCCCATTCCTTCCGTCTCAGTCCAAATTCTTGGATCCAAGCGGCTTATAGTACCAGGTCCCCCTCCTCATGGAGCGGGTTTCCCGGATGAGATTCTCCAGATCTTCCTCTTTGTTTACAAAATCGATTTCGCTAGTATCGACAACGAGAAGGGGGCTCTCTTCATAGTGGAAAAAATAGGTATTATAAGCTTGGTTCAAGGCTCGGAGATATTCAATGTCGATCTCTCTTTCATATTCGATATCTCGTACCCTGATTCGGGCGAGCAGCGTTTCCGGTTTCGCCTGCAAAAAGATCACTAAATCAGGGGTGGGAATCCTCCCGTTTAGTAAGGCAAAAACCCGCTCATATAAGGCTAGTTCATTTTCGTCCAGGTTCAGATATGCGAAGATCCTATCCTTGGTAAACAGGTAATCAGTTATGGTGACCTGGTTGAAGAGGTCGATTTGTCTAATCTCCCTCTGTTGTTGATATCGGTTCAACAGGAAGAAGAGCTGCGTTTGAAAGGCGTATTTTTTTCGATCTCGATAAAATTTATGGAGAAACGGGTTATCCTCTGGCGCCTCCAAGATACATCTGGCTTTAAACGGAGGAGACAACCGTTTCGCAAGGCTGGTCTTTCCAACCCCGATCGGGCCTTCTATCACTATGTACCGAAACGATTCCATCGGTAGGGGAGTAACATCACTATTCTGGCTTTTTTTACCACATCCCTCCTATTTTTGTCCAGGCCTTTTTAATAGTAAAATGCATAGGGAACCCGATGATCAATCTCATGCGAAGGGAGGACGAGATTTGCTCCAGGAGTTCTATGTTTTTGTGGAATTTATAGAAGTGTGTTTTTTATATCGCCCACTCGGGAAGGGGCCAGCATCGTACCCTTTGGCCTTGACATCTAATCCCCTTAAAAAGTAGTATGAATCGAAATCATAGGGGAAAACGGATGAGGCGGACCGTTGGGAGAGGCGGTTTAGAAGGTATTCATAGGAGTCTAAATGTCTCACGAGGCCTTATCTTGAAGAGGAAAGTACGATGCCGAGGAGCAAGGTATCCATTGTAAGGACTCCTAAAAGTCCCTCTGGAAAGGAGATTGAGGGGGCGATAAGGCAGGCCATTGACCTTATCGGGGGTCTCGATGATACCATTTCCCGGAAAGACCTGGTTCTCATTAACCCTACCTTGGTAGCGCCACCCACAGATCCTCAATCAGCGGTGATCACCAGCCCGGAGGTAACCAGAGCTGTCGCAGATATCGTACAGGATTTTGGGTCACGGCCCATCATAGCGGAGTCATCTGCCGTCGGGGTCGATACGGAAAAGGTAATAACCAACTCGGGTTATGGAGAACTGAGGACAGAGGACTATGAAGTCATCGACTTGAAGTCCACAACGAAGGTTACGGTAGGCATTGAGGGGGGAGAGATCCTGAAGGAGATGGAAACCTTCGAACTGGTCACCCGAGCCGATGTCATCATTAGCCTGCCGAAGATGAAGACCCACGATCAGACGGAGCTCACGTGTAGTTTGAAAAAGCTGAAAGGCTTGGTAACCGATGAACAGAAGCGACGGATGCATAGAACAGGGGTTTTCAAGGGTGTCGTCGATATCAATATGCTATTTAAACCGAGACTATCCATCGTCGATGCCATTCTCTGCCAAGAGGGGTTGGGTCCCATTTTCGGACGCCCCGTTGAGATGAATCTCATCGTTGCGGGAAAGGACCTGGTCGCCGTTGATTCCATATGTGGCCAGATTATGGGATATAAACCAGAGGAGGTATTAATCACAAAATTTGCCGCTGAACGGGGCTTAGGCGTTATGGATAATGAAATGATAGAGCTCGCGGGGGAGTCTTTGGAGAATGTGAGGAGGAGGTTTATGAGGTCAGTAGAGGATGATCCCGTTGAGGTTGATGGGTTTTCCCTCCTCTTCGGGGGAGTCACCTGTACTGGCTGCCGAAATACCGTAATGAGCGCTCTTGTAGACATGAGAAATGCGGGCCAGCTGAAATACCTACCCGGGGTGACCGTAATAACGGGAGATCCCGATATTCCAAAGGCTATCCCGAGCGATGAAATCGTGGCCGTCGGGCAATGTGTACCAGGGGATAAAAGAGGGAGGCGGTTCGTCAGGGGTTGTCCGCCCAATAACGCATATGTGGTTAATGCCATTATAGGGGGGAGGGAAAAGGTGAGGCGAATGTATGCGGAAAAATCCTTGGAGGAAACGGAAGAATAAGTGCCAATCCATCATCACATACCCTCCCGCAAAAACACAAAGCCAAGCCATGGCCAGAAATTGGTGGCGGTCGTAGGTCAAACGAGGGACATCGGAGACGAGGCCAAGGGATATGAAAAAATCGATGTGGTCGAGGGCATCCGCAACCTTAGCACCCCTGAGCACGTCATCGAATAGGCATGGGCGCCTCTCATCAGTATAGGGGTCAATGAGGTATGGACAATCGGATCCTGTCCCGAAATAAATCCGATTCTTCTCGAGAACGAGGTTTTGTTGGCCCTCGCGGTCTGCCAAAACAACACGATGAGGTGCGGTTTGGAGTGCCCTCTGTACCATAGCGGAGGGGATTTTGACAAGAGTTTCCCCCTCCCTCCGTGCACCCCCTTTTTCGAGTAGCATGAGAGTTTCCTCATCATTCACCTTCACGCCCACCCTCTCCAAGATCTCCAGTCCTGCACCGAGGATTTCCTCGATTTGGTTCTCTGAGAGTGCCCTGAAATGAGTCGTTTCACCCACATTTACCCTCATGGCTTTCTCCATATCAATCTCGCTATCTGCCTCCCCCCTGTTCCCCCCTGAGGACTCCTAATAATCCCTTGGCCTCCTTCAAGCCCGCTGAGGCATTGGAACCATATCCATCGGCCCCAATCTCTTCTGCGAAATCCATCGTTACAGGTGCCCCACCGATCAATACCTTCACCTCGTCCCTCACCCCGGCCTTGAGGAGTGCTTCGATGGTTGCACCCATATTCGTCATGGTTGTGGTTAGGAGGGTCGACATGGACACAATATTGGGCTGATGCACTCTGACTGCCTGGACAAAGGCTTCGGGACGGACTTCAACCCCTAAGTCGATCACGGTGAATCCAGCCCCCTCTAACATCATCGCGACTAACCTTTTACCAATGTCGTGGATATCACCCAATACCGTCCCGATGACCACGCTTCCCATCTCCATTAATTTCGATGGAGCGAGCAGCGGGCGAAGGATATCCATTGAGCCGTGCATGGCTTTTGCCGAAAAAAAAGACATCGGGGATGAATATCTCCCCTTCTTGGAAGAGAAATCCCACCCTTTCCATTGCCGGTATCAGCCCATCATCGAGAATCTCTTGGGGTGGAATCTCATGCTGAAGGGCTTCTCTCACGGCCCTTATCGACTCTTCGATATGACCGCTGACGATCTCTCGTGAGATCCTTTTTACCATGGTGGACATCTTAACCCCCTACGATAATTTCATTGCATTGAAATCTTTTGCCAACCCTAAATCACGGGGTTTCTGAAATCGTTAGCATAAATTCCCCTCAAAATCCATTTATTTATTCTGAGGTAATATTTGAGGTAATAAAAGAGATTGTGATATTATTGAACATGGAGTGGAGGAGGATTGGGTGGCCATGATCGCAGATGTTGTCATTATTGGCGGAGGAATTGTGGGCGTATCCATCGCCTACTGTTTGGGCTTAAAGAAGCCGAGGAAATTCAGGGTAGTCCTGCTGGAAAAGGAGGCTCTCTGCTCGGGATCGACCAGCAAATCCGTGGGGGTCATCTACCTCCAGCATTTCACTCGGGTGGAAATCGAATTGATCCAATGGAGCTTGGAGACGATTCGTCATCTCGATGAAAGATCGCAAATGCGGCTCGATTTTAACAAAATCGGATTTATCCATTTGTGCCATGGAAATGAGGAGGCAGACCGATTGAGGCAGAATCTCAGTCTACAAAAAGGGGCAGGCGTCCAAGTCCATTGGTTGGAATGCCAGGATCTGCTTAAAATCATCCCCCAGTTGACCGTCAGTGACGTTTCAGGAGCCGCTTTTACACCCGATGATGGTTATCTGGATCCCTACCTGTTGACCACCGCAATGGCCAAACAAGCCAGGGATGCCGGGATCGAGGTGGAAGTCGGTACAGAAGTGGAGGCGGTGATTGTGGAAAGGGAGAGGGTAAGAGGGGTGATGACCAATAAGGGGAAGATCGAAGCCCCCACCGTGATCAACGCGGCAGGTCCATGGGCTGGGATCATTGCAAAAATGGTTGGTTCAACGATGCCGATCAAACTCATCAGGGGGCAGATACTTGCCGTCAGGCCTAAAACAAGGCTCACCCGCGTTGTTCCCATGACCTTGGATATGAGCACCGGTTTCTATTTTCGGGAGGAGACAGGGGGATTAATCCTGTTGGGGAAATTGGATAAGGCCTTCGATGCGGATAGTGGCCCTATTGATCCAGATGATTATTACGAGTATAAGGAAAAGCCTGATGATGCATTCAAGGATTTCATCATCAAGCGGGTTAATGAAAAGTTGCCCTCCTTTAACGATAGTCAATTGGTCCAGGGATGGGTTGGGTTGCGCACAGTTACCCCCGATTGTCTTCCTATCTTAGGGGAGACGGAGGTGAAGGGGTTCCTCTGCGCCACCGGTTTCAGTGGAGCGGGAATTCAGATGGGCCCAGCAACAGGTCAAATCATCTCAGATTTCATCTTAGATGGAACTCCATCTCCCTATCTGGAAATCCTTTCCCGCCGGAGATTTTTAGGGACAAATCATGGCCTCCTACCGTTCACGGAGAAAAGCCTATGAATATGGGAAAGATCGATAAGGCCTTTGCAGAACTTCAGGATATAGTGGGCGATCGGGCAACCACCTCCCCCATTCACAGGATGGCCTACAGCCGAGACTGGAGCCCACGTTACCGTGGGATGAATGATCTTCCCGATATCATCGTAATTCCCAACGATACACAAGAGGTGGTGCGAATCACCAAGGTTGCCCATCGGTACGAAATCCCCCTCGTCGCCTTCGCAGGAGGCACTGGGATGGGCGGAGGCGCAGTTGCCTGGAAAGGCGGGATTATGATAGAGACCAAGGGGTTAAATCGCATCCTTGAGGTCGATCAGCAAAACATGACGGTGACAGTTCAGTCCGGAATTATCATTGATGTCTTAAATAACGAGTTGGCCCGCCATAAACTATGGCTTCCTCACCAACCCGAATCGAAGCGAGCATGTACCATCGGAGCTTCTATCGGATGTGATAACGATTCGACCTTCGGGCTTCGCTACGGGAAAATCAGCGACTGTCTGCTAAACGCGGTTATTGTTACGGGTCGCGCCGAAGCCGTAAGGGTAGGCCCACGGAAGGTGAGCTTTTCCTCCACGGGATATAAATTGCTCGATCTATTGGTCGCCTCCGAGGGAACCCTGGGCACCATTACTGAAGCAACCCTCCGCGTCGTCCCAATTCCCGAGGCACGGGAGGTAAGGGGATATCTATGCCGGTGCCTCAACGATACCGCCAAGGGCATCGAACGCCTTCTGGGAAGTGGGTTGGCCATAGAAAGTGCCCATGCCAACTGCCGAAATCGATTACATTTCTATACCCATTCATACCGGGAGAAATATGGGAGAGAGCCTCAGCTTCCGGAATGGGCTGCCGCCATTCTCTTCCTATCTTTCGCCGGCGATGAGGATATCGTGGCCTTCACCGTGGATAAGGCCACCCAAATCATGACCGATGAATTAAATGCGCAACTGGTTAGGGAGCAGGAGTTGGTGGAGGGATGGTGGGACTCGAAGCATCGCCTGGAGTTCATCCCCTTTAAGCAGAAGTGGCCAGATAGTCAGCGCCAAAAGAAGTTCGGTGCGGCGGATCTCGGTTTGCCCATAGGGCGCCTAGAGGAGGGCTATCGCCGCTATCTGGAGATTGCCGAGAAGTGTGATCAGGAGATTCTGGGTATGACAATCTATAATGAATCCCCGAACAAGGCCACGGCTTCCGTAAGCTTCGCCGTTTTTGTGGACGACTCGAGCCAGGACAAAGTACACCAATTCTACCAGTACGTCCGAGAGATGAGCGAGATGGCCATCGAACTGGATGGTACCATGAGTACTTATATCGGGGATGGAGACAGACTGGGGGGGTTTAACCAGTTGGAGCATGGACCAGGTTTGAAATATATGCGCCGAATCAAAAGGATCTTCGACCCCAAGAATATCATGAACACGGGAAAGAAGTTCCAATCACGGTGGATCGAGGATCATAAAGGGGTAACGTAGATGATGAAGGGGAAGAGTTTAAACGATTATACGGAGGATATTTATACCTGTAATCGAACCCGCTGTGGATTCTGTAGGGAGCAATGTCCTGTCTATCATGTCAAGGTCTACGAGACTTACAGTTGTAGGGGAAAGATGCTGGTGGGAAGGGGGCTTATCGAGAAAACCCTGAGCCCCTCTGTGGAAATAACCCAGATCCTCGACCGATGCCTCCTTTGCGGACTGTGTGAGGCCCGTTGTGCATTGAATAACTTGGACATCATCACTTCCATGCGTCGGGAGATGGTCCACCGAGGGTGTCCAACACCGGTTCACAAGGGCAATGTCGAAAGGATCCTCGAGGAAGGTCGCCTCTTAGATGCAAGGGCCGCCCCCGAGAGGGATGGGCAATTCACACTTTATGTGGGATGTGTATACCGCTCAAAACCGCGAGAATTGGCAACAGCCCTCTCGGTTCTTGAGCGCCTCGATATCCATCCCTTGATCGCCGATGAAACCTGCTGTGGTTATATCGTGGAGGCAACGGGTTTTGACAAGGAGTTTGAGATGATCCAGGGGCAGTTCAAAAAGACCTATCAGCAGATGGGCGCCCCTGAGATCTTGACCCTCTGTCCAACATGTACCGCCACCCTGAAGGAGAAGTACGGTTTGCCGGTAAAACACGCCATCGTGGCAGTAGCCGAGCAATTGCGTAAGAAGCAACAAGCAGTTAAGCCACTCGGATTTCGGGCCACCTATCACGATCCATGCCACCTGGGCCGTATGCTGGGCGTTTTTGATGAGCCGCGGGAGATCTTACGGCATTTAGGCATCCAACTGGTTGAGATGGAAAACTATCGATATTTTTCGACCTGCTGTGGGGGTGGGGGTGGGGTAAATGCCGTAGACCCGGACCTCTCAATTGAGATCGCAAAAAATCGCGCCAGAGACGCCATTGGCGTTGGCGTCGAGATAATCACCACGGTATGTCCCACCTGTGAGCCAACCCTCCTGAGAGCCGCGGGCAGGCTGGCTGGGGAAGTGGGAACCTTTGTGGACGTCCAAGGCCTCTGGGATCTATTGGATAAGGCACTAGATTAATAAGGGTAAAACCTTGAAAATTACGTTACAGTACGGATAAATTGCGGTTGATTCTATGGAGATAGCTGATGTGGTGATCATTGGGGGCGCGTTGATGGGTTCGAGCATCGCCTATAACCTCTTGAACGATGGATTTAACGGCAAGGTCCTCGTTCTGGAGAGAGACCCCACGTATGAACACTCTTCAACGGCTCTGAGCATAGGGGGGATAAGGCAGCAATTTGGCACCAAAGTTAACATTGATATTGCGCGCTATAACGTACCTTTCTTCGAGCAGTTTGATGAACTCATGGAGGTTGATGGGGAAAGGCCCCATGCGGATTTTCGCCAGCGAGGGTATCTCTTTTTTGGCAGAAAGGAGAAGTGGCCGGTCATGAAGAAACTCCACGAGTTTCAGACCTCTCAAGGAATGGAAGTTCGGCTCCTCAAACCACATGAGATCCTGGAAATCATTCCCCATGTTAACCTTGAGGGCGTGGCAGGGGCCACCTTCGGCCCCCGGGCCGGATACGTAGATCCCCATGGGGTCCTGAACGGCTTCGTGAAAAAGGCGAAGTCCATGGGAGCCAGATATCTCACCGATGAAGCGGTGAACATTTCAGTGAAGTCCAACGGGGTCAATGGGGTAAAGACGAGGAAAGGGGAGTGGATTCAGAGCCCCATCGTGGTGAATGCCGCCGGACCTTTTGCTCGAGATGTGGGGGTAATGGCAGGGATCGATATCCCAGTAGATCCCCTGAGGCGTATGGTATATGAATGCAAAACACCCAATGAGTTCAATTACGAAGTGCCCCTAACCATCAACACCACCGGCCTCTATTTCAGAACCGAAACCGGGGGAAGGATTCTCACGGGAAAATCCAATGAGGATGAACCCATCGGGGTCAACTTCACATGGGAGAAGGCCCTCTTTTACGACGAGATCTGGCCGGAACTCGCCCACAGGATCCCGCTCTTCGATCGCTTGAGGCTGCAAGGAGGGTGGGCAGGCCTCTATGCGGAGAACCGATTAGATCATAACGCCATCTTGGGCGAACACCCCGAGGTTAAGGGGTTTTACATGGCGGTGGGTTTCAGCGGCCATGGCCTCCAGCAGGCCCCCGCCGTGGGAAAGGCGCTCTCTGAGGCGATTCGACTGGGGAGATATGAGACCGTCGATGTGAGTTGCCTTGGCATGGCGAGATTCGAGATGGAGCAGTTGATTATAGAAGAGGCGGTGATTTGATATCGGAAATGGCAGGATAACCTATAACGGAAAAGGTGGGAAGATGGAAGAGGTGTTGGAGAGGTATCGAGGTTCTACTCCTAAATCTGAGGCACTTTTTCAGAGGGCGGAGAAGGTGATGCCCGGGGGAATTGGCCACTCCTATAGGTACCACTGGCCCTACCCCGTTTATGCGATCAGGGCAAAGGGATCGAAGTTTTGGGATGTGGATGGAAACGAGTATGTGGATCTGTGGATGGCCCACTATGCCCGCATAACTGGCCATGCCCCTGACTTTATTATCGATGGACTGGCTCAAAAGCTATCCGATGGCCTCCATGTCGGGATCGTAAATCAGCACGAGGTGGAATTCGCGGAGATGCTCTGCGACATCATCCCCTCGGCCGAGAAGGTTCGATTCTGCTGCACCGGAACCGAGGCCACCATGTATGCCGTCAGGCTGGCGAGGGGGTACACCGATCGGAAGGTGATCCTCAAGATAGAGGGGGGTTGGCACGGCCCCAATCCCGAGCTCATGTACAAAATCACCTCCCCCTTGGAAAGTGCCGAAAGCCTCGGCCTCTTACCGGAGACGTCCAGGTACACGAAGACCCTTCCCTTCAATGACATCGAGGCGGCCATGAGGGCCATCGCGGAAGACGCTCATGATTTGGCAGGGGTCATCATCGAGCCTGTACCAGGTGCTGGATGCATCCCAGCAGATGTCCATTACCTGAAGGCACTGAGGGAAGAGACGCTGAGAGTAGGGGCACTGCTGATCTTCGATGAGATCATAACGGGTTTTCGGGTATCCCTCGGGGGAGCACAGGAGGAGTTCGGAATAGTGCCCGATTTGACTACCCTCGGGAAGGTTGCCGGAGGAGGAATGCCCATAGGTATTATCGTCGGAAGAAGGGATATCATGGATATGTGCGATCATATTACAAGGCCCAATACATGGGAACGTGTTAACATCGGAGGTGGAACCTTCTCGGGTACGCCCATAGGTATGATGGCTGGGCTCCTCCAGGTCCAATACCTCAAGGAGAGCGCCCATTTGATTTACCCGAAATTGAGGGAGATGGGTGAAAGGGTGAGGCGGGGTGTGGAGGAAGCCCTCCGACAAAACGGCATCAACGCCCGGTGCCATGGATATGGCTCCCTCTATCAGGTCGTCTTTCCGTTCGGAAAAGATGAGGGAATAAGGAGTCCAAGGGATATTCTCGATCGCACTGATTCCCAAAAGAGAGACGTCGAGTACAAATTGAGGATGATGAACGAAGGGGTATTCGTGGTAAAGGGCGGGGGGGCACTCTCTACAGAACATTCAGATGAGGATATCGACAAGATCATCCGGGCGACGCAGAAGATTGCACAAGAAATGAGAGCATAGCGATTTATTGACGACGAGGATCTCAGGAGGGCCTTTGGACCTCTTGTGGCCGTCGATTTTTGCAGGTTCTTTGGTTTTTCGATCCTTTACGAGTTTATCGGCTCCTGTCAAACCTTTGCCGCGGACGTCACTAATTACGTCGTACTTGGCCTTGAGTTTTTCCAGTCCCGAGTTACGAAGAAGCAATCACTTAAATCCCCAGCACTTTTCCCGCCATTATCTTGCCGTACTCGGCAATTGCTGGGTGATTCATGGCCTTTTTATGGATATATGGATAAGGCCCCCCCATAGGGCGAGTCTTGAGAATCTGTGTAATCTATCCTCGTGCTCTCAGCAGGGCATTCGCCCTGAGCGGAGGGAGTAAAATTTGAGGAGAATTCTCCGAGCATTCCTTACGTCGTTTCTTCCTTGGGCACAATGTCTCGTGCATGCTTTTCTGCTTGACCCGTTAGACTTCTTCGTGATATTTTTGCCTTCCAAAGGCAGGATTCGTTACATTACGTTACTCTGACCGAATGTGAGGACAAACGTGGAAAGAGGAGGGGACGATCAATTTCCAAACGCTCACATTCTCTACGGCGAAGGAGGAAAAAATGGAGGTCAGGAAACTTCAAAATTACATCAATGGTGAATGGGTCGCCTCTGAATCAAATGAGCTTGAAGAAGTACGAAATCCGGCCTGGGATAAGCTTTTGTGTCATGTTCCTATGAGCACGCAAACCGAAGTTTATCGTGCAGTTCAGGCGGCGAAAGACGCCTTTCCGGAATGGAGAAACACCCCACCCGTGACCAGATGCAGGTATCTCTTGAGGCTGATTGAATTGATGGAGGAGAGATTCGATGAACTGAGTAGGGTGCAGACAACTGAGCATGGCAAAACAATCGATGAATCAAGAGGTGAAACCAGGCGTGCCATTGAAATGGTAGAAGTGGCTTCGGGGATCCCTTCATTAATGCAGGGGTTCAATCTGGAAGATATTGCAGTGGGTATTGACGAATATGCCATTTACCAGCCCTTGGGGGTCTTTTGCACCTTGGCTCCCTTCAATTTCCCCTTCATGGTGCCCCTATGGTACTTGCCTTTTGCCATTGCATGCGGAAATACCTTCATCGTTAAGCCTTCTCCCAGGGCCCCTATGAGTCAGGCTGACCTATTTATGCTTTTTGACGAGGTAGGACTTCCACCGGGTGTGGTGAATCTTGTTAATGGGGCTACGGATGTAGCCAATAATCTCATGGAACATCCTGATATTCAAGGTGTGACCTTTGTTGGCTCTACGCCGGTGGGCAGAATTGTTTACCGGAAGTGCGGTGAAGCTGGCAAGAAGGTTATCGCCCAAACTGGGGCCAAGAATTTTATCGTTATTATGCCCGATGCTGAACTCGATAGTTCTATGGCAAGTCTAATGTCGTCATTCTTCGGCAATACCGGCCAGCGCTGCCTATCTGGGGCCAATGCCCTGGTAGTTGGTGATGATGCGTTTTATAAGAGGTTTGCGGATAAGTTCGTGGAGGCGGCAGCCAACATAAAGGTAGGCGACGGTCTTGATGAATCCGTGCAGATGGGCCCCCTGCAAAATGTAGCATCAAAACAAAGGGTCGCTGGGGTTATTGAAAGAGGGATTAAAGAGGGTGCTAAACTGGCCCTTGATGGGAGGAAGCTAAACCTCGTGGGAGATGTTCCGGAAACCTGTTTCCTTAACCCGACTGTTTTTGAGAATGTGACACCGGATATGAGCCTCGCCAGGGAGGAAATCTTCGGACCGGTGGCTTCTCTATTGAGGGCCAAGGACCTGGATGAAGCGATAAGAATTATCAATGGCATCCCCTATGGTAATGCCGCATCGATTTATACTACCAGCGGAAAATGGGCCAGACAATTTCAACATGATGTGGAAGCAGGTAACGTCGGCATCAATATAGGGATTGTAGCGCCCATGTCGTTCTTCCCATTTGGCGGACGGAAGGATTCCTTCTTTGGCGTAACACATGGACAAGGCAGAGATGTCATCCGATTCTTCACCGACCCCAAGATAGTTATTCAGAGGTGGTTCTAATGAAATTAAACACAATGGCAGCGGTCATGAGCTTTGTCTCAAAGATAGAGAATGAGTCCGCTGAATTCTACCAGGATTACGCCCGTAGATATCCGAAAACAGGAGAAACCTTTTCGTCTTTTATTAAGGAAAATAAGAGATTCGAGAAGGTGATAAAACAGACCTATTTTGGGGTGATAACAGATACCATTGAGGCCTGTTACTCTTTTGAGGGCCTCGATGCGGATGATTATGAATTTGTTATTAATTCAGCCCCAGGTACAACTCTGGCCGATGCCTTACGGATGGCCCTGGAGATGGAGGATAAGATAGAGAAATTCTATCTTACGGTGGCTGAACTATCGTATTCCTTGATGGCTGATATCCCGGTAGCATTTAAGAGGGTGGCCAAAAAAAGACAAGATCGTAAGTTCACATTACAATCTCTCCTCGAAACGGTCTAGGTCCCCTTTTTTCCCTTAGCCTGCATCCTCCCGGGCCCTCAGACTTCTGTCCTCTGGGATTCCAGGAATCGGGTTTTGAGGCACAACTCCTATTATTCCAGTACCGGCCTTTCCCGCTTCCCTATAGTGGTGATGCGCTCATCCACTTAATGCTTTCAGGCCAGAAGCGCATAGTTTTCGGCGGAGAAAGGAAGAACCTAGGGGCTTCGCAATTGGGGTACTGGAATGGTGGAATAATGGGTTAATGGACGGTGGCAGCCGGCTCGGAGAGAAAAGATCTTGAACGAGAAGAGATTTTAGAATAGAGAGTAATCTTTAGTGCTGGAAAGGGGAGTCGGGAAAGAGGTTCTCCGGCTGGGTAACGATGGAGAATATCCCATGAGAAAACACCTCAAATGGATAGTCTTGGGTCTGATCCTTGCCTTTACCGTGGGGATCGAGGCTTACAAGGGGGAAGGGAAGCTGCCCTGGGCAATCATTTTTGCCGGTGTGGTGGTCTTCTTTGTCTACTTTATCTGGAGGCGAAAATAGGCTGGATAGAAAGCCGCAACGGGTTGGTGTGATTACTTGAAAACGAACTGCCCGAGATGTGCAACCCCCTACGAACAGGGAGATCTGTTCTGTCGAAAATGTGGGGCAGGGGTGATATCCACCCCGGGAGTACAGGGTCAGGTCACTCCATTCGAGGTGGAGCTCATGGTCCTTCTGAAGACCATGAAAGAATTTCGTGCGTGGATAGACGAGAGGAAGAGAAAAAATGTCCGTTTCATGAGGGCCTACAAGGAGAGAATAGAAAGGGAGATACGTCCATCCATCAGGGAATTCGATGAGAAATACAGGGAAAAGGAGGAGGGACAGTCGCCTCTTTTTCGTCTCATGATGGAGGCCTTTTCCTGGCTCAGCCGCCCGATTGGCCTTATGGAAACGGAGCTCAGGCCATCGGTCGGCATGGGGGTTTTTCTTGAGCGATGGATGGTGACAAAGGCTGCTGAGGACTATCTGAAGGAGTGTTGTCAAGAGGCCGATCATAATCTTGACGAGTTAATGAAGGAGATCGAGTTGGCCTCAGGGCTCAAGAAATAAGAAGAATTTTGATCATACTCGGGTAACGAGAGAACCCTCGGCTTTAGGCGAAGAACCTCTTTGAGAAATTCGAATATCGAAATCGACTCGGCTGAGGGCTTCGAGTGTCTTCGACCCTGAGGCTCAGACCCGAAGGGAGCCTCAGCCGAACTCCTCGTCGCAGGCCGAAACAAATTCTATCATCAACTGGCAGAATATCAAACCATAGTTTGGTTCATTTGAATTTATGATTTCGAAATTGTTTCGGATTTCGTGCTTTGGATTTAGTGATCGTCACTCCAATCGCATTCACCATTTTGAAGCAATCGCCTTACGGGGATAGGCGTTTATTTCCAACTGAGCGCCTGAAGGGCTAATATGGAAGTTCTCGAAAAGGGGAAATCGATCTCAATTCATGCAGGTGGCAAGTTTCCAATCAAAAATATCCTTGTGGACGCAGGAATTGTCATAATCTTGATATGGGGGGTTTTTGCCATTCTCGTTTATTTCTTTTCGCAGCCTGGCGGAGAGATACTTCCATATTTCATCGCGATCACATTGCTCCTTGTCGCTCCCCTTGTTTTTTACATTTTGATTCGACAATCCCGGCACTATAGAAATATACTTTTTAATGGAGAGAGAAAGGTGCTTTTCCTCAGGGGCATATGGCGCTCCTGGCAGGTTCCCTTTGAGGAGATTAGAGGGTTTCAGGTGAATAAGTATCGTTTCAAGGGAGATCTCTTCCTCTATCGATTCGATGCTGTCCTTTCTTCAGGCACGACCCTTCGACTGATTCAGGATGTGCCAGACAAAGCGGCACTCTGTTCCCTGGGCGAGAAAGTCGGAGACCTTGTAAAGAAGCCCCTCCATGTATGTCACTAATTACCCGGTATCCATTCATTCCTTTGAGACCTCTGAAAAACTCGCTCTTCGCTGCTCAAAATACTCGCGCTCAGAGTTCGTTTTTCAAGTTTCTCAGAGTCCTCCATCTATTTACTGACAAAAAAAGTGGGGTTCCTCGGGAACCCCACCGATAAAGCGAATTGTGCAATTTACCGCCAACTGGATTATTATCCAGCTTCGGCCCATGCCTTGAGTCCTCTCTCCTCCTCTGTTCCAGGAAGAATATTATCGAGGGTAAGGCCGATGAGTCCAGCAACTGCCATTCCCGTTTTCCCTACGGTTGTGATGATATCACCCAGCCACCTCACGCTGACAGGCCAGTCTGCACCCATGGGGAACTTGTCGAAGTACTCGGGCAGACTCAAGCCCATGAAGAAGGCGAAGCCGATGATAAACAGGTTCCGGGAAGAGGTCATGTCACAGAGCACGAGGTTGGACAACCCCACTGCGGCGATCATGCCGAAAAGCCCACAGTACATGGCGCCCACCACAGGGCCTGGCATGGTGGTAAAGATCGCCCCAAACTTTGTTACAAAGGCGAGGATGATCATCACCGAGGCTCCCCATCTCACTACGTGGCGGCTGGCCACCCTGGTCAGACCGATAGCCCCGATGTTCTCCGAATAGGTTGTCGAACCATTACAGGTCTGAATCAATCCGGCGATGAGACAGCCGATTCCCTCGGTTCCCAAACCCCTGCTGATCATGGAAGCCGTTGGGGTCGGCGCCTCACTGATCCGTGCGACTGCGTAGTAGTCTCCAATCGACTCAATCATGGAGGCCAGGTACGCGGCCACCATGGCAAGGATGAGGGCGATTTTAAACTGCGGGACGCCCCATTTAAATGGAACAATGGGCATGTAGCTGACCCATGGGGCTTCAGCCACCTTTGTCCAGTCAACATAGGCCGGATGCCCGGGCCCAACCCAACCCACTGCCGTAATGATGATGGCGATGACCCATCCGGTGACGATGGCGAGAAGGACGGGAAACAGGAGAAAGAGCCTCGACTTTTTCCCGAAAAACTGGGAGTAAAGTATCAGGGCAATGATGGTGAGTCCGGCAACGAGCCAGCTTCCTCCCAATCCTCCTGAAAAGGCCACAGGGGCCCCCACCTTGTACAGCGCCAGTCCGATCAGGGCGATGGTGGGTCCAATGGTGACAGGGCCCACATATTTCTTCACCTTTCCGATGATTCCGGACCATCCAAGGACGATCTCAAACGCAGAAGCGATGATGATGGCACCGGTGATCTGCTGGACGGCAATCTCATAGCCCATTCCCTGCCCGACCGTGGCTCCGATGATGACAAAGGCCGGGGGGAGAAAGGAGAAAGACCCGCCCTGAATCACAGGAAGCCTATTTCCGATGGTGGACTGAAGCCACGTCGTGATTCCCGAAGCGAGAAAGATCGTCGAGATGAGAAGCGCCGTATCTCCAGCTGGCATTTTCATCGCCCCCGCAAGGATAAGGGGAATCAAGACCGTGGCCCCAAACATGGTCAGATAATGCTGGATCCCAAGGAAGATGCTTTCACCTGCTGGTGGCTTGTCTTCTATGGTGTAAATAATCCACTTCTTTTCTGCAGCCATATTTACCCCTCCTTTTTTAGAATGTTATTGCCTATAAGACCCTTCACTTCCTTATAGTTAATGATTTAAAGAAGATAAACTAATTTCACCTCCTTTCCCAAAAAATGGACTTGAGATTTTTATCAATGGTTAGGGCTCGGCAAATTTGTCCTAAAAATTTTTGCCATAATAAGCAAATACCGCTTATTTGTCAAACAATTTTTTTAAAACTGAAGTTTCCTGATGAAATATGCATATACATACACATCTAATTAGCTGAAATCTAAAATAGTATCTGATTGAAAAAGTTTTATGCCCAATGGTTCTTTCCGGCCAAGAACTTGGAAATTGCAAATTTTAAAAACCAGACCACCATTTCTCACGTAATCCTGAAAGTCTTCCGTTTGATGTATCGTCCCTGTCCGGGTTGCCCCAGAAACTCTCCTTCTTTGATGAAGACCTTGCCTTGTGCGACGACCACGCGAGTCGCCCCCCTTTTGCCTTTATACCCCTCGTAGGGCGTATAATCCACATTTTGGTGGTTATTCTTTCCAGTTTCATTGAACTTCGAGCTTTGTCATTTGTCATTACACAATGGGAACAGAAAATCCGTTGATATCCATTACCCACCGCTCACCTCTTTCATGGCAACGCAATCCCAGACAGGGCAGACCTGGTAGCACAGAGAACACCCCGTGCACTTTTCCTCGTCGATAATAGGAATCCGATCCTCTCTCAGGCTGATAGCCTGGTACCCCGCATCATTGCAGGAGATATAGCAAATATCACATTTTACACATTTGCTCTCTTTCACACTGGAGACCACTTTGTACTCCTTGCTCAGATCGGAAAGGGCCCTCATTTTTCTCTGGGCCACGCCCACCATGTCATTTATGGAGGCAAAGCCGTGTTCCTCCATATAATTGCTGAGGCCATCATTAAGGTCCTCAATGATACCATATCCCCTAACCATGACCTCTGTGCAGAGTTGCAGCGTAGATGCACCCATGAGGAGAAACTCCGAGGCATCCTCCCAGGTGGCTATGCCGCCGATTCCAGAGATCGGGATATCAACGGCTTCCCTGATAGTGGCGATGGCTTTCAGGGCAATAGGCTTGATCGCCATACCAGAAAGGCCTCCATGGGCCGAGTATCCGGCTACTGCAGGTTTGGGCACAAAGGTATCGAGGTCAACCCCCATGATGGCACCAACGGTGTTGATGGCCGAAATAGCGGATGCTCCGTTCTCCACACAGGCTCTGGCCGGCTCGGATATGTCGGTCACATTGGGGGTCATCTTGGAAATGATAGGGATCTTGACGGCATCGGCCACCCACTTGGTCACCTTACCAGCCAGCTTGGGATTCTGGCCAATGGCCGAACCCATGCCTTTTTCCGGCATGCCGTGGGGACAGGACATATTGAGTTCGATCATGTGAGCCCCGGCACCCTCCACCTTCTTGGCCATTTCCTTCCAACCCTCGGGATGGGAGGCGTCATCCATCAGACTGGCGATAATGACGTGGTCGGAATAGGACTTTCGAATGTCCTCAATCTCCTCGAGCCATACGCTGAAGGGCCTGTCCGTGACCAGTTCGATATTTTCGAAGGCATAGATTTTCTTTGGCTCTTCCGGAGAACCCGGGAAAGCAAGGGATGCAAAGCGAGGCTTCACATTGACAATCTCTTCTCTGACCAGGGTCTTGGTCACAGCTCCCGCCCATCCGGCGTCAAAGGCCCTCTTGATCATCTCACCCGTTGTGGTGGGTGGGGATGAGGATAGAACAAAGGGGTTTTTAAACTTAATCCCACAAAAATCTATACTTAGGTCAGATTCCCCAGAGATCTTCATGATTGTCCTCCTCTTTTTTTGACTTCTCAGTCATCTGGTAAAGCGATTCCCTTCATCTTTGGACTGACGACAACGAAAATACAAAAAACTCATGTATGAGAGGTCTCAGGTTTGACCATGTTTTGCCTTGATATACTCATCAATAGCAAAGGCGGCTCTTTTGCCATCCCCCACAGCCCTGATAGCCGTATCTCCACCATTGACGAGATCCCCCCCTGCGTAGATACCCTCAATGGATGTAGCCATGGTCTGTTCATCTACTTGGACCCATCCCTCAGGGGAGATGCCCGCCCCCTCGATGGCCTCAAACGATGGTTTTTGACCTATGGCGACTATTGCCGTGTCGGCCTCAACGATAAACTCAGAGCCTTCGATGGGCATAGGTTGCGCCCTGTCCGAGGGGTCAGTCTCTCCGAGCTTCATCCTTATGTATTCGATCCCCTTAAGCCTCCCATGGTCTCCAAGAAAGCGCTTTGGTGCACATAGGAACTCCAATCTCACCCCTTCTTTCTCGGCAAATTCTATTTCATCCCTCCAGGCGGGCATCTCTTTTTCGGTCCGTCGGTATCGAATGGTCACTACTTCAGCGCCGAGTCTTCTGGCACTAACTGCAGCGTCTACTGCCGCATTTCCGCCGCCAACGACCTCGACCCGTCTGCCCATCTGAAACCCTATCCCCCGGTTCTCGATCTGGCCCAGCTTGATCTCCCTCAAGAGATCCAGCCCCTGGATAATCCCCTCACCATTTTCCCCTTCGATTGCCATTCGCTGGGGATCGCCGGCTCCGAAACCGATAAATACGGCGGCATATCTCTCCATGAGAGTAGGGATGTCTTTTTTTGGAGATTGACAGTGGATGTTAACTCCCAGCGCCCGGATATATTCTATTTCATCCTCGATCACCTCGTAGGGGAGACGATAGGGAGGGATCGCATAGGTTAGGAGGCCACCTGGAAGTGGATTAGCATCGAACAAGTCCACTTCGTAGCCCAATCTCACAAGGGTTGCCGCGGCAGAAAGTCCGGCCGGTCCTCCGCCGATCACGGCAACGGAAAGTCCTCTTGGCTCGAGTTTCCCGAGGAGTTTCGCCCCTTTTTCCCTCTCATAGTCGGCCACAAACCGCTGAAGTTTTCCGATTCGAATCGCCTGAGCGAGCTCTGTGCTGCTGCACTGACCCTCGCACAATTCCCTTTGTGGACAGATACGGGCACAGGTTCCGGGGAGGATGTTTTCCTCACGAATTACCCGAATGGCCCCGCCGAAGTTTTTCTGTGCAATTTGTCGGATGAACTTGGCCACGTCAATACCGGCAGGGCAGCCCTTGTTACAAGGGGCATCCTGGCACTTGATGCACCGAAAGGCCTCGGCTACAGCCTCCTGGGGCGTATAGCCTTTCTCCACCTCTTCAAATATCTCGCCCTTCATTGAGGATCTGTTATGGCTTTGTGTGAGGGGCTTCTTTATCTTTACCTTTTCTATTTCTCTGTCAGGGTGTCTGCATAGTCCAGGACCTCATCGATGATCGAGAGCCCTTCCCGTAGTTGATCCTCACTGATGGAGAGCGGCGGAGCAATGAAGAGAAACATCCACCGGACAAAGGTGAAAAGCCCCCGCGCCATCAAATGTTTGGAAATCTCCGTGCTGTTCTCAGCTGCCTTGCCCATGGCGTTGTAAGGACTGAGGGGCTCTTTGGTCCTTTTGTTCTTGACGAGCTCCAGACATGAAAACAGACCGATGGCCCTGGCATCTCCCACACAGGCGTGTTTTTCCTTCAGCCTCTCCAGTTCCGCCTTAAGAATACTCCCCATGACTCGAGCATTTTCGATCAACTTCTCCTCCCTATAGACCTCGATTGTGGCTTTGGCTGCAGCACAGGAAAGGGGATGGGCATTGTAAGTCAAGCCGCAGTAAAGCATCTCTTCATCGAGGGTACTGCTCACCTCTCTGCACATGGCCACTGCCCCCAATGGAATGTAGGAAGATGTCAGTCCCTTGGCCATGGTGATGAGATCTGGTACCACGTCCCAATTCTGGATTGCAAACCACTGCCCTGTCCGACCAAATCCGGACATGACTTCGTCAGCTATGAGGAGGATGTTATTCTCATCGCAGATCTCTCTCAGCCGCTTCAGATACCCATCAGGAGGGATGATTATCCCATTACTCCCGGTCACCGGCTCTATGATGACCGCCGCAACCGTGTCCGCTATCTCGTACTGAATCACCTCCGCAATGTGCTCCACACACTGAATGCCGCATTCTGGATAGGTGGAACCAAATGGACACCGGTAGCAGTATGGATCCAAGACATGGATAACTCCTGGAATCCCCGGCTCCACAGGTGGCCTTCTGGGATCTCCCGTGAGGGTGATAGCCCCGAATGTAGCTCCATGATAGGAGCGATAGCGAGCGAGAATCTTGTGCTTTCTGGTATAGGCCCTGGCGATCTTGATGGCGTTGTCATTGGCCTCAGCCCCTCCCAGGGTAAAGAAAAACTTTTCCAAGTCGCCTGGTGTCACCCCGGCCAGGGTTTGGCCGAGCTTTACCCGGGATTCGTAAGAGAATCCTGGATAGACATAACAAACCTTTTCGGCCTGTTCCTGAATCGCCTTGATGATTTTCTGATTTTTATGCCCCACATTGACGCACAGCAGCTGAGAGGAAAAATCGAGAATTTTCCTTCCATTGCCATCGATGAGATAAACTCCGTCAACATCAGAGATGACCGTGGGATCAAGGGTTGCGTTCACGGCCCAGGAGTGCATAATGTGGGCCTTATCCAGTTTCTTTATTTCAGCGGCATCCATTGTATCTCTCCTTAATCTCTTTAAGGAAGAAGTCTACACATATCGTCATAGGTCTCAGGTCTGCGGTCCCGGAAAAACTGCCAGACTTTTCTTACTTCTTCAATCACATTGAGGTCGAGATCTGCAACAAGGAGCTCATCCTTGTCCCGGCTCGCCTCGGCAATTATCTCTCCTCTTGGATTACAGAAGTAGCTCGTTCCGTAAAATTCGCCTATATCCCATGGGAGTTCATGTCCTACCCTGTTAATAGCCCCTAAGAAGTACCCATTTGCTACGGCATGAGCGGGTTGTTCCAGTTTCCAGAGGTATTCGGAAAGTCCGGCAACGGTAGCAGAAGGATTGAATATGACCTCCGCTCCCTTCAGTCCAAGGATCCTGGCTCCTTCAGGGAAATGGCGATCATAGCATATGTAGATTCCCACATTTGCATATGCGGTCTCAAATACCGGATATCCCAGGTTCCCCGGTTTGAAATAGAATTTCTCCCAGAATCCCGGATGAGTATGAGGAATATGGGTTTTTCGATACTTCCCAAGATAACTTCCATCGGCATCGATTACAGCCGTCGTATTATAATAGACGCCCGTAATCTCCTCCTCGTAAATAGGAACTAACAGCACCATCTTATGCCTTTTCGCTTGTTCTATCATAAGCTGGGTCGTTGGTCCCTCAGGAATCCTTTCGGTAAGATCATACCATTTTGTGTTTTGTTCCGCAGGGAAGTATGGGCCATAAAAGAGTTCCTGTAAGCAGAGGATATTCACACCCTTGGTCGCGGCCTCCTCCAACATCGTAATATGCTTATCAATCATGGCCCTTTTGATATCTTCTAGAGGATGATCGGGACCTAATTCATTTTTCGCCTGGATAAGGCCACATCTTATCATTCTTCCCATTTGTTTACCTCCTTAAGATAATCCATCCTCATATTTTCCCCTTATTGAAGTGGGCAGCGATATGTAACCCCTTTACGGCTGGTATCAACTTGACACTACGGGAAATATTACCTTGAGAATGCATCTACAATATGAGGAGAAGGAAGGATTTGTCAACCAGAAATTTTTGCTCAGGGACAATGGTGTTCTCCAGAAACTCGGGAAGCCTCAGTTGAAATTGTGTTGACAAACTGATTTTTGGGATTGATAATTTTTATATTGGAACAAATCCCCTGGAAGGGAGGTGAAAATACCGAAAGGAGGGGGAGATCTCAGCTCGGGAAGAGGGGAGGTGATGATCGCCCAAACGAACTTCTTACCTGGTCTTTGGTTCGATCGATTTACTAAAGGAGATATGGATTA
>CP070774.1:1525429-1560212 GCA_020346125.1 Syntrophobacterales bacterium | reverse complement strand
ACCTTAATCCCCCAGGGGTCCGTCTGCCTGTCCAGGATGCTCTGGAGCTCCCTGTTCATCTTTTCCCTGGCGGCGAGCAACTCGTCCAGCTCGGCCTGGCCGACCACGCTCCTCAAGGTGGTCTGGGCAAGCTGAGAGGTGGCGTACAGGTAATTCTCCACTTCCACAACGGCCTTATCCGATTGCATCACCCTGAAGTAGACAACGGCATTCACCTTGATGGAGACGTTATCCCTGGTAATGACGTCTTGAGGAGGGACATCCATCACCACCGTCCGAAGGCTTATTTTGAGCATCCTGTCAACGATGGGGATGATGAGGAAGATACCGGGGCCCCTGGGTGGAAGGACCAGCCTTCCCAACCGGAAGACCACTCCTCGTTCGTATTCCCGACAGACTTTTACAGCGGAAGCCACAAGAATGAGGATGAAAAAAATGAGCGCTGGAATGAAGACCATCTCATATCCTCCTTTTAAATGGGGGTTATACCTTTTTTACCTTCAATTTTAGGTTGTCGACGCCGACTACTTTGATCGTTTTTCCCTTTTCAATCCATTCGTCGCATTCAGCCCTCCAGAGTTCGCCGTGGATGGAGACGGTTCCCTCGGGCGCGAGTACCGATTCCGATACGCCCACCTCCCCGATAAGCCCCTCAACTCCTGTGGTAGGCTTTTTCCTGCGTGCTCTGATCGCCATGGTGACGGCGAATAAGAAAAATCCCGCGCTCACCAATACCGCTGGGATAATGACGACCTTCGAAATCTTCATATACTCCGGGAGATTTTCGGCGAGCATAATGGAGCCCAAGAGCATGCAGACAGCACCTCCCACCGAGAGCATGCCGTAACTGGTGATCTTAACCTCAGCGATGAACAATATTATACCGAGGAGAATGAGGGCTAATCCAGCATAATTAATAGGAAGCATCTGAAGGGCGAAAAAGGCCAGGATGAGGAAAATGGCGCCGAGGACCCCGGGCAAAATGGCCCCGGGATTGGAGAGCTCGAAGAAAATGCCGTAGATGCCCAACATCAACATGATGTATGCGATGGTTGGATTCGAGATGATATCGAGAAACCGATACCTCCACCCCATCTGTCTTCGGTTGACGGATGTTCCCTTGGTCACCAGGACCTTCTTCTCGGAGTCGATCTTCACCGTGCGGCCGTCCAGTTTGGCCAAAAGCGAATCCAAATCTGGAGCCACCAGGTCGATCACCTTGAGCTTCAGGGCCTCTCCCTCGGTGATGGATACGCTTTTACGTACCGCCTTTTCCGCCCATTTGACATTTCTACCCCGTTTCTTGGCAATCCCCTTGATTTGCGCAACGGCATCGTTGACCACCTTCTCCATCATGGCTTTATTTTCCTTCTGCTGAGATCCTAAGGTCACGGGGTGGGCGGCGCCGATGTTGGTGCTGGGGGCCATTGCCGCGATATGGGCGGCCATGGTGATGAAGACGCCTGCGGAAGCGGCCCTTGCACCTGAAGGAGAGACATACACAACAGTGGGGACGCGGGCGGAGAGCAACTTCTTGACGATGGTCCTCATCGAATCCATGAGGCCTCCGGGTGTATCCATCTGAATGATGAGGCATTGGGCCCCGTCTTCCTCGGATTGGTCGATGGCCTCAGTGATGAATTTGGCCGCAATGGGGTTGATCACCCCGTTGATCTCGATGACGTTAACGTGTTTTGCCTCGGAACCGGAAGCAGAGAGCCCGAAAAGGGCCACTGAGAATAGAAAAATCGGAAGGATCAGTCTGATCCTCAACATAGGGTTTCCCCTCTTTCCAATAGTATACTAATGATTTTTATATCCCATACCCCAAAGGATGTCAATAGATTAGATCGTCGGGTTTCCCGAGTATTCGGGTGCAAGTACATGTAATTTGGTACACGATTTCAGGATGAACATTTCCTCCCTGAGAAAACGATAATATTTCGAGGGCGAGGCTGACCGACCGCGAATGAAGGATGAGAAAACGTGAGGGAATATTCACTGGAGGGAATGGATTCAAAGGGATATCTCCATTAAATCCTCGGCGATGAGCAACTCTCCACGGTACTCCTTTCTGCACTGTTGGGCGATGTCGACAGTATCGCACACGGGATACAGGTGGGTTAAAACCATTTTCTTACAATGGGCCTCTCTGCCAATTCTCCCCGCCAGAGAGGGTGTGAGGTGGCCCTCGGCTTTCATCTCATCGGGTAATGCCGATTCAATAACGAGGACATCCACATCTCTGGCCAGCTCAACGAGTTGAGGGCAGTAATCGGTATCTCCTGAAATAGCGATGCTTTTCCCGTCGTTGGATTCCACCCGATAGCCCACGCTCTCCGAGATATGAACCATTGGCTTGGCAATGACCCTGAATAGGTCATAATCCAGGATTTCTTCATATACCTCTGTGATATTTATTCGAAACAGGCCGGGTTGAAGCCAGTGCCCGTACACCTCCTGGATGGCCCGAAAGTAGGTTTTGAATCCCCTCCCGCCGATAATGGGAAAATCCTCTCTTCGGGGGTTTTCACCGTATTTGCAGGCGAATATCAGAGGAACGAGATCGGCTATATGGTCGGGGTGGGTATGAGTGTAGAGCACCAAATCCAAGTCCAGATAGGTGATTCCTCTTTTTAGCATCCTTTCAAGGGTTCCCGTTCCACTGTCAAACAGTAAGACTCTTCCGTCGATACGGAGAATGAGCCCTGGGGAGCCCCGCTTGAGGGATGGGACGCACGTTCCGGAACCGAGGATGGTGATTTCCATCTATACCCCTTCTTATCATGGAATATTAACGATAGAAAACCTAACAGGTTTGCCCTCGATCTTCAACCCATAGGATCCTGAAGCTCGCCGAGTTTTGTAGGGAGTATTTTACATGGATGTTGATCATAGAGGAACTCGTGGGTTTTTCCCCGCTGAAAGAGCAGTTGGAATAGTAGAATGTTGGAATAATGGATATCAAATAAAAAAGAGATATAAGCCAAATAGACCAGATAGACGAGACAAACGAGATAAACTAGATAAACCCAACAAATACAAGCAACCCAATATACTCAATAACCCCGAGCAGCCCAATCAAACCATCCAACCAGAATTGACGTCAATTGACTCGCTGAAGGAGGTCTGCTATTTTTTATTTTGGCATTTATTTTGCTATTTTTTTCTTTTTACCATCATCATATCCTTTATTGGGGATCTTCAATGGGACGTTTTCCTTGGTTGAAGGGTTTATCCATCGGAATCGTGGCCTTTTGGATTACCATGATGGGGCTCCTGGTGGAGAAGCTCTATTTTCATCCCGCCGATGAGTATTTAGAGCCGGAGGCCATCGGTTCCGAAAATCGAATTCCATTTGGCGAGAGATGGATGGGAATCTACTTCAAGGGTGCAAAAATAGGATATGCCCATGAGACCATCCAGGAGAAGGAGTATGGTTACTCAATTAGGGAGAGGATCTCCATGAAACTGATGGTATTAGGGCATTCGCAACAGGTTGATATGGTCACGGAATGCCTAGCCGATAGAAAGTTCAATCTCCAATCCTTCAATTTCGATCTATTGACTGGCTCAACCCAAATGAAAATCGATGGGCAGGTCGTGGGAAGGAAGTTGGCCCTGAAGGTCCATTCAGGAGGGCATGTTACGGAAAGGATGGTCTCCTTCGAACACATTCCATTCTTGGCGAACAACTTGAGGCCATTCCTGATTCAGAGAGGGTTAGAACCCGATAAGCGCTATAGGGTCTCCATCTTCGATCCCTCAACAATGAGCCTCAATAGGGTCAATGTGACGGTGATGGGGATGGAGAGAATCAGCATAGGCGGGGATGATCTGTGGGCCAATCGATTGAAGCTATCCTATCGGGGAATGGGTATAAACATTTGGTTGGATGATGAGGGTTCTGTCCTTAAGGAAGAGAGCCCAATGGGCTTGGTATTGGTCAGGGAGGAGAAGCACGTGGCCCAGGGAGAGGATTTTGGAGGTGATGTCGATATCACCCAAGCGGTAGCGGCGCGGTCCAACATCCCCATAAAAGATCCTCGGCGGGTCTCCTTTCTCAGGGTTAAATTGAAATACATCCCCTTGATGAAATTCGAAATGAATGACGACCGCCAAAAACTCATCGGAAGAAACCTACGGGTTATCATGGAGGAATGGCCCAATTCTCCTTCACTCCTACTTCCCCAAACTGGAAAAGAGCTTAAGGGATTTTTGAGGCCGACTGCCCTCATTCAGAGCGATCATCCCCTTATACGGAGAAAAGCAGAGGAGATCGTGGGGACAAAGGGGGGCACTATTGAGGCGATTCGAGTAATGAGTGAATGGGTATATCGACATATCGAGAAGAAACCGACCCTGAGTTTACCCAGCGCATTGGAGGTTTTGGAGTCAGGGGTTGGAGATTGTAACGAACATGCTATCCTTTTAGTAGCCCTTTTGAGAAGCCTGGACATTCCCTCGAGACCCTGTGTGGGGGTTCTCTACTATAGAGATGCTTTCTATTACCACGCATGGGTCGAGGTCTGGATGGGGCGATGGGTGAGTGTCGATCCGACTCTCAATCAATTGCCGGCAGATGCAACCCATATCAAGTTCGTTCATGGTGATATCGAAGACTGGCTGGACCTGGTCAAGATCATTGGGAGTTTGGAAGTGGAGGTGTTGGAGTACCGATGATTGAACTGATTGAGCTTACCAAACGTTTCGGTCAATTGGTGGCAGTGGATCATATCAACCTGCACGTGAAACAGGGAGAGATCTTTGGGTTTTTGGGACCAAATGGTGCGGGAAAGACGACTACCATCAAAATGCTGGCTGGTCTTCTTAAGCCCACATCGGGAAGGGCATTGGTGGATGGATACGATGTAGTAGCTCACCCGATGGAGGCGAAGCGAGTGATAGGGTTAATACCCGATCAGCCATTTCTCTATGAGAAATTAACCGGGGTTGAATTTTTGAGGTTCATCGGGAGCCTGTTCGGCATGAAAAAGGATGATATCCAATGGCACATTTCGCATCTTTTGGACCTCTTCGAATTGGACGGATGGGGGGATGAGCTGATCGAAAGTTACTCCCACGGTATGAAGCAGCGGCTCGTTATGTCGGCCGCCCTTCTCCATGATCCTAAGGTCATTATCGTTGACGAACCCATGGTGGGATTGGACCCAAAGGCGATAAACCTGGTGAAAAGGATATTTAAACAGAAGAGCGAAGAGGGAGTTACCATATTTTTGTCGACTCACACCCTGGAGATTGCTCAGCAGTTATGTCACCGTCTGGGCATCCTCAACGGGGGGAAACTCATCGCAATGGGTACCTTGTCGGAGCTGATGAAGACCCTTGAGCTCGAAACGGGCCGAACAGGAACACTCGAGTCTCTCTTCTTAACCCTTACGGGAAAAGCCCTCAATGACTGAAGTCTTCTTGCTTCTCTGGCCTAAAGCCAAGTCCATAGGAAACCGATTCAAGCATCGCCGGGCAAGTGATCTGATCAGACCCATAGTCATGATTACCCTGGCCTTTCTCTTCTGGGTTGTTATCTTTGCCGTCTTCTATAATGTGTTGGTCTATTTCAAATCTATCGAGATCCTCGGGGAGATTTTGCTGGTCAAACTACTGGCAGTCGTTTTTCTCACCTTCTTCTTGATGCTGACCGTGAGTAACATTATTACCTCCCTTTCCACGTATTTCTTGTCCGAGGATAATAAGCTCATCCTATCGGTCCCGGTTTCCACCGAAAAGGTCTATTTATCCAAATACCTCATCACGTTGGCCCATTCCTCCTGGATGGTGCTCCTTTTTGGTATCCCCGTTTTCATAGCCTATGGGACAGTTTATGGCGCCCCAATCACCTATTACCTCTGGGTTGCGGTCATCCTCTTATTCTTCCTCGTGCCCCCAGCGGGGATCGGGGTTATGATCAGCATATCGTTGGTCAATATCGTTCCCGCCAAAAGGGCTAAAGGGGCCTTGGTGGTTTTGTTCGTTCTTCTTCTGGCAGCTCTTTACCTCTTCTTCAGGTTTCTTCAACCTGAGAAAATGGTCAACCCCGAGAGGTTTTCGGAGCTCGTCGATTACTTAGCCATGTTGAGGCTACCCACTTCCCCATTTTTACCCTCCCATTGGGCCACCCAATCTCTTTTTCCTCTGCTTAAGGGTCGTTTCGACGAAAGCATGTTCTATTTCCTCCTCCTGTTTTCCACGGGGCTCATGTCGGTATTGGCGGGGAGTTGGATTTGCCGACTTCTCTATTACCGCGGTTGGTCGAGATCTTTTGAGTCCAGAGAGGTCAAAATCAAAAGGGCACCACTATTGGAGGGTTTGTTCAATTTCCTCTTGAGGCCATTTCATGGGTCGACCAAAGCGATGGTGATCAAGGATGTGAGGATTTTCCTGCGGGATACTAGGCAATGGTCCCAGCTCATTCTCCTGTTTGCCCTCGTGGTTGTCTATCTCTTCAACTTCAAGGCCTTGCCCTTGAATAAAGTCTCCGGCATTAGCTTCTATTTAGAAAATCTCATTTCCTTTCTCAACGTGGGGCTCGCAGGTTTCGTTCTATCATCCGTGGCAGTGAGGTTCATCTATCCAGCCATCAGCCTTGAAGGGAAGTCCTTTTGGATTATGATGAGTTCGCCTATCGAGCTGAGGCGCCTCATCTGGAGCAAATTTTGGACGTCACTGGTTCCCCTTCTCCTTCTGGCGGAGATCCTGATCATCCTCTCCAACACATTCCTCCATGTCACCCAATTTATGATGGTCATCTCCACGGTAACCATCTTCCTCATTACCATCGCCATTGTGAGCATGGGAATAGGGATTGGGGCCGTCTATCCCCGTTTCCGAGTTGAGGATGTCGCCCAGATTCACTCCGGCTTTGGCGGGCTGATATACATGATTCTCTGTATCACTTTTATAGGACTGGTTATCCTTCTTGAGGCCTGGCCAACATATGTGATCTTTATGGCCCGGACAGGAGAGCGCTCCCTCACCTTCCTCCAGTTAATTGAAGTGATATTCTGCTTTTGCCTAACGGTTTTGATCATCCTCACGGCCATCTTTTTGCCGATCAAGATTGGACTCAAGAGATTGTCTCGGATTGAGATTTAACCCATTCCCATAGAATCCATATTTCATAAATCAGGGGACATTTATGACCGTTACAATCGACGGTTCCTACGGGGAAGGCGGAGGACAGATTTTGAGGACCGCCCTGGGCCTTTCCGCCCTTCTGGGGAGAGACGTTGAAATTGAACGAATCAGAGCTGGAAGGGAGAAACCTGGTTTGCGACCACAGCATTTGGCCGGGATCAGGGCTTTGGCCCGAATCGCAGGCGCAAAGGTGGAGGGAGACGAGATCGGCTCCCAATCCCTCTCCTTTTCCCCAAACAAAGTAAGAGGAGGTGTTTATCGCTTCAATGTGGCGGAGGAGAGGGGCAGTGCCGGGGCGGTTACCTTAGTTCTACAGGTAATCCTTTTACCCCTTTGCTTCAGTTCGTCATCCTCCGAGGTAACGCTCCTCGGTGGAACTCATGTACCATGGAGCCCTCCCTTCCATTACCTCTCCATGGTGTTGCTTCCCACCTTGGTTAGAATGGGATTTTGCTGCGAAGCTGAGATAGACAAATGGGGATGGTATCCCAAGGGAGGAGGTGTGGTCCGGGTGAAGATCGTTCCCGTAGGGGAGGTGCAGTCGATCGACCTTTCCACTAGGGGCAGGCCGAGGAGGATATTCGGGATATCTGGTATATCAAACCTACCCGCCCATATTGCACTTCGCCAGAAGGAGAGGGCCCGTCAGAGGATAAAGGAGAGGTTGAGGTTGGTACCGGATATCCAAATCATGGATAATGCCCCCAGCCCGGGTCAGGGAACCGTTTTATTTCTCGTCCTGGAATCAGAAGGGGGGCTATCGGGATTTACAGCATTGGGGAGAAGGGGAAAGCGGGCCGAAGAGGTGGCGGATGAAGCGGTGCAGCAGCTCATCGGGCATATCAATTCTGAAGGATGTATCGATCCTCACCTCAGCGATCAGGTGATTCCCTTTGCAGCGCTGGCAAAGGGGAAATCCGTTTTCACTACATCGAGGATCACCCGCCATCTCCTGACAAATATCTGGGTTGTGAAGCAATTCCTTGATGTATGGGTCGAAGTGGAGGGAGGGGAAGGGGAGGCGGGAAGGGTGGAGATCCATCCTTGACGGCTTCGTAAAAAGCCCATCTGCCGCTTTTTACTATGCCGTCTTTTTTATGACTTTTTATGAGACCATCATTCTTGAAATATGAAATAGCCCGTTTCCCTTTGCCAAGATGACCATGGTTCATTAGGCATCATAGACATATAAGCAAAGGGACAAGTGATCCGAATGTCTGTGATACGTAAGGATTTACAAGTCCAATGCCCTACCGCCCTACCGTAGGTTCAAGCCCGGATGGGAATCTTACCGGTAGATCCGTTCCTTGTGGACAACCCTTCCCCCTTTGAGCATGATTACCGTGGTGATATCTTGGGATCGGCACGGCTCGGAGAAGTAAAAAAAGGACTTGATCAGGAGATTATTCGGTGAGAATCCCTCGAATGATTCATGGTCAGGGGGCCCGAGTCGAACCAGAACCTCGGCTTCGCTCATGCCCCGCTGGATCATACCGAAGTCCAAAAGATCCACCTGACCCGCTGCGACCGGGAAAACCGGCACGGCAATGAGAAAAATTATGGCGAAGAAGAAGCCCTTCTTCATGTCAATCACCTCCAATTGAACAATAGCAAAATGAGCTTGAGGTTTTCAAGGGAAATATCACACCCCTCGTCTGTTTCACCCCTAGCCATTACTGAAAAATTCCCCTCCGCTCACTGAACGAAATTTCCACCGAAGCGGAGCAAGGTCTTTTAACCGCTGTTGCGGACCTTTAATCCTTTCGAAGATTTCTTCGAGGATGGCACATGTATCCCCTCTGGTCAAATCCGGTCAAATGTGGATAATTTTTTCAGGGAATATGAAAAAATTTCAGAGATATAGCCCTGAATAAAGGAAAAAATAGGGGAATAGGGCGAGATGTTGACATTTCCCAGCGCAGCATACCAGTTAAGTACTTCAATAAGGTAATTCTCGTAAGGCATGGTTTTTGCAAGATTACATAGATAAATACTCTTCTTTGACACTTAAGAGGATAAAAAGTAATTAATTTCCTTATCTTTGAAAAGAGTGGCTTTAAAAAAGGCTGAATAAGACTGATAAATAGACATTGACCTCTTAAATGAGGGGTCTTTTTTTGTTTTCGGCTATTACCACCACATATGCATCCCGTAAGATTTGCTTATAGGAGGGAACGACGCAATGAGCGAAATGCTCAGTCCTGATTTTTATGATCACGAAGATACTGGTTCAGGCGGACCTTATGTCCAAGAGGTCCCATCATCCTATTGGGATACCTTGAGGAAAATGCCCCTGCTCTCCGCCAGAGAGGAAAAGGAGCTGGCCGAGAAGGTTACCTTAGGTGACGGGAAAGCTCGAGAGAAAATGATTAAGTCCAATTTGAGGTTGGTTCGCTGGATAGCCTTTAAATACATCAACCGGGGTCTTCTCATATTCGACCTCATTCAGGAGGGGAACATAGGTCTCATCAAGGCCGTTGAGCATTTCAAACCGAATAAGGGGATTCGGTTTTCAACCTATGCGACGCTCTGGATTAAGCGATCCATCGAGAGGGCTTTAGCCAATCATTCTCGAACAATTCGCCTTCCCGTTCACATTTCATCAGACCTCAACCGCTTTGCATGGGTAGCTAAGTCGCTTCTCCAAGAACTCGGCCGAGATCCAACAGATGAGGAGATCGCCGTGCGGATGAAGGTCAAACCGGTGGATGTCCGAAAGTTGAGGGGCATTGTGAAGAGGACCTATCCCATCAATGGAAGTATCAGGGATGAGTATTCTGAACAGACCTTCGGCTTATTCGAGGATATAGAACGATCACAGCAGGTAAGTTCATGGTTGGAATTGCTCACGGATATAGAGAGAACGGTCATTACCCTTCGCTTCGGCTTAAACGATGAGGATACCCTTACCCTGGAATCGATAGGAAAACGTTTCGGCGTAACACGTGAAAGGATTCGTCAAATCGAAGCGAAAGCTATAGAGAAACTGCGAAAAATAACAAAACAAAGAGAAGTCGACTTGGCTGAGATGATTTAATCATCCCCCTCCTCGGCCTCTCCTGGCTTTGTCCCTTCCATCTTTATTTTCTCTCCGAGTAAACCGCCTCCTTTTTGGAGCCACCAATTCGACACCAGTTTCTTCAAAAGATTACGCTCAGGCACAACGGAATTCCCCATAAAATCCGGAAACTTCGGTCATTTTTCGTTGACTTTTGTTGAGGAAAGTCGCAATTTATTATGGGAAAAGAGGCTGATCATGAGGAAAGATTCCATCGATTTACGTTTTGTGGTTCATGAGCACCATGCCTCCCACCTCCACTACGATTTTAGGTTGGAGATGGGAGGGGTTTTCAAATCCTGGGCAATTCCGAAAGGACCCTCCATGAATCCAGCAGAGAAGAGGCTGGCAATCTTGGTGGAAGATCATTCCTTGGAATATGGGGAATTTGAAGGAATTATTCCGGCGGGACATTACGGGGCTGGGGCCGTGGTTATTTGGGACCGGGGATCCTATGTCCTTACGGGGGAGGGAGCCCCTGAGGAACAGTTGGAAAGCGGGAGATTCAGGTTTGAGCTCAAGGGGAAAAAACTGAAGGGCGGCTTTTCACTGGCCCACCTAAAGGGGAGGGGCAAGGGAAATCAATGGCTTCTCATCAAGAGCGGAGATGAACAAGCGAACACTAAATTCAAACTTGAACGTGCCCTTACCGAGGAGAAGAAGGAGAGGCTCGGGGAAAAAATTCCTCCCTGTGAGACCGATTCCGTCGTCCCTTAGTATTCTGAGGAAACTAATCCTTTGGAAAACCGGATGCTCTATCTAAAAAGACCCTAGATAAAGGGAGGATGTCAATAATGGAGATCTATCTTATGCAACATGGTGAGGCGTATTCCAAGGATCAAGATCCGGAGCGATCTTTGACCCCAAGGGGAGAAGATCAAATTCGCTCCAGTGGAAAGGCCCTTAAGAAACTAGAGGTCGATATAGACATTATCGTCTCAAGTCCCAAAAAGCGGGCCATGCAAACGGCCGAGATCGTAGCAGGGGAGTTGGGTTATCCCAAGGAGGGGATTGAGGTTACGGAGGTTTTAGAGCCTTTGACACCGAGTGAAGATGCCATAGCTTACCTGAGGCGTTTCATTGATAAGGGAAAGATGCTGCTGGCGGGACATTTACCCTCACTTGGGGAAATCGCATCGAATTTAATGAGCGAGGGAGTCCCCATCTCCATCCACTTTGAGATGGGCGGGGTATGCCGCATCGATGTTGATGCACTTCCAACCCATAAAGGGGATCTGCGTTGGATTTTGACCCCGACCCAACTAAGGTTGCTGGCAGAAAGAAAATAGGTGGTTGGCATCTGAGGGATATTAGACTCCACGGATCCGATATGAGAAAATCATTGAAATGCCCGATTGGGAATCGTTGATTTTGGGTAACCGTGAAAAGGAGGGGTTGAATGGCATCTTGGCCAATTTCGTAAAATCCCTTCCGTTGGGGATGCGCGTGATCCCTTCACTTACAAGAGATACACAGGGAGATCCGCCGATATCGCATTGAGAAATCTATGAACCAAATCCTGGCGAGTACTTACATATCATAGTCGATGTGATATGAGTGGAATCCGGATGGGGTTTCTCGCTTTCCTATTCAAGATCTTCTATTTCTTGTTTCTTGCTGCGTGTCATGAGATCCACGACTGCATGGTGGGGGTCTTTTTCCTCAAAGAGCACCTTGTGAGCCTCATCAGTTATCGGAACTGCTACGCCGAGCTTCCGGGCTAATTCCCGAGAGGAGACTGTCGTCCACACACCCTCGGCCACTTTCTCGGTCGATTCCATTGCTTGTCGAAGTGACATGCCTTGTCCTATCTTTTCGCCTAAGGAACGGTTCCTGCTATGCCGGGAGAAGGATGTAGTTATTAAGTCGCCAATGCCTGACAGGCCGGTGAAAGTAAGCCGTTCGGCGCCGGCGGCAACGCCGAGCCGCGATATCTCAACAAGCCCTCGTGTCAATAGTGTGCTCTTCGTGTTATCGCCGTAACCGAGCCCATCACACATTCCGGCGGCCAGAGCAACAACATTCTTCAACGCCCCACCAAGCTCGACTCCAATAATATCCTCCTGGGTATATACCCGGAAGAATGTTGTCATAAAAATATCTTGGAGCGATCTTGAGAGTTGGCAGTTTTTTGATGCGACAACAACTGCGGTGGGTACTTTGCGTGCCACTTCTTCGGCGTGCGAAGGCCCACTCAGAGCGGCGAGTGGCGCACCTTTTAGAAATTCCGCCAATACCTCGGTGCACCGTTTAAGGGTTTTCTGCTCGATACCTTTCGCTACGGAGACGACCGGAACCCCCTTTGGGTAGTGCGGGGCAAATTTTTCGAAGACACTTCGGATGAACTGTGTTGGAACAGCACAAACAAACAATTCGGCCCTTTCTGCAGCATCCGCTAAATCAGCCGTATAGTTAATATCTCGAGGTATCTTAATTCCCGGTAAAAATTTGTAATTCTCACTCTTTTCGCGCTGTTCTTCGATGTACTCGGGGAAATTGCCCCATATCTTCATGTTGTAACCCTTTGAATGGAGCAAAAGAGCCAGTGCCGTCCCCCAGGCGCCGTCGCCAATAATGCTTATTCTGTTCATTGGCCACCTCTCAAACGAGCCGAATTTCTGCAAATGTAGGCCTTCGTACCTATGAGCGGTATCTCTATGCTAAACTCCCCGCTTGAACATGGCAAGTTCGAAAATAATCGCTCAAAATAATAGTCCTCCAAAGAAGAATCTAGACCCCTCTGTCAAAAAATCGGCTGGATTATAACGCGAACGTATGGAGCACGTCAATTGAGGGCAGGGATATCCTTTCAAACCGGAAGTGCTTCAGCCGTTAAAAAAGGCATTAACGCAAGGGAAGTTTGCTCCGTTTTTTTCACCATGGGAATTAACGAATCAGCGCCCCATGTTGACAGGAGCGAGAAAGCGTGTTATGAATCAAATAATTCATACTGGTTCTGACGGGTCGTCCAATGGCAGGACACGGGACTTTGGATCCCGTTATCTAGGTTCGAATCCTAGCCCGTCAGCCAATTTTCTCTGCGATGATCCATTGGCGTGGAATTTGCTGGAGGTTCATTACCTCCACGATATTTGAGGAGTAGTCCATGGTCCCCCAATGTCCTTATTGTCATAAGAGAATCCAGATTCCGGTATCAGAGACCGGGAGTTCCCTCTTCCCCTGCCCCAACTGCGGAGGCAGCATCGACCTGGTTCGAATTGAGGAAGAGGATAATGACTCGAATGTAGTATATCTTTCAGATAAAGATTTAATCGACTCCCTCGAGGCAGACGACGGGGTAAGCCAGAGGGCTTGGACTACTCAAGGCCCGCTTCCTTACCCGAAGCCTCGGCATCTGCACCTTTTCCGATGGCTGGCGGTGATACTGGGCTTGATTATGTTGATTCCTTTAATAGGTGGTTATTTTTTTCTTGAGACTACAAAGAATCAAGATCAAGCCATCTCCTGCTTGAATTCATATTTTTCTGAAATCGATCACCGAAACTATCGCGGGGCCTTTAGGAAATATATGGCACCCGATCTCCAGGAGGAGATCTCCCTCGAGGGATATCTCAGGGAAATGGAGGAGATCCGACAAAAATTGGGAAGCGTCGAACGTCGGGAACTCATGAAATTGAGTTATCTGTCGATGAACAGGGCGAAGAGTTGTACCTTTACTTACAGTTCCTTATATGAACGGGGGAATGCCGAGGAACACTATACCTTAGTTAAGGCGAAAGATGGGTGGAAAATCTTTGAATTCCGGATTGACGCCCATCTCACCAAGTTTGAGATCTGAAGCGGAGTTTATCGCCCAGCCTGTACCAGACGCCTGCTCACCTCATTCACCATGATCCAGATTATATCAAGGGTGAAATGGGATCCGATGGATGCATCGAAAAGAACCCCTGCCTTTGTGGGGAATTCTTCGTCCCCCATCCATACGATATAGATGATGGGAATTCGGGGAAAGACGTCCAGGGCGATGGATTTGTCCCCGAAGCGGACCGGGGTACCACCGAGAACCTTTCCGGCCTCAATAAAGCCCTCGGGATTGTCACCGTATTTTTTTTCGATGAGATCGACACTGAGGGCGTGAGGACCTCGGAAAAAGGTTTCCCCGCTGGGTAAATCCTTTTCGCTGATCCATTTACGAGCCAGGGGGATATTTTTGGCCTTAAGTAGGTAGAAGAGGACCATCAGGGTAAATTCTCCGGTCAAATCTTCCCCTGGAGGTATGCCCCCTTCGATGACCCTCTTTATCTGCTGCTGGTATGGAAGGACTAAATAGTCCTGGTTGAGAATGGGGAGGGTATAGCCCCTTTGTTTCACCTGATAGTCGGCCATTGTCCTGATACACACCGTTTCTGGGTTTAATCGAGCCAGGTCATCCCAATAAGTGGAGTCGATGTTGCTCATGGTTTTTGTTTTCCGAAGAAATATTCTTCCCTCCAGAATTCCTCGGAAAGAGGCAGTATTAGGAGAAAGGGTGGATAACCCATAAAGGATAGGAGAGGCAAACAGGAGGTGATTTTACCCCTCGATATATCTGAGAAGACGTTTCAATTTGAGGGAATTTTTATTGTCCATTTCGATAATTTCCAACCCATGTTGAAGATACTCATCCCACCCCTCCCCTTGACGTGCGGGGGCCCAGACGATTTGGGTCACCGCCTTGATGGGTTTAAATCCGAAGAAGTCCGGGAGGAAAATCTCGATCTTCAATTTCATGCCCACCAATAAGGCCTCCTTCAAATTTACCAAGAGGCCACCCTCGCTGATGTCTCCCGTTTCCCCTCCACAGGTATTTATATTCTCGGTGAAGGTATATAAAATGGGGAGCTCAATAGAGCGGCGATGAAAACGCCTGCTATCCGATGTAAGGGTTCCCGATTTTTCCCGGCCTTTTTTTCCGGTCATCACATAATCCTCCTTTTCCACAGTTGTCGAGATATCTTCATATCAAAAATTGGAATAGAAATGCAATCTTTTTTTGAAAATTTTTTGGGAGATCGTTACAGGAAATTCGGGCCCTTTCCCAAATGCCCTGATAAGTCGATTACTATCGTCGCTAGGGGAGGGGAATTTGACATCACTTTTTGGTGGGGGTCTGAAATATTTACATAGGAAAGGGGGAAGCATTCCATGTTTTTTCCCTCAGATTTGTATTTATTGTTGAAAATCAACCATGGGGAAGGGACTGGCTAGTGGCCGAATTTGGTATGGAATATGCAAACCGTTAGACAAAACCTAAACATCGAAAGGGGTGCCCCATGAAACAGGGTAATAGGCCAACGAGGCCCATTCCCGTTTTCAAATCGAGGAAGGAGAATGGTTCTCATAAACAGAGGACCTTTGGTAAGCTCATTGTCATTTATGGAGACCATTTGGGCAAGCAGTATCATTTGAGCCCGAAGAGGATGCTTATCGGCAGGACGGACAGAAGTGATATATACATTGACGATTCATCGGTTTCACGGAAACATGCCGTTATCGAGAGAAAGGATGGCCGATTTATTCTTGAGGATTTAAAGAGCACCAATGGCACCTTTATCAATGGTGAATTCGTCGATGTTCGCGTCTTGAATCACGGGGATAAGATCAGAATCGGAAATACCGTCTTGCAATTCATCGTGGATGGATAGCAACGAGTCGGATCTTTTGCCTGCCCTTTCATATATCTTGAGAGACATATCCGTGTGTTCAATGCGCTAGCCGATTATACCTTTTACTTGAGAACCGGAACAAATACATCCCTTGGCATGTGGATAACGAGAAGGGTTTGATACAGGAAGGGGGAATTACCCCGGCAAGTGGGAGGTAGGGGCTGAAGAGGGGGAGTCGGTCTTTTTCATCTTGAAGGCTTGAGACTTAGTCTTGTTCTTAAACATGCGGTATTGTTCCGAATAGTCCTCAATGGACGCGATGACCTTTCTCTCATAGAGGACCTTTTCTATGATCTGCTTTAACAGGAAACGATGGCAGGGATAGTTTTTCTCAAGGCCAATAAGCCAGACATCCCTTTGCATGGAAATGGAGATGATCTCGTCCAGAAGACTCCTTGCCCTCTGGTTGTGGTACAGCTGAAGAAAATATCTCTCGACATATTCCTTCCACCTAATTCGATTATTGTTCCAATCCTCCATCAGCATAGGGCTTGGGGCCAATGGACTTATGAATCGTCTCCCCTTCCCAGACCCGGAAATATCGAAGATGAGATCCCCCTTGGGTATGGCCCTCTTTTTTGCCGATAGATATGTTTCTTTAATCACGAATTTACCTCCCTTGGGACCTCCTTTTCAATAGGGTTACACTCTCGATGTGATAGGTCTGGGGAACCATATCGATGGGTTGGGTTTTCACCGTGATATAGCCCTCCATTCGGAAGATGTTTATATCCCTGGCCAGGGTTCCAGGATCGCATGAGATGTAGATTATCTTTGAAGCTCCGAGCTCCACAATCCCATTGACGATTTGCCCACACCCAGATCTGGGGGGATTGATTACAATGATGTTCGGCCTGAGGATCTTTTTTGGCCTCGTTTGTAATGCCCGCTGTACGCTCATACACAAAAATTCCAAGTCCCTGATTGGGTTCAATTTTTGAGTGGACCGGGCATCCTTTATGGCCCAAGGATTTTCGTCAATCCCAACGGTATATTGCGCTTTAAGGGAAAGGGGAAAGGTAAAGTTTCCTCCCCCGCAGAAGAGGTCCACAACCTTTTCGTCCCCTCGCATCTCGGCCAATTCTAAGACTGCCTGAATGAGACGGTGATTTTGTTCAAAATTGACCAGGGAAAAACTGAGTGGTCCAATGCGGTATCGGATCTTTATCCCCCTCGGGGAGTTCCATGAATATTTAACCACTGTCTCCCCGATTTCAACCGGCCTCTTCCCCCTTCCTTGACCTACCAACACAACACCCATGAGCTGCGGATGAATGGTTTGAGGATTTCGAAAAATAGCCCTGCCTTCACGAATAAAATGAGGGGATACGTGGAGGATCGCGATTACCTTGTCATCATCCACAGAGACATTGAGATCGATTCGCCTTATGGTAGGCTTGGAAACCCAATGGTTCAGAAATGGCCTGAGCCCTTCGAGGGAGGAGTTAATCAGTGGGTCTGAAATATGGCAGTACTGGAATTGAATGATTTTATGGCTGGCCTCCCTAAAGAAACCCAGTGCATATTCGGGCCCTCTATATTCCGCGTGAAGCTGGACGCGGCACCTATAGGAGTACTCCTGAGGAGAGGGAATGATGGGCAGGTGTTCTATAGATTCAATTTTTCCGATACGGCCGAAGAGATCCCTTAAGGTCTCCGCTTTCAATTCCAGCTGAGTAGGATAAACGAGGTGCTGCCAATGACATCCCCCGCAGATCCCGAATACATCGCATGGAGACGGATTTCGGAGAGGGGACTGGGATACGATCTCCCGGATTTCCCCATGGAGATAATGCTTCTTCTTATGGGTAATGCGAGCGATGACAGTATCTCCAGGGGCGGTGAAGGGGACGAAAATGACCCGGTTATCGACTCGTCCTACCCCCGAACCGAGATGGGCCAAACGATCGATTCTGACCTTGGTCAAGGTTCCCACGTCCATAGAAAAAAGGTAGCAATTTTTCGCCCAAAACGCAATTGCTGAGCGTTGACGTGTAAAGGAATTTTCGTTACAGTCCATTGGATGATAACGGCTCATGCAGTTAACGGATAAGGAAGTATGGTGGAGGTCCTGAGGATGGGGCGCAACGGGCTGAGAGATAGGTTTGAGGGTTCAGCCATAGGGACTTTTATAGGAGATGCCTTGGGCAGGGTGGTTGAAGGATGGCCAGCTTCCGCTATTCAAAGGTCTTTTGGGATTCTCGAGGAGATGACTGGGGGGATCTACACAGATGATACTGAGATGATGATGGGAATAATGGAAAGCCTCTATGAAGCCGGCCGGTTCGATCCAGGCCTTACTGCTCAAAGATTTCTTCAAAACTTCAATCCCACCAGGGGTTACGGCGGGAGGATCTATGGGGTCATGGATAGGTTACGCAGGGGAACCCCCTGGAACCAGGCTGGAACGGATAGCTGGGGCAATGGCAGCGCCATGAGGATCGCCCCAATCGGTTTCTTCTTCTATGACGATCCTGTAAGACTGAGGGAGGCGGCCATTCAGTCGAGCATAATCACCCATACGCATTCGAGGGGGATAGCCGGGGCAGTAGCTCAAGCGACAGCCGTTGGGATTGCCACGAGAAAGGGGTTGAAAGGAGAGGCCATTGAGATCGAGGAATTTATTAATCTCATTATAGAAGATGTGGGCGAGATCGACCAGGAGATGGCGCATCAATTAGAAAGGATAAAGGGGATTGAAAGGGGGGATGTACGAGCGACTATCGATTCCATAGGCTCGCATTTTTATTGCGATGTGAGCGCCATCGGTGCTGTCCCCCCGGCCATAGCTTCCTTCCTTTTGAGCAGGGAATTTAAGGAGAGCGTCGTTGTCGCCGTAAATTGTGGGGGTGATACAGATACCTTGGGGGCGATGTCGGGAGCCATAGCCGGGGCTTACTATGGCTATTCACGAATCCCGAGCCAGTGGTTGGTACCTTTGGAGAATGAGGGAAAGGGAAGGGACTACATCCTCTCCCTCGCAGAGAGGTTGGCCGATCTGAAGGTTCGGAATATCGATCAGGGGAGTTAAGATTGGATATAGCTTCATTTATGCTGAAGTGGACGAAAATTGGTTTGATTATGGGCGGGCTCGGCCTGCTATTCCTTTTGGATGAGCTATTCGTCATTTTCATCTTAAAAGACGCCTTTCCAAAGGTCTTTCATCCCTCTCTCTTTAAAATAGCCCTTGCAGGTGTGGGGGTGATTTCCTTTCTCTTGACTTGGGTTGTTTATAAGGCCTTCCAAAAAAGACCAACTACGGGAAAAGAGGGATTAATCGGGGAAAGGGGGAAGGCCCTCTCGGCCATCTATGGACAGGGAGAGGTCTTCGTACATGGCGAAGTTTGGAAGGCAATGAGTGAGGATGAAATTCAGGAGGGAGACGCCATCGAAGTCATGAGAGCTGATGGTTTGGCTTTAGAGGTTCGGAAGGTAAACACGTAAATGAGGATTCATTATCTTCGCCCCGCGTGGGGGATCAAATCATGTCCATTCCGCCGTTCGTAAAAGGTCTACCATGGTATCCAACTCCTCGGGGCTAGATGAGAAGTTGGTCAATCATCTTCAGATCCACCTCCTCAAGGCTTCGAACGACCAGATCTGCCGATGCCAATTTTCCCCCAGGCAAGGTGTTTGTTACCCCGATGGCCTTCATACCTACGCTCTTGGCCGCCTCGATCCCCGCGACTGCATCCTCAATTACCAGGCATCTGCTGTGGATGAGGGACATCCCCTTTGCCGCCTTCAAAAACGCCTCCGGATGCGGCTTTCCCATGGCAACTTCTTCCCCGGAAATGATGGTATTAAAAAAGTCAGTGATTGTAAGGGTATCCAGGATAAGATGGATGTTTTTCAGGGGTGCAGAAGAGGCAACGGCCTGTTTGTAACCCCCGGTATCGAGGTTCCTCAGTAATGTGCGTACTCCTGGGAAAGGCTTCACCTTGCCCTGAATGAGTTGGCGGAACCGCTCTTCTTTTTCATCTGACCATATTTTCAGAAGCCCACGTTCCAATTCCTCACCGAAGATGCGAACAAAAATATCCTCGTTTTTCATCCCAAAGGTCCTTTTGAAATCCCGATGGGTGAATACTATTCCCCTCACAGCGGTAAATTTCTGCCAGGCTTCGAGATGAAAAGGAGCCGAGTCGACGATAACTCCATCTAGGTCCCAGATGATCCCCCGATTCATCTCTCCAACCCCTTTCTGCATCACGATTTTCCGATACCTCCATTTGACTCCAGGATTTATGTATCAGATAGGTCTCTAAAAGGCAAGCCACCGAAGGCAACGGAGTTATCCAGAAGGTTAAAAAATCAATAACATATATCTGGAAAACCCTCTCTTCGCTGCTCAGAAAAAGATTCCCTTATTGACAAAATCCCTTGAGTTCATATATTAAAAGGAATAATGCTATCCCTTTATATATTTAGGAAATCGGCTGGCCGAAGATAGATAGGGAAGGATTCCATGGATAGGGTAATTAACCGGTCTATCCTCGAGTTAATCCAGGGCGATATTACCGAAATGGAGACCGCTGCCATCGTCAACGCGGCAAATGCTCAGCTGATATTAGGTGGTGGTGTAGCAGGGGCGATAAAAAAGAAGGGGGGGCCTACCATTCAGGAGGAGTGCAATCGGATCGGTGGGACCAATGTGGGCGGCGCTGTCATCACGGGGGGTGGTAATCTGAAGGCACAATACGTCATTCATGCCGTCGGCCCGCGTATGGGGGAGGGAGATGAGGACAGAAAATTGAAAGATGCCACTTTGAACAGCCTCAAAATAGCCGACCAGTATCACCTTGATAGCATCAGTTTCCCGGCTATCAGCACGGGGATATTCGGATATCCGTTGGACCGATGTGCGCAGATTATGCTTTCAACGGCCATCGAATACCTAAAGGGAGAGACCGGGTTGCACCGAGTCGTTTTTTGCCTGTATGGGGAGGAGAGTTTTTCGGCCTTCGCGGAAGAGTTGGGAAGATAATGGGAGGAGTAACGGAAATTGTGAGGGAAGGCCAATCGGAAAACCGTTAATTAAAGGGGATTGTATGAGAAAGAAGAGAGAGGATAAAATTATCGAAGCGTATATCGAGGAGAAAGTTAAACCAGTATTGAAAAAGGAGTTCCTCAATCTCTCTCACACCTTCTCCCTGCTGGGTAAAGAACCCAACTATGCCTTTCAAAGCCTTTTCATCCTCACCTTTATGGCTCCACTTCTGATGGGAAAAAGGGAGATCTGTAAGAGAAATTTGATCATGCTGAAAGGACTGGTAGATAGGCTGGAGGCCCTCTCCGGAAAAAGTCGAAACACACGGATAATAATCGATGCCTTTTATGAGGAGTTTGATTCGGTCATTTTAAAGCTCAACAAGATTCACCAGCTCTACGATATTGAGATGGATCTCTCCTTGCTGAAGGACGTCCCCATCAAGATGCTTTTTGGGAGGGAATTGGGCAATTGATTCACAGGAGCCATCGCGTGATATTGGCGGGCTTCTCCCTTGATGATTTAAATCGATTGATGGGGTTTTCCCAATCCGGATACCCAAGGGCTAATCCAAGGATCACCTCCTTCCCTTCCGGAATATTGAGCTGATCCTTGATCTCATCTTCAAAGGCTGTGATAATTCCGATGGGGCAGGTTCCGAGACCATGGGCGCGGGCAGCGAGAACCAAGTATCCCAGGACTGCACCAATACATACCAAACGAGTTTTAGGGAAGGCTCGATCCATGCTGATAATAATTGCCGTCGGGGCTCCGTAGAAGTCAAAACTCCCCTCGTTTATGAAATCCTCAAAGGGAACCCCCAATTGGCCAATATACGGCTTTATCTCATGAAATAATTTTCTCCGCCTCCGCTGCACCTCCGGGGGGAGAGGGCTTTTAGTTTTCGGGCTACAGGAGACCCTTTTTTCGCTATAGGCCTTCAGAAGACGGCGGCAGAGCCTCTGCTTTTCCTTCCCCCCAACTACCGTGAATTCCCAGGGCTGGAGGTTAATGGCGGAAGGGGCTTTTATTGCTAATTGTAAGATATTTTCAATCATTTTCCTGGGGACCGGATCCGGTTTGAAAGCCCGTATGCTCTTTCTTCCCTCGATAGCCTCGATCAGTTCCATATTCCTACCTCCCCTTTTAGATCCCGGGACTAATGTATACCCTTAATTCCCTGTTGGCAACCCCACTTCTCGGGGAATTTGCGCTCAGGAACAACGGTGTTTTCTAAAAACTCCGGATACTCCAGTGATAATTTACTTGACAAAAAAGAGGGTTTTTATTTTTACAATATACTGTTGGATCAGCGCATCCTTCCCCTCAAGAGTACTCAGTGCTCCAATTCTCAAATCCTGGATATGTTCGTACTCCAACCTACGAATCGAAGGAGTGAGACATGATACGGTTTAGGTTATGGTTTAGGTGTGCTGCTATGCACGATCCGGTCAGTCCCATTGTGGTTAAGCCGGCCATCATTGGGTGGGATGCAAAGGAGAGGAAGGTTGAGCTTCGGATCGAAAGGGCATTCACCGGTGAAGAATTGGTGAAGAGGATGAAGGGATGGGTTACCATAGATCCTTCCCGTGTAATTGAAGTGATAGGTCATCATGGGAGGCTCAAGGTTTTGGATGATCGGGATCTGGTGGTCGAGCTTGAGGATGAGAAAGGTTTTAAAGAACTTCAAAGCGAGCTCCGGGAGCACTTTGGCAATGAGCTCGATTTAGAGCCCTCCACCTCATAGCCACAGGTGATGGTGATCGAGGGTATCTTGTGGTCCATTCCCAGGTGATGTGATACTTTTTTAAACCAACGCGGAGCAGCTACGGTCATAATCGGGGAATTGAATTTGCCTATCAGTTCACATGAGGAAGGGTAATGGCAATAATCCTTATTACCATCCCCCTTTACCTCCACAACTAAATGATCTGATGGGTTCCTATCTGCCGAACCTCCTTTCCCTCTGTTGATAGCTTCTTATGGCCCTTAAAAAATCTATTTTTCGAAAGGCTGGCCAGTAGACATCGCAGAAGTAAAATTCGCTATAGGCGCTCTGCCATAATAAAAACCCACTCATCCTAATCTCACCGCTTGTCCTTATAATAAGATCAGGGTCCGGGAGATCTAAGGTATATAAATGCCTGCCTATCTCATCAGGGGTTACGTGTCCTATGATGTCCTCTAAGGATACCCCGTTGCTCAACTTATTCCTCACCAGATCTTTTAGGGCGTCAGCTATCTCCTGGCGTCCTCCATAGCCTAACGCGATATTGAGGGAAAAATTATCATAGGTCCTGGTTGCTTCTTCGGCTTCTTTGATCACCCTTAGGGTCGTTTCGGGGAGAAGCTCCATCTTACCGATGGCCTTAATCTTCATTCTTCTTTTATGGGTAAGGGGATTTTGGGCGAGTTGTTGAATTTTCCATTCGATTACCTCCAGTATTTCCTTCACCTCTTCCTGCGATCTGAACAAATTTTCCATGGAAAACACCCAGATGGTAATATTGCGGATTTTCAATTCGTCACACCAAGATAAGACCTCATCGAGTTTATCTGCGCCGATTCTGTGGCCTTCGGTGATGGGCTTTAATCCCCTTTCAATGGCATATCTTCGATTTCCATCCAAAATGAGCCCAACGTGACGTGGGGGGGATGTGCGCTTCACCTCCGAGAGGAGCTTATTGCCGTAGAAACGGTAGATTAAATTTTTGATGGCATTCATTTTTTCCTGTATTTATTCTAACACTTTTTCCCGAGGTGTAAATGTATTTTTTCCCTGAGAATATCGTGGGGAATTTATGGCTCTTTATTTTCATTGAGGTAAGGAGTTGTCGAAGGCCTTTATTATCGTTTCGAACTGGTATACAATACATTTGCGTTTGATATATAATGGGAGGTGATATAATAGGGCATTTTAGAGATGTAGAGGAGATGTATGAAATTTATGCCGCCCTCTTCGATCTATTGGAGAGGGACTCTCAGATAGGCCTCAGGCTGGCCAATGCTGGACTGGTGATTCAGTTTAGATTGAGCGATCCCGACGGTATTCTGACCTTCAATATGAGAGATAAACCCATGGGAAGGTGAATGTATGTGGATTATCTCCTGGGGGAATGTGCTATTGAACCAGACGTGGTCTTCGAGACCTCCTCTGGCTTTTGTAATCGATTTCTCTAAGGGAAAGCCAATATTATGCAGGCATTGATAAACGGTCAAACCAAGGCAAAAGGGAAGGTGGGAAAGGCCCTCAAGCTTATGCCATTAATCAAGCCAGCCTTCGAAATATACCCGAGATTGCTGAGAGAGATGGGGTGGGATCATTTATTGGTATGAGTCATCTTATCAAGGATGGGATTCTAACCGGGATTTACCGAGTTTATAGAACAGTGCTTCCAGAATAACGCTTTCGTGGTTCCGGGGAAGACTCACACCGAAGCCTGCTAACCCTCTAAGGGAGCAACACTTTCTCAACCAATTGTGCTTATGGATAGTGGTCTTTTCCAGAAAACCAGCATGCTCAAGAGATTTTCATTATTGCAAATACTCAATGATTTCTATTATAATACTCCATTATTAGAGAGTAACCTTGTAAGGAGACATTGAAGGGAAAACGAAAGGAGATGTTTTAAAAAAATGGAATGGTTGAATATGATATTTGATTATTATCATCAGAACAAAGTTGTCTTCGCTATTGTCGTCATCATTATCTTCGTTCTGCTCATATTCCGATTCAAATCCTTTCTTATTAGATTATTGCTCATCGCGCTGGTCCTTTTCGGAACATACGTATTTATTACTCACTTCGCCGGGGTGGCCTCACAACATAAAAAAGGCCTAATCGAAAAGTATTTTCCTCGGGAACGGCTGAAGTAAGACAAAATAACGGTTAGGAGATATGAGGCCGATTTTTTGGTGGGCTTTCCACATTGTTGTACTCTTAATCTGTACGGGTTTCCTCATCTTGGGAATCAATATGCTCCGAGGGGCATATGGAATGAAATACCCACTCTATTTTTTTATCGCCTTTTTCGGTTCGTTCATGATGATCCTTATCAGTGGGAGCTTAATCGTGGGTTTTTCTATCAAGTTATTCCTTCGTTGGAGAAGCGTATTCAATAACACAGTGATCCGGAGATGATTTCGCAGGGATTGGGATATATAGCTAAATTGGGTTAGATAGATTCATGGGGAAAATCTTCAAGGTATGATTGAATATAAAGTAGTGGAAACCAGTATCGTAACAGACGATAAGCTGGAGAGGATCATCAATGAATGGGTAGGGAGGGGTTGGTCATTTGATAATATTCATTTCGTAATTCGAGAGGCCTCAAGACGTCCATCCATGGCCTTTTTAATGTTTACCAAAGAGAAAAATGGTGGCAAGAGGGCTGATTTCGATTCTGATTACCCAATGAGGAAGCTCATATGAAAAAGGCACACTGGATTATCGTTCTTATACTTCTCCTTCTGGGGAGCTTTTTTTGGATCTATTCCCTTTATTTAGGTCCGATCAAGAGTCTGAAGGAGAATACCCTCCAGTTGAGCGCGGATATTGAGTCGCTCAAAAAGGAAGGGAAGATAACAGCTGAAAAAATGGAGGGGGAGAAAAAAGCACTCCAGGGGAAGATTAAGGCGATAATGACACGAATTAAGAAAAAAGAGGCGAACCTCAAAAAACTCAAAGGGGAGACCAAGGCATATCAGGGGAAATTGACCGCCCTCAAAAAAAAGGTTGAGTTGAAAGAGGGAAAAGTAAAGGAACTCACTACCCGGGAAGAGATAAAATCCCAGGTTTTATCTAATGTAAAAAAACAGGTGGAAGAGCTCCACAAGACAGTCCAAAATTTACGGGAGGAGGGCCAGGTCAAGGATCAGAAGATAGTTGAGTTGATCCAGAAGGTGGAGAAGGACGGGCAAGAAAGGAAGTTATTACAAATGCGAATAGACAACAGGGACCAGGTGATTCGGGATTTACAAAAAGAACTGATTCATTTACAGGAAGACCTGGGGAAGATAAAGGTCCAGAATCGGGAGAAAGATCAGGTCATCCAGGATTTGAAACGGCAATTGGGCTTGGCCGAGAAAACCGCGAGTCCCCCACCTTTGGGGGAATGATCGAAATAGGGGAGAATCCTTTCCTTGACTTGAATTCGGCAAATGCCTATATTAAAGTATTCAAAAAACCCTATCAGTTTGGGACATTCGATGGCTAAGGGAAAAATTTTCATCGTAGATGATGAGGAAAGTATTTTGGAATCCCTCAGTGGGGTTTTGGAGGACGAGGGATATCAGACGATTGCCGCCAGAAATGGCATAGAGGCCCTCGAAATATTCGGCAGGGAATTTCCGGATGTCACTTTTTTGGACATCTGGATGCCCGATGTGGACGGCCTGGAAGTCCTGAGGAGGTTGAAGGCTCAGGACCCTGATGGGGTCATTATCATGATTTCCGGACACGGGACGATTGCCTCAGCGATTAAAGCCGTGAAATCGGGTGCTTTCGATTTTATCGAAAAACCTCTCGACATGGATGAGATTCTCCTCTCCTTGGAACGGGCACTGGAACATCGGAGCCTCCTCTTGGAAAACCGGCGGCTTCGCGAGATCGTCCGGAAAAAAGATCCCCAAACACAGCCCTACCTGTTTCCCGAAATGGAGGCAGAGAGGGCAGGGTCCCGAATTCCTTCACCAATAAAACTTATGGAAAGTCCTCCACCTCCCGCTGGATCATGGATCTCTCCAAAAGGGAAAGGGCATCAACAAAGAACCCTGAAACAGAGCATGGTCCTCTATGGGACCGGCCTCTATTCTGGATTGAAGACAGGTCTTATGCTCCTCCCCCTTCCCCCCAATAGCGGGGTCCTTTTCGGAAACATTTATGACGAACATACAGTTCCAGGAAGGTTGATGTATGTGGAAGAGACGGATCACGCAACCTCTCTGCGAAGGGGGCGGATAACGGCGAAGACTATAGAACATTTTATGGCCGTCCTCCATGCCTATGGGATCAATAACCTCTTGGTTAAGATGAACGAAGAAATCCCCATTATGGATGGTTCGGCACTGGATTTCTGCAGGATCATTGAAGAGGCCGGCATTGAGGGACAAGACGAGGTATCAGGGGAATTGATCATCGATCGTCAATATGCGGTAGGAGAGATTGATCCAGAAAAAAAGTATATCTTTATCGAGCCATCCGACTATTTCGGAGTGCGGTATTTGCTCAATTACCCACCCCCCATCGGACGGCAGGAATATAGCTTTATCATGACGGATGAGGTGGCCTTCAAGGAGGAAATTGCCCCTGCCCGGACATTTGGTTTCCTTAAGGATATCAAATTGTTGGCGAAAATGGGATTGGTAGAAGGGGGGAGATTGCACAACGTGATTATCCTGGATGAGGGAAGGGTTATGAACACCACCCTTAGGTTCCCCGATGAGTTCGTGCGGCATAAAATCCTGGACATCATTGGTGATTTCTACCTACTTAATCAGCCCATCAAGGGCCGGATTACTGCCAACATGACAGGCCATAGCGACAATATCGCACTGCTCAGGGAAATACAGAGGGATTTAGGCAGCCATTAGGGGAAACCGAGAAACTATGGAGGCTACACGGATGGATAGAAGAATGGGCTGGCCAGCAGGAATTGGATGATCAAAAGTCCCCATCCAATTGCCCCAAGGGTCTGGAAAATGTATATTTGAAGGGCACGACTACCAATTTCCTCCCTGCCAGGTTGAGGTTTCCCGTGGGGATGGTAAAGGGCAGAGAAACAACGAAAATTCCTGACCCCAAAATGATGGAGGAAAAAGCGACGGGTCTTATTAAGAGCAAATCCACCGCAATTTCATCCGGAGATGGCTCCGTTGGTTCTTCCGCCGAAAGGGGCGTTACCGATATTGATATGAGGAGAATCATCCCCACCCACACCGAAATCAATCTTTTCATCAATCTCATCGCTTTCCCCCATAACGGTTCCAACTTTACACATTATTATTAGCAGAGAATTCCCTGTTTTTCAACTTTTTCTCGCATTCTTATCTCGACTCTCTCCCGTTATAAGGTGATGCCGTAAGAGAATACAAGGATTAGCCGGGTTTACAGGTAGTGCATGATGTTGCGCTGCATCCCGTACAGTTTGAATCCGATGAGGATTTAAACCTCCCCCCAACGGAAAATCCGCATACCGACATCATCTTCTTAACATCGCCTGTGTGGCATTGGGGGCATTCTATGGTTTCGATCCCCTTGAGCACAAGCTTTTCAAAAAGATGTTCGCATTTTTGACATTGATATTCATATATTGGCATGGTCGCTATTTATCTCCCAAAAGAGGCCGGGGGCCGCATTTCCCTCAGCTCATCGGCTATCTCATTGGCCCTTTGGGCTCTTCGCCAATCCTGTTCGACCTGATATTCTCTTCTCATTTTGCGGCAAATTTCCTCGGCCTTTTTAATATGCTTTCCCTTTCCCCTTATATGGTTTTTAAATCTTAAGAGTCCCTTGAACCTTTGTAGGGCCTTTTGGTAATCGTTGGCATAGTAAGAACTCGCTCCACTTGAAAATTGGCAGATGAATTTTAGCATCTCATTTTCCGGGTGCCTCCTCAGCGCTTTCTTAAAAACGCGGTGTGCCATATCAAAATACTGGCTCTCCAGATAACTATTTCCAGCAACCCAATAAGCCTGGTCTATCCCTCCCTTGAACATTGAAGAAAATATTTTCTCCAGGCCTCTCTTTCCATAAACCCTTTGAACCAAGGACCTGTCCTCCAAAAGGAATCTTGTTAATAACTGGTTCTTGGAATATTCTTTTAGTAATTCGTCCAGTTGTTCCTTCACATCGCAGAACATTTCTTTCAGATCATCTATGCCCTCCCTTAAGCCTTGTTCGGCTCGCAATATGATCTTCCTAAAACGATGGGATTCCCTTTCCGGACGGGGATTGCCGAGCCTTTTTTCGAGCTCCAGATATCTGGGGCCGTAAACCTCCAGTTGGTATAGATTTTCTTTGAGTTTCATGGCTTCATGAAAAATGGAGCCGATGGTCAGGTCAAATAGCTTCTCCTTCTCATTGTACGGTTCAGTCTCCTTATATCGAAAACGAGAGTGACACCTTTCCTTTAAGTCAAAGAGGGGGCCTGATCCCGTGGCATCGACCAATTTTGCCACATTCGAGACCCTCAGATTTCCCTCAGGGAATTCCTTCACCATATCGGCAAAAATGAGCGCCGATTTCAAAAACCCCTTTACGATCTCCACGATTTCTAAATCTTTCATCATCGGAGTCACGCCCAGAAATTCCTTCCTTGACACCATGCGTACAAAACATCTTAATTTATTATAATATCCATATCACCCTTTGTCAATGGAGGACCGGGGCCCTGGTCCACCTTCTCATTAATACCTATCCGCTACTGAAAAATGGTCCCTCAGCTCACTGAAAGAAATATCTGCCCCGTTCTATAGCCCAGTTGTTCGAACTACGGTTTTATTTTTGGCTGTTCTAGATTGAGACATGGGTTTTGATGAGCAATTATCCCTAAAGGGCTTGTGCGAACCAGGTCCACAGTGCGGGGAGAATCCGGTCCAAAAGGGGTTGACGGGGAAAGGTTAAAAATTATATATAAAGAGATGCTCGACAATCGATCGACTATCTCGATCAGAGGAGGGAGGAAATATGGCGATTAGAGTAGGGATAAACGGTTTTGGGAGAATTGGACGGAATGTCTTGAGGGCATCCCTTGATAAGAGGGATTTGGAATTTGTCGCGGTCAATGATCTCACTGATGCGAGGACCCTTGCTCATCTGCTGAAATATGACTCCATCCATGGAAGATTTGATGCCCAGGTTGAGGCGAGGGAGGATTTTATCACCATCAACGGAAAGAGAATCGGAATTACAGCCATTCGGGATCCAGTTCAGCTGCCCTGGAAGGACTTGGGGGTGGAGGTCGTCGTGGAAAGCACCGGGCGATTCCGAGATAGGGGAAGCGCATCGAAGCACCTGGAGGCAGGTGCCAACAGGGTTGTCATCTCTGCCCCGGCCAAGGATCCAGATGTGACCGTAGTCTTGGGGGTAAACGAAGGCGATTATGACCCAAAAAATCATCATATCATTTCCATGGGCTCTTGTACCACCAATTGTTTGGCACCCATTGCTAAGATCCTTTCCAGTGAGTTCGGGATAGAATATGGCCAGATGACGACAATCCATGCATACACCAACGACCAGGTGATCCTGGATTTCCCGCATTCGGATCTCAGGCGAGCCCGGGCAGCCGCCATGTCCATGATACCAACCACCACGGGAGCGGCGACGGCCTTGTCCTTGGTTATCCCGGAATTGAGGGGGAAGATGGATGGTATGGCCATTCGCGTCCCGACAGCCAATGTGTCCGTTGTCGATTTGGTTGCATGGTTAAAAAACGAGGCAACGGTTGATGAGTTGAATGCAATCTTTCAACGGTATGCCAAGGGAGAGATGAAGGGAATACTAAACTATTCAGAAGAACCCCTCGTCTCCATCGACTATAACGGGGATCCCCACTCATCAACGGTGGATGGACTCTCCACCAAGGTCATCGGCGGAAAGATGGTCAAGGTAATTTCCTGGTATGATAATGAATGGGGTTTTTCCAAAAGAATGGGGGAGTTACTCACTTTTATCTCGAAATAAGATGAGGTTTTTCCGTGGCCTTGCAAAGCATTGAACAAATCCCGTTAAGGGGCAAGCGGGTGTTCATACGCGTCGACTTTAACGTCCCCATGGATGAACGTGGCACCATAATCGATACGACCCGAATAGAAAATGCTGCTCGGACGATCAAGTATGCGGTAGAACACGGGGGAAGGGTTATTCTGGCCTCACATTTGGGAAGGCCCAGGGGGGAGGCCGATCCGAAATACAGCCTTTCTCCTGTGGCGAGGCAACTGCCGGGGATTATAGGGATTCCGGTAGGAATGGCGGAGGATTGCATAGGGCAAAGGGTGGCCAAAAAGATCGACGAGATGAAGGAAGGCGATGTCTTACTCTTGGAGAACCTTCGATTTCATCCAGGGGAAGAGGCCAATGATGCATCCTTCTCGAGGGAACTTGCCTCCATGGCCGATGTATACATCAACGATGCCTTCGGGACGGCCCATAGGGCCCATGCATCTACCGAGGGGATTACGCAGTATGTGGATGTCGTGGGGGCCGGTTTCTTAATGAACAAGGAGATCAACTCCCTTGAAAGGGGTACTGCGAATCCGGAGCGGCCTTTTGTAATGATATTGGGTGGAGCTAAGATCTCTGACAAGATCGGGATCATCGGCCATGTGCTGAACAAGGTGACAACCCTTCTCATAGGGGGTGGGATGGCTTACACGTTTCTGAAGGCGGAAGGCGTCGAGGTTGGAAAATCCTTGGTAGAGCGAGATCATGTGGATCAGGCACAGTGGATTGCATCAGAGGTGAATCGGGAAGGGGTGAAGTTCCTGCTTCCCATAGATCATATCGTCGGGGACAGATTTGACCCCAATGCCGTGAAGAAGGTCGTTTCCAATGGAGGGATACCCCCCGAATGGGTGGGGATGGATATCGGCCCGGCGACAGTAAGGATATTTTCGGAGGAGATCGGGGAGGCCAAGACCGTCGTGTGGAACGGCCCCATGGGCGTCTTCGAGATGGAGGCCTTTGCCCAAGGAACTATTGCCATTGCAAAGGCCGTCGCTCAATCGAAGGCCTTTAGCATTGTGGGTGGCGGTGATACGGTTGCAGCGATCAAGATGGCTGGAGTGACCGATAAGATTTCCCACATCTCCACGGGAGGAGGCGCCGCTTTGGAATTTCTAGAGGGGAAGAGTCTCCCTGGAATTGAGGCATTAAGAGAGAAGGGAGAAGACCGATAGAGATGGGAAGGGGATATGCGTAGACCAATTATTGCGGGCAACTGGAAGATGAACATGACGGTTTCCGAGGCCGTTGCTTTAGTCCGACAATTAAAGGCCTTGGTGGCGAGTGTAAGGGACATCGATATCATTGTCGCACCAACATTTACGGTATTACAGGCCGTATCTCGAGAGTTAGAAGGGAGCAATATCGAGATGGCTGCACAGGATGTATTTTGGGAGTCGAGCGGCCCCTATACCGGGGAGATATCCCCCATCATGTTAAAGGATGTGGGATGCCGATACGTGATCATCGGCCACTCCGAACGGAGGCAGTACTTCGGGGAGGCCAATGAATCGGTACAGAAAAAGATCAGAGCATCCTTGGCCATGAAGTTATATCCTATCGTATGCGTAGGGGAGGCCCTTGAGGAAAGGGAGGCGGGAAAAACCTCTGATGTAGTCAAAATCCAGGTCATCCAGTGTCTGGAAGGATTTTCCCGGCAGGAGATGGAGAAGATAACCATTGCGTACGAGCCCATTTGGGCCATTGGAACGGGAAAGACAGCTACCCCCCAACAGGCCGAAGAGGTTCATGCCTTTATTCGGGAACAACTGGGACATATAACCCATAGACAAGTATCCCAAGGAGTGAGAATTCAATATGGGGGGAGCGTGAATCCGGATAATATCTCCGATCTCATGCTTCAACCGAACATCGATGGGGCCCTCGTGGGGGGAGCGAGCCTAAAGGCGGACTCCTTTTCGAGTATTGTCAAGTTCAAAAAAGCATGATAAAATAATACTATTTTATTGAGGTTTCCATAATGATTACCGGACTTTTCCTCTTACATATCTTTGTCTGTGTGGCCCTGATTCTCATCGTGCTCCTTCAGGCCGGAAAGGGTGCTTCAATAGGTGCAGCCTTCGGAGGAGCCAGCCAAACGATCTTCGGGAGTCCAGGCGCAGCGGGCTTTTTAACTAAAATAACCACGGTGGCTGCTATCATCTTTATGATTACCTCAATCTTTCTCACCATGTTGTCAGGTCCACGGTCCTCAACGGTTTTAGAGGAAACTAAGACAGAGGTCACGGAAACCTTTCCGTCGGAAGAGGCCTTGCCGACTCCTGGTGAGGAGGAGCAGAGACCGGAAGCTGAATTGCCGTCCGAGAAACCGGGGCAGAGGTAACATAGGGGCATATGGGAGATGGCTGCATAAAGGGAGTTTTGCCATCAGCCATAGAATAAAGGAAAATGGATTAACGAGAATGCCGAAGTGGTGGAATTTGGTAGACACGCCATCTTGAGGGGGTGGTGGGGAATACCCGTGCGGGTTCGAGTCCCGCCTTCGGCACCATCGAAATAGTTGGGGAGGGATGAGATATTTCCCCCCCCTTTTTCTTTGTTCCCTTAAGGGATCATCGAGAGCGTTTTCGACATCTCCAAGGCCTTCTGACCCATGGGGTAGTAGCGGTCGACCAACCCCCGCTTGACAAATCCATTTTTGGCAAAAAATTGGTGCGCAGCCTCGTTGGTAATGGCGGTATGAATGACTATCTCCTCGATTCCGAGGTCTTGGGTCAAACCCTCCATATATTCCAGAAGCCTTTCTCCAATTCCCCTCCGTTGATATCGGGTGGAGACGGCGATGGCGAGCAATTCTCCTTTGGCCTCATTTTGAGCTCGGGGAATCGGATTGATCATCGCGAACCCCCTCAATTGGCTCTTCTCCTCGACTACCACCGTAATAATTTGGGGAAGGGAAGCCCAACGTGCGATTATCTCATCGTACGGCCCATAGGCGGAAAAGACCTTATCCGACAGCTTAATAATAAAGGGTAGATCACGAGGGTTCGCCTTCCTGAAGGTCAACCTCACACCTCGGGTGGATTTCTTGGAAGCATGCCCCGGATAGGGGTAAGAAGCCAAGGGATTGGGCCTTCCAGGGGGGATGAAATCCCGTATCTTTCCCCTTCGTAATCGCTCAAACCTTCTGTGTTCCCCATACTTCCCGAAGCGACCGCCCCTGCCCACGGGTTGTCTCCTCCCCTTTCAGTCCAATAGATACAGTATAAATATAATCCATTTCCATGCTATGGAAAAGATAATGAACGCAGTGGGACAATCGGATACCTTCAATTCGCCCTTGCTTTTGTCATCCTATTGAAATACATTTCATTACGGAATAACCCATTTGTCGGGAGTTTTCTTAAAAAAAGAGGGGACGTGATGGTAATCCTCGTCACAGGTGGCGCCGGATTCATCGGATCTCATCTTTGTGAACGCTTAATGCGGGAAGGCCATCGGGTGGTCTGTCTGGACAACCTCGACGATTTCTACAACCCAAAAATAAAGAGGAGAAACATCCAGGAGTCGATTGGAGAGGAACGGTTTGAGCTGATCGAAGGGGATATTCGCGATACCCAGCTCATTAAACGGATATTCCGAAGACAGACCATCGATGTAGTAGTCCATTTGGCTGCCAGGGCCGGCGTCCGTCCATCCATCGATTACCCGAAATTGTACGAGGAAGTCAATGTTCGGGGGACCATAAACCTCCTCGATGCTTGTCGAGAATTCGGTGTTAAGAGCTTTGTCTTTGCCTCCTCATCCTCGGTATACGGGAGAGATAGCAAGGCACCCTTCTCCGAGAAAGACAGGGTTGATACTCCCATATCCCCATATGGCGCGACGAAAAGGGTTGGAGAACTTTTCTGCTATACTTACCACCACCTCTTCGGTATCAATATAACGTGTCTTAGGTACTTCACCGCCTATGGACCTCGACAGAGACCCGAGATGGCCATCCACAAATTCACCCGCCTCATCGAGGGAAATGAGAGGGTTCCCATGTATGGGGACGGCCAATCCATGAGGGATTATACATACATCGAGGATATCATCGATGGAACCCTGGGAGCGATCTCCCGAAATAAGGGATACGAGATTTACAACCTGGGAGAGTCCCGCACCACGAGGTTGATCGATCTGATTCGGATGTTGGAGGAAGCCCTCGGAAAAAGAGCCATCATTGA
>CP070774.1:1497130-1525329 GCA_020346125.1 Syntrophobacterales bacterium | reverse complement strand
CAATTCGGGAATCATTAGTTGCAATTGGACCCCTATCAAATTGGTGGGAGTTTGTCAATCAGAAGTCTAGGGTCTCCTCACGATGAATGATGGTGAATAATCGGCAGATCGATAAACGAGAAATAATGGCCTATGACCCACGTTAGGGAGGAATTAATGTTTCTAACTGAAACATGAAATAGCTTCGATTTTCAGTTTATGCAATATTACAAACGCAAATAATCAGCCACAGGGGAGATATTGATGGGCGAAAACCCCTTCAAACCTCCAACTATCGAAAATGGCAATCCTGTATTTTCAATGATTTAGACTGTGGAAAACTGATCTTACAAAAAAGTGATTTCAGGCAGGTGGGACTTCTTGGCTGGAGCCCTTTTTCGCTCTATGCTCTTGGAGTCTCTTTAAAATCGGCCTCGCACAAACTGATAAATCAAGGCCTCCCTCACACTCGGCTATGAAGCAAGCAACCCCACTCCGAGGAGAAAGGGAGTAGCAAGGGTATAGATCACGTTCTTGCCCAAGAAGGAGATAAGGGCATTTACGTTTTCAGCGTTCCTTATAATTCCCCGGATAGTCACTATCGCAAGGGGGATGGGTAAAAGGGCCAGAAGCGACCATGGGGGAAAAAGCCCGAGAATTACTGCTATTGCGACCCAACAGAAAGCCGAGAGGGCAAGGACTGCATAGGCATAAGCGCTTGCCTGTCTGCCGATGACGATGGGGAGGTGGCGTCTTTTCACGCATCGGTCAGCTTCAACATCGGGGAACTGGTTTATCAGAAGGAGGTTGCTCACCAGGAATCCGGGCACGAGTGAAGCAGAGAAGGCAAACCAGTCATACCTCCCCGTGAGCACAAAATGGGTACCCACCACCATGAGGGGGCCGAAGCCGAGTCCAGGCGCGAGAAGGCAGAGCGCAGGGCTTCTCGTTAAAAAAGGGCTGTAGAGGATTATGATAAGCAGGCCGAGAAGCCCAAGGGGTAAAAGACCCCATCCCCTCACCTTGAGGAAGTAGAGACCTATACCTATCGCGATCAGCAGGGAGATAACTCCCATGACGAGAACCTCCTTTGGGCTCAAAAGGCCTTGGGGGAGGATACCGCTCCCACCGCTGAAGGGGGTCGGCCGAGTCCTCAAGTCGAGGCCGCTTCGAAAATCGAAATAGTCGTTCATGACGTTCACACCTATATGCGAAAAGAGGGCCCCTATGAAGGCAAGGATCGCAAACCCCACGGGAATTCTCCCGATACCGCCAAGCACATAAGATGCAGTCCCAATACCCACCAGGTAACAGGCCGGAGTGAGGAACAGAAACTGAGGCCTCGTCTCCTTGAAAAAGACCGAAAGAGATCTCATCGTCTGGAGAACCTCCGCGGGCAGGGCTCGTTATCGTGGGAATACCTGATTCAGCCTTCCGTTGAATCTCCAATAAAGCAGTGCGGCGGCCAATAGCTTCAAGGTATCACCCGGAATAAAGGGCAACACCCCCATGAAGATGGCCTTTCTGAATCCCACATTGACAACCAGGGCTAAATGCAAAGCGCCCAATAGATAGATGACCAAGGAGGCAAAGGCCATAACGAGCAAGATCCTCGTAAAGAATAGCCCTTTTCCCGAATCAAGTAATCTCCCTACAATCCAGGAAGCAACGATGAACCCTATCAGATAGCCTCCTGTTGGGCCCAATATATGGAGAAACCCTCCTCCTCCAGCGAATAGAGGAACCCCAAAGCTTCCCAGGAACACATACCCCCCTTGGCTCAGTGGCCCAAACCTTCTCCCCAGCAATGCCCCTGAGAGCAGTACAAAGAGGGTTTGCAGGGTGAGGGGGACTGGAGTGAATGGAAGGGGTATTCGGATGAAGGCACCTACTGCGGTTAAGACGATGAACCCGGTTACTCCGATAAGGATATAGATAAATCTGGCGGCGACAGCCTCTTCTTTTACAATAGCAGCAGGGTGTTTCATTATTTTTTCAACCATAGGAAAAAACCTCCTTTCCATAAAGGGTAATTTGACGCACCCTCAATAGTAGAAAATTTCAGAAATGTCAACCGAAAAATTTTCTGGAGTTTCCGTTATTTTTTAGGGATACTTTGTTGTTTCTAAGCGTAATCACCTGGAGAAGTGGGGTACCTATCGAGGGTGAGCTACAAATCGGATGTTTCCCGGGTTCCCTGGAGCGAACATTCTTATCAGATCAGAGAGCGAAAGGGAATTTGGGAAACAGGCCGCACACCTTTGAAGCGAAGAAACAGCGGAGTTCCCTATCACCGGAAGGCTATCCACGTGGCTTTAGCACTGTGAGGGCTCCGAGAAATTCGAAATTATTGACTTCTTTATCTTCCCTGCATAATCAGAAACGGTATGGATCATGTCAGTTCTGTCACGGTTTTCCTCGATCATCCGGACAAAGGCACTGCCGATGACGATCCCATCGACATACGGGGCGATCTCCCTGGCCTGTTGAGGTGTGGAGATACCAAAACCGACTGCGAGAGGCAGTGGGGTTATCTTCCTTATTCTTTCCGCATCGCTTTTGATGTCGGCCACCCGAGGCCTCGCAGTTCCAGTGACCCCGGTGATTGAGATATAGTAGAGAAATCCCGTAGCATGCTTTGATATCTTCCTGATCCGTTGGGAGCTGGTTGTCGGGGCAATCAAGGAGATGAAGTCGATCCCCGATCGATCCGTGTACTGTCTGAGCTCGGCCGACCCCTCAGGGGGGAGGTCGACAACCAGGATGCCGTCTACCCCCACCTCCTGTGCCCTTTTTGCAAATCTTTCGTTTCCATAAATAAAAATGGGGTTGTAATAACCAAAGAGTACGATGGGGATTTCGGAGACTGCTCTGAGGGATTCGATCATGTCAAGGATATCGGAGAGGGTTACAGAGTTTTTCAGGGCCCTCTGGAAGGCGGCCTGAATAATGGGTCCATCGGCAGTTGGGTCTGAAAAGGGTATCCCGATTTCGAGTATATCCACACCCACGGCATCCAGGCCAAGGATAATCTCCTTTGTATGTTCCAGACTTGGATCCCCCGCTGTGAGATAAACAATCAGGGCCTTTTCGCCCTTGTTCTTTAATGAGCTGAACTTTCCCTCGATTCGACCCATGATTAACGTCCCTCCATTCTTTCAGCGATGATTCCCGCATCCTTATCTCCCCGGCCGGAGAGGTTGACAACGATAATCTTCTCCTTATCTTGGGAGGGTGCCAGCTGCATGGCATATGCCACCGCATGAGCACTCTCAAGGGCCGGGACGATTCCCTCATATCTGGCAAGACATAAGAAGGCATTAACGGCTCCTTGATCGTCTATTGTCACATATTCCGCCCGCCCCGTTTCATGAAAATAGGCGTGTTCCGGTCCAACACCTGGGTAATCGAGACCAGGGGCGATGGAATGGGCATCACGCACCTGACCATTTTCATCCTGAAGAAGATAGGTTTTGTTTCCGTGAAGGACTCCGACCTCCCCCGCTGCTATGCTTGCCGCATGCATCCCTGGATTGAGCCCCTTCCCAGCAGCCTCTACACCAATCATGGCGACCTCGCGATCGTGCTTGAATGGATAGAAAAGCCCCATGGCATTGCTCCCTCCGCCCACACAGGCGACCAGGAAATCGGGGAGCCTTCCCTCTCTTTTCAGGATCTGTCTTTTCGTCTCTCTGCCGATGACACTCTGAAAATCACGGACCATCATCGGATAAGGATGAGGTCCAGCAGTGGATCCGATGATATAAAAGGTGTCTCTCACCGATGTAACCCACTGACGCATCGCTTCGTTCATGGCATCCTTCAGCGTTGCCGTTCCGGAAGAGATGGGTACGACCTCTGCACCCAGAATATTCATGCGTAAGACGTTGGGTGACTGTCTCTTTATGTCCTCCTCGCCCATAAATATCTGGCATTCCATTCCGAAAAGGGCGGCAACCGTGGCCGTGGCCACCCCATGCTGACCGGCTCCCGTCTCCGCGATCACCCTCTTTTTCCCCATCCGCCTCGCAAGCAAGGCCTGTCCCAGGGTATTATTGATCTTATGAGCACCCGTATGGTTGAGATCTTCCCGTTTCAGATAGATTTTGGCCCCACCCAGTTTCTCCGTGAGACGCCTGGCATAGTAGAGAGGCGTTTCCCTCCCTGAATACTCCCGGAGATAGCGGGTGAGCTCTTCCTGAAATTCACTATCCCTTCGTACCCCGAGGTACGCCTCCTCCAGTTCGATGAGTGCGGGCATCAGTGTTTCAGCCGCGTAGCGGCCTCCAAAGATTCCGAAATGTCCGTTCTTATCTGGGAAAGTCTTTCGCATCGTTTCACCTATGATATATCAGGATTCATAGCACTTCGCCGTTGAAATATCTTTGTTCCTTTTCCGTCTATCCGGCGCACGATATCGATGATCGCGCTGACCTTTTCGGGGTCCTTTCTGCCCGGGCAACTTTCAACACCGCTGTTGATGTCCACGGCATGAGGCGAGACGATCTCGATGGCTTGCCGAATGTTATCTCCATTTAACCCGCCCGAGAGAATGAGCGGGTGCGTCTGCTTGACCATGGCAGCCAGTCTCCAATCGGACCTTTTCCCCGTGCCCCCGTAGCGGCAGGGATTGTATGCATCCACGAGGATGGCCCTTACCGGGTAACTGCTCAACTTTCGGAGATGGGCCTCTCTCCGGGGAGAGAAGGCCTTGATCAAGAGGGATGCCGGGAATTGGCGGCAGTATTCGGGTGATTCGTCTCCGTGAAGCTGAACCAGATCGAGGCCGCAGAACTCGACAATTTTCTTTACCTCCAGGGCATCATGGTTCACGAAGACGCCGACATTGGTGATCCCATCCGGGATACTTTCAATGATTTCCCTTGCCCTTTCCGGTGCCACGTACCGGGGACTCCTTGCATAAAAGATAAACCCGAGTGCATCAACCCCACATTCGGCTGTAAAGGAGGCGTCCTCCATAGTGGTGATCCCGCAGATTTTTATCTCCGTCATTGCGTCATTCTCCCGTGCCCAAAAGCTCTCTCAGTTTTGCTCCCATATCCTCAGCTCGCATCAATGCCTCCCCTACCAGGAAGGAACGAATCCCGGCTTTCATGAGCGTATCGATATCCCCTCTGGTCTTGATACCGCTTTCACTGACCACGATTTTATTCCCGGGAATAAATGGGGCCAGATCCAGAGTTATTCCCAGATCCGTGGAAAATGTCTTCAGATCCCTATTGTTAATTCCAATGATTTCCGATCCTGCGGCAAGGGCTTTATCCAGTTCTTCCCGGGTGTGAACCTCAACGAGGGGTGAGAGCTCCAGCGTTTCTGTGAGGTGGATGTATTCCCTCAGTTGTTCCTCTTCCAGGAGGCATGCGATAAGAATGAGGGCATCCGCCCCGAGGACCCTGGTCTCATGGATCTGGTAAGGGTCGATGATGAAATCCTTCCTCAGGAGGGGAAGATCGACGTTCTTTCTGATTCCCGATAGATATGTCCTACTGCCCTCGAAAAATTCCTCATCGGTGAGAACCGAAACGGCTGCCGCCCCATTTTCCCGGTATACGGCGGCAATCTCAATGGGGTCGAAATCCTCCCTGAGCCTTCCTCTGGTTGGGGAACGTCTCTTCACCTCGGCAATGATGGAACAAGGCGAACGGCTGATCGCCCTCCGGAAATCACGGGGAGGGGGCAAATCGCCCATGGCCTCTTCCAACCGGGAAAGGGGCCTCTTCCGTTTTAGGCAGGAGACTCCTTTTCTCTTAGCTTCAACAATCCTGTCCAAGATCATCGGCTACTCTCAGCTATTACTCAATTCGATCAGGGCCTGCAATTTTTTTATGGCCGCCCCGGTGTCGATGCACTCCTCTGCCTTCGCGATGCCTTCCCGGATGTCTTTGGCCTGTTCCCCTGCCATGATAGCCAAAGCAGCATTAAGGAGAACAATCTTCCGGGGTCCCCCGTCTTTTCCCATCAGAACATCCTTCGTGATTTGTGCATTGAATGAGGCCTCCCCGCCAATAAGCTCCTCACCCCGGTATGTCTGGCTGAATATGTCGACGGGGTTGATATTATAGGTGGTGATGAGACCGTCCCTCAGTTCGGAGACCCGCGTCTCTCCCGTCACAGTAGCCTCATCGAGGCCGTCGAAGCCGTGAACTACAAAGGCCCTCTTTGTTCCCAGGTTTTTCAGGACTCCGGAAAACGTCTCCGTCAGCCTGGGATCGTAGACACCGATGAGTTGGGACGTGGCTCCGGCGGGGTTTGTCAAGGGCCCCAACATGTTAAATATCGTCCTGATGCCGATCTCCCTTCGCGGCTCTATGGCATATTTCATGGCCCCGTGGAGCCGGGGGGCGAAGAGGAAGCCGATACCGATCTGCTGGATACATTCCTCCACGATCTCCGGTCCGGGACTGATGTTCACGCCGAGGGCCTCCAGGACATCGGCACTTCCGCAACCGCTGGAGACGGCCCGGTTTCCGTGTTTCGCTACGGTGAGACCCGCTGCCGCCACCACGAAAGCCGTCGTGGTGGAGATGTTGAAGGTATTCATCCCGTCCCCTCCGGTCCCGCAGGTGTCCACGATAATTGATGAACGGGCGTCGATCCTGGTCGCCTTCTGTCTCATGATTCGAGCCGCGCCGGTGACCTCTTCAACCGTTTCTCCCTTCATCCGCAGGGCGGTGATGAAGGTAGCGATCTGGGACGGTGTAGCCTTTCCCTCCATCACCTCGCCCATGGCCTCCATCATCTCGGATTCCCTCAGGTTTTCACTGTTGACCACCCTTCCAATCGCTTCCTTGATCATTGCTTAAACTCCTTTCTCCTCACCCGAAATGGTTGGATTCTGGGTTCCATGGATCATTACCAGGAAGTTCTTGAGGATGCGCTTTCCGCTTGGCGTGAGCACCGATTCGGGGTGAAACTGTACGCCTTCCACCGGATATTCCCTATGCCTGATAGCCATGATTTCCCCCTCCTTTGTTTCGGCGCTGATCTCTAAGCAGGGGGGAAGGGAATCCCTCTTCAAGATCAGGGAGTGATAACGGCCTGCAACGAAGGGACTGGGCAGGCCCCTGAAAATCGTCCGCCCATCGTTGATAATCCCGGAGGTCTTTCCGTGCATGATCCTTTCAGCCCTGACCACCTCTCCCCCAAAGGCGTAACCGATTGCCTGGTGTCCCAGACAGACCCCCATGATGGGAATGGTCGTACTAAATTGCCTAATCACATCAACAGTTATCCCGGCCTCCTTGGGCGTGCAGGGGCCAGGGGAGAGGAAGATGGCATCCGGTTTCAACCGCTGGATTTCCTCAATGGATATCTCGTCATTTCGGTGGATTACCACGTCCTGGCCGAGCTGGCCGGCATACTGGACAAGGTTGTACGTGAAGGAATCGTAATTGTCGATCATCAAGATCATATCTATCCCTCAGGCTCTGATTAATCGCTGTCCTTGGTTATTTCGAGTCCTGATGCTACCATCCGGACGGCCTGCAGCATCCCCATGGCCTTATTGAGCGTCTCCTGATACTCCGCCTCAGGGTCGGAATCGGCCACAATTCCCGCACCCGCCTGGACGAAAATCTTTCCATCCTTAATCACCATAGTCCGAATGGTAATGCAGAAATCAATATTTCCCGTGAAGCTGAAATACCCAACTGCTCCCCCGTAAGGGCCACGTCGGGAAGGCTCCAGTTCATCGATGATTTCCATCGCCCTGATCTTCGGCGCTCCTGTGAGGGTGCCTGCTGGGAAGGTTGCCCTCAAGACATCGAACGCATCCTTGTCACTGGATAGTTGCGCCTGGATGTGGGATACGAGATGCATGACGTGGGAATATCGCTCCACGACCATGAACTGATTGACCTGAACACTGCCGATCCGGGCAATCCTCCCCAGATCATTTCTCCCCAGGTCGACGAGCATGACATGTTCCGCCCTTTCTTTGGGGTCCTGAAGGAGTTCGTCGGAGAGGCTCCTGTCCTCCTGTTCGTTCTTTCCCCTTCTTCTCGTACCAGCAATAGGCCTCAACTCGGCGACCCCGTCTTCAATACGGACCATAACCTCGGGGGATGAGCCGATGAGGGTGAGGTCTTCGAATTTGAGGAAGAAGAGATAGGGAGATGGGTTGATGTAGCGGAGCGCGCGGTAAAGATCAACGGGATCATGGGAATTTTCCATCTCAAATCGCTGGGAGAGGACGACCTGGATTACATCGCCGGAAACAATGTATTCCTTGGCCCTCCTCACCATCGCATTGAAGTTCTCCGGCATCATATTGGATTGAGGAGTGGCATCGTATCCCGCTTCCCCGGGGAATTCTCCCTTTTCAACCGGGGCCCTCAACATCTCGATCATCTGATCGATCTTATTGACCGCCTCGCCGTAGACCGCCCCAAGATCTCCTCTCCCTTCGGTGAGGACACAGGCCACCACCTTGATTGTGTGCCTCACATTGTCGAAGATCATTAAGGTATCGGTAATGAGGAAAGTTGCATCATCGGTCATGAGATCTTCTATGGCCTCGGCGGGGAGCCTTTCAAAATAGCGGACCATATCATAACCGAGAAATCCCACGGCCCCACCATAAAACCGAGGGAGCCCATCCAGAGGAACGGGGCGGTAGATATGCAATAGATCCTTCAGGAATCTCATCGGATCTCCCCGGTGTTTATGGGAACTGATCTCCCCATCTTTCTGGATCAGGACATCTTCTCCCTTGACCTTAAAGATCACATGCGAGTCAGATCCCAAGAAGGTGTACCGCCCCCATTTTTCACCCCCCTCCACGCTCTCCAGGAGAAAGACGTGGGGTTTGGAGCGGAGCTTCAGGAGTGCCGAGACCGGGGTCTCCATGTCGGCCAGGATCTCCTTGTAAATGGGAATGAGATTCCCCTTTTTTGCCAATTCCTTAAATGTCTCAAAGGCCGGATAGTACATGGATATGATTCCTTATGCTTGCGAAAAAAAGCCGTGATGATTCACGGCTTCTTTGTAGCTGGAATGATACAAAAAAGCCGTGGGACCCTGAAGAGGCTGCCCACGGCTTTTTCTTTCTCTCATCGAAAAACTCAGGGGTGGACGAACCCCTCCCTCATGTTCCACCACCACCAATTGTTCCCCGTGGAGATTGTCCGTTTCATAGTTGCCCGTCTCTCAGAAATTTCCAAGGACTATAACAGATGTTGAACGCCTTGTCAATGATAATCTTTTTCCTGAAAAAAGTGACTGGCCTCGAGCCAGTGGAAGTGAAGTTGTCAGTGGAGGACAATCCATATTCCGCCAAACAGGATTGCGGTAATTCTACCATTTCACGGACTCCCCAGATGGAGTGGCACGGCGATACTCAAAGCCCCTTCTGATTTCTCATCATCAACTTCGGAACCCATACCCCAATGGAGAAATGGGAAGCTGATTTACCTCCTGAAAAATCCAAATGGTAGTGCTTTATCTTTCCGGGCCTCGAAAATAACTTGCCCTTGATGGAATAATTCACCGCTATTGGATACTCATTGGTTTTAAGAAGAGCCTTGAAAATCCTGCGAACATTCTCAGGCCCCAACGATGATTCGATCATCATACCGTTATCGCATACATTGGCCGTTGTCCCGAAAAAGGTATTCTTACCGAAGTCGAATGTAACCGGCATTTCAACGGTGATCCTCTCGGAATTCCTTCTCTCTGCTTCCATCTCCCATTCCCCTCCGATGCGCGTTGATTATCCCCGAAATCGCGTCTCCTTATACCTTCCCTTCACCTCATAGAAAATGAATTTTACCAGGTGAATACACGGAACCCGAGTATGTGCGAATACGGTGCTTTGCTCAACAATCTCTGCGGTGAAATTGCGCACTTGCTTGGATAGTCTGGCTGTTATTGGCAAGAATAAGATGTGTTGCTATCATAATATATTGGGTTTCAAATGCAACGTTGATTATTCGGAAATATCCAGAGAAAGGCTTCATTAACCGAAATTTTTTTGCATTTTCCGGATTATTCAGCGATTTATGATGCGAAGCGCGGATGAGAGTACTCGAATCGGACGACTCACCTTGTCGGCTTGACTCAAACGGGTAAAAACGGCGTGCGAAGGTCAAAAGCCTCCGGATAACTAATCGTTGCATTTACCTTATAAGATCAGGTAGAGTGGAAAAAAATTATGAGGAGGAATTCGCCATGGGATACGGGTACCGAGGCAAGGTCCTGGATGTCGATCTGGAGAATCGAACAATAGAGGTAGAGGAAAAGGACGATTCCTTCTATCGTACTAACTTGGGTGGGCGAGGGATCGGCTATCACTATCTCCTTAAAGAGGTTCCGTCCCGGATTGATCCCTTTTCGCCGGAGAATATGTTGATCCTGGCAACAGGGGTGATGACGGGCTCACCTCTGCCGGCATCCTGTCGGTTCTCCGCTGTGGGGAAGTCGCCGCTCACGGGAGCAGCGGGTGAATCTGAGGCGGCTGGTTTCTTCGGACCTGAGCTCAAAATGGCTGGGTTTGATGCCATCGTCTTCCGGGGAAGGGCTGACAAGCCAGTCTACCTCTGGGTGACCGGCGGAAAGGCCGAGATCAAGGATGCCTCTCATCTGGTGGACCAGGGAGCCCGGGAGGTTGAGGATGTCATCCGCAAGGAGATGGGAAGCGGAAAGATCCGGGTTGCTCAGACGGGCCTGGCCGGAATGAATCGGGTCCGTTTTGCTAATATCACCAACAATTTGGGCAATTTCAACGGGCGAAACGGATTCGGGGCCCTGATGGGATCTAAAAATGTTCGGGCGGTCGCGGCCCTGGGAACGGAGAAAATACTCCTTTTCGATCCCGAATTCCTGCGCCAGACAGCACAAAACTACGCCAAAACCTTTAAAGACAACCCCTTGGGGAATAACTTATTTGTCTATGGAACTACCGCCTTTTGCGGTATCCTTTCGGCTGGGGGAGCTCTGCCCGTTGATAACTTTCGACGGAGTAAACTGGACGATTCTACTCCCGTCAGCGGGGATACCTATAACGAGGTGCTTCTTAAGAAGAGAAAGGGGTGCTATGCCTGTCCCATACGTTGCAAACGTGGCATTGCCCTGGATAATCCCAAGTATGGCGTTGATTCTCGCTATGGGGGGCCCGAATTCGAGACCATGGCAGCGCTGGGGACCAATCTCAATATCGTCAACCTCAAGGCAATCGCCAAGGGCAACGAGATCTGTAACCGTTACTGCATGGATACCATCTCGGCGGGAATGACCATCGCTTTTGCGTGCGAGTGTTTCGAGAAAGGGGTCATCACCAAGGCGGATACAGATGGGCTGGAGCTTCGCTTCGGAGATGCGGACTTGATGATACGACTACTGGAGATGACAGCTCGAAGGGAGGGTTTTGGCGATCTCTTGGCGGAAGGCATGGCCCGGTTAGCAAAAAAGTGGGGGGTTGTGGACCAGCCGTATCATCTCGCGGTCAAGGGCCAAGAGATCCCCATGCACGATCCTCGGGCAAAGGTAGGTGTTGGTATTGGGTATGCCATCAGCACATACGGGGCCGATCACATGAACGCCCCGCACGATCCTTTATTCATCGACGAGAATTCCTTTAGCTTCCAATCGGTCAAGCCTTTGGGAATTTACAAGCCCATGCATCCCACCGAAATCACTGATGAGAAGGTCAGAACCTACGTGTTGCTGGATACCCTGTGGAAGATGCAGGATGCCTTGGGATTGTGTGTATTCGGATTTGCACCTCGGGGAGTAATGCCCCTGGAGCTGATGGTCCGATGCCTGAACGCTATTACGGGGTGGAATTCGAGCCTCTTCGAATTGATGAAGGCGGCTGAGCGTGCCACCATGTTGGCCAGGGCCTTCAATAGCCGCGAGGGATTTACCATCAGAGACGATACATTGCCGCAGCGGCTCTTCGATCCTAAACCAGATGGTCCCGAAGCCGGCAAGGCGATCTTTGAGCGGGGGGATTTCGAAAAGGCCATAGAGTTGTTCTATGAAGTCATCGGCTGCGATCCCGAAACGGGCAGACCCCACCGGAGTAAGTTCATGGAGCTTGATCTGCAATGGGCATATGAGCTGCTCAATAAGGGAGGCAAGGGAAACTAGCCGATAGGGGACGTAGTGTTTGCGTTTTTTTCATCCCCCCTAAATTGCTTTGAATGTAGCCTTCTTGAGATCCCTCATCAGGGGGTCTACCTCCTTCGTTTTCACGCGGATGATCACGTTACAATCCACCCTGGCCGGGGAGATAGAGACCGATACGATGATTAATGGTGGAACTTGCAGCTCATTTCAAGGGCGGGTTACAATTCCTTAAAAGGGGGTTATACCGTAATTTCGAGGATGGAGTAAATATGAAACGGGATTTAGAGGAGGCTCTGGTACAAATCGATACAAAGGATTGGAAGCGGATCCCCTTGGAGTATGGCCATAAAACATTGGAGATCGCTGTCCCCAGGGATACAACCGAAATCAGCATGGGTAGTGTTCCCCGTATAGATAATTGGCAGGAGGAGATCGAAAGGGCATTTTCAAATCCCATCGGGAGCCCGAAATTGGAGGAGATCATCAAGAAGAAGGGGAAGAGGCCAAGGGATATGACCGTTTCGGTGACTGTTTCCGATATCACCAGGCCCGTTCCATACAAGGGGGAGGGAGGGATTCTTGGCCCCATATTGCGGGCCTTAGAATTCCAGGGAATCAAAAGGAGAAATATCAAGATCATCGTCGGAACGGGAATACATCGGGCCAGTACCCATGAGGAGAAGGTACAGATGTATGGGGAGGAGATCGTGGAACACTTCACGATCCTTGATCACGATTGTGTGAACGATGATCTCCTGGTCAGTATCGGGAAGACTAAAAGGGATACCGATGTCTCTGTCAACAAGGACTTCTATTCTGCCGACCTGAAGATCGCTACGGGCCTTGTGGAAAGCCATTTCATGACTGGGATCTCCGGGGGAAGAAAGGCCGTCTGTCCGGGATTAGTAGATGTGAAGACCCTTGAGAAATTTCATGGGCCCTATTACCTAGAGGACCCCAATGCCACCAACCTCATTCTTGAGGGAAACCCGTGTCATGAAGAGGCCTTGGAAGTCGCAAAGACCGTCGGAGTGGATTTCATCGTAAACGTCACCCTGGACAAGGATATGCGCCTCACTCAGGTCTTCGCCGGTGATTTAGTCGAGGCACACATAGAGGCCTTCGAGATGATCAAGGCATATGCGGAGATTCCCCTGGAGAGGCAGTTCGATATTGTCCTCACTCACGGTGGGTACGTGGGGAGGGACCACTACCAAACCGCAAAGGCTGGGGTGAGCGGCATCCCAGCCGTGAAGAAGGGTGGCGTAATAATCATCGCCGCCAACAACCGGGATATTGACCCCATTGGGTCACCCGAATACAAGACCCTGAGCCATCTATTAAAATTACAGGGGCCTGACGGATATTTGGACGTGCTCCGACATCCACACTGGCGATTTACAAAGGACCAATGGGAGCCGGAGGTTTGGGCAAAGCCTCTCAGAATAGTTGGCGAAGAAGGATTGATATACTGCTCTGGCGAAATTCCCAAGCAGGACTACGCCATCCTTCCCGGGACCAGCGGCTATGAATTTCTCTTGGATGAATTCGAGGGCAGGTCGAATCTTCAAAAAGCCCAGACTATGGTTCAGAACGCCTTGATCTACTCCATTTGTCGGCTTAGAAAAAGGAATAGTGAGCCAATGGCCTGTTATATTCGAGAGGGGCCTTACGCTATTCCGGTTTTCAGGAAATCCGTCCTCTAATGGGTTCCTTTCCTCCCTTGATATTCCGGCTGAGAAAAAAATTCCTCATTTTGAAATTTTTCGAAATTCAAAGAAAAAGGGAGAAATCTTCAGATTTACATTGTGGAAAAAAATATCCACAATCGTGGAAAACTGGGACAACTTATTGATTATTGGATATAAGGTATCGGTGCTGCGAACGGATTTTATTTCCACGGGCTTTTCATTCCTCCCCCATCGGAACGAGTATTTTCAAGGGAATTTTGGTTGTGGAAAACTCGAAATGGCGGAATTTCGTAAATGGCCGAAACCGCATTTGACAATCCCTCGATTTTTCAGTTCACTTACTAATGCGGGCGAAGGAGAAAAATGATACCAAGAGAATGAGGACTCTTTGGGGTAGGGGGCAACGAATGGAAGAGATATGGACGAAGGCCAAGACTTCTATTCGAGAGAGGCTTACTTCCGATACCTTCAACCTATGGATTAAGCCCTTGCAGTTTAAGGAGATGAAGGAGGGACAGATCGTCCTGGAATGTCCAAATACCTTCGTTAAGGAGTGGGTGAACCGGAACTACCTGAGGACGCTTAAGGAGGCCTTTCAATCCATCTCGGGCGATTACCAAATCTCCCTCAAGGCCGCCCCGAAGAGGAGCCGTTCTCCCTCTCCTCACAATGGAAATGGGCAGATGGTGCTTCCTAAGATGGCAACGGGCGCCTTCGGGGGGATTCGGTTAAATAAGAGGTTTACCTTCGAACGTTTTATCGTCGGACCTTGTAATCAGTTCGCCCATTCTGCCGCCTGGGCCGTTGCCAATAAGATAGGCATTCACTATAATCCGCTCCTTTTTTACTCCGATGTGGGATTGGGAAAGAGTCACTTGTCTACTGCTATTGGAAATTATATGTTGAAGAAATGGCCGGAAACTCGGATCTGTCTGGTCTCTGCTGAGGAATTCGTCAATGAACTGGTCAACGCCCTGAAGAGGGATGAAATCGCCTCTTTCAAGGAGAAGTATCGAAAATATTCCGATACCCTGGTAATCGACGGGGTCCATTTCTTCAGCGGAAAGCCCACTACCCAGGCGGAGCTATCCCATACCTTGGATACATTATACAACGGCGGCAAACAGATTATCCTGACCAGCATTGTTCCTCCGGAAGAAATTCCCAAAATGGGCGAGGGGCTAAAATCGAGGCTGGGGTGTGGCCTGGTGGTGCGATTACAGACGCCGGAGCTTGAGACTCGCAGGCGGATTCTAGAGGCCAAGGCATTGGTAGAAGGCGTTCATCTCCCGGATCCCGTTTTGGACTACCTGGCATCTCATATCAGTGGGAATGTTAGGGCGCTGGAGGGGGCTGTTATCAGCATCGCCGCCCAATCTTCATTGATGCATCGCCAAATAGATCTGGATTTAGCTCGAGAGTCCCTGAGAAATGTGGTCAGAGAGGAGGAGCGGATTATCACCGTTACGCTCATCCAAGAGGTAGTGGGAAGGTATTACGGGGTTGATATCGAGCATATGAAATCGAGGTCGAAGAAACGGGGCATATACCTCCCCAGGCAGGTTGCCATGTATCTCTGTAGAATCTTGACGAATGAATCCCTTGAGGCTATCGGCAAGGCCTTCAATAAAAAGCACGCCTCGGTGATTTACTCCATTGCAAATATGGAGAGAAAGGTGAGGGATGATCCTCGGATAGCCCGCCAGATCGAGTTTCTCACCGAGAAGATTAAAGGTGGATGAAAAAGGGGCGGGGGTTATCTGCGATTTTCCGTGGGGTATGTGGAGCAGATGCTCCCCTTTTCTTTTGCTCGAGCCGGAGGTATCCAGCATGGGAGGTTTGGTTGTTATCTGTGCGAATTGTAAGACTCGGTTTCCATACAGCGAGAAGATTTTCAAGGAGATCGATGCGCAAAATTTTTGCCCTGCATGTAGACAACAGTGGACGGGATTCGACAAGATAGCCCATTACTTGGACAAGAAACGAGAGATAACAGCCCTGGAGCGTGAGCTGGAAAAGCAAGAAGGATTCGAGATCGAATCCGAGGATTAACCCCGCTTTGTGGTATTCCCGTGGGGAAGCTCCCCGTTATATCCCTTGTCATCCATTAAGACCCACTTCAGGGTAGCTACGTCGATATTCCCCCCCGTCAAAATAATGACCACCTTCTTGTCCCTCAACCGATCCCTCATCTTTAGAGCGGCCGCAAGGGGAGCCGCTCCCGCCCCTTCTGCCAAATTGTGGGTCGTTTCCAGTAATAGTCGTATGCTTGACTTAATCTCCTCTTCTGAGGCGGTTACGATATCCGATATTCCCCTCCGTATGATATTGAAGGTCATCTCGAAGGGGACCCGGGTTGCGAGGCCATCGGCGAAGGTATCTGATCTCTCCGTTTCGATGATACGACCCTCCCTCCAGGAGAGGTAGACAGAGGGTGCCCTTTCCGCCTGCACACCGATGACTCTCACCGTGGGGTTGAGGGCCCGGGCGACTGTGATGGCTCCACATGCGCCGCTCCCACCACCGATTGGAACGATGATAGTTTCCACGTCGGGCAGGTCATCGAAGATCTCCAAGCTGTATGTTCCCACCCCGTTGACCAACAGAGGCTCATTGGCGGGATGGATGTATCGTAGTCGTCTTTCCCCACGAATCTCTTCGGCCCTTTGCCTCGCCTCGTCGAAATCCCGTCCATATTCCACCAGCTCCGCACCAAAGCACCTCATGGCCCTGTTCTTCTCGGGGTTATTTTCGTGCGGAACAACGATGGTGCACGGAACACCAAAAATCCGAGAGGCCATGGCTATGGATTGACCATGGTTTCCTCGGGTAGCAGTAATTACCCCCCTTTTCTTCTCCTCTTGAGGGAGAGAGGCGATGAGGTTAAGGCCACCCCGTATTTTGAAGGCACCTGTGGGGTTGTGGTTTTCGTGTTTGATATAGGTGTGAAATCCGGTGATCTCGGAAAGAGGTCGATAGTGGATTAGCGGGGTGGGCTTTAGGTAGCGATAGATCACTGCACGAGCCCTGATGATCTCCTTGAGGGAAATCTCCTCCGACACGGTAGTCCATCCATTGAATTCAATTCACTGTAATGTTTCGCAAAATAGGGGATTTGTCAAATGGTTTTGCTGAGATTATGAAAAATGTACTCCTCGCATCTCAAAATAATCGCGTATATGAAAGAATACAAGTAAATTCCAAATTCTCATTTCTAAACTCTAAACAAATACAAAGCACTAATGATCAAATGACCAAAACGTTTAGGATTGACTGCTTCGAACTGAGGATTTATCTCTTCTTTGACTGCAGCACTGCATGACCGCAAGACCGCAACACCAATTTATTGACTGCAACACTGCGGGACTGCAACACCGCAGCACCATCTTTATGACAGCAGCACTGCAACACCTCACGTCGCGCTCAGAACTCTCATGCTCCTTGAGCGCTGGAAAATGGGTTCCCCATGGTGATAAAGTAAAGAGGTAAGATAATTCCTTTGTGCGATATATCGTTGAGGATGGAACGATGAAGGTTGAGGCAGTCGTTTCAGATATGGGCGGCGTGATCGTGAAGGATGATTTCAAGGCCTTCTTCGCCCAATTTGAGGCGAAGATTGGGATGTCAGCCGAGGCCTTTTCCACATTGACGGTGGGCTCCGAGGAATGGAGACTCTACAACAAGGATTTCATCACGGAAGAGGAGCTCTGGAGGAAGCTGGCCCCCAAATTGAGAGTTGATGACGACGTAGCTCGGAAGTTGAGGCAATGGCGAAGGATGTTGACACCCATCCCCGAGACCATCCACATCCTGAAGAGGCTAAGAGGACGATATCCCCTCTACTGCCTTTCCAATGTGGATAAGACGACGACCCATTACCTTCAGGAAAGGTATCGTATCTACGACCTGTTCGACGGAAGCGTCCTCTCGTGGGAGGCCGGTATGAGGAAACCGGAGATGGAAATCTATGAGCTGGTCATCCATCGCTTCAATCTTATACCTGAGAGGACCATTTACATCGATGACAAAGAGCGTAATCTGATTCCTGCACGTCAAGCGGGCTTTCAAGCCATTTCCTTCCAGTCCCCTGAAGACCTAGAGGCGGAAATGCTCGCGCATGGGGTGGAAATATGAGGGTTTGAGGGGAATGTAAGAAGAAGGAGGAGGAAAGGCCCGATTACGACGAGGTCTCCAAAAATATGATCCGACAGTGCCTGGTGGATACGGAGCAGCAGTATGGTGACTTGGAGGGGTTCTGCTATCATCACTTTTATCCCTACACCTGCTGATCGTAAGCAGGGATTTCTTCCGCCGTGGGGATTGCGCTCTTTCATTACCCCGTCCACATTCTTCTGGAGGCTTCCGACGAAAGGCGGTGCATTTCCGGGCGCTTAAGCCCGTTCCACAGTATAATTCTCTTCCCGCAATTTCCCAAGGATTTCCTGGATATGATCGGCCCCTTCGGCTTTGAGCTCAAGGATCATCTTTGAGGTTCCAATGGGAATCCCCTGGGAGACCCGATCATTTCCCCTCCGTCTCGGGCATCCCGACGTTTGATGTATCCCTCGGTAAGAGGGTTATCCGGGGGGCCCCCGTTATGGGATTCTCGTCCACCAAGACTCGGCTTTCATAGACGTGGCTGATATATTCCTCAGCAACTACCTCCCTTGGGCTTCCCATCTTGAATATTCTCCCCCCTTTGAGAAGGAGTATCTTTCGGCAGTATTCCGATGCCAAGTTAATGTCGTGGGAGACGGTAAGGATGGTGAGCTTTTTCTCTCGATTCAGCCGTGTTATGAGCTCATAAAATTCGACCTGATGGCTTATATCGAGGTTGGCTGTGGGTTCATCGAAGAGGATGATTTCGGGTTCCTGGGCCAGGGCCCGGGCGATGATTATTCGCTGCCTTTCCCCGCCGCTCAGCTCGTTTATGGGCCTTCGAGAAAAATGGAGGGTGTTTGTGAGTTCCATGGCCCTTTCAGCTATTTCGAAATCGTCCCTCCTCTCGAATTGAAGACGCCCAAGATAGGGGGACCTCCCCATGAGGACCACCTCGATTGAGGTGAAGGGGAAATTGATTTGGTGTTCTTGTGGAACGACGGCTATTTTCCTCGCGATATCGGACCGCTTCATTCGCCTCAATTCGCCCCCGTCGATGAAGACCTCTCCCCTTTGGGGAGTGAAAAGCCCATAGAGTACCTTCAGCAACGTAGTCTTTCCCGAGCCATTTGGGCCGATGATTCCCCAGAATTCTCCGCCCCCCACCTGGAAGGAGAGATCCTCGATGACCCATTGGTCCGCGTATCGAAAGAAGATCTCCTTTACATCGATGTTCGACACCTTAGACCCTTCGCTTTTTGAGGAGATAGATGAAGAAGGGGGCCCCAAAGGTTGCTGTCACAGCTCCTACGGGCAGTTCCGTGGGGGCGGCAATCGTCCTGGCGATGGTATCCGAGCCAATCAAAAAGCTTGCTCCCATCAGTGCAGAGGCCGGAATTAAGAGGCGGTGATCGGGGCCGAAGAGCATTCTCACGGCATGGGGGATAATAAGCCCTACAAAACCGATCAAACCGCAAACCGATACCGCCGCCGCCGTAATCAGGGAGGCGAATATATAAGCCATCTTTTTTAATCGTTCCACATCGATGCCCAGTTGAACCGCCGTTTCCTCGCCCATTGCCATGAGGTTAAACCCTCTCGAATAGGAATAGATCACCGCTATTCCTCCGGCTATGTAGGGGAGAATGATCAGGATAAAATGATAATTGGAAAAGCTGAAATCACCCATCAGCCAGAAGACGATCTTTGAAAGGTCCTCGTTTTGGACAATGGAGATGAGGAACATGATGATGGCCGAAAAGAAGGCGCTGATGATCACACCCGCGAGTAGAAGTGTATTGGTATGGAGTCCCCTCCCCACCTTGCCAACATGGAAGACCAGCATGATCGTAACGACGGCTCCACAGAAGGAGGCCAAAGGCATGCCAAAAGAGGTGGCGCTGAGGCCGACCAGGATAGCTGAAACGGCTCCCAGAGCAGAACCGCTGGAGACTCCCAGGATGTAAGGGTCGGCCAGGGGGTTTCTCAAAAGGGCTTGGAAAGAGCACCCCGCCACCGCAAGGGCTGCACCAACGAGGCCGGCAAGGAGTATTCTGGGCAACCTCACGGAAAGGATGATGAGCCCTTCCGGCCCGGCCGGACTACCGGAATAGATTGCGTGGTTAATCAGGACTCTTAATACCTGGACACCCCCGACCTTTGCTGCCCCAAAGGAGAGGGAGACGAGAATAACCCCCAACAGCAAACAAAATAATAGGGAGCAGATAGTAATGATCTTCTTGAGGCTCATGATCATGGGGAGGATCCGATCCTTCTCATTGGTTCCTCAACATCCCCTTAATCTCCGGATGGAGGATTCCGGCAATGGCCTCCAGCCCATTGATGATACGCGGCGAGGGGAGATCCACGAGGTCCGAATCGATGACAAAGACACGCCCCCCTTTCACGGCGGGGATCGTCTCCCATCGATTCCACTGCTCCGCCAATTTTTTGTAATCCCCCTTGGGATCCATCGCGGTGATTATGATGACATCGGGGGCCTTAACCAGGACCTCCTCAATGCTGTAACGCGGATACTTCAGGAATTCTCCTCCGGCTATATTCAGCCCACCAGCCAGGGAGATCAAGTCGTCTGCAAAACTACCGTTTCCCACGGTAACGATGGGCGCCGTTCCGATCTGGAGAAAAACCTTCGGCCTGTTGCGGCCGTGGGTCAGTTGGAGGATCCTTTCCTTTCGTTTCGTCATTTCCCGGACAAGCCTGGCCCCACAATGCTCTCTTCCCGTTAGCCTGGCGATACGGGAGATGCTTCGGAGGATGCCGTCGAAGTTCTTTGGGAAGACGGTATAGACGCTCAATCCCAAGCTCTCCATCCTCTCCACAAATTCCCGAGGGTTTCCGGCTGCAGTAGCCAGAATCAGGTCCGGATTGAGGGAGATCGTTCGTTCCACACTGGGGTTGATGTAGCTTCCCACCCTCGGCTTGGCCAGGGCCTGGGGGGGAAAATCGCTGTGGTTGGTAACCCCCACTATTTGTTCTTCCAACCCAAGGGAGAAGAGGATCTCGGTTATGCTGGGGGAGAGGGAAATAATTCGGCTTGGGGGGTCTGGGACCGTAACCCGTCTCCCTACCTCATCCAGAAAAACTCGATCCGATGAAAGGCCGATTCCCACCAAGAGTAGACTTAAAAAGAACGCTTGTAAATATATGCGGACCATTGTTTCCCCTTATTCCAATTCAAATTTAATGGGAATCTCGGCCCAAATCCGTATCGGATCTCTTCCGCGTTTTGCCGGGATGAACCTCCACTTCCTCACCGTTTTGAGCGCGGATCGGTCCAGGATGGGATAACCCGAAGACATTTTGACTCGGAGCTCACCAACCCGGCCGTCAGGCAGGATTTCGACCTTCAAAACCACGAGTCCTTGGTATCCCTTCCTTCTGGCGATCCTGGGGTAGGGGGGTCTTGGGTTTCGATCATACCTGGGCCTTGCCAATATGATATGGGGGCTCCTCAACGGATCCTCCCCTTGTGGGAAGAGGGGTGCTTTGAGGTCATCTCCCCCTCCCGATTTTTTCACGGAGGGTAAAGGACTCGTCAAAGTTGCTTTTTGCTTCATCTCTTCCTGCGGGCGTGGAGCGTTGCCCGTAATCTTGCCTTGTGGAGCTGGGACTGGTGGCTCCTGTGCTGGCGCGAGGACTCTTTCCTCCTTTCGGTGAGCAAAGGATTTCTCCCTTCTTATCGTGGTCTTTTTCTTCCTCACCTTCACGCTCTTCTTAACCCTTTTGGGTTGGGTTACAGGGACGGGTTTCTCATGAGGCGGGGCATCCTCAGGGGACTTCACCTTGACCAAGGAGATCTCCAAGGGGGTGGGATTACGAGGGAGGATGCTCCTTTGGTCTCTGGGGGGAATTGGGAGTCCAAGGAAGGCCCCATGGACGAGCAGCGACAGGGCGATTCCCCAGATGAGATTACGGTTAGCGTTTATTCTTTCCAATGGGTCTCCAATGAAACTCTGTTCAAACCCGAGGCCCTCACCGTGTCCAACACCCTGATCACCCATTCGTAGGGAACCCTCCGGTCACCGCTGATAAAGACTATCAAGTGAGGTTGTCCCTTGCTTTTCTCCATGAGCCTCTGGAGGAGTCCTTCCATAGGGACTTCCCTTTCATCGAGGAAGATCCTTTGATCTCGAGTAATGCTAATAGAGAGATACGCTTCCCTTTCAATGAGCCCCGTCTTGGCCTTCGGGAGGAGGACGGGAATCCCCTTATGGATCGTCATGGAAAGCATGGTATAGATAAAGAAGATGAGGAGCAAGAAGACAACGTCGATGAGGGGTATCATCTCAATCCGTGCCCTTTTTATGGGTTGTTCTGTTAGCCGCATAGGCCGATGGCTCCTTATTTTTCGAATTTGGCTTTTTGCCTTTGGAAGGTAATTTCCAGGCTCGTACCGAATTTTTCCAATTCCTTCGATGCAAATTGAATCTTGGACAGAAAGTAGTTATAAGGCAGGAGGGTCATCATGGCCACTCCCAGGCCAGTTGCCGTCGTGATCAAGGCCTGGGCGATGCCACCGGTTACTACCTGGGGGTGTTCTATCCCGGCACGGCCGAGGAGATCGAAGGAATTGATGATCCCGAGGACGGTGCCGAAAATTCCCAACAGGGGTGCCACGGTGATAATGGTATCGAGGATATTCAGATATTTGCCCATCTTTTTGATTTCCTCCTCCGCTCCCATTTCCAGGGCGCTGGGCAGCGAATAACGGCGGTGGGCTATTCCCCCCATAAGCATCCTCACGATATAATCGTTTGATTGTCTTCCCAACTCCCAGGCCGATTCGTAATCCTCTTTTTCGGCCAATTCCAAGATTTGGCCCACTCGGACCTCATCCCTGTTGCTGCTGAGGCGAAGCCAAAAGAGGGTTCTTTCGAATATAATGGCCAGTGAAATAACGGAGCAGATGAGGAGAGGGTACATAACGGGCCCCCCCTTGAGAAAGAAGTTAAGCATTATCCCCCCCTTGATAGTAAAAACCCAGCCTCCAAAGGAAGAACTGGGTTTCCCATGCCTTCACCATCTTCCATGGAAGACTCATGTGAAGTCTATTTAGGCGGGTTTTCTGGCTTATGGATCAACCTACTCCTTGCGCCTTCCCATCCTTCGATGAACTCAGGACAGTGGCCTTTACAAGTTTCGCCCTTCAGCATACGGGGTTTTTAAACCCCGAATTGCCCGAAGGGTCCTTCGTATATACGGATTAAACGAAGGATCCCCATTCACAGCGGCCTGGCCACGACGGATTTTCACCGTCTTCCCCGAGAGCCACCTAAATAGCGTATTTTTTTGGAAAAATTACCATAGAATCCGATTGGAGTCAACATCTTCTTTGTGGGGGCTGTTGAGTTTTCCCAGCCCGATACGCTCAGGGATAACGGAGTCCCCAGGAGGTCAAGGAACTCCCGGGGATTCTTCAATGACTTTCCCCAGGTCTGGGAACCGGCCTCTCTCATCCTCGTAGATCTTCATCTGTCGATCTTGCGTCGAACTGCAATGAGTTGGGAATCTCTCCGGTGGATTCCGGGAGAGCCCTGAGGGCTTACGGTCCATCATGGTTGACAAATAGTGGTAAGTATTTTATTTTTTTAATAAATCCATAAAATTCTTGGGAGTTAATGGCGGCTTCGTAAAAAGTCCATCTGGAGCTTTTTACTGTGCCGTCTGATTGAGGACTATTTACGAGACCATCAATGAATAAAGAGTTATTAGCCTTCGTCTCCCGGCCATCGCGCTACCTGGGTAACGAGGTCAATTCATTTCATAAAGATATAGACAAAGTCAGACTCAAGTTCGCCCTTGCCTTTCCGGATGCGTATGAAGTGGGCATGTCCCACATCGGCCTTCAGATCCTTTACTCCATCCTCAATTCACGTGATGACATCGTTTGTGAGAGGGTTTTTGCACCGTGGATTGATATGGAGGCCATTCTCAGGAGTAAGGGGATGCCTCTGGTTTCCCTGGAATCGGGTTTCCCCCTGAGGAATTTCGACGTCATCGGCTTCTCCCTTCAGTATGAGTTGAGTTTCAGCAATGTATTGAATATGCTGGAACTCTCATCTATTCCCCTATTGGCCGATGAGCGGGATGAGAATTATCCCATCATCTTAGCCGGTGGGCCATGCGCCTTCAACCCCGAACCAACGGCCGAGTTCTTCGATGCCATCTTAATTGGAGAGGGAGAAGAAGCCATTCTGGAAATCGCCGAGGTATTCCTCCGGTGGAAGGAGGCGCGTGGCGACAAAGGTGCGCTGTTAAAGGAATTGTCGAGGGTACCCGGTGTTTATATCCCCTCCTTCTTCAAGGTACGGTATAACCGGGACAACACCATAGCGGAAATGAGGCCCCTGTCGAAAGGGGTAGGCCGGGTAAAAAAAAGATTGATCCATGATTTGGATACGATTCCCTACCCCACCCGTCCCATCCTCCCCTTTATGAAGATCATCCACGATAGGTTAACTGCGGAGATCGCCAGAGGCTGCAAAAGGGGTTGCCGATTTTGCCAGGCCGGCTTCATCTATCGGCCTTATCGGGAGAGAAGCATTGATCAAGTAGAAGGAATTATCCATAATGGATTGGCCACGACGGGATATGAGGAGATTTCCCTACTTTCCCTGAGCGCTGGCGATTATTCCTGCATCCGGGAATTAATGGCGATTGTGATGGGCCAATATGCGGGGGAAAAGGTGGCTATTTCCCTTCCATCCATGCGGATTGAAACCCTGACGCAAGAAATGATGGACCAAATCTTGAGGGTTAGAAAAACCGGGTTTACCATGGCCCCAGAAGCCGGAACCCCCAGGCTGAGGGAAGTGATCAATAAAGGTATTGAGGAGGACGGTTTGTTTGAAGCCACCCGGCATCTCTCACAAAGGGGGTGGCGATCCGTTAAGTTATACTTCATGATAGGCCTACCCACTGAGAGGGAGGAGGACCTTAGGGCAGTGGTGGATCTATCCGGGAGACTCCGATTCATGGGGGGGAGGAGTAGGGCGTCAATTCACGTGAATACGAGCATCTCCACCTTCGTCCCGAAAGCCCACACCCCATTCCAATGGGAGCCCCAAGTCCCACTGGGGGATATCCTGAACAGGCATACCTACTTGAGATCTAAACTGCAGGGGCAGGGGGTAAGGCTCAAGTGGCAAGACCCCCGCATGAGCCTCCTGGAGGGGGTGTTCGCAAGGGGTGATCGGAGGCTTTCGAGAGTCCTCATGGAAGCCCATAGCCTGGGCTGCCGTTTCGATGGGTGGGGTGAACATTTCCGATTCGATTTATGGAAGAGGGCCTTTGACTCCTGCGGGCTGAGCATGGAATTCTATGCTAATCGCAGGAGGGCCTTTTCGGAGGTACTCCCTTGGGATCACATCGATTCAGGAATAGAGAAGGAGTTCCTCCTCCGGGATTGTGAAAAGAGCATGAGGGGAGAAACGTCTCCCCAGTGTAGTGGGGATTCCTGCGAGGCTTGTGGGGTATGTGATCGTAACGAGACGAGACTACAAATTAAACGGGGAATCTCCTCCCGACCGACCACCCGTCAGGGAAGGCGGGTAATTTCGCAAATGCGAATTCGGGCAAGGGTTTTTAAACTCGGGGAAGCGAGGTTTCTATCCCACCTTGAGATGGTAACGGCCTTTCATAGGGCGGTGAAAAGGGCTCACCTACCGCTGTCCTATTCGCGGGGATTTCATCCCCTGCCCAAAATTCGTTTTGAAGGGGCCCTCCCCCTTGGCGTGGAAAGCTTAGCGGAGCTCGCGGACTTCGAACTCTTCAAGCCGATAAGGACGGAGACCTTCATGGAGAAGCTCAATAGGGAGTTACCGGAAGGACTTGGAGTTTCATCGCTCGAAATCATTTTCCCCTCACGAAGAAGGGGCTCCACCAAGGAAGCCCACTGGTGCGTTGTGGGCTTTTCACATCTCAAGGGGTTTCAGGAGAAGATCGATGCGTTTGTGAGAAGGGATCGTCTCGTCCATGCTCAAAGGAGAAAGAGGGGTATAGGGGAAATCGACCTTCGTTCAATGGTGCAAGAGGTAAGGATACGAGATACGATCCCTCTGCCGGAAATGGATACCAATCTGCTTCCCCCTTCATTCCGGGAGTTGTTGAATTGGAAGGGGGGAGTCATCGAATTTATTGTGAAGGGTAAGGACGGACAGAGGCCCCGGGCAAGGGAGGTGGTCAGCCGGGTTTTTGGCCTCACCGGGGAACAGATAAAGGGATTGCAGTTTATCAAGCTGGCCGAAACGTGAGGGAGGGATTTCATGTCAAATCAACTCGTCATAAACGTGACTCCCCAAGAGACGAGGGTAGCCTTGTTGGAAGACGGCATGCTAGCAGAGCTCTATATCGAAAGGACAAAGGGGAGAAGCATTGTTGGTAATATCTTTAAGGGGAAAGTGGTTAAGGTATTACCTGGAATGCAGGCCGCATTCGTGGATATCGGCTTGGAAAAGGCGGCCTTTCTCTATGTCTCCGATGTCTATAGGGATATCGAGGAATACGATCTCATGTTGGAAGAAGGGTTGAATGGAGAAGGAGATTTTGAGTTTGAGATGCAAGGGATTCCCAGCTATCTATCCCAACCTTCGCAGATCGAAGACCTGTTGTGTGAGGGAGAAGAAATCCTCGTCCAGGTCTCCAAGGAGCCCATTGGTACAAAGGGGACGAGGGTTACGTCGCATTTCACCCTTCCAAGCCGCTATCTCGTGCTTATGCCCACAGTTGACCATGTCGGTATTTCCAGGAGGATTAAGGACCATGATGAGAGAAGGCGATTGATGGAAATTACCCGGGGGATCAAGCCTCAGGGCCTGGGTTTCATCGTAAGAACGGCTAGTGAGGGAGGGGATACAACGTTGCTCAAGGGCGACATGGATTTCTTGCTGAAGTTATGGGATAACATTCAGAGAAAGAAGGAAAAGTGCTCAGCGCCTTGCCTTGTCCACAGCGATCTGAATATAGTGCTCCGTGTCATTCGGGATCTCCTCTCACCAGATGTGCCCAGGGTCATCGTCGACGATCGGCAGGAATATTTGAATATTATTAACTTCACCAAGACTTACATGCCCAAGCTCAAATGCGACATTGAGATTTACGAGGACAGGGAACCCATATTCGATACCTACGGAATTGAGATGGAGATCGATAAGAGCTTGGGAAGAAAGGTCTGGTTGAAATCAGGGGGATATATCGTTATCGAAATGACAGAGGCGCTTACGGCCATCGACGTTAATACGGGGCGATTTGTGGGAAAGAGGAATTTAGAGGATACAATCCTTAAGACCAATCTGGAGGCGACAAAGGAGATTGCCTACCAATTGAGGTTGAGGGATATCGGAGGGATCATTATCATCGATTTTATTGACATGGAAAGGGATGGAGATCGTGAGAGGGTTTACCTGGCCTTGGAGGAAGCGCTCAAGAAGGACCGGACAAAGACCAACATCCTGAAGATCTCAGAATTGGGTTTGGTGGAGATGACCCGTAAGAGAACCAGGGAGAGTGTTCCCAGGATCCTGTGCGAGCCCTGTAACAATTGCGATGGAGCCGGACATGTTAAATCCAAGACCACCGTCTGCTATGACATCTTCCGGGAGGTCGAACGGACGGCGTCTGGTTTGACCGGGACCACCATGATGGTGGATGTTAACCCCGAAGTAGCGGACCTCTTATATGACGAGGAGCGGATGGGTATCGAATACCTGGAAAGAAAATTGAACAAGAAGATTGTCATTAAGGCCAAAGATGGACTCCACCAGGATCAATTCAAGATTGTGGAAGTTTGAAGGACGTTGAAAAAGGTGAGGCAAGCCTGAAGTAGTGGGCGTTTCGATCCAAGTATTGTGGTTGAAAGCTAATCCCCCCGAAAGGAGAATGTGAGGCAACGGCGGAAGTTTGTAAGGGTTCTGAAGAACACCGTTGTCCATGAACGAATTGTGCTGGAACAAGATGAGCAGGCTTCGTCGTGAGTCTTCGACCCTGAGCCCTTCGGTCTGCCCTCAGCGTGCATTCGGTCAAAGGCTCGGGCCAAAGGACTCAGCCGAAAGGGAATTTGCCCAAAAGACCGGAGAGCACTGGAGCGAAGGAAAAAAGCGTTCGCTTAAGAAAATAAGGGTCATCTCCCCAAAAGGTGTTGGTTAGTTATAGGAGGATTCAAGTGGTCAAGGGTTCAAGGATTCAAGTGAAATGATTAAAAATTACAAAGAGTTGAAGGTTTGGCAGAAGTCTTATCGATTATGTTTAGAAGTCTATAGAGTTACAAAAGGATTTCCAAAAGAAGAATTATATGGTCTGACATCACAGATGAGAAGAGCAGCA
>CP070774.1:1485485-1497030 GCA_020346125.1 Syntrophobacterales bacterium | reverse complement strand
AAGGTATTAGATGCAAGGCGCCGAGGAGCGACGACTGAGGCGTATGGAGCAATACGCCGCAAGGAGGAGCGATCGAAGGCAACGCCGCAGATGATGCCTTGATGGTGGATCAGGGGTTTCTCCTCCCCTTGACTTTTGGATACCGCTGGCTATACTTCAAGCAGGCTTATGTAATTGTTTATGGAGGTTGTGGAAGATACCGGAAAGGAAGGGGCCATGAGGGCAAAATACTATGGCCATGCAGCATTTCTCATCACGTCTAACCAGGGAACGAGGATCATTACCGATCCCTATACCCCGGGCGCCTTTGATGCCATGAGCTATGGAGGGATTTCCGACAAGGCCGATGTGGTCACGGTGAGCCATGATCATGACGATCACAATTATTCCGAGGGGCTGCCGGGAAACCCGGAAGTCCTTCAAACCCCCGGAAAGCGATCCGTTTATGGCATCGAGTTCAATGGTATCGCCACCTTTCACGACACCTCCTCCGGAAGGGAGAGGGGAGAAAATATCATCTTCAGCTTTATCGTGGATGGAATAACTATCTGCCATCTCGGAGATCTCGGACACGTCTTGAGCGGGAATGAGGTGGAAGCCATCGGAGCCGTTGATCTCCTGATGATTCCTGTTGGTGGATTCTATACCATCGACTCTAAGGTGGCATCCGAAGTCGCTGGTCAGCTTAATCCCTTAATCATCATACCAATGCACTTCAAAACGGGGAAATGCGAGTTTCCCATCACCCCAGTTGAGGAATTTACCAAGGGGAAGGCCAGAGTTAAGGTGGTGGACTCCAGCGAGATATCCCTCGGCAGAGGCGAGCTTTCAAAGGAGACGGAGATCATCGTTTTGCACCATGCCCTCTAAGGGGAGGCATAAGCCAGCAAGAGGAGCGATGAAAAACCGCCCTTAAAACGTGTCAGGTATTTCACCATGGAAAAATACGAACTCAGACCGCTTCTGGGCCAAGATCAAATCCGCCGGAGGGTTAAGGAGCTAGCCGAACAGATCTCGCGGGATTATCAGGGGAGGGAGATCCATTTTATCTGCATCCTCAAGGGTGCCTTTGTCTTTCTCTCCGACCTCATGCGCCACATCGATGTGCCCGTACAGGTCGACTTCATTGGGTTGGCAAGCTATGGCTCTGAAACGGTTTCATCGGGGCACATTCGGGTCATCCGGGAGAGCACCATCCCCATCGAGGAAAAGGATGTGATCGTCGTCGAGGATATCATAGATAGTGGCAGGACACTGAAGTATTTGGCCGATGAGCTCCGGTCCAAAAAACCTCGATCACTCAGGATTTGTTGCCTATTGGATAAAAAATCCCGCCGGCAAGTGGAATTCGATGCGGATTACGTGGGCTTCGATATCGAGGATCTCTTTGTTGTGGGCTATGGGCTTGACGTTAACGAACAGTTTCGTAACTTACCGAGCGTCCATTATGTGGTTGAGTAGAGGCCTTCTCATCTTTCTCATTCCCCTGATCGCCTTCTCTTGTGTTCCCAAGGCGAAAATACCGATTCCCGAGAAACCTCCAGAGCCCCCCGTTCTGGAGAAAGTACCTGAGCTAGCGGAAGAAAAACCGGAGGAAGAACCTCCAGATGTCGCGCTTTTCAATATGGGAGAGCTCCTCTTTTCAAAGGAGGACTTCTCCAATGCGGGTCTTACGTTTCGAGATCTCATAGAGCAATATCCAGCCAGTCCATTAGCCAATGAAGCCAAGTATAAGCTCGGCATATGCTATGCCAAGACAGGTCGATATGAGGACTCCCTTGAGCTCCTCAGGGAGGCCCTACCCCATTCGTTGTCTCCCTTGAGGAAATCCATGATCTACTCCATGATGGCGGAGAACTACTCCGGACTTGGGGACCATTTCGAGGCCTTAAGATGGTACGCCAAGGCCATGGAGAGCACCGAAGAGGAGGCACAAAAGGGGGAAATGTGGCAAAGTATCAAGGAAATCGTCGACCATCGTCTCTCCCCCGGTCAACTCCAAGAGGTCCAATTCATTTATCAGGGCTCCCCCATTTCGGGTTATGCGGCATTCAAGATAGCCCAGATATCCTTCGACGAAGGAGATGTACCGCGGAGCAAGAAGTTGATCTACCGGATCATGGAGGAGTTTCAGAACCAACCCTATTACCCCCAGGTCAAGGCATTCTTTGATCGCATAAAAGAGGAGTCGATTCCAGAAAGGAATGTCATCGGTTGCATTCTCCCTTTGAGCGGCGAAAATAGAGTCTATGGAATTCGTTCGCTTCATGGAATTGAACTGGCCATCCATGCCTTCGAACCGAACTACGGGGGCATGCCCATTAAGCTGGTAATCAGGGATTCAAAATCCAGCCCAGGCGAGGCAGCAACTGCGGTGGAAGATCTAGTTGATGAGGAAAGGGTTATGGCCATCATTGGACCTCTGTTGAGCGCCACTTCCGAGGCGGCCGCTAAAAGGGCCCAGGAATTGGAAGTGCCTATTATCACCCTCACCCAAAGGGAGTATATGGCCGAAATAGGGGATTTTGTCTTCCAAAATTGTCTCACCAATTCCCAGCAAATAAAGGCCCTCGCCTCCTATGCCATGGAGCAGATGGGGCTGAGTCGGTTCGCCATTCTCTACCCCCGGGATCTCTATGGAATTACGTTGACCCACCTCTTCATCGACGAGGTATTGAGGAATTGGGGTGAGGTCATGGGGGTTCAATCATACGATAACGAACAAATGGATTTCGGGAGGCAAATCAAACAATTGGTGGGGCTTCAAGAAGCTAAAGTCCAGAAGGAAGGAGGGCGGAAAAAAGATTTCGAACCCATCATTGAATTCGACGGACTTTTCATTCCGGACTATTCCGACCGCATCGGGCTCATTGCGCCCCAATTGGCCTATTATAACGTGATCGGGATAACGCTCCTTGGAACCAGTGCCTGGAATTCACTGCAATTGGTCTCGGAAGGAGGGAAATACGTCGATGAATCGATATTCGTCGATGGTTTCTTCAAAGATAGTCAAAATCCCCGTATTAAGAGGTTTACCGGGGAATTCAGGAATACATTTGAATCAGACCCCACTATCTTGGAGGCCCAAGCCTATGATGCGATGGATCTCTGCGTTCAGGTACTGACGAATCAGGAGATTTATTCCCACCGCCAGATGAGAGATGGCCTCATGGGGGTGATGGTATTTGATGGGGTATCAGGACTCACCTCCTTCGATGCCGAGGGAAAGCCCAATAAAATCCCTTTCATGCTGACGGTAAAAAAGGGGAAGATCCAACAGATAGAATAGGCCGCCGGGCCAGCTGGCCTCAAGGATTTTATCACCCATATCGAAGAGGTGATGAGAGTTCGATCGCTTCATCCTTGGAATGTCAACTACCGGGAGGCCATCCGCATCCAGGAGAAATTACGGGCCGAAATCTCCCTGATCAACTCGGCCCGGGAAGTGAGGTCAATTGCTGGGGCCGATGTTTCCTATTCGAGGGATGGCGGAGAGGCAGTCGCCGCCATGGTCGTCCTCAGTTACCCCGACCTCGATCCCATTGATGAGGCCTTCTCCTGGGGAAAGATCTCCTTTCCCTATATCCCCGGGTTGCTGAGCTTCCGGGAAGCCCCTTTGATAATCGAGGCTTTCCAAAGGCTTCAGCGCATTCCCGATGTGGTCTTGTACGATGGCCAGGGAATAGCTCACATCCGATCCTTCGGATTGGCTGCCCATATGGGGGTGCTCCTGGATTTGCCCTCGGTCGGGTGTGCCAAGAAAAAATTGGTGGGGGATTTCGGGGAGGTGGGTCTTCATGCGGGGAGTACTACATCCTTGAAGATAGATGGAAAAATCGTCGGTGCCGTTATTCGAACCAGAAGGGGGGTTAAACCGGTATTTGTATCCCCAGGCCACCGGATTGACTTGCAATCAAGTATAGGGCTGGTTCTGAAAACATGCAGGGGATTCAGGCTTCCTGAACCCATCCGCCGGGCTCATCTCATGGTAAAGAGAATACGATCCCTGGGAGGGACTGCTCCCACAAAAAAATGAGGTAGGGATATGGTGAAAAGGGAAAAGATCCCGGTAGTGATTCGGCATTGGATCGAACACAATAGATCCCATGGGAAGGAGTATCGGAGATGGGCGGATATCGCTCGGGAAGAGGGGTTGGAAGGGGTAGAAGCCCTCATCCTTGAGGCGGCGGATCGCATTCGATCAGCCAACGAGAAGTTGAAAGAGGCATTGGATGATCTCTGAATTCACCTCCAACTCGAGGTTTTAAAAACTCGCTCAGAACTCGTTTTCCTCGTTTTTCAGAGATCATAAATCACCCTCTACTCCTCCTTATATAGTCCTCCAGCCGATCCATTCCCTCAGCGATATTTTCCATGGAGCGGGCATAGGAAAAGCGGAGAAAACCCTCGGCGTTCGAACCGAAATCAATCCCAGGGGCAACCCCTACCTTAGCTTCCTCAAGGATATCGAAAGCCAGCTTATAGGAATCCCCGGAAAATTGTTTTGCATTGGCCAGGATATAGAAGGCCCCGGTAGGCTCCACCATGATACCGAATCCCAACTCCCTCAGTCGCCTGATCATGAACTTTCTTCGCTGATCATAGGTTTCTCGCATTCGCGCCACGTCGTCCTCGGCCTCCTGAAGGGCTGTTATAGCCGCTAATTGAACGAAGGAATTGGGCGAGATGAACAGGTTTTGCTGAATCCTCTGCATGGGGCGAATATATTCCTGGGGCGCGATGAGATATCCTAACCTCCAGCCCGTCATGGCATACAATTTCGAAAACCCGTTGATGACAAAGGCGTTCTCCGTATATTCGAGGATGGAATGAGTTTCTCCCTTGTAGATCAGTCCATGGTATATTTCATCGGAAACGATGGTGGGAGAGAATCGCGTTATCTCCTCCATTCTCTTATCGGAGAGTACATTTCCCGTTGGATTGGAGGGGGAATTGATGAGAATCCCCTTTGTCTTTGACCCAATCTTGGGGGAGATCATCTCGGGGATGTACTGAAATCCCTCCTCCTCCAATACATCCACGAAAACAGGCACCCCCCCTACGTACTTGATAATATTGGGGTAACAGGGGTAATAGGGATTGGATAAAATAAGCTCGTCTCCCTCTTCCAGCAGCGCCGAGAAGAGCAAGACCATGGCCGTGGAGGTTCCCGATGTGATGAGAATCCGATCAGGCGTCACTCGAACCCCGTAGGTTCTTTCATAATCCTCGGAAATAGCCTCCCTCAACTCGAGTATCCCCAAGCTGTGGGTATAATGAGTTTGCCCATCGCAGAGGGCCTTAAAACAAGCATCCTTAATGCATTGCGGGGTATCGAAATCCGGTTCTCCTATCTCCAAGTGGATCACCTGCTCGCCCTTTTGCTCCAATTCCAGGGCTCTCTCCATGACATCCATGACGATAAAGGGGGGAATTTCTAAGGCCTTATGGGAGATCATCATCGCACTCAGCCCCCTGGAATCCTACTTTCCCTCCGAGGTCTCGTAGGTCGATATGAGGAAAGTCGCATCCAGATACTTGGGATTATCATGCCTTTTTTTCAAATGAAGCTTCTTGATTTGAAGAAAAGCCTCGCTATTTTCGATGAGAAACAGATAATCCACCAGCTGTTTGGTGGTGATGTTCTCCAGCTTAACCGCTACCGAGGACTCCTTATAATGCTCACCGATAGGGGTGCTCTGGGGCTTCATAGACGCAATGTTGCCCTTAATACGGGTCTTCCCGGCCAAGCTCTCCAAATGGGAAAAAAGGGAGAAGGCCTTTCCCCTTCTCCGCGCCTTCCCCTTCAATTCCTCCATTTTCTCCTTTATCTCCAGATATTCCTGGCTGAGTGTGGAGATCTCCTTCAGCTCGATGGTCTTTTGAGCAATCCTTCTATCCAAATCCCTCATCTTCTCCATATAGGGGGTTATGATGAGGGTATAGGAAAGAATCATCACCCCCAATAGGGACCCTAAACCCAGGACTACTTTCTCCCTGAAGGCCAGCCTCATCCCGGTCTCTCCTCCATGGAGATTGAGAATTTGAATTCGACCTTATTTCCTTTGGCCCCGACCTTTGCATGGGTGAGGGCAACCCGTTTGAACCCCGTGAATTTCTGGAGCCCTGCCCTGATCTTGTCGACGGATTCAAAGGAATCGGCCTCCCCCGTTATCGCAATCCTACCCTTATTGATAGCGAGGTCCTTAATATCCACGGAAATATTCTTTGGGATTCGAAGGGTAATCTCCCGTATCAGATCCATTACGGACATCCCCTCCGCCCCCGTCTCAGAGAGGGGAAGTGATCCCTTTTTAATTTCCTGAATCTTGTTTTTCATCTGCTGGACTTCGTTTACGATCTGTTTAACCTCGGGAAGGGTATTGGTGAAAACCTTTCTGATTTCGGCTTTCAAATCCTCGTAATGCCTCTGTTTTACGTTGAGCTTGAGGTAGAAATTGAAGGAGACCAGTAGAAGGATGGCCAATATCAATATCCCCGCGGAGAGAATTTTTCCCTTGATCTCCTTTACTTCGCTTCGAAATGCAAACTCATCCTTTCGGAAATTAACCTGAGAAAAGCTTCCATCCCCCACGCCCCTCAAACCCAGGCCCAACACATGTGGGATGAGGCCGGATGGGACGGGCCCCATGGTCAATTTGTTGAAAGGGGCCTCCAAAACGCTCAATGTCCTGGTTTCTATCCCCAGTTCCCGTGAAAAGTATGGTATCAAATTGGTTAAGGCGCTGGTTCCCCCGCAGAGGAAAACATGACGGACCTCCCCATGATGGTCCGCCTCGTAGGAATGAAAGGTCTGCTTCATCTCGCGGAGCAGGGGGGATATGGCCGATTCGATACATTTGGAAAACCGTCTCTCCTCTTCAGACTCCCCCTGGTCCTCTAAGATAATCCCATGGAGGGTTTTGCCTTGCTCCGCCTCTTCATGGGATAGGCCAAACTCCCCCTGGATAGCCATGGTGATGCCCTCTCCCCCAATGGGAAGGCTCCGGATCATGGATACATGGCCCCCATTAACAATACATACTGAAGTCTTTGAGGCCCCGATTTCGGCGATGGACAAGGGACCCTCTATCTCTTGGAGCATAAGGCTGGAGACGCTATACAGGGCAAGAATATCCAGATCCACGATCTTCGGCGAAATGTTTGCCCTCTCAAGGACTCCAAGGTGATCCCTCAGCACGTCCTTCTTCACGAGAAGGGCGAGGATTTGAGCCCCTCCTTCTTCGACCTGCACGATATGGTATGATACGACCATCTCCTCTATGTTGAAGGGGGTATACCCCTCTACCTCGAAGGGAATTACCTTATCCATCTTCTTCCGATCGGTAAAGGGAAGCTTGATGATGCGGGCAGATACCTGATGACCTGGAATTGAGGTAATCACGACATCCCCAGAGAGGCGTCCCTCGCTGAAAAGCTCGACGAGGGCTTGGACAACCGCATCTGAAGGGGGGATCTCCCCTTCCCGCGGAATTACCTTCTCGTGGAAACCGATGAGCTCAAACCCCCGAAAGGTCCTCCGAAGCTCGGCAGCCTTAATGGAATGACTTCCGATGTCCAATCCGATGATCTTCTGGGGCATTCCGGTGCCTCCCTCTTTTCATGTAACCCATTACGGTAAAAACAGCTCGACCCGGTCCCCCTTGGCCGCCCTCAAGGCCTCTCCGGCACTATCCCCCATGAGGGAAATCTCTAACAGGTCAAAGCTATCGAAGATAGCCATTAACTCTCCCTTTCTCGCCTCGGCATAGGCGTTCTTGAGGCCCGATATCCGTCTGCCCTGTATGTGGATTTGAAGGGAGCCTTGGCGAGTCAATGGTTCGAGAAGGCGGCGGGGCAGATTAGTAATCAAATTACCGAACCGATCTATGTGGATTATCTCCCCCGTTAACCCTTTATCCGTAGTTTTCGGCTCCGGGATATCTATCTCGGACCACCGATCTAATTTCACCCCGAATTTTTCGGGCTCCTGTCCCAGCGAAAGGTGGGCAGCGACCGGTGCGAAGATATCACGACCGTGAAAGGTTTGGCTGATGGTTTTCGGGAAAAAATCACGGTTACGGATACCTACGGCCTGCTTAACCTCTTCCCGTCGGTAGATCCAGGTGAATAGCCCATTATCTGGGCCGACGAAATAGTATCCCTCGGTTTCCACAACGAGGGCCTCCCTTTGAGTCCCCACCTCTGGGTCAACGACTGCCAAATGAATAGATCCCCGGGGGAAAGAGCGATAGGTATTCCCCAAAACAAGGGCTCCTTCAAATACTCCCTGGGGCGATATTTCATGGGTGATATCTACCACAGTACATTGGGGGTTGATCCCTAGTATCACCCCTTTCATCGCCCCGACATAACCATCCTTCGTGCCGAAATCGGTCATTAGGGTAATGATTTTCTCCACGCTGGCCCCCGAATCAGGAAAAGAGATCCCTCAGGCTCGCCTCGAAGGGTTCTTGTGCAACTCCCCGTTCGGTAATGATAGCTGTAACGTACTGTTGGGGGGTTACATCGAAGGCGGGATTCCATACCCTCACCCCCTCCGGTGCTATCTGTGTGCCGAAGGGATGAGTCACCTCTCGGCTGTCGCGTTCCTCAATGGGAATCTCATCGCCCGTGCCAAGGGAGAGGTCAAAGGTGGAAAGGGGTGCGGCGACATAGAAGGGAATCCCGTGGGCCTTGGCGAGTATAGCTAAGGAATAGGTTCCGATTTTATTGGCCACATCGCCGTTGGCAGATATACGGTCTGCTCCCACAATCACCATATGAATCACACCCTTGCTCATCAGATACCCCGACATGCCATCGGTGATGAGGGTGACGGGAATTCCCTCCTTATCTAATTCCCATGCCGTCAACCTGGCCCCCTGAAATCGAGGTCGGGTCTCGCAGGCATATACCTCCAGATCCTTTCCCTCCTCATGGGCAGCCCTTATCACGCCCAGGGCGGTCCCATAGCCGGCCGTGGCCAAGGCTCCAGCATTACAATGGGTTAGAATAGCGCTTCCGTTCCGGATATATCGTTTCCCATTATGACCTATTCGACGATTGACCTCGATATCCATTTCCCTTATCGCCATGGCTTCCGATTTCAGAAAGCGCCTTAATTCATCCAATCCCTCCCCCTCGTGTCCTCGCACAACGGTTTCCATTCTCTGGACGGCCCAGGAGAGGTTGGCCGCGGTAGGACGGGTTTCCATCATCATACGGCAGATCCCCTCGAATTCCTCCTTGAATCGGCCAACGCTTTTGACCCGAAGCTTCATCGCCCCCAGGGCAATTCCCATGGCAGCCGCTACGCCGATGGCCGGGGCTCCTCGGATGGTCATATTTCGGATGGCCTCGGCCACTTCCCCGGGTCCATCACACTTCACATAGATCTCTTCCGTCGGGAGCCTCCGCTGGTCCAGCATTACGACCTTATCCCTTCTCCATGTGACCGCCTCATATTTCATGGGAAACTCCCCAAACCGGATACGCCATTACCCCTTCGAGAGGCTCTTCCTCAGAAGCTCGTTAACCAATTTCGGATTCGCCTTTCCCCTCGTCGCTTTCATCACCTGTCCCACGAAGAAGCCGAGGAGCTGCTCCTTTCCCTTTTGATAATCCTCAACCAATTTCGGGTTCTCCTCCAAAACCCTTCGGATAATCCGTTGGATCTCATCCACATCGGTGAGCTGAACCAGCCCCTTCTCCTGGACGATTTCCTCAGGACCTTTCCCACTCCTGTACATCTCCTCGAAGACCGTTTTGGCGATCTTTCCGCTGATAAGCCCGTCGGTAATCATCTTCAACATTGAGGCCAGATGTTTTGGGGGAACTGAACACTGCTCGATCTCCCGATCATCCTTCTTCAGTTCCCTCAGCAAATCCCCCATGATCCAATTACTCACCATCTTGGCCTCCCCAAAGAGCCTTACACACTCCTCATAGTAATCGGCCAGGGATTGAGAAGCCGTTAATATACCGGCGTCGTACTCTGGAATCCCGTACTGTCTGATAAACCGCTGCCTCTTTTCCGCTGGTAATTCCGGAAGGGTCCCCCGAATATCCTCTATCCAGGCCTCGGATACTTCCAACGGAACGAGATCGGGATCGGGGAAATACCGATAATCATGGGCCTCCTCTTTCCCCCTCATGGAAAGGGTCCTCCCCTGATCTTCATCCCACAGCCGGGTTTCCTGAACCACCTCCTCCCCCGCCTCCAACAGCCCAATCTGCCTTTTAATCTCATACTCAAGGGCCTTCTCCACATGGCGGAAGGAGTTTAAGTTCTTCAGCTCGGTCCTGGTCCCAAAATCCCTCTGGCCCTGGGGACGAACCGATACGTTGGCATCACACCGGAATGACCCCTTCTCCATATCACCATCACAGATCTGGAGATAGCGCAGGATATCCCTCAAGCCCCTCAAGTAAAGGCCGGCTTCCTCAGGGGTTCGTATATCGGGATCGCTCACGATCTCGATCAAGGGAACTCCCGTCCGGTTGAAATCCACCAGGCTCGAGGCCGAGGTCTCGAAGGCTCCCTCGTGGACTAACTTCCCCGCGTCCTCTTCCATATGGATCCGGATGATCCCGATCCGCTTTCCCCGACCGTCCGTGGAAACCTCCACGTATCCATCCTTGGCCAAGGGGTATTCGTACTGGGAGATCTGGTACCCCTTGGGAAGGTCTGGATAGAAATAGTTCTTCCGGGCAAAGAGGCAAAAGGGGGAGATCTTGCAATGGCATGCCAGGGCCATTTTAATAGCAAATTCCACCGCCTTCACATTGAGCACTGGAAGGGAACCGGGTTGTCCCGTACAGACGGGGCAGGTATGGGTATTGGGCTCGCCACCAAAGGCAGCCGGGCAACCGCAGAAGATTTTCGAACGAGTCAGCAGTTGAGCATGAACCTCCAACCCGATAATTGCCTCATAATCCATGCCGAAACCCTTCTATGGGAAAAACAAACCTAATCAAATCTATAGCAAAGCATCTCTATTTGTCAAACCCTTTGCTCCATTGGCATTGCATGGGTTCCCCCAATCGCTCCGCTCCGCCTTGGTCTCAGCCATCAACCCCACCTGCTCGAGAATAGCCCCTTTCGGCGCAATCTTGATCAGAAGGTTTCCGCTTCATGGGGCATGAATCCTTCGCCGTATTGCCCTTGCTCGTCAGCCAGAGGCCGCATTGCGCTGCTGCGCCGAGGTTCTACCCTGCTACGGGTTGCTCGCCGGCAGGAAATCGGTTCCTCAGAGACCACACGAGCAGACAGACACCAACAACCACGAAGGGCATGCTGAGGTACTGACCCATTGTGAGAGGGGATTCCGATGGAAGTATATGATACTCTTTGAAAAATTCGGTAAAAAACCGCAGGGGAAAATAAATCAACAAAAATACACTGCTCATGAGACCCAGAGGTCGCTTTTCACCTCCAGCTTTTCTATCCACAGTAAACAACGATACCAGCACCACCAGGCCAATAAACGCCTCGTAGATTTGGGAAGGATGCCGGGGTATGAGGGCCTCATCGTAGCGCGGA
>CP070774.1:1464851-1485385 GCA_020346125.1 Syntrophobacterales bacterium | reverse complement strand
CGCCCCGTTCATTTCCGACCTTAGACAATCCTTTTGAATGGTCATCCTTCATGATCATCTCTTTATACCCCATCATCTCTTTATACCCCCTTAGGATTTCGCAGCGCGACCGTTGAGCGCAGCTGCCTCAGCCGGTATCCCTCATTTTGCATATAGTTCGCATCCGGCGTTTTCGTTCGGGCCGTCAATGTGATGGTATATGAGTGCTGATCGTTTGGATCAGCACCTGGATCTTCAGGCGTGATCGTGACGCCCAGGATATTACCCGCCAGCTCGGCAATAGTCCCCCCGTCAGCTGTCACCCCCTTATCCTCCCTGGTCAGGCTCTGGGTGTCGGGGTCGATGGTGTACTCCACCGCGGTGACCCGGAAGACAGGCGTGGGATTGAGTTTGGTTGTCTTGGGATAACTGCCACCACCGCCTTCTTGGGGACCTTTAATCCCCTGATTTCCCGCGAGCTCAAGATCGGTATCCACCTTGATAGAATGTTCGGCGGATTGATCGTCCACCTCGGTGACAAAGATGGTCTCATTTCCCAGGCTGAGGGCATCACCGGGATTCAGGCCATTCGCATTGTAGACGTAGATTTGGTCGGTTCCAGCATATGCATCTTTGTCCAAGATGGCCGTCGGGTACCTCACCGAAATCTTCCCATTGAGCACGACCTTATTGCCGGAGACGCTCTCAACCTCGAGCTTGTCGATTCCCCCGATGGAGATGTACTTTTTGTTTGTGGAATTGAATTCGTCACTGAAATCTCTATCGTATGGCCACAGATATAACACGTTTGACCCGGAGTCCAAAGGGCAGGCGAGATACCCGCTGGGGGACCCAAAGCCCCCCACGAGAGTGATGGAATCGAAGGGGTTTTTAGCATCGGCTTTCTTAATTTCGATGGCGTGGGTATACGTAACTTTACCTATTGTGATGCCCCCATCGGCCATGCCGTATCCCGCCATTCGGATGTCCCTCAGGAGGATATTCAAGGCCATTCGGGCGTTCTGCTGGGCCTCGGCAACCTGGTCCTGGATCGTATAGGCCTTCTGTTGGGAGACGAACGCCTGGTAGATAGCTCCGATGAGGATGAAGCTCAGGACCAGCGCCACCATAAGCTCAATGAGCGTAAATCCCCTCTGGTTCGATCTTAATTTCCTATGTCCTTTCATTCCCTGCATGCTCCTTTCAATAATCGACCAAGGTCGTGGCTAGGGAAACCTGATGGGTGCCATTATCCCAACTGACGGTCACCGTGACTTCCTTCGTGTTTCCTGCCGTCTGGGCCTGCCAGTTCCTGGCGTAACTTATCCCTCGTACCACCTGGGTGTCATTGCCCGCTACCACATTATCCCAATCATCCCTTTTCAGATCCTCTATCTTATCCCTAGCTATTGTTATGGCCTCGGTCATCGTCCCGCCGAAGGCGTTGCCGCGAATGGAGGTGATCTGAAGCCCCGCGAGGGCAAGCAGTGCCACAGATAGGATGATAACGGAGATCATAACCTCCAGGAGCGTGAATCCTCTCTTATCCTTTATTGGGTTTTTCATGGCCTCCTCCACAACTGGATGACGTTATTTACTTCCAGGCGCTTCCATCCCAATGGAGAACCTCTATGGCGCCTGTGGCGGTGTAACGAATCCTGGCACACGCGGCATCCCCCCGGTTGTTCTGCAGGTAGACGGATCCCACGATCCCATTGACATCGGGCCCCGCTGTGCCATCGGGCCTGAACTCCACGCGGTCGTTATTAAAGGTAACTCCATCACTTAAATCTCCTGTTAACGGTATTCCTAACCATGAGCCATACCCGTTGTCCCCGAAACTGACGTTCGGGTAGTCGGCAAGCCCCTTCGTCGAGAGGGTCCAGGGACTGGCGTCCCCCTTATATCCGACATCATCAGCGGTTCCCCATGTTTCATCCGGGCCGATGTTACCTAAAATGGTGTAGGACTGGGCATTGGTATCAAACTGGATGGCCCACTGGTTGTTGTCCTTGATGGCTCCCAGGCGAGCGAGTTGCATAGTTGAGGCCACATCCCGTATGGCGCTTCTCAAGCGATAGCGGGGCAGCCACCGGCCGATATTCGGGATGGAGATCAATACCATGAGCGCTAGAATGCACATCACTACCACCAATTCGATGATGGTCAACCCGTCCGTTCTTCGCATTATGCCTCTCATATCGATTTATCCTTCCATCTCAATAAAAAGCCGGATTGCCTGTCTAATACGTACCTCCCATCGATTTGGACAACCCGGCTTTGCCCTTAAACGACTGAGCGGTTTCCCTACCCGTCTATCACTCCCATCTCATCCAATGATCGCCTTCGCCTTTCGAATGCATCTAGAGCAATTTCCGTGCCATCTCCCTTAAAATCCGTAACTTATTGAAATTAAAGTTATTTTAGTCATTTATGAAAGCAAAATCGGTGCCTAACGGCGAGAACTTTAACATCGAAAAAAATCCACGGTCTTTGGGATAAACTGAAATAAAAGGGGGAAAAGGATGAAAGGCCGATAAAGGGCTATTGAGTGAAAATTCCTCACAATTTTTTGCCCAATCATGAACTTTTTTCATATTGTTTTTACTGCAATTCAATGATCCATGTGAATTCGAAATACATAATCTGATAAAAACCGTATACTTTTTTCATCCAGCGGGGAAGAGGAGGGAGAAAAATTTCATATAATTTAAAAGGGTCAGCGAAAAAAGGAATATTAGGGTCATCTATAAGTTGCGGCCTGGCAAGGCCGCGTAGTCTTATAGGCGGGAAGCCTACCCAAGTAGCCGCTAGCCACGGGCCTGGAATCGAGCCTTGCAGGCACACTGGTAACAGGGTGCTTGATGCATAAGCACGAGAGAAGGCGAGGTGCAATAGTAACAGGCGATGCTAACCGTGAAGGCGTTGAGCCCCGATAAGACCGTCATGGGTTTGGCCGATGGTGTTTATAGGCCAGCAAGCAATAGTTCCTTATGCGCGATAGGCGAGTGCGAGGGATCGCCCCGGGGTCTTAGGCCGTATCGAGCCTCACATGGAGACTACGCGGTAACCAGGGAGATCCGGCAGTCGGTGGGATTCTATGGGGTCAGACTTTAATATTGAATTTTTCTTATTTCCCTGGTATAGAATGGAACATTCACATTGAAAAATTACGTTACCGTTCGCAGGAGCAACCGAACATGGCACGGAAACCCAGGATAGAATACCCGGGAGCTTTTTTTCACATCATTGTGAGAGGAAACAACCGGGAAAATATTTTTCGAGACAGTGGAGATTATGTGCGTTACTTGCAGAAGTTTTCCTATTTCTGCGAGGAGGGCGATATCACGCTGTACGCATATTGCTTGATGCCGAATCATATCCACATCCTGTTAGAGATGGGCAAGGTTTCGCTATCTAAAGTGCTGCAACGATTTCATACCTGGTATACCCAGTATTTCAACCGGAGATATGATCGGGTGGGACATCTGTTTCAAGGACGCTATAAGGCTATTGTTTGTGACAAAGATGCCTATCTTCTTGAACTGGTTCGCTATATTCACCTGAATCCTGTAAGGGATGGCCTGGTTGACAGTCCGGAAGATTACCAACGGAGCAGCCATAGGGTCTACCTCGGCATAGATAAGTCGGAGGTGATAGATCCCTCTTTTGTTTTGAAACAGTTTTCCGGGAGCCTTTCCGCTGCAAAAAAATCTTATAAATCATTCGTTATGGAAGGAATTAGACTAGGTAGACGGGATGATTTGTACAAGGTTAGTGATCAGAGGATTCTCGGTGACGAGGCATTCTATAAGGAAGTCTTCCGGCGGCGGGGAGACGACGAAAGTGAATCACCGGGGATAGCCACGGTGCATTTCGAATTGAATGAGCTGGAAGAGATTATGCAAAATGTCATGGGGTTTGAACCAGGTTCTCTGAGATTAGGAGGGCATTTTGGGACGTGGATTCGTCGAGTTTTCTGTTACATCGCACGCACATATGGCTCTAACAAGGGGAATGATGTAGCCGTGCACATAGGGAGAGATCTTGCGAACGTGACGCATGGGGTTCGTTTTGTCGAAGATCTGTTGCACGCGGGGGATCAAAAGACCATAGATTTGCTTAGTGGAATTCGGGAAGAAATAGTCAGAAGACGCTTTTCCTTTCAAAACAAGAAAGAGGGAAGGGAAAAGCGAAAACTCAAAAAGAAAGTCTGACCCCAATCTCAACTGCATCTGAAGGATCTCCTTTCGCTAATTGCCAAAAGAATGAATTTGGGCGATGCGCTGGCGCTGGCAGTTGCATAGCAGGAATCGCGAAGGATTGAGGCATTTGTATCCTGAGATGCCCAGCATTTTGCCGGAAAAACCTTCCTTCCGCTGCAAACCCCTAAGGACTTCGTTGGCGCCCATGGATAATAGGAGTTCTAGATTGGGATAAGATGTATAGCAAGCTTCAGAGTTTGGCGGACCTTCATAAATTTGCGGAATTGGTGCAGACCTGTATGAAGAGGAGGTTCCCCTCGAAGGGAAGAAAATTAAAACTAAAGTCAGAGCCCATTTGCTCTAGACTTTTGGACCTGGGCATTGGTCGTCCCGGTTGAGGCGAGGGCGGCCACGGGTCCGGCTCCATCCGCCGAAACATCTCTTCTGCGAGACACCGATTGGGCAGCACGAAGTAGCCGTTTAACCAGGTCATCAGGATCATCACCGGGAGTCTTTGATCACTGGATAGGCGAGGGATATCGTCTGTTGTTTAGAAGATGCCCTCGTGAGCCTTGTGTTGTGTGGAGCCGTGGCCGTTATTCACTGTCATGGAGAAAAACCTCAGACCACATGGGCTCTCTGTCCATTGTTGAAGCTAACAGATCCTCCTGACAAACCCATCTCGTTCATTGAGCCCTTTTTAACATTCTCGATGAAGATTTTTAAAATCTGAGGGTCGAATTGGGTTCCGGCACCTTGTTCAATTTCCGATAGCGCCTCTTTGAAGTTCAGACTTCGATGGTATGAACTATCGGATCGGAGGGAATCAAAGGCCTCGGCGATGAAGATGATCCTCGCCTCAAGGGGTATACCTTCCCCAGACAGGTTATCGGGATATCCCTTCCCATCAAATCGCTCATGGTGGTGGCGAATGAAGGGTTTGGTATCCCTGAGGAAATCCACCTCGCCGACGATTCTCTCACCCATCTCGGGATGTTGCCGTATGATATAGGTCTCCTGATCGGTTAATTTTCCGGGTTTTCCCAGGATCTGTTCGCCGATCATGATTTTTCCTACATCATGGAGCAGGGCGGCTAACTCGAGCGTTCTCTGGGAATTCGGCGGGAATCCCAATACATTCCCCATGGCGCACGCGTAGTTGGCCACTCTCCTTGAATGCCCTGAGGCAATTCCATCCCTGGCATCCAATGCATTGAGCAGGGCTCCAATGGTGTCGAGATAGCTTTGATACAGGTGATCGTATTGTTCCAGGAGTTCCTCTCGGGAGGGAATGCTCTGGATGGGGGCCAGTTCTTGAAGATCCGATACCAGAACCCGGTGGTGCCCACCGGGTGTCTTATAGGATTTGAGCTTTCCCAGGTAGATATAATTCTTAATGGTCTGGACAGTCACCCCCAAGAGATGGGCTGCCTCTTTCGTTTTGATTAAGCCCGTTAAGTGTTGGGTTATCGAATTCATGGCCGACCCCAATGTATCAATTTTATACGATTTTATTTCCATACCGTTAGGGCAACAAATGTGCCAAAATCATTTTTTCATTCCTCAACATGATCTTACACTTAAACACATCTTATACTAAGTATTTAAAGTTATTGAGGAAATACCAAAAATCGATTTCCCCAGGGAGTAAATATCTCGCTCAATATAAAATAGTGAGCCTTTAGGCATGATTATTGAATTTGGGCAAATATTGGCATACCATGAAAATAATTCATAAAATATCAATAAAAAAGTGAGATGAGTCGATTGAGAATTTCCTCATGGCGGGATTTTTCCAATGGGACTGAGGCAGGGAATTAAATGACGTTTCTTCTCGGCGATTCCTATCGAAAATATGACGCAATGTTCGGGGAAGGGGGAAAGCGGCATGGTTTTTGATAATGGAATGAATGTGAATCAATTGCTATGAAGTAAGACGAAATATTAAACCGTAAAAATTTATATTTTTTCCTATTTTGGGGGTATTTAAAAGAAATATTTTTTATTTTCTTAGGTTTTTAAAGTATTTTGCATATTTTATTCGATTTATGGCTACTTTCTTTATCAAATCGGGATGGAGCGGAGATAGTACGCTTTGCTACTTTAAATTTTTTTCATAGTTTAAGGGGTATTTATTCACCACACCTTCATTGAGAGAAGAAATATTCTCTCGGAGAATCGTTTATGACCGCATCAAGCCAGGAAATCCATTTGAAGGATTATCTACGAGTCATTTTGAAGCGAAAGTGGATCATCAGTACATTCTTGGTAATCGTGGTAACCCTCGCCGTCCTCTCATCCCTGAAAAAAGAGCCTTTCTATAGGGCTACCGTTCGTTTATCCATCCAGAAACAGAATGCCAACGTCGTTCTCTTTCCCAATATGGCCTTTCCCCTCTATGATCCGGATTATTACCAGACTCAATACACCATCCTTCGAAGTCGGCCACTGGCGGAGAGGGTAATAAAGAAGCTCAAGCTCCAGGAAAGCCCGGAGTTTAAGGCACCACCCCGACCAAAGTTCAGCCTCGATATAAAGACCCCAGTATATTGGCTATTGAAGAAGGTGAAAGCATTAAACCCATTCAGCAAATCTTCCGTTGCAAAGGGTGTGATCAAACCGTTCAACTCAAAGAAGAATGGGATAAGCCAGGGACTGATCAACGCCTTTATCGGTCGCTTAGGTGTTTCACCGATGAAGGATACCAAGATGGTGGTGGACCTCAGATTTACCGGTCGTTATCCTCATATTATCGCCAAAATTGTCAATGCCGTTGCCGAGGAATACATCAATATGACCATGGAAGCAAAGATTGAGGTCGCCCAGAAGATGATGGCAAAGCTCACCGAGCAGTTGGCCCAACATAAGGTGAAGGTAGAGGAGTCGGAAATTGCCCTCCAGAAATACAAGGAGAAGAAGAATATCGTCTCACTGGAGGAGAGACAGAACATCGTCGTTCAGCGGCTTTCCCAGCTCAATGCACTGGTAACCGGGGCGAAGACCGAAAGGATTGCGATTGAGACGAGATATAAAGAGCTTAAAAAATTGGCCAACCAGCCAGAGATGATCGAGTCCCTTCCCTCGATCCTCAGTAACACTATGATCCAACGGTTCAAAACGGATTACGTTGACCTACAGAGGAGATATTCAGAACTGTCAAAAAAATATGGGGCAAAGCACCCGAAGATGACGGAGCTTCGATCCCAGATTGGCCTGATGAAAAGGAAAATCGCCCTCGAGGTGAAGAAAAACGTCAACAGTCTCATGACTGAATATAAGGTGGCACAATCGAAGGAGACCACCCTTACGGAGGCTTTGGAAAACCAGAAAAAAGAGGCCCTGGAGTTGAACAGAAAGGCCATCGAATATAAGATCTTGGAACGGGATGCGGAGAGTAATCGTCAAATGTACAATGTTTTAATTACAAAGATGAAGGAAGTGGATTTAAGCAGTGATCTGAAGGGCACCAACATCAGGATCATCGACCCGGCTCAGGTGCCCAGAAGCCCAATAGGCCCCAAAAGGGGGTTTAACATTCTTTTCGCGGCTTTTCTCGGCGTGGGGCTAGGGGTGGCATTAGCCTTTTTCCTGGAATATATCGACACGAGCATGAAAACCCCTGAGGATATCAAGCGAATCCAGATTCCTTACATAGGCTTCATACCCACATTCCACCCGAACAACCATTTAGAGCTTATCGTTCAGGAAGACCCTAAATCCCTCATCTCGGAAGCCTATCGGACCTTGCGGACGGGGATTTTATTTTCCGGTTCAAAAGCCTCGCCACAATTTATCCAGGTTACCAGTGCGGGACCTCAAGAGGGAAAGACCATAACCGCGGCCAACTTGGCTACGGTGATGGCCCAAAGTGGGAGTCGGGTGCTCATTGTGGATTGCGATATGCGGAAACCGAGGATTCATGAGATCTTCGGGTTACCAAACGCCCGCGGTCTCTCCAACCTTCTCCTTGATGGGGAGGATGGGTTTTCCTTAATCAAAGAGACGAAGGTTCCCAATTTGAGCATACTCACCTGCGGAACGGTTCCCGCCAATCCCTCCGAGCTTTTAAGCTCCAAGAGGATGCAGAGGCTATTGACGCTCTTCGCCGAGAAATATGATCGGATCATCATGGATTCACCCCCCGTTCTGGCAGTGACGGATTCCATTGTACTTAGCCGGCTGGTGGAAGGGATTATCCTGGTAGTGGGGGCAGGGACTTCCAGCAGGAACGGCGTTGCGAGGTCTGTGGAGCTCTTGAAGGAGGTTAATGCCCAAATCGTTGGGGCCGTGCTCAATAATTTAAACGTGGAAAAGGAACGTTACTATTATTCGCGCTACTATTACTACGATTATGGGAAGTATGGGTATCATGCATACGGGGATAACGGAAATAGAAAGAAGAAGAAGAAAAAGAGAGTTATCAGACCCTACTATTCGAAGAGGCTGAAAGGGAAATCAATTAATCCCTCTAAAAGGGAGAATCTGCGGAAAGTATCTTAAGAAGGTATATGGGGTTAATCGAAAGCTTATCTTAAGGGGGAGAGGGCTCACATCCTTAATGAGCCCTCTCCCCCTTTTTCACTATTCTGTCAATGATCGCGGAAGTTGAGAAGCCTTGGATTTGGGGTATGATAACCACCTTGCCACCAACCTTCTCAACCACTTCCCTTCCGATGGTGGTCTCAGGGGTCCAATCCCCCCCCTTGACCAGGATGTCGGGTCTCAAGGAGGAGATGAGCTGGAGCGGATCGAGCTCATCGAAGATTACCACGTAGTCGACGCATTCCAGGGCTGAGATGACCTCAGCCCTTTCTGCTTCAGGGATAAAGGGCCTAGGCGGCCCCTTTATGGATCGCATGGACCGGTCGCTATTGAGGGCTACTACCAAGATATCTCCTAACTTTTTCGCCTCCTCAAGGCAACGAACGTGGCCAATATGGAGGATATCGAAACAGCCATTGGTAAAAACAATCCTCTTCTTCATCCGTTTAAGACCTTTGAGGATATTCTGCAACTCGTCCCTCACCTTTATCTTTTCCCTCATTTTTACACCCCTTTTACCTCCTCCATTCCCGCTCTTGTTGAATTCAATAACCTGAGTTCGGAAGCTCCCTCAGTTTCTGGAAAGATCCGATGCCGATTACTGCATTCACAGGGCTAATAAACTCCCCGGTGTTACAGGATATTCTCAATGTTCAATCCCTCCTGGAAGGCCGCACTGGAAGCGAATTGCCTTAATCGCTCAATAGAGAACAGTGGTTAACGGCGTAGTCCCTGAGCGCGAACTGCGGTCACTACTATCAGACGAAATATAATCCACCGTTAATCTGAATTGCCTCCCCCGTGATGTAAGAAGAGGTACTTCCTACGAGTACCGCAACCAAGTCCGCTACCTCATTCGCCCCGCCTTCTCGGCCCAGGGGAATCATACCGGGTAAATTCTTACGAACTTCCGGACGCGTAAACACATCGTGGAATTTGGTGGCAATTATCCCCGGTTCCACGCAGTTTACGCGAATTCCCCTTGGGGCCAATTCCTTCGCCAGACCACGGGTCATGGAGAGTACCCCACCCTTTGCCGCCGCGTAGTGCACCGCTCCGGGAGCACCACCATTGCGCGCAGCGAGCGACCCCACGTTCACAATAGCACCACCTGGCCTCATGGTGGGAATGGCTGCCCTGCACATCAAGTATACGCCCTTCAAGTTGATATCGATGACCTTATTCCAGAGAGATTCATCCATCTCATGGACAGGAGATCGCTGGACCAATCCACCGGCGTTGTTGACGAGGATATCAATGCCATCTCCAAAGGCTCTCTTGGCTTCACCCATGAGAGCCTGTACTTCATCCCATTTCGAGACATCGGCCTTAACAGCTAACGCCCTCGATCCAATGGCCTGAATCTCATCTGCCACCTCCTGTGCCTGGAGGTGACTCTCGTTATAGTTCACAACAATATGTGCGCCGCTCGAGCCTAATTTGAGAGAGATTGCGCGACCGATGTCCCGTGCCCCTCCCGTTACAATTGCAATCTTGCCTTTTAATTCGCCCTCCATTGTTATCCCTCCTTCGTTTCGACAACGCCCGGGGAAGCGCCACTTCAAAATCCATACCCGCACTCAATGGGTGCGGAATGCAAAGCCCAAAGCCTCTCAAGATCCAATGCAATGGGCAATGGACGATTCTCAGAAGTTGGCTGATTTTATGGATACCACCGTAACGCTCTCTGACGTAAGCAAAAATGAGAAAGATCATATATTCATTTCGGTGAGCAAGAGAGAAATTCGGGCAGCTAACCGGAAAACACCGAACCGAGGAAACACAGGTGTTCTCTCCTAGGAGGAAGAGTTTCCTCCGTGATCAATAGATTACAGAAATACTCCCCACAAAAGCCAGGGAGCTCCGTGCTACGGGGTTCGTGCTTCTCTGATGACCTTGAGAAAGGCCCTGGCGTTCTCGGTGATGACGGAGAATCTTTTCTCCTTGACCGCCTTCTTTTCCACCATCTCGCCCCCCACCCCGAGTGCTGTTGCTCCGGCCTGGATGAAGGCCCCCGCGTTCTGGAGATTCACACCCCCCGTTGGTACCAGGAGGATTTGCGGCAGGGGTCCCCTCAGCGCCTTGATATATCCGGGTCCCCCCAGTTGAGCAGCCGGGAAGACCTTCACCATATCGGCACCAGCATTCCAGGCGGTCAGGATCTCCGTGGGCGTCATGGCGCCCGGAATGACCACGGCGCTATAACGGTGTGCAAGCTCGATGAGATCGAGATTGAGGGTAGGGCTCACAATGAATTGCGCCCCGGCGAGCAATGCAGCCCTCCCCGTCTCAGCGTCCAAAACGGTTCCGGCTCCCATGATGATCTCATCCTTATATTTTGCGGTCAGTTCTTTGATCACATCGATGGCGCCCTGAACGCTCATGGTGATCTCGATGAAGCTGACCCCGCCTGCCTTGACGGCATCTGCGACATCGATGGCCTCCGAAGCAGAGGCCACCCTGATCACGGGAATCAGCCCCTCAGACACCATCTTGTCGAAAACCTCCCTCTTTTCCATCCTCATTCCTCCTATCGTGAAATCCTCAAGCCTGCTCCCTTTAACAAGGTCTCTACCTCCTCCTGTGTAGTCAAGTTTAAATCCCCCGGGAAGGTGTGCTTGAGCGCGGAAAAGGCAATTCCATACTGGACCCCCTTTTCCACATCACCTTTCTTAAGCCAGCCATAGAGAAATCCGGCTGTAAAAGAATCTCCGGCTCCCACCCTATCAACGATCTCCACCTCATATGTTCTATCCCTGATGATGTTTCCGCCGGAGTAAGCAATTGCAGTCCAGTTGTTCCTCCAGACGGAGATATTTTCTCTCAATGTGATGGCAACGATCTTGAATTTAAAAGTCTGGGCGAGTTTCTCCGCAACGGCTTCGTAATCCTTTCCCTGAATCCCGAAGACGACATTCGTATCCTCCTCGGTTGTAATGAGGATATCCACATCTCCCATCATTGGTTCCTGGATCCTCTTCGCATCAGCAGGTGACCAGAGCCTCTTTCGATAATTGAGATCGTAGGAGACCGTGCAGCCTGCCCTCTTTGCCGCTTTTAGGGCCTCGGCCGTGGCCTCAGCCGCCGATGAGCTCAGGGCCGGGGTAATGCCGCTCGTATGGAAATGTTTTGATTCGCCGAAGATTGCTCCCCAATCGATCTCTCCTGGTTGGATCATGCTGATGGTCGACCCGCCACGGTCATAGAGGACGCTGGAAGCGCGTGGTGACGCCCCAAACTCCAAGAAGTAGAGCCCAGCCCTCCCTCCATCTGACCAGATGACGTGGGAGCAATCCACACCAAACTCCTGGGCGCGGTCTCGGATCAGGTATCCAAGGCTATTGCTGGGAAGCCTTGAGACCCACGCGCTCCTCATGCCAAAACGGGTTACTCCAACGGCTACATTCAGCTCGGCCCCACCCACATTAACATCCAAACTCCGCGTCTGTTCCAGCCTCTGAAAGTGAGGTGGTGAAAGCCTGATCATCGCCTCCCCAAAGGTTACCACGTCGTACATCGATCATTCCCCCTTTCATGTCATATTATCAGAAGTTTCCTGGGTTTCTCGAGAACACCCTTGTCCATGATCGCAATGTACTGCTGAAGTAAGGGCCCTCATCGAGGTTGAGGGTTTTAGCGTGGGATAAAGTAAATGAACCCTACAATTTCCCCCCAAGAAAGACCTTATATGCCCTGAAGGTCTCATAGATATCCACTTTACTTGCCACCTCAAAGGGAGAGTGCATTCCCAACAGGGGGGCTCCACAGTCGATGATATCCATTCCGTAGCTGGCCAAATACTTAGCCAGTGTTCCGCCTCCTCCCTCATCAACCTTGCCCAATTCCGCCATTTGCCAAGTGATCTGGTGATCGTTAAACAGTTTCCTAATCTCAGCCACATATTCGGCGCTGGCATCGCTTGAGGCGTACTTCCCTCCGGATCCGGTGAACTTGGAGAGACAAACCCCGTAACCGATCTTGGCCGCATTCTGTTTTTCATGGACGTCCTGGTAGTTGGGATCCATTGCTCCATCCACGTCCGCTGAAAGGGCTTTGGACCGAAAAAGCACTTGTCTCACCGCCATATCACTCAGTTCTTCTCCCGATAATCTGAGGAGGTCAACCACGATCCATTCGAGGAATTTCGATTTGGCACTCGTGTTCCCCTCGCTCCCTATTTCTTCCTTATCCAGGAATAGTGCGATGATGGAATATTCCGGGGCTTTGACTGAATCAATGGCCCTCAGGGAGGCATAGGCGCAGAGACGATCATCCTGGCCATAGGCGCCCACGAGGCTCTTATCGAATCCGACCTCCCTCGCTTGATGGGCCGGGATTAACTCCAGCTCAGCGCTCAGGAAGTCCTCCTCCACCAATCCGTACTGGTCATAGAGAAAATCGAGAATGTTGAGCTTTATCCGTTCCTTTGCATCCTCATCGGGAAAGGGGATGCTTCCCGCCAGAATGGTCAATTTTTCCCCTTGTATGGCCTCCCTCAGTTTTTTCTCGTCTTGAACCCTTCTCGAGAGATGAGGCATTAGATCGCAAACAGTGAACACGGGATCACCGGGCTCCTCGCCGAGGCGCAATGTCAATTGGGTGCCATCCCTTTTAACCATCGTTCCATGGAGGGCAAGGGGTGTTGCCACCCACTGGTATTTCTTAATGCCCCCGTAGTAGTGAGTTCGCAGAAGGCCTATTTCCAGCTCTTCATAGAGGGGATTTTGCTTCAGGTCGAGTCGTGGCGAATCGATATGGGATACGATGATTCGCATACCCTCGAGGAAAGGACGTTTCCCGAGGATAGCCAGGGCCATGTTCTTGTTCTTGTTTACCCAATAAATCCTCCGTTTCCTTCCCGGCCCGGTAATGTCCCGAAAGCCCCGTTCTCTGGCATATTTCAGCACCTCATCCACGGCCTCCCTCTCCGTTTTGGCGTGGTCCAGGAAACTCTTATACTCTTCGGCGAAGAGGAAGCACTCCTTCCTCAAGGACTCGGGCATTCGGTCCCAGGCTAACTTGCCCTTTAATTTCAGGATATCCTCCAAGGGCTTTGCCTTTCTTTTGCCATTCGGCATTTTTTCCTCCCCCATCCCATTCTTCTCAGGCTTTCGAATCCCGGGAAAGAATGGTCAATTTCTCAAAGGATAACCAAACTTTCCAAAGGGGTCAAGCTAACTCCAGAACTACCCTGAATCATTTAGAAGATCAATGATCGGCGTCTTGACAAAGGCTGATAACTTAATTATAGGTTATGTTCATTGATGGGAAAGCTCATCCTTGCATCTTCATCGCCCAGAAGGCAGCAGCTTTTGCGACAAATCGGGCTGGAATTCGATGTGGTTCCCAGTGAGATTAAGGAGGATTTCATCGAGGGGGAAAGTCCGCAAGACCACGTGCTCCGGTTGGCCGAAGCTAAGGCCCATAAAGTGGGTGCGATATACCCTCACCGGTGGGTGATCGGGGCGGATACCGCCGTTTCAATTGATGGGATGATTTTAGGAAAACCACAAACAGACCGGGAGGCATACCAGATGCTCAGTATGTTGAGCGGAAGGGATCATCTGGTTGTCACGGGAGTATCTGTTTACCAATTGGCGAAGGGAAAGGGGGAAACCATAGCCGTCGAGACCTCGGTGAGGATAAAAACCCTCGAACCTGAGGAGATTACCTGGTATATCCGGACGGGGGAGCCCTTCGACAAGGCCGGAGGGTACGCCATTCAAGGGAGGGGGGCCTTCATGGTTCAGCGGATTGAGGGCTCCTATACCAATGTAGTCGGTCTCCCCCTTTGTGAACTTCTTGAGGTATTGAATCATATGGAGGCCATAGATCTATTGGTGAGATCATGAACTCCGTCCATTAGGATTATGGGTCTGGTTGAGATGTCATCGATAGGGGATAATCTCTTGAGGGTTTTGGAACGGATGAACCAGGCGGCGGCAAGGGCGGGCCGTGATCCGGGGGAGATTAAGTTGGTCGCCGTCTCGAAGACGATCGAGACTGCTCGGATTCGGCAAGCCATCGAGGCGGGTGTAACGATCCTCGGCGAGAATTACGTACAGGAGGCCCGGCAAAAGATTGAAGAGATTGGCCATGGGATTCAATGGCATATGGTCGGGCATCTACAGAGCAATAAAGCAAAATATGCCGTAACTCTATTCGATTACATCCACTCCGTCGATGGAATCCCCTTGGCCCGTGAAATAGACCGGAGAGCGGCACAAAAGGGGAAAATGGTGAGGGTCTTGTTAGAGGTGAACCTGTCAGGAGAGACCTCAAAATTTGGGATGGGCCCAAAGGCAGCGATGGAGTTAATCCACCATGTGTCCGCCCTGAAACATATTTGCATCGAGGGTTTGATGACCATGCCCCCCTATTTCGATGAGCCGGAAAAGGCACGTCCATATTTTATAAGGCTACGGGAACTAAGGGACCGAATACAGAAGGAGGGGATTGAGGGGGTCCGAATGGATGAACTCTCCATGGGGATGTCAGGGGATTTCGAGGCGGCCATCGAGGAGGGGGCGACGATGATCCGGGTCGGGACGGCTATTTTTGGGGAGAGGGGGTATTGAGTAGGGATGCTGGAGTAAGGTTGGGGGGGCAGGCCTCGAACAGGAGGATTTTCCTTCTTTCTGTTCTCATTCCACTTTTCATACCGGTGGTAAGCTGTGGTAAGAAGGCCCCTCCTGTTTCCTTCGACCGTATCGTCCCGGAGGCCATAGCGGATATGGAGGCCTCAGTCCGGGAGGGACGGGTGATTTTGCAATGGTCACTGCCCGAAGAGAATACCGACGGGTCTGACTTGGTGGATTTGGTAGGCTTCAAGGTTCTTAGGGGATTCCTTGAAGGGGAGGAGTGCAAGGGTTGCCCGGAGAGGGTGGTGCCCATTGCCGAAGTTGATTTAGCCTCGGGGGAAAATCATTGGATCGAGGCCGATCGGGTCTTCTGGGCCGATAAGGGGTTACAGGCCGGAAAAAGGTATATATATAGGGTGCTGGCCTTTAATAGAAGGGGCCATTTCAGCCAGGAGTCCAATAAGGTCGAAGTACTGTGGGATATCCCCCCTTCTCCGCCAGAGCAATTCCGCGCCGTGGCTGGTGACGGTATGGTGGAATTGATGTGGGCTCCGGTGGAGAAATCTGCGGGATACAACCTCTATCGGAGTGGTAGGGGAGAGGATTTTCCGCGCCGCCCTTTAAACCCGGAACCAATCGAGGATACGTATTACCGCGATACTCGTGTAGTAAACGATAGGGATTATCAATACGCGGTGAGAAGCATAAGCAGGGCAGGAGAGACATTGATCGAGGGGGGTAATTCGATTCCCATTATCGTGGCTCCGGTCGACCTCATTCCTCCTTCTCCTCCAACCGGTCTCGTGGCTTTTCCCTTGGCGCGCGGTATGGAGCTGAGATGGATTGCGAATCCAGAATCGGATGTTGTGGGTTATCGCGTCTATCGGAGGAGTCCATTTGAGCCGACCTTTGTGAGGCTGACGGATGAGATTGTGAGGGAAACCTCGTATGTGGACAGGGGGGTTAGAAGGGGCGAGGAGTACGATTACAGCGTCACCGCCATCGATGGCTCGCGCCATCAAAACGAGAGCGCTTTTTCGGAATTGGTAAGGGTAACATATACCTATATTCAATAGCCCCCAGTCCTTTCGAGACACAATGAGGGGAGTGTGATGCACTATTTTCACTACAAGGAAGAGGACCTCTATTGCGAGGAGGTGCCCATAGCGACCATAGCCGATCGTGTGGGAACACCATTCTATCTCTATAGTCATAGGACATTGGTCCGGCATTTCAAGGCCTTTGACTCTGGATTTGAAGAAATCCGGCACTTGGTCTGCTATTCGGTTAAGGCCAACTCGAATGTGGCCTTGTTGAGGATATTCGTAAACCTGGGGGCGGGGCTGGATGTGGTATCGGGGGGAGAGCTGTTCAGGGCATTAAAATCTGGGGTAGATCCCAAAAAGGTTGTTTTCTCCGGAGTAGGTAAAACGGAGCAGGAGATAGAATATGCCCTGAATTCGGGAATTCTGATGTTCAACGTTGAATCTTCCCAAGAATTGGTCCGCATCGATGAGATGGCCAAAAGGCTGGACATGAGAGCCCCCGTGGCGATACGGATTAATCCGGATATCGATCCTAAAACCCATCCCTATGTCGCAACTGGATTGATGGAGAACAAGTTCGGGATCGATTTCAAGCTCGCCATGAAGGAATATACTTTCGCCAAAGGGTTACCCCACATTGAGATCATTGGGGTGGATTGCCATATCGGTTCTCAATTGATCGAGCTCCAGCCCTTCGTCGAGGCATTAAGGAGGGTGAAGGAATTGATCCATGACCTCGGCCAGAGGGGAATCGAGATCCAATACCTCGACCTTGGAGGGGGATTGGGGATAACCTATAAGGATGAAATTCCCCCCCATCCCACGGAATACGCCAAGGCCATTGTCGAGGAGGCCTCGGATTTAGATTACACCTTGATCTTCGAGCCAGGGAGGGTCATCGTGGGGAATGCCGGAATTTTGGTCACCCGTGTTCTCTATACCAAGGAGACGGGGGAAAAGAATTTCGTCATCATAGATGCCGCCATGAATGACCTCATTAGGCCGAGTTATTACGGTTCATTTCAGGGAATTCTGCCTGTGACCAAGGGGGAAGAGGAGAAGATAATAGCGGATGTGGTGGGTCCCATTTGTGAGTCCGGGGATTTCATGGCAAGAAATAGGAGAATGCCCAAATTTAAGCCTGGAGATCTGGTGGCTGTGATGAGCGCCGGGGCATATGGGTTTTCCATGTCCTCCAATTACAACTCTCGGCCGAGGATATGCGAGGTGCTCGCCAGGGGAGATCGCTTTCATCTCATCCGGGAAAGGGAGAGCTATGATGATCTGGTTCGAGGAGAGAAGATTCCTGATTTCCTGGGATAATATTTGGAGGGTAGGCTTTTCCCATCCCTGGGGGTTCCCCTTTGGGCAAGGGTTTCATTGAGACGTCGGCGAGGAGGGGACGATGAAAATTCCCTTTTACAAGATGAGCGGCAGTGGAAATGATTTCATCATCATCGATAATCGGGAGGGAATTTTGGAAGGGATGGACCTTCCCCAATGGGTGAAGAAGGTCTGTCGGCGAAGGCTTTCCGTTGGGGCGGATGGTTTGATCCTGGTGCAAAATTCACCCAAGGCTGACTTTCAATGGCGTTATTTCAATGCCGATGGCACCGAGGCGGAGATGTGTGGCAACGGGGGCCGATGCGTTGCGAGGTTTGCCTACTTGACCGATATTTCGGGTAGATCCCTATCCTTTGATACACTCTGTGGGGTGATGGAAGCGGAGGTCGTCGGGGAGAGGGCAAAACTGAGGATGGGAAATCCCTCGGATTTGAGATTGGATTACCCGATATCCATTGATGGGAGCGAGTATATCGTCAGCAGTATCAACACGGGGGTACCCCACGTTGTGCAGATCGTGGAGGACGTGGATCATTATGAGGTCTCGAGGTTCGGCCGAGCGATCCGGTTTCACCCGCTCTATCGGCCCGATGGAACCAATGCCAATTTCATCGAGGTGAGGGATGTACACACCATCCATATCCGAACCTATGAGAGGGGCGTAGAGGATGAAACCCTAGCCTGCGGGACGGGGGCCGTGGCCTCTGCGCTAATAGGGGCCTCTAAGGGCTTGGCCTCATCGCCGATTTCGGTACATCCCAAGAGCGGGGAGGTGCTTACCGTTTACTTTGAAAAGCAGGGCAGTGGTTTCACCGATATCTTCTTGGAAGGTGATGCCCGGGTGATCTATGAGGGGCAATTGTGGGAAGAGGCTTATGGGGATTGAACATGGATTCTTGCTGGAGTTTCCTTGCTTTTATTGATAATGTTTTTACAATCTATTGAATTTATTGCATATTTTGTTTTTGATAAGTGAACACCCTTGTCCCTTCGCTTCAGTCCTTCCGAGGTGACCCTTTCGGGGTTCGCAGGCGGGGAATACTTGCCCCTTTCCGGCCGAGTTTGGGTGCTGCCGTTATGCGGTTCTGCAGTGCTGCGGTTTGAAGGATGAATTTGCGCTCAGGAACAACGGTGTTCTCCAAAAACTCCGGAAACTCCAGGGATCCTTATCGTTGAAGTTTGGACCCTGGTGTAATCTCTTTCATCTTGTAATAAGGAGGAGGATTGAGATGATAAGGGCCATCGTCGTTGGGGCAGCTGGGAGGATGGGGGGAAGGATCATTCATACCCTCCATGAGGCGGAGGGGATCGAGGTCTCTGGAGCGGTTGAACGGCCGGATCATCCCTTCCTGAATCGGGATATCGGCGAGGTGGTGGGGGGAGGGGAGATCGGAGTACCTCTGGAGGGGGATATAGAGAGGGTCATCGAGGCCGGCGACGTGGTGATCGACTTTACGAACCCTGAGGTCTCATTGAGGAGTTTGGAGGTAGCCTCGGAGAGTGGCGCTGCCTTGGTCGTAGGCAGCACGGGGTTTACCCCTCAACAGATGGAGAAGGTAGCCCACTTGGCCAAGAAGATACGGTGCGTCCTTTCCCCCAACATGAGCGTGGGTGTTAACCTGATGTTCAAGCTCGCAGGGGAAGTCGCCCGGATATTGGGGGATGAATATGACGTTGAGATCCTGGAGGCCCACCATCGGTTTAAGAAGGATTCTCCCAGCGGGACCGCAATGAAGCTGGGGGAGGTCGTGGCATCGGCTTTGAACCGGGATTTCTCTCAGGTAGGTATATTCGAACGCAAGGGGGTTATCGGGGAACGCAAGCCCCAAGAGATCGGCATGCAGGCGGTTAGGGCTGGTGACATTGTCGGAGATCATACAGTTATCTTTGGGGGCCTGGGGGAGAGGTTGGAATTGACGCACCGTGCGCATAGCCGTGATAATTTCGCCCGTGGGGCAGTCAGGGCGGCCAAATGGGTGATAACACAGCCCAATGGCGTCTATGACATGGGGGATGTTTTGGGCTTGAAGTAACCTTTTCTATCAAAAGGTTAATGACGTGAGTTTGCTGAATGTGTGGAAACATCCTTTGTCACCTCAAGAGCAGAGATCTAAGGGAAAGGAGCTCTTCGCTGCTCAAAATAGTTTTACCCCTGTCCCTTCGCTCCAATGCTATACGGCCTGTTACCCGGATTCCCTTTTGCTCTCTGAAAAGAATTTTAGACCATTCTAGAGTTTGCTTCGCTGCAAACCCAAAACTCGCCCTTCGGGTTTAAACGAAGGTGCTGCAGTAATATAGCTAGGATTGTGGAGATTTTAATTCTTTAATGTTCGCTTCAGGGAACCCGGGCAACAGCCTCAACATCTTTTAACCCTTTGGAGGGTGATGCAATGAAGACGCAGAAGTCCCTTCAACTCTTCGAAGAGGCGCAGAAGTACCTCTGCGGGGGGGTAAACAGCCCGGTTCGAGCTTTCAAGACAGTGGGGATGACCCCCCTGTTTATCGAGCGCGCCCGGGGTTCGAGGATCTTCGACGTCGACGGCAACGAATACATCGACTACGTTGGGTCATGGGGCCCGATGATCTTGGGACATGCTCATCCCGAGGTGGTTTCTGGTTTGAGGGAGGCGGCTGAAAGGGGGACCAGCTACGGGGCGCCCACGGAGTTGGAGGTGGAGATGGCAAAAGAGGTGACGGGTGCCTTTCCCTCAATGGAGCAGGTGAGGATGGTCAACTCGGGAACGGAGGCGGCCATGAGCGCTATCCGCCTGGCAAGGGGATACACGGGGAGGGACAAAGTCATTAAGTTCGAGGGATGCTACCATGGGCACGCCGAT
>CP070774.1:1451121-1464751 GCA_020346125.1 Syntrophobacterales bacterium | reverse complement strand
TTTAAACGTCATCTTCGGCCTCTGTATGGGAAACGATATCCTGTTTTCCAAATATTCGGATGCCCCGGTGACGACATTGGTGGTGAGAGATCGGGTCTTAGCCCACAATCCCATTGGCGCGATCTACACGACCCATTACCGCAAGGACTTATGGGGGGTTTGAGAAAGAATTCGTTGGAAGTATGTGGCTCAAATAATGATTTGATAGACTCAGTACATTGACCTATGGAAAAAAGAGGCTTTCTTGAAAGGGGTGGGGGATTGATAGGTTCCCTCATGGAGAATCCAAGGGTAACAAGCTCGGGACTGTCCCATGGGGAACTCAGAGAAGTTGTACGTGAAGTTCGAAACCACGTTGTCTATGACGAGGTAAACCGTCTGGTCGATGAGATTGAGAACATCATTGAGATTAATCCAAACCTGAGCGAGATGGAAATATTGGAAGGTGCGGCAAAACGCATCGTCGAATATTTGGGAGCAGCGGCCGCCTCCCTCAGGATTTTTGATCCGCAAAAGAGGGAGATGATTTCCTTCGGCGCCTATCTTTACGACAGGGGGAAACGACCGCAATCCATCCCTTTCGAGGATAGTATTGCCGGAGAAGTCGTGAGAAGGGGAAAGAGCTATCTCGTCCCGAATATCATGAAAGAGCCCATGTACAAGAATAAAGAGATCGTTTGTAAGATGGGAATCCGCTCCATGCTTGCCGTTCCGATGGATATTCCTCGATTTACAATACGGGATTTGGATACCAAGGGCGTCATTCAGATCTATTATACGGAGGAGGATAAGAAATTTACCCCCCTGGAGCGTAAGGTTGCGGAGGTCCTTGCGAGAAGAGTGACCTACGTCATAGCTCGAAAAAGGATCCTTGGCCTCCAGAGATTGAACGAGACCAAGGAGAAGATCGTCGAAAAGATCTACCTGAAATTGGGCAAAAGGGAAGGGATTCGATTACGGGATTTCTTTAGATTAATAATCCCTGAAATAGCCGATCTGGTGAGGATCCAAAGTTGCTCCCTGTTCTCCTTGAGGGGAGCGAGTCGAGAAGTAATCCTGGAGGCAGGTTATCCCGAGGAGCAAGGGTATCATGGGGTGGGGAAGGTCTTCGATGTAAGAAACGAGCCTCATTTCGATGTCGTCATTAACCAGCAGCACTTGGGCGAATATGAACATGAGGTCATTACGCCATCCTATCTCTTGATTAAAAATCCCTTGAAAAGCCAATTGGTCACCGAGGGGTTGAGGCACTTTACTCAGATTCATAATATCCATTCCATCCTGTATATCCCCCTGAAGGTGGGTGAGCTGGTAACCCACTTCATGGCCTTCGACGCGCTGGACCGGCATAAGAGGTTTGAGGATGAAGAGGTTGAGATTCTCACCTTCTTCGGTAAGGAAGTGATGAAGGCCGTTCGATTGGAGAAGTTACACGATATCCTCCATGACTTCCGAAATCCAGCTATTGCTACGGCCGGATTCGCGAAAAGGGTGAAAGGGGCACTGGATGAGGGGGAATTTGAGACGAAAAAGGAGACGATAGCTCGGGACCTGGATATACTGGTCAGGGAAACCTCGAGAATGCAAGAACTCGCCTTCGAAATCTACGGGGAGGGCAAGGAGGAGCTTCTTGACATTACGGATGAATTGATCGAGCGGTTTGAGGTTAATGAGGTAGCCATTGCGGAACAGCAATTGGGGAATATCAACCTCCTGAGGGAGGAGCTGCAATCGGACCTCTTTGTCCTAGGCTGTCCCTTACACCTGGAAAGGATTTTCGATAACTTACTCAATAACGCAGCCAATGCCATATCAAAAGAGGGTGGAGAGATCGCCATAAGAAGTGTTAAGCGGCGGAATTCGGCAGTGGTGGAGATCGCCAATACGGGGGAGATCCCAGGGGAGGAAATTGTTCGGCTTTTAAACGGTGAAACCAGGGGAAGGGGTTTGCACATCACCAAACGGTTGGTCCTGTTGATGGGGGGGAGACTTGAAATTGAAAGCCGTAACAATCGGACCACCTCTCGGATTATCTTGCCCTTGAAGTTGCCGGGGACTTTGGGGTAATCGCCCGAGGGTTTTGAGTTGATGGGGCTTTACCGGGATCGTATGGATGCCAAGGGTTTTTGTCGGAACCAGCGGATATAATTATCGGCATTGGTGGAATGGTGTATTCTATCCGAGGACGTTGCCCCAGAAGGGGTGGCTTGAGTTCTATTGCCAATTCTTCGATACGGTCGAGCTGAACGTTTCCTTCTATCGCCTTCCAAATCGAGAGACCTTCGAGGGATGGTATCAAAGGACTCCCGGACATTTCCTCTTTTCGATCAAGGGAAGCCGGTTCATCACCCATATCAAGCGACTCAAGGATTGCCAGGAACCACTGGAGATCCTCTTCGACCATGCCCAAGGACTGAAGGAGAAGTTGAACGTTATCCTTTGGCAACTTCCTCCCAAGTTCAAACTCAACCTTGAGAGATTAAAGGAGTTTTGTAGTCTCCTGGCGCATATTTCCGCTTCAAACCCTGTTCGGCAGGCCTTCGAATTCAGGGATGGAAGCTGGTTCTGTCCCGAGGTCTATGGGCTTCTGGAGGAGCGTAATTTTTCCCTTTGCCTTGCACATTCCTCAGTCCTTCCCTCTGTGGAGAGGACGACGGCAGATTTCATCTACATTCGATTTCACGGGGGCGAATCCCTTTACGGATCCAACTATTCCGAAGGTGAACTCCGCGATTGGTCCGAGAGAATTCGGGGATGGCACAAAAAAGGCCTGGACGTCTATAGCTATTTTAACAATGATGCCTTCGGATTTGCCGTTAAAAACGCCTTGGCATTGAGGGAACTGTTGAGCTCGTTTTCGCCTTCGTTGAGGAGGCAGGAGTGATGATTCGGAGGAGCCTTGGAACAGGCGAGGGGAAGGCGAAATTGAGGTGATCGATATCGGAGAGGGAGAGTGCCGGTAACTCCAGCATCCATCCTTTTGACGAAGAACTGTTTATCCACACATGGATCAAGGGGGGGAATAATGAGGAGTTGACTGGATTTCCTTAAGGAAAGGGAGAGGTGTGGTAATGGACGACACTGCGGAAAGGTTGGAGGAGGAGATCGGATTTCTAAGAAATTCGGAAATTTTTGGTCGACTCTCCACAGAGGAACTCAAGATTATTTTGGATGGCGGCAAAATAGAAACCCATTCGCCAGGGAGCACTATCTTCAGAATCGGGGATCCTTCCGATGCCATCTATGTAATCAAATCGGGGGTGGTGGAGATCTGCCGTGCAAAGGGAGATCGGGATAAGATTTCGGTGGTAGCCTACCTGGGAGAAAGTGATCCCATTGGGGAGATGGCTATCACGACCGGTTCTTCAAGGGGCTCCTTGGCGAGGGTACCTCAGATGGCCGAGATGTTGAAGATCGAAAAGGGAGCCTTTATGGACCTTTTGAGTCAAATCCCGGAGTTGTCAATCAGCCTGTTGGCAATTCTTTCGAAGCGTCTGGAGGATGGGTTAAGAAAGCAACGGGCAGCAGCTCGCTATCAACACCTTTCGGGAAAGTTGGAATATTTCGATCTTCCCACCATCATTCAAACATTAGCGACCACTGAGAGGACGGGAACCCTTACCATCACCGACCAGGTTGAGGGGGTCTTTGCAGTGCTCTATTTCGATGCAGGGAAGATACTATACGCCAAATTGGGCCATTTGAGGGGAGAGGAGGCCTTCTACCAACTGTTCCAATCTCCCATCCAGGATGCCTTCACCTTCAAAGGGGGGTTGCCCCCGGGTGAGTTTGAGGAGGAAGAGGAGATCGGCACGACAACGATGGGCCTCTTGTTGGAGGCAACCCACCAGCAGGACGAATTGAAGGTGCTGAAGTCCAGTTATTCGGACTCCAAGCGAGTCTCCCGTCCTCAATCGAAGACGCTTTCATGGGATGATAAGGAGACCAGGGATTTAGCCAGAGAAATTTGGGCTCGTTTACGTCGAGGCGAGACGATTGCACAGATGGTAAGGGAAATTTCCACCTGCGAATATCGTATCTACAAGGTATTATCTATAATGAATGAGAAGGGTTTAGTGGGATAAGGGTTGGTTGGGGGACTTTCAAAAGGGGATTATTCCAGAAACCACTATCGATTTTCCAACCCTTTCCTCACCGAAGTTCCCTGAATTTTCTATGGAATACCTTAAAGCTCGAGTATTGCTTCCATGGCCATTTAAGCTCCTTGCCCGATTATGAGCCGTTGTCCGGGATAGATCGTGCCCGCCTTTCTAATTCTATTCAATTTAATGAGCCGGGAGAGGCTGACGTTGTGTCGCCGTGCGATCTTGGTGAGGTTATCCCCTTTTCTCACAACATAGATGGCGGGGGTGGGGATGGTGCGGGCCAGTTTCTGGAAATTATCCTCGAAGACAGAGCTTTTCCCCTTGGGAACTTTGATCCGATAGTGACCCCGGGGAAGATAGAGCCTGCGGATTTGCGGGTTGAGTTCCTTTAAGACCCTGAGATAGGTTTCAGATGCTTGAGCAACGGCTTTGAGCGAAGTGGTTCTCTTGATTTTGAGATCGACGATATCGTGGGGAATCGGGTCGTAGTATTGATCTTTTTCCAGGGAGAATCCGAATTTTTCCGGTTCTGAGAGGATCAGTTTGGCTGCAATGGCCCGAAACAGGTACCTTTCCGTTTCATTAGGAAGCACCAGATAGTAATAGTCATTGATTTTCTGTTTCCTCATCTCTGATCGAATTCGAGTCATACCGAGGTTGTATGCCGCTACGCTCAATGTCCAATTATCGAAGCATCTATTCAACCTTCTAAGATACTTGATGGCTGCGTCCGTCGATCTATAAAAATCGTAACGTTCATCGATTATATGATTGACTCGAAGTCCCATCTTCCTTGCCGTGGCTTTCATGAATTGCCACGGACCTGCCGCCCCAACGGGGGAGCGAACATCCTGTATGAGATCACTCTCGATCACCGCCAAATACTTAAGGTCCACGGGTAATCCCTTTTCGGCCAATTTATTCTCGATGTAGGGAAAATATCGGTTTGATCGCTTGAGCCAAAGCATGACCTGGGGGGTATTTCCAATTGCGAGCAAGAATTCTTGATCCAGTCGCTCCCAAACGTTTCTCTTCTCCAGTGGAACCCTCTCGTCGCAAAAGGTTATCTCATTGGACAATCGATATGTTATTGGAGATCGATGGGTGATGATTTTTACACGTTCTATTGTGGTCGGCTGCGGAGGGGCCTTGTGGGGATATAAGATAACAAAAACGATTAATCCCCCAAAGAGGGCAAAAAGGGCATAGTAGATGTACTCCTTCATGTCTTAGCTCCTTTCCTCGATATCAGGTATGGTTCAATTGTTGAGTCTCCTTTATCACTTGTAGGGTATAGCAAATTGTATTCCAACAGGGTTCCTCAGGAGGGCCTTTTCATCGAGTGGAGTACCGTAGAAATGGCCTATATGGGTGGGAAGGCAGGATAGGACTTTTTTGAAATGTTTTCACCTCTTTGACAAAAATTGACACAAATTGACATGTGTTGGAGTTTCCAGATAACCTCAAAAAAATTCTTGGGTTTGATCAATTTTCTATCCCGATCCCGCATAATTTACCGCATTTTTTAGCCTCAGTAGTCGTAAATACCCCCTTCCGGATTTCACGAATATTCTGAAAAAGGTGTATTTTTGGAACCTTCCCCTTCCTTTCGGCTGAGCCCTTCGGTCTGGGCTCAGGGTCGAAGACCCACGACGAAGCCTGATCACGTTGATGGCTACCCAAATTCACCAGTAGATTGGGCCTATGAACAACGGTGTATTCGAGAAATCTGGGAAATTCCCCCAAGAATTCCCTTGACTCAGTAAACAACCGTGGTAGATTAGAAGCGGTTTTCATAGGAGGCCATCCTCCGAATCTCATGGGTTGCCCTTAGAGGTCGCGTAGGGGGATGAAGGAGCTGGGGGTCTTAGAACCGGGGATCATTCGTTTCAAACCCAAGGGGCACTCCATCATCTGGTTTTCACAAAGGTACTTCGAGAGGGGGATGAAATACACCGATATGCAATTCGAGCCGAATTTCAAACCCGTGCTCGAAGAAACCGGAACCGCACGAGAAAATTCTTCGGAAATACGAGGATCGATCAACCCCAAGAATCCTTAGATCGGTCTCCTGCGGAACCATGGGAAGGCCCAAGGTCAAAATTCGGGGCATTTATACCACAGGCCTCACAAAGCTTCTCCTCGACTCTCAGTGTTCGATCGTATACCCCTCCCGACAGGTATCATCTCGATTCGGAATCAAAGGGTCAGGTTCCCCAACCGTCGATGTCTCTATAATGGACAGATCGGATAGACAGGGCGTATTCCTTGAAGGGAATCTGGAGCAAACAGCGGAGGTTATGGAGGCGTTGAGAAATGCGCTGTTCGATGTGGTCTCAAGGAAGATCACATCTCCCGACAATAAGGATACCACCATCTATGATGTTGAATTCCCCTTTCTATCCAAGGCTTCCCTGGATCGGATGAGGGGTGAGGTCGTTCCTACCATGGAGGGACACCACCGTTTTCGAATCATCGCCTCGGAGTACGTTGATCTCGTAGAAAGCGAGGTGGAGAAATATCCCTTTAAGATGGGAAAGATGGAGGGGGCCATAAAAAAGATGTTGATACTCGATTTCTTGGAGAGGGGGAAGGGCCTGAAGATCGAACAGGTAAAACCCGAGGGGAGCTTCATTCAACTTAAAGGGGGGGAGATTATATCCCTATCCAGGGATAAGAAGGAGATGCTCATCCGCCGTGCCCTTAAGGGAGGAAGATACGACGGGCTGGGCCTGATCATTGAGAAGGGGGATTATGCCATCACGCATGTTAGGGAGGGCGATTGGTCAGTCAAACACTCCTACTATTCGGGAAAAGAGTGTTTGAAGGGAGAATATTGGAATATCAATACCCCCGTGGAGTTCTATCCCGAAAAAATCCGATACGTCGATCTTCACGTAGATGTTGTTCTGAAAGGGGGAGGAAGGCCTAAAATAATCGACAAGGATCAACTGGAACCCCTCGTGGAGAAAGGCTATATTAAGAGGAGATTGGCACTCAAGGCACTCCAGGTAGCCGAGAACCTCATGCTATCCTCACACCCTGATGGGTGAGGGCGGATGTTTCGTTCTCCCTTTACAAATGGCCATTTTTCGACTATCTTCGTCATAATCTAACAGAAGGAGGTCTCTCTTATGGCCCTATCCGTAAATAATAAGAGGTGGTGTCTTGCCAGAGCTGTTGAGATTACAAAGGAATTTGGGAGGGGAGGAACTGATAAAACGCCAGTTCGGATCCTAAAGGATACCTATAGATTATTGAAAGACCTCCTGGACGAGGTGAACCAGGAAGAGATGACGCAAGGGACCGAAGAATCCAGGGAATAATAAGTCCCCTCTTATTTCACATCAACCTTGATGTGCTGCTCCTTTATCTCCATAAAGGGGACCTCTATCTTCAGGAGCCCGTTGTTGTATTTGGCCATTGCCTTTTCGGGCTCAATAGGGCAACACGTAGCATAGTTGGCCACATAGATGAAATTTTCCCTGGGAGCGCTTAAATAAAAACTATCATCATGAATTTTAAGATCGATATCCCTTTTCTCAACGCCGGGAAGCTCAACTTCGATGTCCAGTTTTTTATGTTCATCGTCGGAATATGCCCGGATAGTCGGGCTGATTTTGGTTTTCTCTTCGTTACTCATTTTCCTTCCCTCCTCACGAAAAGATGATCTCCATCTATTTTAAACCCTATCCCCCCTTCTTTCAAGTAATCCTCTAAAAGGGTAGTGCGGTCGTCCCATCCTAACCGACAACATAGTTAACAAGATTTAAGCTGTCTCATATTTCCAGCCCAGCATTCTGAATGTAGTTATGGGTAATTCCCCGGCCAGATAAGCCCGCTGCGAGCCAGGGGTGAGATCCTCTCTGACCGTTCATTTGGCCAAATGTATTCGGTTGAGGAGGAGATCGATCTTCGAGGGGTATTTGAGTTTACCAGGGAGATGGGAGACATCACCGGCCTGAGGAGGCCTCGAAAGTGAAAGTTGATTGAATTGACTTCGGGTTCGCCGGTTTAATCCCGATGAAAAGATGGGTAGTTCCAAGGGTAAGGGCATGAGTTTCAACGTTTGTGAAACCAGCTTCCTCCATCAGGCTGGCAAACCCCTCAGGTTTTGGGAAATGTCTCATCGAATCCGCGAGATAGTAATAAGCAGCAGGATTTGGGGAAAATGCCCGCGCCAGGTGGGGCAGCATTCGATTCAGGTAGATGTGATAGATTCCTTGGAAAAGTCGCTTACGCGGTAATGTCATTTCAAGCACCATCACTTGACCCCCGGACACTACTACCCGCATCATCTCCCGCAATGCACGGATTTTATCCGGTATATTCCGTATGCCAAAGGCCATTCCGGCAGCATCGAAATAGCCGTCAGGGAAGGGTAGCTCAAGGGCGTCGCCCCTTAGCAAACGGATTCTATCCAACAGACGCCGTTTTTTAATCTTTACCCGGCCTAAATCCAACATTTCCTGAGCAAAGTCCAGTCCTGTTATCTGGATGTTCGGAAGACTATGAGCGGCATCGATCGCGAAGTCCGCTGTGCCGGTAGCTACGTCCAGAAAACGGTAAGTTCGAAAGAAACGCATTTTCCTCACAGCTAAGCGGCGCCAGGCAATATCCCGTCGTAGGCTGAGGAGATGGTTTAAGAAATCGTACTTCCCGGTAATGGTAGAGAAGATTTCCCTTACCATATCAATGTGTTCGGCATCCGTCACTTCCGACACCGAAGGGTATTTTCGCCTTACCGATTTTTCCATCTGCAGAATCTTTTCTCTAAAAGATCAAATCTTGCATACAACACACATCCAATCCAGCGCTACACGTAGCCTCTGGCCGCCGCCATTTCTCTTGATTTGTAAACGTGGACTGTTTCTCAACCGGTCGTGACGATGCTATCAATATGAAAAACTATTACATGTGACCAACTACAGCCTTGCCAAACTCAGAGCATTTGACTTTTCTGGCTCCCTGCATTTGCCTCGCCAGATCGTAAGTTACAATTTTATCCCTTACCGTTTTCTCCAGCGCAACCTTAATCAGCTTTGCACCTTCACTCCATCCAATATATTCAAACATCAAGGCTCCGGATAGTATTACCGAACCTGGGTTTACCATATCCTTGCCCGCATATTTGGGGGCGGTTCCGTGGGTAGCCTCAAAAACCGCTGCTTCATCCCCAATATTTCCTCCTGGAGCCATACCCAATCCTCCCACTTGGGCTGCCAACGCATCCGACATATAATCGCCATTTAAATTAGGCATAGCCAACACATCATACTCCTCCGGTCGCAGGATTATTTGCTGGAACATGGCATCGGCGATACGATCTTTGAGCACAACCCTATCTTGCAAATCCCTTTTTTCCATCGTGAGCTCTGCTTCAATAGCAATCTGGTCACCGAATTCCTCCTTTGCTACCTCATAGCCCCACTCTTTAAAGGCACCTTCGGTAAATTTCATAATATTGCCCTTATGCACCAAGGTGACGCTTTTCCGCCCATTGGCAAGTGCCCACCTGATGGCTCGCCTCACCAAACGCTTACTGCCAAAAGAACTTATCGGTTTTATCCCTATTCCAGCATCAGGGCGGATATTCTGACCCATTTGGGAATTAAAAAAGGCTATCACCTTTTCGGCCTCTTTCGTTCCTGCCTTCCACTCTATACCTGCATAAACATCCTCAGTGTTCTCACGGAAGACTATCATATCTACTTTTTCAGGCTGCTTCATAGGGCTTGGAACCCCGGGGATATATGTTACTGGGCGGATACAAGCGTATAAGCCAAGTTCTTGTCGTAAGGTAACATTTAAGCTCCTGAATCCTCCTCCTATGGGAGTAGTGAGGGGGCCTTTGATACCGACCTTACAATTACGGAAAATGTCAAGGGTTTCCCGTGGAAGCCAATCGCCCGTTTTATTGAAAGCCTTTTCACCGGCCAGTACTTCCTGCCATTTGACCTTCCTTTTACCACCGTAAGCCTTTGATATCGCTGCATTGAAAACTCTCACCGCAGCGCGCCAGATATCAGGCCCTGTTCCATCACCTTCGATAAAAGGAATTGCAACTTCATCGGGAACCTGAAGATGACCATTGGATAAATAAGTAATTTTATCCGTCATAATAGTATGATCTCCTGATTTTCATTCATCCAACAGGTGCTCTTGGGATAATCGGCCAAGAGCTTTTCCACGCGTGAAAACGCCCCGTTAACGCCTCGGGGCGGGTGCGAAGCCCCCTATCCGGCCTTCTTAATACCGTGAAACAGTTCGCTCCCCGCGCCAGGGTATACCATGCGTTCTTTTTGGGGGGTGGGTCTTTCTACTCGGGGCCATTTGTCAAAGTTCGGTTCCGGCCCCTCCTGGGCTTTAGCCGTAGGGGTGGAGTCCGCCATCTGTGGATTCTTGCGAACATCAATGCCCTCCACATTGTGGCTGAACTCGATGGGGATTCCGTTGGGATCGAAGGCGTAGATCGAGTGGATGAAGCCGTGGTCGATCACATCCGAAACCTGAAATCCGGCAGCGGAGAATTTGTCTTTTAACGCCCAGAGGTCCTCCTCGGTTTCTACACCAAAGGAGACGTGATCGAAGATATAGGGCCCGGTAACGGGCTGGCCGTGGTCTTTTTTGGGAACGGTCTCGACACCGGGCCATTCGAAAAATGCGATCAGGTCGTTTTCTGAAATTTCGAAAAAGTAATGCCTGTAGCCGGGTTGTCCCAATCCGGCAACCAATCTCATACCCAACAGGTCCCTCCAGAAGCGGATTGTCCTGTCCATGTCTCCTGTTGCCATTGCTAAATGGTTAATTCCGTTGAATTTTATCATGGAACATCCTCCTTCATAAGAGAATCTCATTTCCCACGACGGGCGTCTATTCCCTGGGAAGGATACTCTGGAACGGGATATGGGTCAAGTAGACGGAGAGGTTTGAGAATAACATGGACGCATATATCCATTCTGATCTGAATTTTTGCCCTTTTCTTGGTTATAATTAGTATAGGGGATCAAATCCTTTTTCCGCAAGACCTCCTTAAAAAGGAAAATGGAAATGGGAAATGGTATTGGGGTGAAATCAATGACGGGATTAAGCAGGAGGGATTTTTTGAGGTATGCCGGGGCCGCTGGAGGCGCATTATTTTTCGGAATAGATGGAGGAGGGATCGTTATGGCAAATACGAAGAGCAGTGTAGCATTGTTGAAGACAGATAACCGGAAACACGGGGTAAAAGCCTCGTTAAGGACATTGAAGGTGAATCCCCTAAAGGGAAAAGATGTCCTCATTAAACCCAATTTCAACACCGCTGACCTTACTCCAGGCTCTACGCACAACGATACCTTGATAGCCCTGGTGGAAGAGGTTTGGGCAATGGGGGCGAAATCCATCAGCCTTGGAGAACGAAGCTATCCGCTTACCCATGAGGTCATGGAGAAAAAGGGTGTTTTGCCCATCAAGGATAAAATGGATGTCACGGTCATCGACTTCGATGATCTGGACGATAAGGATTGGGTGTCCTTCAGACCCAAGAAGAGCCATTGGGCAAATGGGTTTCGGATTGCACGGCCAATCCTCGATGCAGAGTGCCTGGTTTCTACATGCTGCTTGAAGACCCACCAGTTTGGGGGGATCTTCACCATGTCTCTGAAACTCCATGTCGGCGTTGTTCCCACATCTCGGAATGGATATGATTACATGCGGGAGCTTCACAGTTCACACCATCAACGGAAGATGATCGCGGAGATCAACGAACCCTTTCAACCCAGTCTCGTCGTCCTTGACGGAATCGATGCTTTTGTTGATGGAGGCCCGGCAACTGGAAAGCGTGCAAAGGGTGAGGTATTTCTCGCCTCGACCGATCGTGTGGCCATTGATGCTGTGGGGGTGGCCATTCTCAAGTTACTCGGTAGCAATGAAAGCATCATGGAGCCCAAGATATTCGAGCAGGAACAGATTGCAAGAGCCGCGGAACTTGGCTTAGGGGCATCGCATCCTTCCGAGATCGAGGTGATACCTGCCGATGAAAAGAGCCAAGACTACCGCGATCGTGTCGTGGAGATACTGGGGGAAGGTTGATGGGTGGCCCTTTCGGTGCTCTTAGGGGAGTATACTTATTCTTTACATTCTCACCCTTCTGGTAAATACAAATGTAAATCAATGCAATCGGTAGGGGTCATCGATTAGCAGTTTTTTCTTGAAGTAAATACCCCTTCTGTTATTCCCAAAGCACTGGCAATTGGAACTATTACCGGTTGCTGCTTAATAGCAAAAGTGCTATTAATTCTTTTAGGAGTTTCATAATGAATCCCTTCTTCGCCGTGAAATGAGGAGGTGCCCTTTTACTCAAAATCAATCTACCTGATCGTTTCGATCTCTCTCACTCATCCTGCCTGGTACTGTTTTCGTCCTGTTTGAGGCGCTACGGCTAGACATTTATTGATATTCCCGTTACAACGGCGCGCCTTCTAGAAATCTTTCGGACGTTCTTCGTCGATTCGTCCCTAATGAAGGCGTGAAACGGACTGGGCACACCTTCGACTGCTTATGCCTGAGACTTTAGGATAAGGAATGTTCATTGTCAGGTTGGGGATAATTACAGCATGAGGGGGAGGTGAGTATTCCCTCAAAAGGAGTGAGCGGGTGATAATATGCACAAATACGCCATAGGAGCGCTCTTTTTTCTAGGAATCTGGTTTGTCCTGTTTGCGTGTGTGCGAAAAAGCAGAAAGCCCATGCTATGGTCTAGCTTGGCCTTGGGTCACGCAGGCCCGATAAGCCAATACTGGCACGTGAGAGATTACTGGAGTCCCATCTACATAGCGAAGATACAAATTGGCAACTGGGTTTTTGGCTTAGAAGACTATTTATTTGCCTTTGCATTTGCAGGAATATGCTCTGGGATTTTTGATCTACTGGCAAGAAAGTCGGGCCAGAAGGAGTTGCTACAGTTTGATCCGATGGGTTTTCTTGGGTCAATCCTTTTTGGGCTTGCCTGCCTCCTGGTAATGGGCGTTTTAATAGTGTTTCTCAAGTTAAACTCGCTCCATGCGATCGTAGTTGCATTTCTCATAAGTGCTGCAATTATCCTGGCGCGGCGACCCAAGCTGATTACACCTGCCGTGCAGGCCGCGTTCATCGCTGCTGTCGCCATGTGGATATTCTACAGAGGATTCTTTTTACAGCTTTTCCCCAGGATTGTGAGTGAGTGGTGGAATGTCAATGCTCTGTCGGGTATGACAATGGGTGGAGTACCTATTGAGGAGGTAATCTGGGCCTGGACCGCTGCGCTGTTTGCCGGACCTGCAATCAGATATTGTATGGGAAGAAGTATCGATACAAAGCTTATGAAAATTGTAATACAAGATCCTCCTGAGAAATATGGAGATTCGCCGACCCTGGACTCATCTGAGATTTCAAACGCGAATCAATAGAATTGGCAGCGGGGGCCGCTGATAGATAACATCTACTATGTACAGACAGAGTCAAGGGGCAATATGAATCCCAAACCAGTCTACTATTCGTGGTCT
>CP070774.1:1448273-1451021 GCA_020346125.1 Syntrophobacterales bacterium | reverse complement strand
GATGCGGGCAGGGGATTTGGATCGGAGGGCATACTGGCCAAATTGATCAATGGGAATCCCAAGCCTCAAGGCCTGTTGATCCAAAAATGAGCCGGTTCCCGCCGCGCAGACCGTATTCATGGCAAAATCAACGACCAATCCATCCCTGATTATGATAATTTTAGAATCCTGCCCTCCTATTTCCAGAATCGTCCTGGCATCGGGGAAGAAATGGGTTGCCCCAACGGCATGGGCAGTGATTTCATTCTTGATCACGTCGGCCCCAACCATTACCCCCGCAAGTTGCCGAGCACTGCCCGTCGTACCAACACCGCGGATTTTCATCTCTTTAGGGAGAACGGTTAATATCTGCCTCAACCCCTCCTGTACGGCCCTTATGGGTTGGCCATGGGTGAGAAGATACCAATGGCAGAGCACATTCCCCTCTTCATCGATCACCGCCAGGTTCGTGCTCACCGAACCTACATCAATTCCCAGGTAACCTCTCATCTTCTTTTGAGTCAGACCGTTTTAGGCGTTTCTGGCGAAAGATTGCTTTTCGGATGAGTTAAGCTCATCCCATGCCACATCGGCGATCTGGCCGTATTGTTTGGCATAATGGTCAATCTGATAACTCAGTTCGCCAAACAGGGTTTCAGCACCTGGGTGGGTAAAATACCGGGCATATTGTAGTGCCATCTCCCGACCAACCCAGGGTTCATCGATGAGCATGCATGGCCTCAATAGGTTTTCTGAATAGGGCTGCAAAGAGCGAATCCTTTTAAAAAGCGGTGAATTGAGGGCTTTCAGGAGGGTAGTTTCCCTGATGTTATCCGATGCGAAGTGGCAAAACACGCAAGGTTCGACATCCCCTTTAGCATTGATGTGAAAATACATCCGGCCTCCTGCCATACAGCCATCGGTTAGGTGGCCATCATTCCAAAAGTCAACGAACAGAATGGGCTTGGCAGCACGGAAGGTCCTGAGCTTTTCCCTCATCAGATTTCTCTGCTCCGGGGAGGGGAGCAACTCCATATCGGGATTTTTACCGATTGGGACACACATGAAGTACCATACTAAAATGCATCCCTTTGCGATCAAGAAATCGATGAAACGTTCGCTAGTCAGGACATCCGTATTTTCCTTGGTTTGGGTGAGGGAGCAGGCAAAGAGGACCTCGGCTTCGTTGAGCAGATCCATGCTTTGGACGACTTTTTCGAAGTGCCCTTTTCCCCGCCTTTTGTCAGTCTCATCCCTGAACCCCTCCAGGCTGATGGCAGGCATGACGTTGCCCAACCGAGCAACGTTTTCCACCATTTTCTCGTCCAAGAAACCACCGTGGGTAAAAACGTGAAAGGCCATGTCAGGATGGGCCTCGTACACCTCGAGAAGATCTTTCTTCAAAAAGGGCTCTCCACCAAGGACCACAACCAAACTGATTCCCATCTCTTTAGCTTCAGAGAGGATTCGATGAATGAGCTCTGGCTCCAATTCATCGTGGGAATAGTCTCCCGCGTAACACCCGTAACAATCGAGGTTACACCTCATGGTGGGGCTGATAAGCATCGCCCGGGGCGGATAGTAGCCGGTTCGGGATTCGAAGGCCTTCCTTCGATTTGTGCCCTCCAGGAATTGATTCACAAGGAAGTTGACGATCTTTTTTCGTTGAACGGGATTGGACTCCCTTAAAATCCTTCGGGCCACGTCCAAACTGGGATGTTTTTGCCTGAACAGTTCCCGTATCCATCTGATTTTTTTCTTATACGAATCCTTACGAGGAATTTTTTCGGCCAGATAGGTGAGCCAAATCAGCTGCTCATCCGAGGTATTGGATAACAGGGATAGTGCGGCCGAGGTGAATTTATTGCTTGAAAGCCTCTTGATGTAGGAGAGTAAGCTTAAGTCACCTCTCATCATTCCAAGACTCCCTACCACCCTATATCAATAAAGGAAATATAAATCAAGCAATTTTTCCCAATCAAAACCCCTTTTTGAGCTAATCGATTGTCTTTCCATCGAGTACCCTATTTTCCGGTTTCCTTATGTGATGCATTATGGAATGTATTTTTCAAATCCGCCATCATCTCTTGCGCCAAGACCAGAAGTCTTTCCAATATAATAGGGCATGTGTCTGTAGGCTTTGGCCAAGCGATGAAAATTTGGGAGTTTCACTATTTGATTTCGCCCATGTCTACATACCAGAATCGAGGTTTTACTTGACATTAAATTGATTTAAAATAATGTTTTTTGAACAGACCCAGCCAGACCCTAACTAACCCAACGAGATAGCCTCCAACTTTCTGGGAGCATCTATGAGAAATGGGTTCCAGAAGGTGCCAAAATAAAGCCTCCAAGGGCATCCCGTAAACTTTTGGAGGCTTTTGTATTGTTATCCCCTTTCCTCCGGAGATCTAAATGAATGTCGGTGAAAATGACGAAAATCACAAGGTGAGAAAATACCCCAAACGGGCCTATGAGTAGATATCAGGTGAGAAATTTTAGGATGGAAGACACCCCCCTTGCCTTTATATCCGGGACTTAGTGGGGCACCGTTCTAACGTTATGGAAATCATGTCGATGAGTTTCGAAATAACGGTGGGCCTTTCGTACAGCCGGCCAGAGCCCTATGTTCATGGGGCCGAATATGATGAGGCTCCTCCTCAGGGCGAAGGGGTTGAAGATCCTCTTCGCCATGGACGGTATGGAATAGAACTCCCGGTTCACCTTCCAAAACCCCTCTTGGAGCTGATCGACCGTCATCAGTCGAGG
>CP070774.1:1432672-1448173 GCA_020346125.1 Syntrophobacterales bacterium | reverse complement strand
CATTGGCCGCCGCGATCTGCCCGAAGCTGAAGGGGTCGTCCACGATGGGCGTGAAGAAGTCAGTGGTCTGGACGAGGGCTATATCCTCGGTCAATCGGTATACCCCCGCATCGCCCAGATGTTCGACGCCCACCAGGAGATTCGGGTGATTGATCAGCGGAAGATCGTTGAGGATCTCGTCCAGGTCCCCTGGACCGATCTTTGCGGCTCAGCCCGCCGCCTTGGCATGTTTCGTCAATCGGATAAGGTCTTCTGACATTTGATTTCCCTAAACTCCACTTGGTGATGTCTGCTTATACAATCTCCTTATAAAAAATCTATATGAAACAGTCTGACATTTCAAGAGGCTTAACCATTGCCATGCGGCCAGGGTTGATGATGAGCTTTCCACCATCGGTCCTTTTCCAGAAACCCTGACCTCGGTTGCAGAGCGAGCCGATTGTCCCCGATGCCCCCCTATTCTGTCGAAGGATTACCCTGAGCCGGTCCCGCCACCGCTTCATATTCTTGGAGAGATCCACTCCGAGCTCCACGGCCTTTCCCGACCTCCAGAAATTGTACCAATGAAACGAGGTCAACGGCGTACTGGATAAACCCAATAGTGTTGGCATGAAGAAGCAGTCGGTTGCTTCTGCCGAAGGCGGGGAGAGTCCATAAACGGTCCGATACCGATTTAGGCATTTGGGGATTCAACGATTTCTACTTGAAACTCCTGCGCATCGGGGGGGATATTGGGGAAGATCACGATGAAGGGAACGCTCATTCGGGGGGCCACGCGCATCTGGTCTGGCCGCGGCCGGATATTGAAGTTCCCCTTTTTAAAACGAGCGGAAAGTTTATTAAGGTCTTTGTTGGAAAAAGAGAGGCCACAGAGGGTCTGCTTCTCAACCAATACCTTATTCTTATCGCTTAATAAAATTGCCTTAATCCTCACGTGTTTCTTCGTTTTGTTGGTCTCGTTTAATATCTGGCCAGTGATCACAAAAACGGGAATTTCACCGATAATATCCTTATTACCCTCCAGATCGGTAAAGGTTAAGCTTCCCTTCTCTATCCCCCGTATATTATCCAATATGGATTGGAACTTCTCTGGTACGAATTGGAGCTTCTCTGGTACGAATTGGAGCCTCTCTGGGATGGACTTGAAAAAGGACGGGATATTCTCAGGGAGGCTGAATTCCATCCCCCGCTCACTCCAGAGGTAGTATGCCCCCAAGGCTACGATGAGAAGGATGCCGATCAACACGAAAAACCGGGATGTTTTTCTCTTTTTCGGAATTACCCGGGGTTTTTCGAAATATCGTTCCTCCTGCAATCCTCCCATATCGAAGCTGGGGGGCTCCATCTCCCCCTCCACGGACTCCGTTGGCCTCTGTTCCTCAAGAGGAGGGGCTGGCCATTCCTCGGTGGGGAATTCCTCCATGCTCGGGCCCTCCGGAGAAGGCTCCGGAGGAGGTACCCCTGTATCTGGGGAACCCGTGTCAAATCCCCCTGTTTCAAACGGGCTTCCCTCATCCGGGGGTGGCATTGTCTCCGGGCTGGAAGTATCCATCAACTCTTTGTGAAATTTCTCAAAGGATTCGAGGTCCTGGAGGAAATCACCCCCCCCCGGCTCGGGAGTAGGCGAGGTGTCCGGTGAAGGCGGCGTAGATGGAGTAACTGGAGTAGGTAAAGCGGGTGTGACGGAAAAGATATTCTTACATTTCGCGCATCGGACCTTCACGCCTTCCGGCGTTATTTTCGAATCCTCTATGTTATACTTAGTCTGGCAAATTTCACAATGGACGATCATAAGCTCCCCTGCTGTTTATTAAACCATTTTTGATTATTATGATAGAAGAAATCAAAAAAATCAAGGTTTTTCTTTTACTTGTCTCCTGAGGATAATCCAAATGAGTTATGGAAGGACGGTTGTTCTTCCACCCTCCGTTTTGTTTCACGGTTTATTCAGTGCCGTTATGATGTGGGGAGCATATGAACTTGTAATGAGGATTAACGAGGAAAATCGGTGAATAGCGTTTCCCTTTCCGACGTGACCATTCTTTGGAGCCTCTAAACCGTTCCCCCCTTATGCCCGGTAGCTTGGCGGGTAGAGCCTTACCTGCCCAGGCGCGCCTTAAGTTCCTTGGTCACTTTGGGGACTGCCTGGAAGAGATCCGCCACAATACCATAGGTAGCGATTTTGAAGATGGGGGCCTCCGGATCCTTATTGATGGCCACGATGATATCCGAGGTCTTCATCCCCGCCTGGTGTTGGATCGACCCTGAGATTCCACAGGCGATGTAGATTTTGGGCCTCACGGTTCGACCTGTCTGGCCGACTTGATGCTCGTAGGGGATCCATCCCGCATCTACGGCGGCACGGGAAGCACCCACCGCCCCTCCCAATACATCTGCGAGCTCTCGGATAACCGCGAAGTTCTCAGGGCCTCCCACTCCCCTTCCACCGGAAACGATGATCTCCGCATCAACCAGATTCACCGTTTCGGCCCCCTGAATGAAGTCCAGAATGTGGGTCCTTACTTTATCCTCGCCAATGGGTAACTGTTCGCGAATGATTTCCCCAGTTCTTGAATCGTCCTTTTCCGGCATGGCGAAGACCTTGGGCCTGACCGTGGCCATCTGGGGTCTATGCCGAGGGCACAATATAGTAGCCATGATATTACCACCGAAGGCGGGACGGGTTTGTCTCAGCAATGTGGTTTCGGGATCGATATCGAGTCCCGTACAATCCGCTGTCAATCCCGTCTCTATGGTGGTGGCCACGGTTCCCGCGAAATCCCGTCCTTGGGTGGTCGCCCCGAAGATCACGATTTCGGGTTTGTATTTTTTAATCAAATTGGCGGCCCCTGCGGAATAGGAGTCCGTTCTGTATTCTTTTAAGACTGGGCTTTCGGTCAGGTAAACCATATCCGCTCCATACTGTATGGCTTCTCGGGCACATTCCTCAACTCCGTCACCGAGGAGCATTGCGGAAAGTTTGCATCCCAAGGCATTGGCCAGCTTTCTCCCCTCCCCAAGGAGCTCAAAGCTCACGTTGGCGATCCTTCGACTTTTGTGTTCGATGAATACCCAAACGTCTTTATACTGGTTGATATCAACTTCACCCTCTTTTTCCTCCTTTTCCAAAACGATGGCTTCAACGGGACAGAGGTCAACGCACGCCCCGCAGAAGGTACACTTCTCGTTAACCCTTGCCAAATTTCCCCTCATCTCCAGGGCCCCAAAGGGGCATTCATCCAAGCAGGCCTCACACCCAGTACACGTCTCTTCATCAATCAATAATCTTGCCATCTGCTCCTCCCTATTTGATTACCTTCGCCTCCATTAGTTTATCTATCAAGAGGGGAATCGTCTCCGTCAGTTCTCCCTCCAAAACTTCTCCACCTCCTCTTGGTTCCGGCGTAAAGACTTGGATGACCTCAGTTGGGGAACCCTCTAAACCGCACTTAGCCTTATCAACCGGGAAATCCTCGGCGTTCCACGTTGGTATTTCGGCCTTGGCCGCCTTCTTAATGCCGAGGAGGGACGGAAGCCGGGGTTCATTTATATCCTTGACTACGGTAATAAGGGCAGGGAGAGGGGATTCCACGATCTCCTTTCCATCCTCCAGCATCCTCTCCACCACAATCCTCTTGTTTCCCAAGTCGATCTCCCGTACCGTTGACACATAGGTCAACTGGGGTATGTTTAACTGAGTTGCCACCCCCGGGCCAACCTGAGCCGTATCCCCATCGATTGCCTGCTTTCCGCAGACCACCAGATCCACTGCACCGATTTTTATAATGGCCTGGGCCAAGGTATAGGCCGTTGCCCATGTGTCGGATCCCGCAAATGCCTTATCCGAAATGAGATAGACATAGTCCGCCCCGACGGCCAAGGCATTCTTGAGCACCTCGATGGCCTGGGGAGGGCCCATGGTGATGACATGTACTTCCCCCCCATATTTCTCCCTGGTCAGAAGGGCCTCCTCCACCGCATATTCATCAAAGGGATTAGTGATGCTCTCCACCCCTTCCCTCACGAGGGTTCGTGTTTCCGGGTCGATCTTCACATCGGTTGTATCGGGGACTTGTTTAATGCATGCGACAATCTTCACTTTTTCCTCCTTTTGAGATAAATTCCACAATATCCTTAATATACCAACTATGCCGGATTATCGATATTTTTCCCCTTCTCCCCCGCCATCCGGCTCGCGAGTATAATCGCCTCGATAAGGCTCGATGGGTCGGCCACTCCCCTTCCCGCTATGTCATAGGCGGTACCGTGGTCGACGGAAGTTCTGATAATGGGCAGCCCCAGGGTTACGTTGACAGATCTTTTGAACCCCATCAATTTGATTGGGATCAAACCTTGATCGTGGTACATACAGACCACGGCATCATAGATTCCCTCCCCGGCGAAGTGAAAGAGGGAGTCACTCGCCATAGGCCCCTCAACGTTGAACCCCGCCCTTCTACATTCATCGATGGCTGGAAGGATGGACGATTTCTCCTCATCTCCGAACAATCCATCCTCCCCGGCATGGGGATTTAGAGAGGCCACGGCCAAAATGGGGTTTCGAATTCCAAAGGAGGTCCTCAAGGCGTAGTCCGTGACCCGTATGGTATCCATAATCCTTTCCGGAGTGAGTAAGCCGGGGACGTCCCTCATGGCGCAGTGGGTAGTCACCAGGGCCACCTTCAGCCCCGGGGTGATCAACATCATGGTCACAGGAGCACTGTTGGTTCGCTGGGCTAAAAACTCCGTATGTCCGGTGAAAAGATATCCAGCATCATTGAGAAACCCCTTGTTGATGGGGCACGTAGTCATTCCCTCGATCCTCCCATCCATGGCAAAGGATAGGGCCGTTTCGAGATAGCGAACTATCAGGGCTGCATAGGGCTTTTTAGGAGTACCAAATCGAAATCCATTGAGATCGATGTGGCTCAGCTCAATGAGGTCAACCATTCCCGGGGTCCCCTTTGCCTCTTCCGCCGTTCTTACCGGGTTAATTGTGCAAGGGGAGTTAAGCACCCTGTTGGCCTCCTTGAGTACGTTAGCATCGCCGAAGACCAACGGTTTACAAGAGGTAAACACCTCTGTTTGAGCCAATGCCTTGACGATAATTTCCGGCCCGATTCCAACGGGATCTCCCATGGTAATGCCGATGATGGATAACGACATGGCCGCCCTTATACACAAAAAAATTCTACGCCCTACAGGCCTCTTCCTTAACCTAGATGGAACCGCCTGAATGAGTGGTTCTCGCTATCGAGATATTCGGGAGAATTCGAGGGCGATTTCCACCGGACGGGTTGAATTATAATTTTACCTCAATGAAGGATTCTGTTTTAACCTTCTGTATCCAGACCTTATATAATCTCTGGGATTCCTCATCAATATACTGATTTTTAACCTTCTCCATCACCTCTTCATAGGGTGTAATCGGTCCCTCTTTTTTCTCGGTTACCTTGATGATGTGGAACCCTCTTTTCGTCCTTACTAAGTGGCTGAATTGCCCCGGTTGTAGATTAAAGGTGACGCGCTCGAATTCGGGCAGGAGCTCCCCACATTTGAAAAATCCCAGATCGCCTCCGTTTTCTGCCGATGCGTCATCGGAGCATAATCGGGCAAGTTCACCGAAATCTTCACCCCGGCGCAGCCTCTCTAAGATCGTTTCGGCCTTATGACGAAGGGCTTCCACGAGCAGGTCTTCGGCATCCTGAGGAATTGTGATCAATATGTGGCTAATCCTTACTTGATCGGGCTCCTTGAACCGTTCGATGTGTTCGATGTAAAACCTCTTGAGCCCCTCCTCGTCCACCGTAAATTCCGCCCTGGCCACGCGAGAAAACAGTCTGACCATCTTGATCTGCTCCCTCAGCTGTTGTCGGTAATCCTCCCAGCTCAAACCATCCGCCAACAAAGCACTCATCAACTGTTCATCGGTTATGGCATTTAATCTCTTCACATCCTCGATGGCCATATCGATATCCCTTTCGGATACCTTTATCGCCAATTTCTTGCACTGCTGATCGACTAACTTCTCCTCGATAAGGCGATCGAGAATCTCCCTTTTCGATTTGGAGACCTTAGCCCTTTTCTCCGATTGATTAGCGGTGGCCTTAGATCCCTCTCGCAGTTCTGAATGATACCGATCAAGTTCAGAAAGGGTGATGATCTCGCCGTTGACGATGGCGATAATCCTATCGATGATCGTTTCCCCGCAGATTCCCTCGGATAGACCGAAGATGAGGAAGATGAGGATGGAGAAGATGGATTTCAGCATGGCTCAATGGGTATATTCCAACAATTGTTTGTTGATGTTGATTTTGGCCTTTTCCCTCAACTCCGAAAGCCAGTTATAGTAGATTTGCTCGCGCTTATTCTTCCGTATTTGATGCGCTATCTCGTCCTTCACCTCATCGAATTCTCGAACCTTAGCCTCGACCTTCTCATCGACCTTGAAGATATGATATCCATAGGGGCTCTTGATGACTTTGCTGACCCCCCCTACCTTCAGGGAAAATACCTCATCGAACGCCTCCGGCATTTCACCGCGTGCGAAGAATCCCAGATCCCCGCCATACACCCTTTCGGGCATCATCGATTTTTCCTGTGCCAGCTCCGCGAAATCAGTCCCTCTCCTCAGCCTCCTTAAGATCTCTTTGGCCTCCGTTTCCGTGGCCACTACGATCTGCCTTGCCCTCACCTGCTCGGGAAAGGAATATTTCTCGATATGTTCCATATAGTACTGCCTCACCGATTTATCATCGATGGGAGAAGCGAATTGAGCAACGCTATGGATAACCTTCTCCGCCAGGAGTTTTTCCTTTACCCGTCGTTTCCATTCCTCAAAACTCATTCCGCGGCCATTGAGCATGGCCTTGAAGCTCTCCCCGGCATAATCCCTTTTTAAGGCTAAAATGGCCTTATTAATCTCCTGCTCCGATACCTGGATGTCCATCTGCCTCGCCTCTCCAAGGATGAGCTTCCTGTCGATGATTTGATCGAGCAAGGCGGTTTTCAACTGGTCCAGGGACTCCCTGCCCTCCGGCAGTTTTCCATGTTCCAATTTAATATCCCGCAATTCGTTATTAAATTCCTCCAGAGTAATCAATTCCTCGTTCACCTGGGCTAGAATGCCCTTGGGAAGATTCGGATCCTCCTTCTGACATCCCATGGTGTAAAGGCCTATCAGTAAGGCGATCCAAATAATTGGACTGCACCCGGACCAGCAGTACATTCCATTCCCCTCGATGGGGTGTTGCCCAAATCGCCTGGAGTGAACAGTAGAGAATTTTTGATAACCATTCTTCGTGAAGCGAGCTTTAGAATGGTCGAAAATTCTTTTCAGAAAGCGAAAGGGAAATTGGACAACAATGCCTTGGGGGGGTTCTCCCCTCTTGGCGAATTGATTCGCTGGGGCCACCATCTTTTTTGCCTCCTATTTGAATGTATACAGCTTCTTAGCTTCCCCCCGGCGCGAGGGGGCTCGGTTGAGTTCCCCGTGGTTTAACATAGTGGATCAACTTCTCCAAGGTACTTTTTGTCTCACCGAAGGCCTCCTGCCATCCCCCCTTCCTTAAGGAGAGAATCAATTCGAAATTGGGGGTGAATTGAAATCGATCGCTATTTTCCTGAACGAGGCCGATGATGCCCTGAGGGGAAATCTCGGAGCTATCGTCGAGGGCAATCACCGCCCTTTCCTCGGATAGGTTCAGCTTTCTCACCCTGAGCCGGCTCAAGAGCTGTTTGAGCTTCATCGCCTCCAGTAAGTTTACAGTTGGGGGAGGAATAGGCCCAAAGCGGTCTACGAGTTCCTCCCTCATATCATCGATTTCCTCCTCGGAACGAACCGATGACAATCGTTTGTAAAAAACCAACCTCTGGTGAGGATCACAGATGTAGTCATCAGGGATAAAGGTGGGAAAGGGGAGCTTCATTTCCGGCGTAATCTCCTCCAGGACTTCTTCCCCCCTCAACTGCCTCACCGCCCTCTCCATGAGTTGAGTATACATCTCATATCCCACCGCCGCAATATGTCCCGATTGGGCAGGTCCCAAGATGTTTCCCGCCCCCCTGATCTCCAGGTCCTGAAAGGCAAGCCTGAACCCAGAACCCAACTCGCTCAATTCCTGCAAGGCCCTCAGGCGCTTTAGGGCATCCCCGGATATGGAGGCTTCGGATGGAACGAGGAGGAAAGCGTAGGCCTGATATTTTGATCTGCCTACCCTGCCCCTCAGCTGGTAGAGTTCCGCAAGGCCAAACCTCTCGGCGTGGTTTATGATGATGGTGTTGGCGGTGGGGATATCCAGACCCGACTCGATGATGCTGGTACAGAGGAGAAGGTTGGATTCGTTCCGCATAAAGGCGAGCATTACCCTCTCCAGATCCCGCTCCCTCATTTGGCCGTGGGCAATGGCCAGAGAGGCTTCGGGGATGAGCTGCTTTAGGAATCGGGCCATACCCGGAATGGTTTGGACCCGGTTGTGAACAAAGAAGACCTGACCATTCCTTTGGATTTCCCTCAGGATGGCCTGGCGGATGATATCCTCGTCAAAGCGGCTCAAAAAGGTCCGTATAGAGAGCCTGTCCTCGGGTGGAGTATCGATCACGCTCAGGTCCCTTATTCCCATCAAGGCCATATGGAGAGTCCTGGGAATAGGGGTCGCCGTCAAGGTCAACGCATCGACCGTTTTCATCAACTGTTTCAGCCGTTCCTTGTGGGTGACGCCAAACCGATGCTCCTCGTCGATGACCAACAATCCCAAATCCCTGAAGGCGACGTCCCCCTGAAGCAAACGGTGGGTCCCGATGATGATGTCGATATTCCCCTGTTTCAATTTCCCGAGGATCTGCCTCTGCTCGTTCCTTCCCTTAAACCGGCTTAGGATATCGATGGTAACGGGGTAGTGCTGGAATCGCTCAAAGAAGGTCTGGTAGTGTTGCTGAGCCAAGACCGTTGTGGGTACCAAAACGGCCACCTGCTTGCCGTCTATGACCGCCTTGAATGCCGCCCTGATGGCCACCTCCGTCTTCCCATATCCCACATCACCACAGATGAGACGGTCCATGGGTTTAATCGTTTCCATGTCCCCTATTACATCTCTGACGGCCCCCAGCTGATCAGGCGTCTCCTCGTACTGGAAGGCGGCCTCGAATTCCTTGAAATAGCCATCCCCCTTGGAGAACGCAAATCCCTCGAATACCTGTCTGGCCGCATAGAGGTTGATGAGATCCCTCGCCATTTCCTCGATGGATTTGGTTATCTTCCGCTTCAATCGCCTCCATGACGATCCACCCAGCCGATCCTGTCTGGGGCCCCTATCCTCAAAACCCATATATTTCTGGATGAGGTTGATCCTGTCCACAGGCACATAGAGTTTATCCCCGCCAAGGTATTCCAACAGGAGGTAGTCGTTGCTAACCCCTTGAATATCCAGACGTTTTAACCCCTTATAAATTCCAATCCCGTAGTCGATATGAACCACATAGTCATTCTCATTGAGCTCGGAGAAAGAGGTGATGAAGGAATCCCCCGACCTCCTGTGGGCCTCCGCGATTCTCTTCCGATGGCCGAAAATTTCCTCCTCAGTAATGACTACTAAACCCCCGGAGGGGAGGCGGAAACCAGTCGAGAGGTCTCCGGTGAGAATGATGAAGTCGCCTTCTCCGGTCCTTGGTGGGGGGGGAGCGGAACGGGAGAGGCGGCCTTCCCACCATTGGGAGAAGGAGATTGCGCTCAGTTGGGGGGTGAGTTTATATTCGATCAACAATTCCTGAAGTCGCTCCGCCTGGCTCAAATGGTGAGCCACGATGATGATATCATGTCCCCTTTTGTACCAGGATTTCAGTCGCTGGACCAGGGAGGACAATGGGGTATCCCTCTTTTCGAGTGATTTTCGGTCCGCCCTCATATCCTCGTTGGATTCGACGGTGAACCGAAGGATTTCGTGCCCCATTTCCTTTAATTCAGGGAAGTCCATTTCCCCCAGGACGAGCTTCCTCAGATTTCCCCAGTTGGATTTAACGGTCTCCAGGGGGAAATACCATCGGTCGGGCACCGGTGGGGTCTTCCCCCTGGAGATGGCTCGATCGAACCTCTCGCTGATCAGAAGCCAGAATGCCTCCCCTTCCCTTTCTACCTCGAAGAGGTCATCGATAGCGAGGATGGTTTGGGGATTCAAATAATCGAAAAGGGAAGCAGAGCTCTGATCATCAGGGACATCCATTATTTCCTTGGCCGGGAGGACCGAGACCCCCTCATAATGCCGGTGCGACCTTTGGGTCTCCGGTTCAAAGGCCCTTATGGACTCGATCCGGTCGCCGAAGAACTCGACCCTCAAGGGATCCCGGTATGAGGGGGAAAAGAGGTCGATTAATCCGCCTCGAACGCTGAAATCACCTTTTTCCTCCACCACCTGGACCCGAGTATATCCACCTCGAACCAACCTCTCAATAAATTCCTCCCTGTCTATCTCATCGCCTCCATTCAATGCGATGGTCAATTGCTCGAGGGTATGGGGGATCATAGCCTTCTGCATGAGCCCTTGGATGGACGTGACGATTACGGTCCCATTGTGAAGTGCCGCCTGGGAAAGGGTTCTCACCCTTTGGCCCACGATGTCTTGGTGGGGGGGGATTTCATCATAGGGAATCGTCTCCCATGGGGGGAAGGAAAGGATCTCCTTCTCCGAGTTTGTGAAGAAACGCAGGGCCTCCACGAGGATCTCCGCATCGCTCGGTCGGGGGGTAATGACTAATATGGGGAGCCCAGACTCCAGGGCGAAAAGTGAAAGGATAAAGGCCTTTGAAGACCCTTTCAAACCAACTGCGTGGACCTCCTGAGAGTCCCCCTTTGCCCACTGCATCAATGTGGAAAGGGGAAAATCTTCCCCCTTTTGGTCTAAAAATCCTGGCCTTAACGCGGACATTCACAACCCCCGGGATAAACATCAAATTTAACCTAAACAGGGGTCGTAGTCAATGTAAATCACTTCTGGAATTTCCGGAATTTTTAGAGAACACCGTTGTTCCTGAGCGTAATCTGAGGGAAAGGGATCACCGATCCCTGCTTCCTTCCGATGAAGCACTTGTATTTGGCTGCAGCACTACAGCACCGCACAACGGCAGCACCCAAACTCGGCCGTTCCCCGTGTCTTGCAATGAGTCGCCTCTTCTCTGCAAAAGATTCTCGGAATCCTCTGTCTCCTGCTCAAGATTCGCTCCGCAATGCCCGAAACTCATTTAACCTTTTGCGGAACACAAGGGGTGCGATGGCTGGGTGGAGCCTGGAGAGCCACCAGAGAAAGCATGCAAATGCCGTAACCGTGATGATGGCCTTGTTACGTACAACACCCCGCAGGATGATGCGTGCGCAGTCGCCTGCATCCATCATGTTGATTGATGACACATCGGGATACGCCTTCTCGAGCTTTGTGACGTTTACTATCGCGTCAATGATGCCTGTTCGGATAAACCCCGGACAGACAACACTCACCTTTACTCCAAGTTCAGCCCCCTCGGCCCGTAGCGAGGTGGAAAGCCCTACCACTGCGTGCTTAGTGGTGGCGTAGGCCGTGATCAGCGGTACGGGAGTCAAGCCAGCTAGGGAAGCGGTGTTGACGATGTGGCCAAACCCTTGCTTGACCATCACCTTATAGGCGCTCGTCGTCCCGTAGATAACACCCCATAAATTAACGTCGAGAATACGCCGCCAGTGCTCAAGACCCATATCTCGCATCTCGCCTCCGATGGCAATACCCGCATTGTTGAACATATAATCAAGCCGCCCATGTTTCGAGGCTGTATCGACTACGAGCTTCTGTACATCCCCGGCTTGCGAGATGTCTAAATGCGCCGCATGGGCCCTACCGCCTCTCGTGGTTATGGCCGAAGCAACTTGTCGCGCTCCCTCTGCGTTAATGTCTGCCACAATGACCTCGGCTGTTCCTCTTTGGCTCAGTTCCTCGCAAAGGGCACGTCCAATCCCAGAGGCCCCGCCAGTCACAATCGCAACCGTATCTTTGAAATGTTCCATGAGATTGCCTCCTTATCCACATCAGTACGTTTGTTAAACGCCGGGTTGCCCAACATTGATCAGATAACGGAGTGTTGCGGTACTGATTATGACTGCCAGGGACAGGTTCCTCCTCTCTCTGATTCGTGGAAAAAGCGATCGTCGTTTTCCATCCTACGCAACACCTCCCGGCGTTACCTGACAGTGGACATCACCGGCGGATCAATAGAGAAACCTTTCGTTATGGGAAGCAATGAACGTGCCAATTGGGAGTGTCTGGGGAAGAAGAGATGAACTATTGATTTCCAGATACATTCTTGCGTGAGAAGCTGATCAGAAGGTTTTGAGTTGCGTCCCTGGCGGCGTGAAACCAACGCCTTGAACACAGCCGTGGCGATTTGGATACCCTGCCGCACCACCAATTACATCTTGTTTGAGGATCGTTACGAGAGGACGTTGATTAAAACGATGGAATCATTGATGCGCAAAGGTGTGGTATATGAAGAGGGAGAAAGATATCTCACCGCGGTAAAGGCATGATAGCGGAGATTCTCCCGGTATGCAAAAGTGGGCTGCGGACACAATATGAGAAATTACTTGACAGGAGCGCTGGGACTTTGTTATGTTGAAAAAAGTTCTTTGAAATAATGAGGATGGTTTGAGTAATTGCCTGGGTGATCCCTGATAAGGGATCGAATAGGGAAGGCGGTGAGAATCCGCCGTGGCCCCGCCTCTGTGAGCGTGGACGAAACTTGCAAAGACCACTGTCCTGAGTTTATCGAAGGATGGGAAGGTGCAAGGAGTAGGGTGATACGTGAGCCAGAAGACCTGCCTAGGCAATGCTTCACGGAAGTCTTCGAGGGTGAGGCGGTGAAGTCTCGCGAGATTTTCAGAATCCCCAGCCTTTTTGGAGACTGGGGATTTTTTTATGGAGGCCATGGATAAACGTATCGAGGATTCGAGGGTGGCTCTCATCTCCGGTGGAGCTCGAAGCGGGAAAAGGCTACGGTCTTTATCATCGATTCCAAGCTCATGGACCGGCCCTCCCCGAGAATAATCGAGGGGTTGGGGGAGCGAGCGAAAATTATCCACCCAGGGATATTCAAGGGGGCTTGATAAACAATGAAGAGATGGATAGTAATTTTCAGTCTGTTTTTCATCGTCTCGTTTCCCTTCCAAACTATGGCACAGGGGGAAATGGAAGAGGAGACGGTGAAACTGGAGGAGGTGGTGGTTACGGCCACCAGGGACTGGGAGGAAGAAAGAAAGGTGCCTTATAATGTCTCCGTGATAACTGAGGAGGATATCAGGCGTTCCAATGCCCATAACGTGGCCGATGTACTTCGTACCGTCCCTGGTGTCCTCGTGTCGGATTGGACGGCCAACCGCAAGTCCGTTACAGTAGATATCAGGGGTTTCGGTGAGACAGGCCCCTTAAATACCCTGGTTTTGGTAGATGGCAGGCGGGTGAACCAGGTGGATTTAAGCGGTACCGACTGGGTTCAGATCCCCATTGATCAGGTGGAGCGGATCGAGGTAATCCGAGGTGGAGGGAGCGTACTCTATGGCGACAACGCCGTCGGCGGCGTTGTGAACATCATCACCAAGAAGGGGAAGGGGAAGCCCTCGGTTAAGGCGGAATTTTTAGGGGGTAGTTACGGTTTGAACATACAAAGAGCATCATCCAGAGGGTCATTGGGTGATTTTCGTTACACAGTTAATGCGAGACATGAAAACACCGATGGGTTTCGTGATAACGGCTATTATGAAGGGAAAGATTTTGGAGGGAGCGTAGGTTATGATTTGGGAGATATTCTGAAGGTTGATTTTTCGACAAATTACCACGCTGACAGATACGGGATGCCAGGGGCTTTGACGGAACAGGATTTACTAACTATGGATAGAAGTTCCACAACCCATCCCGATGACAAGGGTGAAACCGAGGACTGGTTCGTGCAGTTGACCCCTGCATTGGATCTGAAACAATGGGGGAGAGTATCGGTGGGTTTCTCTTACCGGCAGAGAGGGACTGAGTCGAAATCTTATTATATAGATTGGTTGGGGATGGGACAGTGGGGGACATTGACAAATGACATCCCGACCTTCAGCGTAAGTCCTCAATGGATATGGGAAAGAGATATCAGTACTTTCCATAATAAGTTAATCGTCGGCTTCGACTATTACCATACCGATGCAAAAAATAAATACCTTGATACGGGAATGGGTGATCCAGCACGAAATTTCCTCAGCAGCGATGCAGATGTACAGAGGGATAGCTGGGCCTTTTATTTTCATGACGATTTCTCCATATTGAATAATCTCATCTTCTCCTGTGGTTATCGCTACGAAGAAAGCGAAAACGATTTTAATGGGGCAAGCTGGATTGGTTTCTGGCAATCCTTTCAGGATAAAAAAGATGATGTGATGCATGCTTGGGATGTAGGCCTTACCTATCTCTTTTTAAAGAATTCCAAGATCTACGGTAGGATTTCGAAATCGTACAGATATCCCGCAATAGATGAGTATTTCTCTGTTTGGGCTGGAGGACTCAACACGCTCTTGGAGCCCCAGGAGGGAATCACGTATGAGGTTGGGGTGGACCACTATTTTACGGATACGATTAGGTCAGGCCTCACGTTCTATTGGATGGAGATTGAAAATGAGATCTATTACAATCCACTGGGAGGTCCTTCTGGTTTTGGAGCAAACGAGAATTATGACAATACCAGGCATCAGGGTATAGAATTTTCGGCCGAGGCGAAGCCATTGCAATGGCTAAGCGTCTGGGCCAATTATACGTATACACAGGCGAAATTCAGTGGAGGGCAGTACGAAGGGAATGAGGTCCCCGGAGTTCCCTATCACAAGGTGAATTTTGGAATCGGGGTTACACCCCTGGAGGGGCTGGATATAGATATCTGGTCCAACTATGTGGGTGAAAGGCGTTTTATCAGCGATCAACCAAATATATTTCCCAAGCTCCATGACTATATGACCGTAAATGCAAAAGTTTCCTACACCTGGAAGTTTCTTACTGCTTTTGTAGGGGTAAACAACATCTTCGATGAGAAATATTCTGAATACGGAAGCTACAGTTGGTTCAGGAGCCAGTTGGCTTACTACCCATCACCAGGGATAAATGTCTTAGGAGGTCTTAGTCTCCAATTTTAGGCATCGAAAGAGATGGGGAGTACTCAGGTTATGAAAAAGTTTAGAAACACCCTTCAGCATATCCGCGCCATTTGTATGGAATTTGCTGATCTCAGGCGCAATCTTGCGGATGCCCTTGGACGAAATCGGGGCGATGTCCTCCTCTTGTCCGGAGGGATAGATTCAGGGATCCTCGCCTATCTTTCCCCTGAGGCAAGGGCCATCACACTTAGTTTGGACGGGCAAGGAAGGGATGTTGAATATGCCTCCGCCCTTGCGAGGTCCCTCGGCCTGTGCCATACTGTCATCACCATCGGTGTGCAGGAGGCCCTTTCGGCTATAAGGGA
>CP070774.1:1403286-1432572 GCA_020346125.1 Syntrophobacterales bacterium | reverse complement strand
TTTTTGCTCCTTGACCTTCTTTTCGATCAAGGTAAATCGGTTATTCCTGAATATGGTTTCGCTGACCCGAGAAGACAGGAGCTCCGATATTTGACGGATTTCTTCGTGTCCTGTTTTATCCACGAATGTGGGAACGTAGATGCTCATGGAGACGGACCTGGGGAAAAACTCCTTTCTGGGAGGGGTAGGGGGCCTTATGGGGGGTATCGCGCTCGGTTTCTGCGATCTTTTGAGTTGTCTGATGGCCCATTGAACGGAGATGGGATCGGTTGCTCTCTCCTTGGCCAGTTCAAATTCCACCTTGGCCTTCTTGGTGATTTCGCCCTTCCCAGAAGCATAGATGTAACCCAAGAGAAGATGGTAATAGGAATCGTCTCTTTCCGAGCGGATATATTCCCTCAGATTGTACAGCGCGGAGTCCCAATCCTTTGCCAAGATATCTCCCACGGCCAAATAGTAATACGCTTCATAATGGGATTTCCTCAGTCTGATGGCCTCGATGAATCTATCCTGTGCCTGCTTGAGAGTCTTCCTCTTGGATAGGTAGGGGTCGATGGAAGCCCATAGGAAGAGAAATCCGAGACTTGTGTGGCCGTAGATGAATGTCTCATCTTCGAGAAGTGCCGCTTCGTATAGCTTTCTTGCGCGGTCGAAGTAGACATCCTTAAGGGCCCTGTCCTCCTTCTCCGTTTTTACCAATTCTTGCCGATATCGATCCGCGGTAGTTACCTTCTCGAAAAAGCCCTTGTCGTATTTCACCTCGAATTCCTTGGCCTGAGGGGGTGGCTTTGCGGCAAGGGTCATCTTGGGGCCCATGAGCAAGGATAACGAGATAACCAAAGTGGCTGTTCCCTTTTTCATGACGCTCACCCTCCCTTTGAATGGCTTGTTTTTAGGTTCACCAATCCATTAACAGAATCATACCCTTATGTCAAGAATAGCATGACTGGAGTTTCCCGGGTCTCTCGGGAACACCGTTATCCATGAGCGTAATATTGTGGGTAATTGGAATGATGGAATATCTCAGCTGGGATGTTCCAGCTAAGACAACACCATATGGTTTCCTCTATAGTAACATCCATTTAATATTCCATATGAAACACAGGAGATTGGTTTATTGATGTCAAGGGTGGATTTCCTATGGACAGGGAAGGGACTCTTGTGGTAAAAAGGCATACACGGATGAGGGAGGGAATCTAACGGTGAGGGTGAGCCATTGTAAGGTAACTTTTTTGAGGATTGGCATTGTTACCTCAACGGCCCTCATTCTCCTCTTCGGAGGGGTGGCAAGGGCCGAATCGGGGGATGATCTCTTCTCACAGGGTATGAAGGCCTACCAGAATGGGGAATATCAACTCTCCATTGATAAACTATCTCAAGCCATTCCCTTGTTGAAAGGGGATAGGGAGAAGATTGAGGCTTTCAAGACGATGGCCTTCGCCTATATGGCTTTTCCCAAAAAGGAGGAGGCGAGGCAACAATTCTGTAATATCCTCAAGTTGGATCCCACCTTTGAGTTGGATCCCATCATGACCCCCCCGAAAATCCTGGCGGTGTTTGGGGAAGCTAAGGAGAAATGTTTGCCTTTTGGAGGGATTGAAGTTCACGCTACCTCAGGGGACCAGAAGACCATCTTCGGGGCCAAGGTCTATCTCAACGGGGACTTAATCGGCGAGACACCCTTGGAGAGGAAGGATATTTTGCCAGGGGAATATGAGCTCGAGGTTAATCAGGATGGATTTCGATCTTATAAGGCCAGGGTTTCCATCGAGGAGAGGGTTATCCTGAATGTTAAGAGCACCCTCATCGAGGTGAGGATGCCGACCATAACCTCAATTAATCACGATGCCACTGCCCCTTTGGCGCCAGGGGACAGGATAGAGGCGACGTTGATGGGGGATGCGGGGAAGGCGGCCACCTTCGACTTGGGCGATGGTAATAAGAATTTGCCGATGAATGAGGTATCCCCGGGGAGGTATGTGGGTATCTATCGGATCGGCGAAAAAGACCAATTCTCTGACCTTACCATCGTTGGACACCTAGAAGACCGTGATGGGGTTCGGGCCTCGATGGAGGCCAAGAAACCCATTTCCACCACCGGGCTTTCCCGGTCGCAACATCATTTCCGACGCGGAAAGGTCAGCATGGAGCAAGGAGAATACGACCTGGCCATCGATAGCCTTTCACAGGCCCTTTACGAAGACCCGAATTTTGTAGATGCTCATATCCTTTTGGCCAAAGCGTATTACAAGAAGAAGGGGGCATACCTGGAGTCCATCAAATACCTCAAAAAGGCCATAGAACTGGACGGCGATAATCTCGAGGCATGTAGTCTCCTTGCCAAAATATACATCGAAAATGGAAAATACGGGGATGCTTTCCCCGTGGTTAAGAAGATCTTGGGGATCGCCCCCGATAGTGGTTTCGCCTATGGCCACATGGGAGAGATTCTATCTTACAAGGGTAAGCATAGAGAGGCAATCGAGACTTTAAGAAAGTCGCTCCAGCTGGATCAGGGCAACCCAAGGGTCTATTTTCTCCTAGGTAATGTCTTCGAGCGACTGGGGAGATTGGCCGATGCCGTTTTGGAATACGAAACGGCGGTGGAACTTTCCCCCACCACGTACCAATATCGCGATGCCTTGGCCACCTGCTACAGGTCCTTGAACCAGGAGATGTCCGCGTTTCGACACTGGAAGAAATGTTTGGAATTGGGCGATTTGACGGAATTGGAGCGAAGAAAGGTGAAGCGGAGGCTCTCCGAGCTGAGGAGGTGATCATTTGGGTGCAGTAGTAGCCGATATTTCTCGGGAAAATGGACTTTCCAGCCCATCCTTGTCCACAGCGGTTACCTTGTAAATGTAGGTCTTTCCATCCCTGAGGTTTTCATCCGAGTAAGAGAGCTCCTGAGTGGAGCCGCTTTTTTTAAATCCGTGGGCTCTCTTCTTATAAATGTGATATCGGGTGATATCGGCTTCGGGGTTGGCCTCCCAAGAAATGATAACCTTGCCCCTCCCTCTTTCAGCCTTGAGGCCTTTGGGGCTCGAGGGAACGGCCTTCGTAATGGCCGATACGGTCTCCGAAAATTCGCTCTCCAAGCCATCCCCATCGACGGCCTTTATCTTATAGTAATAGGTCGTCCCGTCGGTAAGTTTGGTGTCGATGAAATCCGTTTTATCGCCCGGTTCCGCTGCGATTTTCTTATATTTCTTTCCCGCATCATCGCTCCGATAGATGATATAATGCTTGATATCCTTTTCCGGATTGGGGTTCCAGCTGAGGGGAATTCTTCTTGCTTGTTCCCCCAAGGCCCTGAGCACCGATGGGATCTGAGGGACTTTCTTCTTCTGCGCGCAGACCGTCTCTGAGAGTGGGCTTTTAAAACCATTTTTCGTACGCACGAGATAGCGGTAGAAATAGGTCCCATCTGCTTGGACATTTCTATCCTTGAAGGATAAGGAGGCCCTTCTTTTCATGCTTAACCGCTTGATCTTCTTATATGGTCCGGATTCAGAGGTGGCCCGGCTCACGATGTATTCTTTTATCTCAGTCTCCCCGTATTCGGGAACTCGAAGGGTGATATGCCGGTACCCGCCCGAGGCTTCCAGGGGTTGTAGTTTGATGCCCCAGGCTATTGTGGCTTTCCCTGATTGCCATCGATGGACTAAAGTCCGGATGATGGATTCGATTCCACCTTTTGCGATTTTTTCCATCTCATTTTGTTTTCCTCTCGTCGAGCAGCTCATGCTCCAGACGGTATCGCCTTCCGGGATCCGAATCATCCGAATGTTTATGGCAAATCGAGACTTTTCTCCCATCTTACCATACTCGGACAGGGATCCCATAATCACCCCATCGACACCAAGGGATTTACCAATCTCCAAGGCTTGGTCGTAATGATGAATTTTCGTCCAATCCATACCCTTTTCTTCAACAAGGCCCTTGAGGTCTTGGGCGGGAAGGATATCATATTTCTGGACCGCTCTGAGGTTCGCTACGAGCAGATGCGTTACTGTCCTGCGCGCATGTTCTAGCCCTTTCCCCCCTCCCCGGATGGGCAGCACCACCGCCTTCCTTATCTCCTCCAGGCCCACCTTTGGGTTGAAGAAGAGGTTCTTGATATTCTTTTCCTTCGGGTCCCTTTCGATTTGAGCAAATGAGATTGAGAAGGAAAGGGATAGGATCAATGCAATGAGTGATATTAGCCTCTGTAACGATCCCATAATAACGGATATCCCCTCTATTTTTCGCCAATTACCCGGTAAAAGCGGACCTCGCTGGTTCCCCTTTTCACCTTTTTTTTGCCTGCTTCTTCTAAGAAAAAGAGCTTGTTCACCTGCCGAAAGGTCTCCTCCCCGATCAGGATTTCGTTTGGCTCGGCTATTGATTCCAAATACGAGGCGACATTTACGACATCTCCAAGGACGGTATACTCCAATCGTTTCGTGGACCCGATATAGCCTGCCACTACATTCCCGCTGTTTATCCCTATTCGGACATCGAATCGGCGCTTTTCTTCCTTCCGGTTCATCAACCTTTTCAATTCCTGCCGCATTTTTAATGCCGCCAAAACCGCCTTCTCCGCGTCATTTCCGTGCGAGTAAGGAGCACCGAAGGTGGCCATGATTGCATCTCCGATATATTTATCCAGGGTTCCGTCGTATTCGAATATAATATCGGTCATGATGCTGAAGTACTCGTTCAGAAGTGAGGCCACCTCAGGAGGACTCAGCCTTTCTGCCAAAAGGGTAAAATTCTGGATATCGAGGAAGAGGGCAGTGGCCACCTTCTCCTCGACCTTCAGGGATAAAGTCCCCCCCTCGGCGCTTTCCTTCATGATGGTGTTGACCACATCGGGAGAATGGAAGCGCTCGAGATTGCTCCTGATCTGCGTCTCCCTCAGGATTTTCTCATTGAGCCTTGCCTGTTCAATGCCGATAGCGGCGTGGTTCGCAATAGCCATCAGGAGTTCCAGGTCATTTTCCGTGAATTGGTTTGCTTGCCTGAAGCTATCGAGATGGATGATGCCGATGATATCCTTCCCCCTCCAGAGGGGGACACAGATGGCCGATCGAATCCCATGGAGATATATGCTTTCCCCCTCATTAAATCTGGGGTCCACCATGGCATCGGATGTCAGAATAGCAACCCTATCCTGTACAACCCTATTAACGATGGTTTGACTGATGGTGATTTTTTCATCGCCATTTGAACTCGAATCCCTATATTTAATGACCTTGGGGATCAACTTTTCTCCCTCATCGATCAGCATTAAGAAGCCCCGGTCCGCATCAATAGACTTGAAGATGAGTTCGATGATCATGTCCAATAATTCCCTCAGGGTGATTGAGGAGATCAGTTTTTCGCTCAACTGGTAGAGGATGATGAGATTCTGATTGTTCCTTTCCAGTTGGTCAATCCGCTGATCCTTTCGGCGGGGGGGTTGGACCTCACTTCTCAGAGGCTCTATTATTGCCAGATCCTCAATGGGCCTGATGATGGTCGCCTTTGAGTCCAAGAGGGAATCGTCCGCCGAGAAGTGAATATCCTCGGCGATGGTTTCCTGGTAAAGGATGAGGGTTTCCCCAACGAGGATTTCATCGCCGTCTCGTAACAGGACCTCCTTAATTCGAGTCCCATTGACAAAGGTCCCGTTATGGCTGTCGCGATCCACTATGGCGAGGCCCTCCTTCGCCCTTTTGATCTGGGCATGTTCACGGGAAACGATTTTCGATTCCAGGACCACATCGTTCTTCTGGTCCCTTCCGATTTTAAAAGGGATCTTATTTATGGGGTAGGTACTTCCTTCTCCCCTTATATTTTTTAGGATGAGATTAGACATGGCAAGCAGGGATTTTCACCGACTCTATCGGATTACTATCCCTTTTTAGCACAACATCTCAACAAGTTCAAACCTTATTTTAAGGATTGCCCTATCGGGGGAACCAGATACTATTTTCGGCCCATTTATAAAAGCATGAATTGAACCTTTTCCAGAACTTCACTTGCTTCATTGTGGCGGCCCTGGTCGACCAGAAACGAATTCCATTTAGGTTGTTCAAAAAGAATCGGGCGCTGAATCAAGAGATTTTTCGATGTCCTCATTGAAGGTTTTACGGTCCAGTTTGATATCTCTCGAGGCCTTTGTTATTTCCATCTCGGAATCTCTCAGCTCTTGGGTCATTTCCCACTCTTATTCGGAGTATTAACCGTCCCGAAGGTTGATAACCTCATCGGGTATAAGCCCCCTGAGGTGGGGAAAGGGGTCCCTCATATGGGGAAAATGCATTGCCGAAGCGAATTGATCCGCGAAATCTTTGCAAAGGGTCAATTCGATATAGCCAACCCTTCTGGCAATGTCGTCGGCCTCTCTCCTCTTATCCTTATTGAGGAGGGCGAGGCGAGCACCGTCGCCAGCAGCATTTCCCACCGCTGTAACCTTTTGGAGCTCACAGTCCGGAAACAGGCCTAAGATCATGGCCTTTTCGGGATCGATGTAATTTCCGAATGCCCCCGCAAGGATAACCCGATTGATCTTTTTGAATCCCAGAATCTCCATCATGACCTTGGCCCCTGCATAGAGAGCCCCCTTGGCCAACTGGACTTGCCTGATATCGTCAGAGGTAATGGTTATATCTCGGCCAATGGCCGTTTCACTCACCTTGGCGAGGACGAATTCATACCCTTTCTTGGCCCTTTTTATGCGGCTTGATGGAATGCTCCCCAGAAGCCTTCCGCTCTTATCCACGATTCCCGCCTTAACCATCTCCGCCACCGTATCGATGATACCCGAACCACAGATGCCCTTTGCGCCAATCTCCTCTGGTTCGCACTGGTCGCTCCATCGATCAACCCCTATCACCTTGAAACTGACCTCGTCGTCCTCAGGGTTTAATCGAACCCTTTCGATGGCTCCAGGGGCAGCCCGCATTCCGAATGTGATGTGTGCCCCTTCAAAAGCCGGCCCCGTGGCGCAAGATGCAGAGTGTAGGCCTTCTTTGTTCCCCATAACCAATTCCCCGTTGGTACCGATGTCTATGATCAGTGTTTCCTCGTCCAAATGATGGGGCTGCTGTGCTAATATGACCCCCACATTATCGGCCCCTACAAAACCCGCTTCAATAGGTAGGACATGGATATTACCGGAGGGATGGATTTTAAGACCCAAATCCCTGGCCTTCACGTCGATTGATTGATGGAGGGCCGGACAAAAAGGGGCCTTTCCCAGGTATTCCGGATTTATCCCCAAAAAGAAGTGATGCATGGCCGTATTCCCGACGATGGTCATTTCATAGACTTCCTCTGGGGAGGCCCCGATCAGTTGGGTTGTGTTGACGATCATTTGGTTAATGGATTGAATGATCTGCTCATGCATTCTCTTCAAACCTTCACCTGGATGTTTTGTGGTATAGGTGATTCTGGCCATGATATCCTCCCCGAAGGTGATCTGTGGGTTCATCAGGGAGTCCATTGCCAGAACCTCTCCGCTCAGGAGGTCACAGAGGTAGCCGGCCACGGTGGTCGTTCCGATATCGATAGCGATACCGTAAAGGGACTTGAAATCCCCCGGTCTGATGTCGATAATCTCTTGGTCCATCCAGATGACGGCGGTTACCCTCCACTGGGCAGTCCTGAGGGTATCCCCGAGCCTTATCAATATAGGATAATCAATGTCCAGGCCTTTCAGGCCATGCCGTTTTTCTAAATCCGCCCTCAACCTTGCCAGATCGGCCTTGGGGTCCGAAAGGGATGGGGGATTCAGCTCGAGATCATAACCCTTGACCGCTGGGTTGATCTCGATCCCCATATCACTTGGTGCCTTACAGATAACCTGTTTTTCCCCTCTGCTTTCCTCGGGGACGTAGACTACCACATCGCCCTGAAGCCGAGCCGCGCAGGACAACCTGTACCCAAGGCGTTTATCCTCGGCATCGATGAATTTTCCTTCCTCTGAGGTGAAGGGGGATAAATTTTTTCTCTTCGAATAAATCCCATAGCTTGGGAACGAACCTTCTTCTATCCTGACCCGGCATTTTCCACAGGTTTGCTTTTCCCCACAGAGGGTTTTGATATCCACTCCCAGTTCCCGGGAGGATTGAAGCAGATTCTTTCCCTTATCAACATATCCCCTTCTCCCGGAGGGCTGGAAGATAACCCAACATTTCATGCAATATGCTCCCGTTGGTAGAGCTCTCTATGGGAGGGATATACAAAATTTAAGGAGTTTTGTCAAAATGCTTCAGGGGGGTATGGGACGAACCAGCGAGAATACTTGTTTTCAGATACCTGGATAAAAGGGCTTGACAAATCAAAAGAGGTCGGGTAAAAAGGCAACATATGTTGACCAATAATTCCAAAAATACGTTGACGGTCCGACAGCGGGAGGTCTTGTCCTTTCTTATTCGATTTCTCAACGAGAGGGGGTATCCTCCTACTGTGAGGGAAATCGCGCGCCATTTCGGATTGAAGGGTCCCCGAAGCCCAAAGAAGAGGTTGGATGCCTTAGAGGAGAAGGGGTATATCCGAAGGAGGCCCGGAAAATCCCGGGCCATTGAGGTGATGGGAGTTTCTCCTTCCCAGGCCTTCCGGCTGGTCCCCCTCGTGGGGAAAGTCCGCGCAGGGGACCCTTCCGTGGCCTTGGAGGACTTCGAGGCCGAGGTTGCCCTCGATCGGTCCTTGGCCAGGGGTGATGAGACCTTTTTCCTGAGGGTAAAGGGGGATAGCATGATCGGGGACCACATCAGGGATGGGGACCTGGCCTTGGTTCACCCTCAGCCCGTGGTGGATGAGGGGGAGATTTCCGTGGTCCTGATCGATGATGAGGCAACCGTGAAACGGGTCTATAGAGCGGGGGATGCCCTCCGGCTCCAGCCTTCCAATCCCACCATGAAACCCATTATCGTGGGAACCGAAGAGGGGAGGGTAACCATCGTGGGGAAAGTCGTCGGAATATTTAGGAAAATGGTATGAAAGCTGATTCATAATGCGGGAATTGAATGTGAGGAATGAAAACCGGGTCATCCTGCACGTCGATATGGATGCCTTCTTCGCCTCTGTGGAACAACAACGAAACCCCAAACTGAGGGGAAGGCCAGTGGCGGTATGTGGGAAGCCCCCGAGGACTGTTGTAGTCTCGGCTTCATACGAGGCCCGCAGCTTTGGAATCCAGGCGAATATGTCCTTTTTTGAAGCCCGGAGGAGGTGTCCTGGCCTTCGGTGTGTGGAGGGGAATTTACCACGATATACCACCGCCTCCCTCAGGGTAATGTGTATCCTGAAGGAGTATTGCCCCCATATTGAAATGGCCTCCATCGATGAGGCTTTTCTCGATATGACCCATTCCCGTTTGGGTTTCGAGTCTCATAGGGGAACAGCAGAGGCCATTAAGAAACGGATTTTCGAAGAGTTGGGGTTGACCTGTTCGGTAGGGGTGGGCCCAAACAAATTGATAGCCAAGTTGGCCAGTTCCCAGGGGAAGCCAGACGGTTTGATTGTCCTTTCGGCCACAGAAGTCCCTCATTATCTTGATAACCTCCCCATAGGCGAATTGTGGGGCATTGGCCCCAAAAGGGAAGAGGCTCTTCGCTCCCTCGGGATTCAGTACTGCGGGGATTTGGGAAGGGTTCCGGCCAACCTGCTCAAGAAGAGATTTGGATTTTTTGGGGAAAGGCTTCGCCAGATGGGATTGGGGATCGATGAAACCCCCGTGATCCCCTTGGGTCAGGAGGCTTATCCCAAGTCCTTCGGGCATTTCGTCACATTGCCCGAGGATACCGATGATACGAGGGTCATCTCGGGTCTCCTCCTGAGACTCTCCGAGCAGGTTGGAAGGAGGTTAAGGAGGAATCGGCTCCGGGGAAGGAGGGTTACCCTGACGGTTCGTTTTTCGGATTTTTCGACCGTTAGTCGACAAAAGACCTTTGCGGACACTCTCAATAGCGGAAAGGAGATCTACAGGCTTGCTCTGAGGATCTGGGATTCCATAGGAGATAAGAGGCCCGTGAGGCTTTTGGGTGTGAGGGTCTCAAACCTCGAAGGGACTTCCACCCAGTTTCCCCTCTTTTCATGGCCCAAAAAATCGGCGGCCCTCTGGGAAGCCATGGACCGGGTAAACGACAAATACGGGGATTTTACCCTCACCTGGGGGTCCCTTCACGTACCCCCCAGATGAGGCCAACCCCCTTATGCATTACCTCTGTCTTCCCTCGCTATTCCTCTCCCTATTCGGCAGACCTTTCTTCCATTACCTCGTACAATTAATAGGTTAAAAGAATACCCTCATAGCAAAATCAGGAAACCCCAGCCAGGATTTCCTTGACAATCCCCCCCGTTTGCTTTAGTTTTTATGGGGCATTTCTGGGGACGAGGGTTCTATGATCAGGATAGGGACGAGTGGTTTCTCCTTTCCGGATTGGAAGGGGACGATATACCCCAAGGATATCAAGGACCGAGATATGCTCACCTATTATGAAAGGGACCTGGGTTTCAAGGCATTGGAGGTCAATTTCACCTATTACACGCTTCCTTCCCAAAATAGCTTTATCGGTATGTCCAAGAAGACCTCCGAGGGTTTTGAGTTTGTGGTGAAGTGTTTCAAAGGGATGACCCACGAAATCCGAGACAAGGGGACCAAGAGGATAATTGACAACAGGGAGATTTTTGATAAATTTATCTATTCTTTGCAACCCCTGGTTCGCGAGGGGAAGTTGGGCTGTGTTTTGGCCCAATTTCCGTATTCCTTCTTTCCCAATAGCGAGAGCTTCGCATATCTCCGCTCTTTCAAGGAACGATTGGGGGAGATTCCGCTGGTGATGGAATTCAGAAATATGTATTGGTTGAAGGATTCGACGTTTTCCCTGCTGGAGGAAATCGGCGTTGGTTATTGCGTCGTCGATGAGCCCAAATTGCCCAAGCTAATGCCCTTTATCCCAAAGGCGACATCGGAGTTGGGGTATTTCAGGCTGCATGGGAGAAATCCCAATTGGTTTAACGTTCCGACCTCGGTCCGTTACGATTACCTCTATAGCGAAGATGAACTCAGGTCATTCGTTCAACCCATAAGGGAGATTGAAGCTCGGACGGGAAAGACCTTGATCTTCTTCAATAACTGCCACGGTGGATCAGCTGCGAGGAATGCCTTGGAATTGGTGAGAATGCTGTCCTGAACCGGGCTCACTTGCAGGTGGAGGAGTAAGTCTTGGAAGGTATTGATTTCGAGAAATCCGGGGGTTTCGTTCCCGTCGTCGTTCAGGACTATGAAAGCGGTGAGGTACTCATGCTGGCTTATATGAATCGGGAGGCCTGGGAAAAAACCATTGAGACGGGAAATGCTTGGTACTGGAGCCGGTCCCGGAATCAATTGTGGATGAAGGGGGAAACCTCGGGTCACTCTCAGGTTGTGAAGGAGATTTTTATCGACTGCGACGGCGATTCACTTCTCCTGAAGGTGGAGCAGCGGGGAAGGGGAGCCTGTCATACGGGATATCGGAGCTGCTTTCACAGGGTGGTTCACCATGGCAAGGTGAAGGTGGTCGGCCAGAAGGTCTTCGATCCAAGGGAGGTATACGAGAAGTGAGACAGCTAAAGGTGGGTATCCCTAAGGGAAATTTGGAGAACAAAACCATCGGACTCTTCAGGAAGTCGGGATGGAAGATCGGGATAGACGACAGGAGCTATTTTCCCTCCATCGACGACGAGGAGATCCAATGCACCTTGGTCAGGGCCCAGGAAATGTCCAGGTTCGTCGAGATGGGAACACTCGATTCGGGCCTTACGGGAAGGGATTGGATACTGGAGAATGATTCAGATGTGGTGGTGGTAAGGGACTTAGTCTATTCGAAGGTGAGCCAGAGGCCTGCGAGGTGGGTGTTGGTGGTTGCTGAGGATTCGCCGATTAGGCGACTGGAGGACCTGAGGGGAAAGAAGATCTTTACGGAGTTGACCAACTTCACGCGAAAGTTCTTCTCGGAACGAAATATCCCTGTCCAGGTGGAATTTTCATGGGGTGCTACAGAGGGAAAGGTTATTGAGGGGTTGGCAGACGCCATTGTTGAGGTGACGGAAACGGGAAGTACCTTAAGGGCCAATGGTCTGCGGATCGTACAGGAACTTTTAGAAACACACCCCCAATTGATCGCCAACAAACAATCCTGGCAGGATCCGTGGAAGAAGGAAAAGATCGAACAGATCTCCCTCTTATTGGGGGGGGCCCTCCAGGCTGAGACAATGGTGGGATTGAAGATGAACGTTTCCAAGGAGGATTTAAAAAAGGTGGTGGAGATCCTTCCCAGCATCACAGCCCCCACCATTTCAAACCTCTATCAGTCGGAATGGTTCGCCGTGGAAACCATCATATCGGAAGAGGTCGTTCGCGACATCATCCCCAAGCTCCAGAAGAGAGGAGCGGTGGGGATCATCGAGTATCCCCTGAACAAGGTGATTTGATTTCCCCAGAAGGGGATTAGTTGTAGTGGGGGAATGGAGTCGAGGGAATATAAGGACTCGATGGATTATCTCTTTGGCCTTGAGCGCCATGGGATCGTTTTTGGCCTGGCCAATATTTTGAAAATCCTGAAGTCCCTCGGAAATCCCCATGAGAAGGTGAAGGTTATCCATGTCGGAGGCACCAACGGAAAGGGATCAACCGCCGCCATGATCCAGTCGATTTTATGCCGATATGGATACCGGATTGGGCTTTATACGTCTCCCCATCTTATATCCTTCACCGAACGGTTAAGAATCGATGGCCGGGAGATAACTGAGGAGGAAGTGGTTCGTTTGACTCATCGGATCCGGGGGGGAGTGAGGGAAAACCGAATTCCCGAGACATTTACCTTCTTCGATTTCACCACTGCGATGGCCATGCTCTATTTCGTCGAGGCGGGGGTAGACCTGGCCATAGTGGAAGTGGGCCTGGGTGGCAGGCTGGATTCTACCAACGTCGTCGATCCCCTTCTGGCCATTATTACCAATATCTCAATGGACCATCGGGATTATTTGGGGGGCACCTTGGAAGAGGTGGCCCGGGAGAAAGCGGGAATCATAAAAGAGGGAAGGGCTGTCGTGACGGCCGCTAGTCAGCCAAGGGTCTTGGACCTCTTGAGGCGGATTTCTCTCGAGAAGAAGGCCCCTCTATTCCGAGTTGGCCGAGACTTCAGGGCAAGAAGGGTGGGTCCCCGTCGGTTTAACTACCATGGGCGGAAACTGGACCTGCCCAACCTGGAGCTAAACCTGGCGGGAAGGCATCAGATCACTAATGCCATCACCGCCCTGGGCGCCATTGAAATGGTGAGGGAGAACGGGTATATGATAGGGGAGGAAGCCATCTATGAGGGGTTGAGAGGTGTTCGGTGGTCGGGAAGGTTGGAGGTGGTCATGGAATCCCCGATGGTTTTATTGGATGGAGCTCACAATCCCGGTGCAGCCAAGAGCTTAAAAGAGGCCATTGTGGAGGAGTTTGTCTACGAACGGCTGCTGTTGGTCCTCGGGATCATGAATGATAAGGATTATCGGAGGATTATATCCATTCTCGTGCCCTTGGCCGATATGACCGTGCTCTGTAGACCCCGATGTGAGAGGGCTGCCCTTCCTCAGGCCCTCTTCAACGAAGTGAACCGGATTGAAAAAAAGGGGAAGATCATTGAGGATGTGGGAGAAGCCGTGCAGCATCTCCTCTCTATTGCTTCGGAGAAGGACTTAATCTGCATTACGGGGTCCTTCTATACCATTGGGGAGGCGAAGGCCTTTTTATCGAGGCCCAAAAGGCAATCCCCCGATGTTAATAACTGAATTCGTTCTGATGACCAAAAATGCCCTCTCTCTTTCTCTTGCCTTTACCCTCTGTTACCTTCTCTTGATTCCCGCCTCTTCATCCTGCCAGGAGTGGGAAATATCGATGCCGCGACTGGAAGGGTCAGTTTATGTGATGTCCGATACCTTGAGCTACGATAGGGAGAAGGGGATGTTCGTGGCCGAGGGCAATGTAAAGATCACCCGAGGGACCCTCACACTCGAAGCGGACAGGGTGGAGCTGAACGAGATGACTAATGATGTGGCGGCAGCGGGCCACGTGATATTGAAGGAAGGGGGAGACCATCTAACGTGCGATCGTTTGGAATTGAATTTGCAAACACAAAAAGGGTCCATCATCAATGGAACCTTGTTCACAAGGGAGGGTAACTTTTATGTCACGGGGGAAAGGGCGAAAAAGCTGGGAGAAAGGACCTATAGGGTTTATAGTGCATCCTTTACCACGTGCGATATCACCTCTCCTGATTGGAAATTCACCGCGAAACGGGTTGACATTACCCTGGAGGGATATGCCGTAGTGAGGGATCCGGTTTTCTTCATAAGGGGAATTCCCGTATTTTATTTCCCCGTGGGGATCTTTCCCGTAAAGCGAGAAAGACAGACGGGCTTTCTGATCCCCAAATTCGGGCACTCCAGTAAATTTGGTCCCGAAATATATACAGCCTTCTATTGGGCCATTGCAAAGAACATGGACGCCACTTTTTTCCTCGATCGCCTGGGAGATAGTCGTGGAAGGGGGTTCAACGAGGGGATCGAATTTCGGTACGCGTTACGCAGGGATACCGATGGCGAGTTGGCCTTTTATTTCTGTGATGATCAGGTGGAGAACGATGAGCGGTGGGGGGTATTTCTCAAGCATAGAGGGGGGATCTACCGAGATTTTTATGCCAAGGCCAACGTGGCCGTCATCAGCGACGATTTGTATGCCGTGGACTTCGACGAATATATCCCCCGGGAAAGGCTTATCGATGCCCGGACGATGAGGCAGCTCGAGTCAACGGTCTTCGGCGGTCGGAATTGGGCCCGGTTCAATTTGTTGGGGGAGGTTTCATACATCAATGATCTCACCGTGGAGGAGCACGGGGGGACGCTCCAGAGACTTCCGATCCTGCAATTCGTTGCCTTGAAACAGCAATTGCCCCGTACTCCCTTGTATTTAAGCTGGGAGAATGACTATACCAGATTCTGGAGAGAAGAGGGAATTCGCGGTCACCGGCTGGACCTCCACCCCAAGCTATCATTTCCCCTAATGCTGCTGAAGGCCATTCGGGTCGAACCCGAGGCGGGGTTCAGGGAAACCCTCTATCTTTCAAGCAATGATTTGATAAGCCCAAGCTATCCCGAAAGGATGACGGATGAATTTGAATCCCGGGAGATACCCGATTTCACCGTCTCCACTTCGACCATCGTGGGGAGGGTTTATGACGGGGGGTGGTGGGGGATTGAAAGGTGGAAACACCAGATCGAACCGGAGATCTCTTATATCTACATTCCCCAGATCGGGCAGAACGACCTCCCCATTTTCGACGAACTGGACCGCATAGACTACACCAATGCCGTCACCTACGGCCTGACCAACACCATGAGCGGGAGAATTCGGGAGGATGGAAGGCGACATACCATTCGAGAGCTGCTCAGGTTTAAGGTTTCTCAAAGCTACAGCTTTGGCGAGCCATTTTGGAGGGAGGTGAAGAGCGGGCGGGGTCGTTATTTTTCCGATATTGAGGCGGAATTATGGTTAAATCCCTCAAAATACCTTAATATGAGAGCAGATCTCCAGTATAATACGTATAAACATCATTTGGGCGGGTTCAACGTCTCCGCGGCTTTATCGGACAGGCGGGGGGATGCCTTGAATTTGGAGTATCGATATAGCCGGAATGAAGTGGATAATATTGACGTTAATTTCAACGTGAAGATTCTTGATTCAATGGACCTTTTCTATAATTGGAATTACAATATATTAGAGAATAGGAGGATCTTCTCCATTTATGGGCTGGATTTTCGTGCTCAGTGTTGGGAGATTCGATTCTCGGTGGAGGACAAGAAGGGAGACGCTCGAGTGGAGGACGAGATCGATTTCAAGATCCTCGTTACCCTCACAGGGGTGGGCTCGGTGGATTGGAAATAGTACAATTGTAAGGTTGACGTCATTATTAAAAGTTGAAATGAGACGGCAAAGAAAAAAATCCAGATGTAAGGCGCGCAAATCCTGAGGAATGAGGCGTACAAGAAGTACGCTGCATTGACGAAGGGTGAAGCGCAACGGCGCCCTTCGGCTTTACTCAGGGCCATGAGCCTGTCGAATGGCAGGTGGACTTTTTGCGAAGCCGTCAAGGTTCAATATTCAAAGAAAAGAAAACCCGAGTATCCGGACTTTATCCCTGCTGAGATGGAGAATCTCCAATAAATTTAGTGAGCGATTAAGATATTTGCTATAAATCTCAGGAAACTCCGGAAAGGAGATTAGTCTCATGAAAGGAGTTATTCTGGCCGGCGGATTGGGGATGCGTTTATCGCCCTTGACCAAGATAACAAATAAGCATCTGTTGCCCGTTTACGACAAGCCCATGATCTATTACCCCATTCAGATTTTGATCAATGCGGGTATTGAGGACATCCTTATCGTCACGGGCGGGAACGATGCGGGGGATTTCCTGAGGTTGATCGGAAACGGAAGGGAATTCGGGCTGAAACATATCAACTACACTTATCAGGAGGGGCATGGTGGCATAGCCGATGCCTTAAGCCTGGCCGAATTTTTTGCAGATAAACAAAGCATATGCGTAGTCCTTGGGGATAATATCATCGAAAAAAATATCCGGGGTATGGTAGAGGCGTTCAAGCGGCAAAAGCATGGGGCCAAGATTTTACTTAAGGAAGTTCCAGATCCCCAGAGGTTTGGTGTTCCCGAATTGGACGGGGACCGGGTAGTCCGGATAGAGGAGAAGCCCAAAGTGCCAAAATCCAAGTACGCCATTATCGGGATCTACCTATATGACAATATGGTCTTCGATATCATCAAGGCCCAAAAGCCGTCGGACAGAGGGGAATTGGAGATCACCGATGTCAATAACGCCTATATCAACAGGGGCGAGATGACGTGGGATGTACTGGACGGGTGGTGGACGGATGCGGGAACCTTCGATTCGCTCTTAAGGGCCAGCCAATTGGTGGCCAAAACAGGGGCGAACAAAATATAAATTATGAATTAAGTATTATGAATGAAGAATGGAAATTCCATTCCGGGAGGATACATGATTGAGGGAGTAAAGACAAAGCGGTTGAGGGTAATCCCCGATGAAAGGGGAAGGCTCATGGAGATACTGAGGGCTGATGATGAACTGTTTCAAGAATTTGGGCAAGTTTACATAACAACCACCTACCCACAGGTTGTGAAGGCATGGCACTTTCATAAGATCCAAACGGATAACATCGCCGTGGTGAGGGGTATGCTCAAATTGGCCCTTTATGACCCGCGGGAGGGATCCCCAACGAAGGGAGAGGTGAACGAACTCTGCATTGGAGAGCATAACCCTCTGCTCGTTCAGGTTCCCAAAGAGGTATATCACGGGTGGATGTGCATCAGCCAAGAGGAGTCTATTGCCATCAACATCCCCACAGAAGTTTACGATTACGATGAGCCCGATGAATATCGTATCCACCCCCATGATAACGACATTCCGTATGATTGGAAGAGGGAGGATGGGTAGCCAATAACGCAAGCGTAAGTATCTAATGGATCTTAGATAAACGAGGCAGTAGCATGGGGTGTAATATCGGGACCATATTGGTGACGGGGGGTTGTGGGTTTATCGGGAGCAATTTCGTCCGGTTTATGTTACGGAAATACGATTATAAGATAATCAATGTGGATAAACTGACCTATGCGGGTAACCTGGAGAACCTGTCCGATATTTCGGATCACCCCAATTATGAGTTCGTAAGGGGCGATATTGCCGATAAGGCCTTGATCGAAGGCCTGGCCTCAAAGGGGATCGGCGCCGTCATCAATTTCGCCGCTGAGTCCCACGTGGATCGTAGCATAGAGGACCCCCGAGTATTTATTGAGACCAATGTCCTCGGGACCCAGGTGCTGCTGGAGGCCGCGAGGAAATACGGAATACTCCGATTCATCCAGATTTCTACGGATGAGGTCTATGGTTCCCTCGGTACAAGGGGCTCCTTCAAGGAGGCCTCTCCCCTTGCACCTAACAGCCCCTATTCGGCCAGCAAGACGGCGGCAGATTTGCTGGTGAGGGCCTATTATAAAACCTATGGACTGGCCGCCATAATCACCAGGTGCTCAAATAACTATGGTCCCTACCAGTTCCCGGAGAAACTGATTCCCCTGATGATCAGCAACGCCTTGGAGGATAAATCCCTTCCCGTTTACGGGGATGGAATGAACGTCAGGGATTGGATCTATGTGGAAGACCATTGCAGGGCAATAGAGCTGATCATGCACAGGGGAAAAGGGGGGGAAGTTTACAATATCGGTGCCAATAACGAGCTCTCCAACATAGAGATCGTTAAAATCATCCTGAAGAAGCTGAATAAACCGGAATCGTTAATCAAATTCGTAGAGGACCGCCCAGGACATGACCGCCGCTATGCCATCGATTCGACAAAGCTTCGGAATGAGCTGGGATGGGATGTCATCTATCCCTTCGAAAAGGCCATCGACCGTACCATACGGTGGTATGTGGAACATCAAGACTGGTGGAAGAAGATCAAGAGTGGGGAATATCTGACTTACTATGAGAGGATGTACGGGCACAGGCTTTAGAATATGATTTTTCCTGTTGCGGGAAACTAGTATGGGGTAAGCATATCGGGAGTTCACGGTTTAAGGAGATGGAGAGGGTTCTTATCACTGGGGCCAAGGGGATGTTAGGCCTTGAACTGACCGATGTATTCGGGGACTCTTATGATGTTTACGGCCGGGACATCGATGATTTCGATATTACCCGGGACGAGGAGACCGTAGATGCGATTATTAAAATTCGACCGGACGTCGTCATCCATACCGCAGCCTATACGGACGTGGATGGGTGTGAGAGCCACATTGAACTGGCCCATTCTGTAAATGGAGGGGGAACGAAGAATGTGGCCTCTGCGTGCAGGGAGCTCGGGTCGGAAATGGTCTATATCAGCACGGACTATGTCTTTGATGGGACCAAATCAGGAGCATATTCCGAGGAGGATTCAACGTGCCCGATCAATACCTATGGACGATCAAAGCTGGAGGGAGAGCGATGGGTGCGCACCATGGTGGGCCAATTCGTCATCGTAAGAACGGCTTGGTTGTTCGGGAGAGGGGGCGATCATTTCGTGAAGACCATTTTGAAGCTGGCCAGGGAGAAGGGGGCTCTCTCCGTGGTAACCGATCAAGTCGGTTCTCCGACCTATGCCGTCGATTTGAGCCGGGCAATTTATATCCTCATGGAAAAGAAGTGTAGGGGGATTTACCACATAACGAATGGGAAAACCTGTTCGTGGTATGAGTATGCTCAGGAGATCCTGGCGATGTCAGGCCTGGACAACGTTTCGGTGGACCAAATCTCCTCCGATCAGCTGGACCGGGCGGCCAAAAGACCCCGTAACTCCGTTTTGGATCGTGGGAAATTCGAAAGGGAGACGGGTTATCGGATGAGGCCGTGGAGGGAAGCCCTGAGGGATTACCTAGAAAGGGAGGCCAAACGGTGAACATTTGTGTTGTGGGGACGGGTTATGTAGGATTGGTGATGGGGACGTGTCTTGCTGAATTCGGCATGAATATCATCTGCATCGATACGGATTCCTCGAAAATTGACATGTTGAGCAAGGGGAAGATACCCTTCTATGAACCGGGTCTTGAGGACCTTGCCGAGAAGAACTTGGCCCAAGGTCGTCTCAGATTCAGCACTGAAATCGAGGAGGGAGTCAAGTCGAGCTTGGTAATTTTTATCGCTGTGGGAACCCCTTCCAATGATGATGGAACGGCGGATTTGCGTTATGTGAGGGGAGTCGCCGAGGATATCGCCAAACATATGAATGGGTATAAGGTGGTTGTGGTAAAGAGCACCGTCCCCATTGGAACGTGCCAGGAGATAAAGGCGATCATTCGGGAACATAGCCGCGGAGTTTACAATTTCGATGTTGTTTCCAACCCCGAGTTTCAGAGGGAGGGCTCAGCTATTGAGGACTTCATGCGACCGGACAGGGTGACCATCGGGGCCGAAAGTGAACAGGCCATTGCCATTATGATGGATATCTACTCAGCCCTCTACATAAATGAGACCCCCTTTGTCATCACAAACCTGGAGACGGCGGAGATGATCAAGTATGCGGCCAATGCCTTTTTGGCAACGAAGATAACCTTTATCAACGAGATGGCCAATCTCTGCGAGAGGGTGGGGGCTGACGTTCATGTCGTGGCAAGGGCCATGGGCCTGGATGGGCGCATCGGCCGGAAATTCCTCCATCCCGGCCCGGGGTATGGTGGATCTTGTTTTCCCAAGGATACCTTGGCGCTATTGAATATCGGACGTCAAAGAGGGTGTGACCTTAAGCTGGTTGATTCGGTGATAAGGGCCAACGAAGAGCAGCGGTTGAGGATGGTGGAGAAAATCAGGGGGGTGGTCGGGGAAGTAGGGGGGAAGACCATTGGAATATTGGGGCTGTCCTTTAAACCCAATACCAGCGATGTCAGGGAGTCCCCCTCCATCATTATCATCCAAAGGCTTCAAGCCGAGGGGGCAAGGATCAAGGCTTATGATCCTGCAGCCATGGATGCGGCCAAAGCCATCTTGCGGGATATTCACTATTGTGCCGACCCATATGAGGTGGCCGAGGGATGCGATGCCCTGGCTTTGGTCACGGAATGGAACCAATTCAGAAGGTTGGATCTGAATCGACTGAAAAGATTAATGAAAACAGCGATATTTTTGGATCTGAGAAACGTTTATGACCCCGTAAAGATGAGGGAGGCCGGCTTTACATATTGCGGTGTGGGCAGGTAAAAAGGAGATGGAGGCGAATAGGGGCATCGGCCAGAGTGGGGGAAAAGATTGGATTTTTCTATCCGATGCCCATTTCACGGGGGAAAACCCGGATAACCAGGAAAGGCTCGTACGGTTCCTGGGAGTCGAAAGGGAGAACTTGGATACCCTCGTGCTGTTGGGGGATCTCTTTGAGTTCTGGTTTGGCTTCGAGGGACATATCTACGAGGAGTACCTGCCCATCGTGGAAGAGCTGAAATCCTTAAGCCATCGAGGAGTGAGGATTAAATACGTTGAGGGAAACCACGATTTCTGCTTGGGGCCATTCTTCGAAGAAGATTTGGGGGCGGAGGTATTTGCCGACGAGATGGAGGAAACCCTGAGCGGGAAAAGGATATACATTGCTCATGGGGATCGGGTGGACCACCGGGATTATGGATACCGCTTTTTTCGAAGAGCCTTGAAGAATCGATTCAGCTATGCGCTGATGCGTTGGGCAGGTCCGGCGCTATCTATGAAGGTAGCAAAACGGCTGAGCGCGAGAAGCAGGCGAAAGAACCATTACCAGTTACCAGGCAATATCCCCATATTCAGGACCTTCGCCATGAAAAAATTCCGAGAGGGGATTGACGTCGTCATACTCGGCCATTCCCATTACCCCGAGGAGATTTTGGAGCGGATTGATGGGAGGGAGAAGGCCTATTTCAACGTGGGCGATTGGATCACATACTTCTCCTACCTGAGATATAGACCAAAGAGTGGCTTCGAACTCTGCTACCATGATGACCGGCCTTGAATCCGCGATTCGCCAACCCCATTTCCCCGGCGAGCTTGACCCATTCCAAGACGAACTCATATTAAAAAATTCCGTGAAAAAGTCGCTCTTCGCCCTTCAAAATATTTTTTCGACCATTCTGAAATTCGTTTCACCACAAAGAGCATCAGACCGCTCCTTGATCCTCAAAACGTACCCTCTAGACTCAAACGCTGGGGGCGTGGTCCGGCCCGGATTTGAACTGGCCTGCGCACCCGCCGACCGCAACACTGCAGAACCGCAACTCGCTCAGAACTCCTTTTTCTCATTTTCCAGGGATCTCCTGAAAATTCCTTGACAAGCCACTGAAACCCGAGTAGTAATATACCAATTTCGAGTACGCGGTCGTTGATCGTATGGGATCTCCCAGTAGAGCGGTATTTATCGATCGAGACGGAACCATCAACGAGGAGATGGGCTATATCAACCATGTCGATCGGTTTACCTTGTTACCCAGGACAGCCAAGGCCATAAGATTGATCAATGCCAATGGTTTAAAGGCAGTCGTCGTGACCAACCAATCGGGAGTGGCAAGGGGGATGTTTCCCGAATCATTGGTGGGAGCAATCCATCAGAGGATGGAGGAGCTATTGAGGGCTGATGGGGCTCATATCGATGGGATCTATTATTGTCCTCATCATCCCGACTTTGGCACACCCGAATATCGAAAACGCTGTCATTGCCGAAAACCGGCAACTGGGATGATTGAGAGGGCTTGTAGTGAACTGGGTATCGATCCGAAGCGGTCATATATGATCGGAGATCGGATCATCGATGTGGAGTTCGGGCACAAGATAGGGACAAAGGGAATTTTGGTGTTGACGGGATATGGGAAAGGTGAGTTGACGTATTGCAATGGCCAGTGGAAGGAGAAGCCCGATTTCATCGCTCAGGATTTGTACGATGCCGTACGGTGGATTGTCGCCCAGGAAACATGAAAATAGGTGAGAGGGGAGTCATGGTGATTGATAAGGAACTCTTGGAGATTTTGGCCTGCCCTAAATGCAAGGGCGATATCGTAGTGGCTGAAAAAGAGGATGGCTTGATTTGCAAGAGCTGCAAGCTGATCTATCCTATTCGGGACGATATTCCCGTCATGTTGATCGATGAAGCCCTTCCGTATGAAGGGGAGTAGCCCACAGTGGAGTTGATCGAGACCGGTGTCAAGGCCGAGGATATCCGGATTAACACCCAGTGCTATACCGAGTTTTTGGACTCAATCATCAGGCGCTATCCGGATCAGTATTTTTGGATCCACCGAAGGTGGGAAAGGAAGAAAAAGGATCGTACTCGATTCAGGATTCGCCGATATGGTAAATGTATCCGGGAAACCGATGATCCTGAAGGAAGGCAGATATGCGAGGACCTCAAACCTATCTTCAAGTGGGAGATAGGGTTTTCCACAGACGGTTCACCTCTTGGGGACTGGGCAAGGTAGTCGAGGAGTGGAAGTCAGAGGTCCCAGGCGGCTTGTGCTTTGTCCGTATTGAATTTCAGGACGGCAAGAAGAGGGTTTTCGATAATAGTTTCGGAAGCAGATTGTGCTGCTACTATAGTGGGTTGACGTTGTTGGACCATTGATAGGCTTACTCCTTTCCGTACGGTTCTGACTTCCGCGCTCTATTCTTCCTTACTTCCCCTCTCAAGATATTCCCGTTTACTGTTCATCCTTGAAGGGTATCCCCCTCCTCCAGCCAATTACGCTCATGGACAACGGTATTCCCTCGAAACTCAGGAAACCGCAGACAGAATTTTATTGAATATTTTTTGGGTTTGAGGGTAAAATGTCTTCGATGATTGGAGAGAGAAGGGCCCCAATCTCTTGAGCCCGTAGCAGTTTTTCGATGAAAAGGGGGTCGGTTATCAAAAAAGAGGGCGATTAGCTCAGGTGGACAGAGCACAAGCCTCCGGAGCTTGGGGTCGGGGGTTCGAGTCCCCCATCGCCCTCCTGGAAAATTCCCACGTAAGCCAGCCGTAAAAACGCGCCTCTGAACCCTCGGAAAAAATCGAAGGTCGCATTTGATATCCGCAGTGAATGAGTTTATCTGATTGCGGATGGCGCCCGATTCACCAAAGGGCTCAGCGGATTTTGCTGAGGTGATAATGGAGGAGGAGAGGATTTATTTCAAGGCGAAGGGGGCAAAGATTGAGGGCCTCCTATCGCTGGATAAAAGACCCCCCAAGGGGTCGGTTATTATCTGCCACCCCCATCCCCTTTTCGGCGGCGATATGGATAATACCGTGGTAGTCGCCATTACCCGGATTGCGGCAATGTGGGATTTTACCAGCCTACGGTTTAATTTCAGGGGAGTCGGGGAAAGTACCGGCACATTCGGAGGCGGCACCTCGGAACAAAAAGATGTGAAGGGCGCCATCGACTATCTGGGAGAAGGGAGAAAACTACCCGTGATTTTAGTAGCGGGGTATTCCTTTGGCGCCATTGCCGGCCTTCCCGTTGGGGCACATGACGAGCGGGTGAGAGGACTCATCGGAGTGGCCCCTCCGCTGGAGATGTTCGATTTTGGGTTCTTGAGGAATTGCCCAAAGCCCAAGCTCTTTGTCTGCGGAGACCGCGATACCATCTGTCCATCGTCGAAAATGGAGGAGTTATTTGAAACCCTTTCGGAGCCAAAATGGCTTCGGATTTTGCCCGGCATCGACCATTTTTGCTACGATAGGAGAGGCCTACTCGAAAGGGTCATAGGGGACTTCTTGGAGCGGATAGCTCAACTGTAGAGAAGGCGTTCAATGGCCCAGCCTATTTTGTACCTCCTTCTCCTGCGGATGTATTTTCTGAGATAAGTCCTCATGAAGGCTCTCCTCTCTTCATCTCCTTCCAGGTAGGACATGAGGAATCGAAGCCGGTCGGTCCGGGTAATCCAGAGGCCACTGTGCCGCCATTTCTCCACCGATCGGTCCAAGCGCAAGAGATTAGAAAGCCATTTGTTAGATTTGAGGGGATGGATGACCTTGGAACGGTCGAAATCGATGATGTGAAGAGGTCCCAGCCCTCCCTCTCCCATCTCCACGATGAAATTTTTGAGTTGGAGATCAGCATGGTAAATTCCTACTTCATGCATTTCCCTCACCAATCTGCCCGCTTGGCGGATGAGCTCCCTTTTTTCGCCCAGCTGTTTCTGGGCCTTCGCCTTCTCCCATCGGGTGAAGTATTGAAGGAGATCAGCGGAATTGGGAATTTCCTTGGAAACCAGATCCCCCTTGTAGAAGGGCCAGAGGACCAATCTCTTTATCGCAATGAGAACCTCCATCGTCGGTAATCCGGCTTTCCTTGCCATTTCGGTAAGGATGAGCTCACGAAATGGGCGAGACCCCACGACAAAGAGGTCCCTCGTCAGTGCTCGAAAGATCCCTCCGTGTTCATAATGCCGGATTACCATCCTTTCAGGCCCCTTTCCATCCATGGGGAGGGAGACGAGAAGGCCCCTCCCCTCCATGAATTGAGCCTTATCCCCTTGCCTTAGGGAAAGGACCTCTAGGTTATGGATTTCCCTTTCCATCAATCGATCTTTATAAAGATCTCTGATGACCAGCTCCGTCCTCCCCCTTTTAATCAGGGAGAAGCCCTGAGGTAACGTCGAGGTCGAGACCATACAATAATATCCCCCAAAATGAATTAAACGGTAATGAATCAGCCTTTTTTTGTCAAGAAAGGCCTTTGAAATCACTGGAGACTGGAAAAAGGAGCTCTGAGCGCGAAATTATATAGTGCTGTGGTGTTGCGGTTAGGACGAAGTCCGTGTACAACCCCGACGATGGTGTTTGAAGCCTCACGGTAAGTTGTGGAACGAAGGGGTGCGTCAAGCTGCTTTTTTAGTGAAGCGAACATTGACGGCTTTGTAAAAAGTCCAACTGCTGCGTTACACTTCATCTTTCGTCATTGCAACGTACTGTAAGTACCCCTCATTCCTCAAGATTCGCAAGCCTTGCATTGGGAACTTTTTACTTTGCCGTCCCATTTCTGACTATTTACGAGGTCATCACAATTGTCAAAAAGCCTAAGATTCTATGAGATTTTCAATCTTAATAATATACTATTCGTTTCATGTAATTCAATTGTTTGAATTCATTACCAAAAAATAAATGGAAGGCCTATGGCTAGATACTGTTTGTGGTAATTAACTAAAAAAGGGTTGTTTTTCATATCCGTCTTTAGTACATAAGAGGACAGTACCCGAAGAGCCAAACCATCCATGAAAGTGAAAAAGCTTATCAATAGGTAATTAAGAATAAAAATATCAACGAAAAAGGGAAAAGGGGCCGGGTTTCACCGGGCTGAAAGGGATTTGGGCAACGACCCGTCACCATGTGACATATCTCCCGAATTGGGGGGGTTGGATAGAAAATTGTATGCCTCGTCAATCCGGATGAGATCTTCCGTTTTCTGCCACCTACCGTACCATAGAGCATTGGATTAAGGGTCCAACTCACAGCTTTTACGGACTGAAACTGTCCAAACAGAACTGGAACACTATGGAAGGGGATAGGAATAATGGAAAAGATACTCACTTTGCTGACTAGGTTGCTTAGGAAAAGGCTGGCAGAAATACTCCTATTCTGGGTATGCCTCGGGATGTTCTGTTTCTCCTCAGCACGGGCGCAGGTTCCGATAATTCTCGGAATGGGTGATAGCATCGGTGCAGGGGTTCAATCGGCTGATGCAAATCTGAGAACCCAACCGTTTAGCTATGTGAAATTACTAGCCAGGCAGTTCGGTATTCATTTTCCTTTGCCCTTGATTAGAAGCAGTCCTCTTGGAGTGGTTGGAGACACAACCTTTCGGTCTCGGCTGTGGCCTGACATTCCTGCTTTAAACCTCAGTGTGTCTGGTGCGGACGTAAATTCACTGCTCAATGACCGAGCTGATGCCTTAAGCGAAGACGAAATAGATTCAGAAACGGATCTCATACTTTTTCCCAGGCTTGGGAGTCAGATGGAGGTCGCTGAATCCATTGTGGCACCTTTCATTGTTTGCTGGATAGGTAATAATGATGTCCTTTCGGCTGTTATTTCCTTTGATCAGCTTGATGCCTCGCAGATGACACCCGTTGAGGAATTTGAGGCTGACTTTAAGGAGATAGCTCAAAGGCTCGGGGCGTTCGGGGAAATTATTGTTTTCGCCAACATCCCGGATGTAACGAACATCGGGTTTCTCGTTGATCGTCAGGATTTAATCAGGTTCTTGGGTTCTGACTTTGGTTTGCCGGAAGGGGATTTTACCAGTATCGTGGTCATGCTTCTCATCAGACTTGGCCTGGATGATGGCAGTTTGCTCAAAGATCCTAATTTCATCCTTGATGCAGACGAGGTAGACCTCATCCAAGAGAGAATCGATGTCTTCAATACGATAATCGACAATGTCGCCAGCAGCATTAATATGCCTGTTGTAGACATCAACGCATTATTTGATGATGTCGCTGAGAACCCTCCCATTTTCTTCGGCATTCCCGTTACACCGCGGTTTCTCGGAGGAATCTTCAGTCTAGACGGTGTACATCCATCGAATATTGGTCATGCCCTGGCGGCCAATGCGTTTATTCAAGCGATGAATTCACATTTCCATATCAACATCCCACCAATCAGCGACAGAAAACTCCAATTGATCTTTTTAGCAGATCCATTTCAGGACAAGGACAGTGACGGCAGAGTCAGAGGGCGATCTGGTGCAGGATTATTGGAGACATTCGGGCCTTTATTAGGAATATCGGGTGATAGGAATGATTTTATTCCGGACATTCTTCCGATTCGGATCAATGCAAGCCTTGGAAAACAATTCATTCAACGATTCCTCACCTTGCACGGAAAAGACTCACAAATGGCTTCTGATTGGAGTAAATGGGATGCTATTGAAGCTTTTAATACTGTTTTTGGACTGAAAGCTTTCCATAAGTGAGCGGACAGGATTTTGTGTCAAAAATCCCCAAGAATAATCATTCGTTTATCGAGGATCAATCGCTTCGAGAGGTGTTTACAGAGAAATGTCGGAGTCATCCGCATTCTGCATCATCTCCACACCATGGCCGTGTGAACAGTTTAACAGACCAACAACCGCAAAAAACCAAAGTGGTATGGCCATGAACGGGTTTACATTGAAAGGAAGAAACATAATTATCCTGATGGCTTTTTCAGGTTGGCTGATTCTTCCTCAAAAAATGGGGGGACCGCCCACCCTCGGTGGCGACCCCCCATTCGTCGATGATCAATTCCCGGTCAGCGCAGAGATGAGCTGACCTGCCCGATCGTCATCCCCTTGAGGGTCCTGATATCGGTCCGAACCGACTTGATCGCAGCCTTCAGCCGTGGGCTCGCAACGAGCTCGATCCCATCGAGAAGGGCGTGGATCGCTGCCTCATCCTCGTCGCTGAGAACAGGGCGATCCAGATCCTCTCCCTGCGTGGTCGATCGCACAATCGGGGCAAGTCTTGAGATCATCGAGCGCAGCTCGACGTGCAGAGCCGGATCGTGGAGCAGGATCGCCGCAAGCTCAGCCGTGTGCTCCTGGTAAAGGTGCCGCACCTCTGTTCCCAAGGGACTCCCCTCAGAGAGAAGCCTTCGGGCTTCGCGGTACGCACCGAGGTCGGCCTCAACGGCCGTGCCCTGGGCAGCCGCATTGAGGAAGCAGAGGCCGGGCTCGAGCTCGAAGTCCTGCGTGACCACCCCACCCTCGGGGATATAGATTTCGTAGGCATATTCCGAGGTGTAGGTGAGTTTTTCGGCCTTGATGTCATAGGCGTAATAGCCAGGCAGCGTGATCTGGTAAAACCCGTCGGTGTCCGTCTCAATGGAGTCGAGGGGGGCGTTGAGGAAGGAGATCGTCACGTCCTCCAGGAGCTCGCCGTCGCTATCCGTGACAGTACCCTGGAGGATTCCATTATCGGCTGCTACAAGCTCGAAATCGACGGTCACCGTGGTGTCGCGCGGGAGGTAGACGTCGTCCTCTGTCCCCCTCCTGTACCCGAAGGCGTTCGCCACAACCTGGTACGTGGTCCCCGCAGGCGCTAGGATGCTGTAGTATCCCGTGCTGTCGCTGACGCTATAAAATCCGGTTCCCTCGAGTCTCACGACAGCCCCCTCGATCTGAATTTCGGTCACGCCATCCGTGACATGGCCATCGATCGTTCCGAAGCCGTTCTCAATGGCGTTGGCCGCCTCGACCACATCGATCCTCCCCATGCCGAAGGTATTGTCCTCTCCAGAGTCTCCCAGGTCAAAAGCAGTCAGGTAAAGGGCGTACTTGATCTCATCGACCGTAGCCTCGGGCTTGACCTCCCTGAGCAGCAGCACGGCGCCTGCAACATGGGGACATGCCATGCTCGTGCCGCTCATTATCCGGTAGCCCCCGCCGGGGACGCTCGATCGTACGTTGTTGCCTACGGCGGTGACCTCAGGCTTTACGGTCCTATTGTCGCAGCCCGAGGGGCCTCTGCTCGAAAAACTCGCGATGCTCGTTCCATCCTGATTGAGGGCACCTACGGCGAAGGTATTCACAGGGGTCTCGATCCGGTCAGCGGGGATCCTGAGGCCACCCGAGCCTTCGTTGCCGGCGGCGAAGACCACCACGGGGCCCGCCAACTCGAGGTTGTCGATGACGGCGTTGAACAGCGGGTCACAATCCGGATACCCGTGGGTGTATGGGATGAGGCCCCAGGAGTTGCTCACCAC
>CP070774.1:1389469-1403186 GCA_020346125.1 Syntrophobacterales bacterium | reverse complement strand
AGCTTAGCATCTTTACATTCGAGAGACTCTATTGGAAATGTACGGTTATGCATTATATAAATATAAATTCCTCCAATGACACAAATTAGAGCAATGATACCAATAAGTATTGCCATAGGTTTTGCAAATTTCTTAATTTTGTGGAAATCCCAAGGTTTCACTATCACTTTCTCATGCTCTCCTTCATCTCCCTATTAAATTTCTTAAAATTAGCTATAAACTCTTCTAGAGTTATTATCCCCTTCTCAATTAGAATCTAGGCCTTTCACCCTGACCTAGCTATCAGAGATGTTGATGGATTGCATCGAAAATCTTTTGCGACCTGGCTTTATCGCCGGACATTCCCACCCTTACTGTAATTTTGCTCGAAGATTCCGTAACTGCGCGAACACTGATCCAAACTTGTTTTCCTTCAGGGAATTGGGATTCTATACTTGCCTTCAGCCCCTTCTTCTGATCCTTATTGATAGGAAGTTCAAGATCTTTCAATGCCGCAAGGGTAGCCGCGTGAGCCTTTGAGAAAGAAATATCAAGGTTTTCTTCCATTTTGCCCTTGTAAAATAGGGCCGCCCCCGCACCGCCAACAGCCCCAACCCCCACAAAAACCGCTTCGGCACATCCGGAAATCTGAATAGCTAAAACTAATAAAAGTATTGCCTTATTCAATCTCCTAAACATATGTCACCTCCCTGCCCCATAATTATGGGGCTATCATCGGCGACATTCGCCTCTTTTGGTTTATTCCCCTATCAGATCTCTTAAACTCAACCATCACCTCATCTTGAGATAATCAGTTACCGGGACTTCTGGTGCTTAAAATCAAGAGAAAGTATTCTTAAAGCTCCATTTTCTCTGATTAAGATCCAGCGGACGTCTCCCTCCCAGACCCTCTTCTTTCCTGTCTTTTTCAATATCTGATCCACTTTATAATGGGCCTCTACTGATATGGCACTTTCGTAGAAAAGCCCAAAAACTAGGACCTCCTTATAGATTTTAATCCTCATATCCTCTAGGTGATATCGTAGTTCTCGGCTCTGATGGAAAAAGTCCGAATAAATCTTTTTAATGTCATCGAAGCCATCCCTCTCATTCTGGACGGATTTGGAGGAGAATAGTGAGACAAAGCCGTCTATATCCTTTCGGGTGTATCGGTTTTTGTAGTGTTCCAAGAACTGTCTGACCTCTTCCTCCGTGACTCCGGCGGTTTGGGGATCGAGGGTTTGAGAAGATAGGGGTACGGATAGGAACAAAAGGACAAAAAGGGGTAGGAAAATCCTATGAATAGGCAGCCTCATAGGGTCATAGTAGCAAAGCGGAACAAGATTCACAAGAAAAAAGGCTGGGGGCAACAATGGCCCAACCCTTCATAAGGCCGGAATGTTTCTAACTATTACATTCGGTTAAGCCGACCCTTGAACCATCTAATATAGAAACGCTAATCGATAATTATCGCTTATCTCGCTATCCAATATTGCATGTTTATTCGATAACTAATATTCGATAAAAAAGGAACCCCCATTACCTGACTGTATTTCCCGGTAGGTATGTATCCGCTCTTCATTTATACCTCTTCAAATAAAAACGGCTCAAGACACTTGAGCTTTTCTTCATATGAATCCGGATATAATAATCGCTCCGCTGCTGTAACGCTACTCAATAAAGAATTCCCGTCCTGGGGGGTAAAGCAAAATCCAACCACCTCGTTCCCATTTACCACATGCAAAGTTGGTAATACCACAATTGTTTGGTCCAGGATTCTCCCATAATGGCCATGATCTCTTCCGAATGAAAATGCCAAATTGGAAGAGGTCTTGTTTGTTACGGCAACACGGGGGTTATCAATGAATCTCTGAATTACCTCATCTTTTGCAATTTTCCTGTCCAACTTTACATCGAACCATATGCAATGCATGTATTGGGTGTTAATCTTTAAGGAACTTGAAAAAACGTTCAGTTCGATGCCCAGTGTTTTGTAAAGATGATAGACATCGAGAGCTTGGTGGGTTCCCATTTCGCCGGAATGCTCCCCAACCTCCGGGGCTGGGATGTAATTTCTTTCCTCACTAATATCGTTTGCCCTTCTAATGCAGACAAATCGCCCCTCTCTCAAGTCGTGCATCCCAAGAGTCTTTATGATTACAGCGATATTGTGAGTGTTACAACTGACAATGTGGATAAAATTATCCTCCGGTGTTATGACCTCATCATTGATGCCAACAGCATACATCTTCCCAAAGCCAAACTCGGATCCCTGAGCTAAGAACCCTTTCACTCTATCACAATAGCGAGTATAGTATTTTTCCTTGTTCGCCAGACCGATGCCTCTCGGTGTACAGTCAATCACTACATCTGCCCTCCTGATGGCTTCTTCCAGTTCGTACTTCGGTTCCAGGCCGAGCTCTTGGAAATCCTTTATCCTTTCCTTTTTTACGCATAAATTTGCGCCCCTATTCATTAAGTCCTTTACCATCGGCCTATCTATTAGCGTTGGGCTGTGTTTATAAAATGTAATCTCATCTAATCCCAAGTCTTTTTTGGTATTGCAGAGTAATCCAATTAGGGGCTCACCTATTGTTCCTGTTCCCACTACCTGTATAATCATATCTATCCTCCTTTTGGGGAAATACTTATGGTATTAATTGAAAGGTCTACTCTGATTTGGAATGAGGTGTATCTTCGAAGTCAAAATTTTCACTATATATAAAAGCCGGGGCACCAATTCACTTCGGCAACCCGGCTGTCTTTGAACCCTTATTTTGTTTTTGCCACCGCTTCCGGTCAAAATCGCCGACTGGATAAAAGCCACACGCGGATTCTCGTAGGAAGATCCAAAGACCCGTGGCTTTTCGCCCCACCCTCACAGATAGTTTGGCTTAACCGACTAAATCCATTGTAGCAGGATGAAAAGATATGTCAAAGGAAAAACCAGATCGGACGATTTCTCACTTAAACAGAGATATTAGCCCAATTCCACTTTGAACAATATTTGATCCACAAATCTTTCCCCATCTCTACACAGTAACCTCATGCCACCTACTCGAGTCATTTGTCCGTTGTTTCGTTCGGCCGATGGCAGGAGAAGGTAACAAAAATCCCTTGACACACCATACGTGCCGTGTTACATGGCCCTCGATTTAAGACCGTAAGACTCGGTTACTAATAGACGGCAGGAAAACGAGAGATGCGAATAGCCGTATTCGGAGTAGGGGGTATGGGCGGCTTCTTCGGAGGAATCCTCGCCCGCCGTGCCAAAGATGTGACACTCATCGCTCGCGGTGCGCATCTGGAAGCCATGCGCACGAACGGCCTCACCGTGAAATCTGAGCTGTATGGCGATTTCACCGTCCCCGTGCAGGCCACAGTTGACCCGCGCGAAGTTGGCCCCGTCGATCTCATCCTGTTCTGTGTGAAGACGTATGACCTCGAGGCTGCCGCCAAGCAATCTCGACCGCTTCTCGGGGAGAATACCCTTGTCATCCCGGTACAGAACGGCATCGAAGTTCCGGACCAGCTGGCCCAGCTTCTGGGAGGTGAACATATCCTGGGCGGCTTAACTTACGTAGCGGGCAGCATCGAGGCACCTGGCATAGTGGCGCAGCGGGGGGTAACGGGCGAGCTTATCTTCGGAGAATTGCAGGGTGGAAAGAGTCCCCGGGTAGAACGTGTTCTGGGCGCATTGCGGAAGGCGGGCCTAGATGCCACTCTTGAGGCCGATATCCGCCGCAAAATGTGGGAGAAATTCATCGTGATCTGTGCTACCGGGGGCGTTCTGGCCGTTTTGCGCCAGCCATTCGGGCCGGTATTTGCGAGCCCCGAGACAAGTCAGTTGATGCAGGAGACCATGAAGGAGGTGTACGCCATCGCGCAAGCCAGCGGCATCGAACTTCCAAACGGGATCGTCTGTCGGCTCTTAGAATTCATGAAGAGGAACCTTCATCCAACAGCAAAGAGCTCCATGCTCCAGGACCTTCTGGCAGGACGCCGTCTGGAGCTGGAATACCTCAACGGCGCCGCCGTGCGCCTCGGCCGCAAATTGAAAATTGACACTCCCGTTAACTTCTTCATCTACGCCGCCCTCAAACCGTACGTCCAGGGATTTCGGTCTCGCTAGCCATCGTTTTCAACGCACCCTTTCGTATCAGGTGGGGGAGGCAGGATGGGCATTCCTCAGGGCTGTTCCCTGGATGAATATCCTCTCAGTCCTTGGCCTTTTCCCTTTACACGTCTTCATCCTCGATGGTGTGGAGAGTGAGGCCATGGTGTGGTACAGAGAGTGGGTCAGCTAATTTACTTTGGGGGGGAGGCATTCAATAAGAGATTAGGAATTTAAGGACAGGGAGAAACCGCTTGGTTCAAGGACTGAGAGCAAGTATAATACTTATCAAAAGGGCAAAGAAGAAGAACCAAAAGGGTTAGACGTATGATCAAGCTTGAAGAGAATGATGATGAGGTGAGTTCTCGCAGCAAATTATTCTGATTTCGGAGTGAGAAAGGGGAGGGAGGAAATGGCGATATCGAAGAAAATCGAAAAGGCTTTGGAAGGAGCATCTTGGATAAGGAAGATGTTCGAGGAAGGGGACAAGTTAAAACGAATGTATGGCCCTGAAAAGATATTCGACTTTAGCCTGGGGAATCCCATCGCTGAACCCCCGGGGGAGTTCTTCGATGAATTGAGGAAGATAGCGAATAATCCCATCCCGGGGATGTGCCGATATATGACCAATAACGGCTATGAGGAGACCAGAAAGAGCATAGCCAGCCTGCTCTCCGAGGAGACGGGCTTCTCATTTACGGAGCGACAGATCATTATGAGCACCGGGGCTGCCGGGGGGCTCAATATCGCCTTGAAATCAATTTTAGATCCCGGCGACGAGGTAATCACCTCTTGTCCCTACTTCGTTGAATACAGGTTCTACATGGATAATCACGGGGGGACCCTGAAGACAGTGGATTCACGGGACGACTTTTCCCTCGACCTGCTGGCCATTGAGGGGGCCATCAATAAAAAGACCAAGGCCGTTATCATCAATTCCCCCAATAATCCGACGGGAGTGGTTTACGACAAGGAGCCCCTTATTCAATTGGGGCAGATTTTGGGCGAAAAGAGCGCGAAATACGGGAGGACCATCTTCCTCCTCTGTGATGAGGCATATAAGAGGATTGTGTACGATAGTGTAAAACTTCCCGACGTCTTCTCCATCTACGATCACTGTATCTCCGTCATTTCCCACTCGAAAGATCTCTCCATTCCGGGAGAGCGCATCGGGTACGTGGCTATCAGTCCCTCGGCCGATGGAAAGGAGAGGTTGGCCGACGCGATGACCTTCGCCAATAGAACCCTGGGATTCGTCAACGCCCCCGCGCTCATGCAACGGTTAGTTGGTCGGTTGACGCATGTATCGGTTGACATTTCGGAGTATCAGGAAAAACGGGATCTCTTCTATAATGGACTCGTCGATTTCGGATATTCGATTGTGAAGCCGATGGGCGCATTCTATCTCTTCCCACGATGTCCCATTGACGATGATGTCGCCTTCGTCAGGGCCTTGCAGGCCAAAAACATCCTCACGGCACCCGGAAGGGGTTTCGGAAGGCCGGGCCATATCAGAATCGCCTACTGCGTGGAGAGACGGGTGATCGAGGCATCGCTCGAGGGATTCAGGGAATTGGCAATCGAGTATGGCATGAGATGATTGCAGCCATGGGCCCGCCTCTCATACCGTGTTGAGAGATCCGTATTGGCAATGGTCATGTGTCCAATCCCAATGTGGCAAAAGTGGTAACGGATCGTGAAGGAGTTGCCCTCTCTTTCTCCCGATCTCCCATCCCCTTCTTTTATCTAAACCGGGGGGATGGAGGGTTTCCCTCCTCTCCATACGTTAGATGGAGTCGACGCCATTGGAGACGGCCGAGGGATTGGAACAGCCTCGACTCTTGGAGAATTGATACCGAATTGAGGTAGTTCCCATCGATTCCCATCCCAGATACGTGGATAATCCGAAACACCCGAGAGGATTTTCCTTGATATTCCGAAAGCTTTCTGTTATATTATCAAGTAATTATGGAGCCAAGACCGCCCAAAAGAGCACTGGGAGCCGTATTCATCCCTTTCCTTGCCCTCTTTCTCACTGCTTGTTCACTCCTTCCCTGGTTGAAGAGCGAAAACCAAGCCCATAGAAAAATGAAGGAGAGAGCACTTGGCGATAAAGAAGTGTTTATCATCGATGGCCAGGAATACGTTAAGGTAGCCAATAGCGGGGAGGAGAAAAATCCCAGCGGATCCCGATACCAATATATTCCCGTCGATGAGTATCTTTCGAAACGAGGCGAATTTTCGGGACCCCAAGGGCAAAAGGCAGCAGGGGAGGAACCACTGGCTCAATCCGAGAAAGAAACCATAACCCAATCTAATGGCCTATCAATAACTGCTTCGGGGGAAAAGGCCGAGATTCCTGTTCCCTCCTCCATTGAGCTGAGGAGGAAGATCATTATTGCTGCTTTCGATGAAGGTGAATCCGATGAACATTGGGGGGAAATGGTGGCTGAACGATTACGGGATTCCCTAGAGAACCAAACAGATAGGATACTCTGTTTGGATGATCAGGCCATATTGGATTACCTCAACAGGAGGGGAATTGGATCCATCCGGTTAGATGACCCCATGATTGTAAGGATAGCTAATACCGTTTTCGGAGTCCATGCGCTTCTCTATGGAACCCTTTCGGGTCCGTATGTTGCGGCCTCAAAGGGCAAGGGGGGTGATGGAGAGGATACGGCCTTGGCCATTGTTCGGATCCAAGCAAAACTCATCGAAGCAGCCACCGGCCGAGTGATGAAGGTCTTCGAACAGAGAAACCCTATTTTCGCAGCGGAGCAAAAGGGGGAATTCTCTCGAGATAAGGCGAGGCTTAAGGCTATCCAGTTGGCCATAGAGGAGCTGACGGGGGACATTCTCTCTGGAATAAACCAGATGGTGTGGTACACCCGAATTGTGAAAATCGATGGGGATAGGGTGTATCTCAATGCCGGAAGGCTTACCGGATTGAAGGTGGGGGATCTCATGGATGTCTATGGGTCAGGAGGGGGGAGAAATGATCAGATGGTTGAGATTTCCATGAATCCCTTCGAAGGCCAGAGAAAGGGGCAGGTGAGGGTTTCCCAGCTTTTTGGGACTGATGCGGCGATAGCCCACATCACCAATGGGGGGAATTTTGTCCTCAGTGATGTGGCGAGGCCGACTACTTACTAGGGAGGGAATACTAACAGATCACAACAAGGGGGGTTAAGTCAAGGGAGAGATTATAATCACCAAAGGGAGTTCAGAAGATGTTTGACGTCGGGGATAAGGCAGTTTATCCAGGTCATGGGGTTGGAGTAATCGAGGCCATCGAGAGCAAGACGATATCGGGGAAGGAACAATTATATTATATCTTATCGATAGTTGATAATGGAATGACCATTATGATCCCCACGGGGAATATCGATGTCGTTGGACTGAGGGAGGTCATCCCACCATTGGAAATACCAAGGGTATTTCAAATCCTGAAGGAAAGGCACGTTCCCCTGGACAACCAGACATGGAATCGGAGATATAGGGAATATATGTTTAAGATCAACACGGGTTCCATTTTTTCTATCGCTGAGGTTTTGCGCGACCTTCAGGTACTCAAAATGGAAAAGGACCTCTCCTTTGGGGAGCGAAAGATCCTCGACACGGCCGTAAATCTCCTGGTGAAGGAGCTCGCTGTAGCACGGGATGTCAAGGAATCAGAAGTGCTCATGGAAATAGAAAAGATCTTCGAAACATAAATGGTTTCGATTCAAAGATTGAAGGATGGAATACTAATTCATTTTTTTTATTCTTCTCCCTCTACCCCTCCGATAACCGAATCCCCGATTGAATGGCTTTGCTTTAATCAGGCGAAAGAATATCCCTCCCCTTTCACGGGGCGGGAGGGAATTACGATCTAATTTATCCCTTTTATGCACCGGAGGTCATCAATGGGTACTATGATATTACGTTTATTTATCATACTCATCTGCTTCGTAGGCGGATTATTAATTTCGAGGGAGCTCTTCGGGACGGGGTGGGCTCTCCTGTGGGGGGCAGCAGGGGGGCTTTTGGTTGGCATCCTGAGCATTTTAATAGAGGAGAGCGCAAAAAAGATTTCACTGAGAAGTCTCTGCGGGGCTGCCTTAGGGTTGATTGCCGGGTTTATCGTGGCTAAGATCTTGGCGGATGCATTCCTCGTTGATATTTTAAAGGGGACCCGCCTCTCATTGGCCGTTTACCTGCTTACCTATTCCATCCCCGGATACATCGGCATAAAGATAGGATTAAAAAAGGGGGAGGAATTTAGCTTCGCCAATTTAAGAGGAACCTCAAAATCTTCCTTGGACGCCGAGAATTCTAAGATTTTGGACACCAGCGTCATCATAGATGGGCGGGTCGCGGATATTTGCGAAACGGGATTCATCGAAGGGACCTTCGTCATTCCCCAATTTATCCTTCACGAACTTCAACATATAGCGGATTCGACGGATCCCATCAAGCGAACTCGGGGGAAAAGGGGACTGGAGATCTTGCATCGAATTCAGAAGCAGGTCGACGTTGAGGTGAAGGTCGTCGAACAGGATTTCCCCAGGATCAAAAAAGTAGATGCGAAGCTGGTGGAGCTTGCCAAGAAGATGGGGGCCAAGATCATCACAAACGACTCGAACCTCAACAAGGTGGCGGAACTTCAGGGAGTGGATGTCCTCAACATCAACCAATTGACCAACGCCTTGAAGCCTATTGTCTTGCCGGGGGAAGACATAAGCGTGAAGGTGATCAAGGAGGGGAAAGAACCCGGCCAAGGGGTGGCCTACCTGGACGATGGGACAATGGTGGTGATTGAAAATGGATCAAAATATATGGGGAAGAATATCGAAGTCATGGTTACTCAGATATTGCAAACTACAGCGGGGAGGATGATATTTGCTAAAGTGGGAGTGGATGCAGGTGGTGGCTACTTCTATCCTGTTAACGAAACCATTGGGCATTCTGCCAGGGGAAAGGAATAAGCCCTCTGATGCCATTACCGGGGAGATTCGATGAAGACCGACGCCCTCATCGCCGCAGGTGGTAAAGGCCAAAGGATGGGGGGGAGGATGAAAAAACAGTTCATCTCCCTCAAGGGAATGCCTTTGCTCTTCTACACCCTCAAGGCATTCGAGGAGTTTGAGGGAATTGAACAGGTGTGTCTTGTTTTGGACGAAGGGGACTTCGAATATTGCAGGGGGGAGATTATCCAAAAATATGGGATAACGAAGGTCTCACAGCTCGTCCGCGGGGGAGAGCGCCGACAGGATTCCGTATGGAATGGCCTCAAGGCCATGGAGGGCCATTGTGATACGGTCATAATTCATGACGGAGTTCGCCCCTTCGTCTCGCCCGACATGCTCAAGAGGCTTATGGCGGCCATGGAAGACGTTCAAGCCGTTGTTACGGCAATACCTGCCCAGGATACCATCAAACGGGTTGATGGCGGGGGAAATGTCGTGGATACCCTCCAACGAAATACCCTCTTTCACATTCAAACCCCCCAGGGCTTTCGTTATAGTGTTATAAAGGATGCCTACCAGAAGGCCTTAAAAGAGGGAATAGAGGGTACCGATGATGCCTCCTTCGTCGAACGGATGGGAATTCGGGTGAAGGTAATTGAAGGGTCCCCCTTCAATATCAAGATTACTACCCCCGAAGATATTGCTCTGGCACATTACATCCTCAAGGAAGGGAAGTTCGCTTGGAGAGAATCACTATGACTCAGTTCCAGAGAATCGGCATGGGCCTTGATGTCCATCCCCTGGTCGAAGGACGTAAGCTCATTTTGGGGGGAGTTAAAATCCCTTATTCAAAGGGGTTGCTTGGCCATTCGGACGCCGATGTCTTGATCCACGCCATCTGCGATGCCATCTTAGGTGCTATCTCCGAGGGAGACCTGGGGAGGCATTTTCCCGATACGGATGCCCAATATCGAAATATAAGCAGCATGATATTGCTCAGGAAGGTTATTGAGAAGGTAAAAGCAAAGGGCTTCCGAATCGTCAATATGGATGCCACTGTCGCCGCACAAGGACCGGGCTTGGCCGAATACATCCCCCGGATGATCGATAAGATGGGGGACGCTCTGGGAGTAGGAACAGACCGAATAAATATCAAGGCAACAAGCCCGGAGGGATTGGGGTTTTTAGGAAGGGGGGAGGGTATCATGGCACAATCCGTTGTCTTGGTCGAGGAGATGGAAGAGGAGGATCCTGATGTTGAGGGTCTATAATACGCTTTCAGGCAAGAAGGAGGTGTTTAAACCTCTATGCGACAAGAAAGTGGGGATGTATGTCTGTGGTGTCACCGTCTACGACCTCTGCCATATCGGCCATGCGAGGTCAACCGTTGTTTTCGATGTCATATTCCGATACCTTCGTTTCCTGGGGTATGAAGTCACCTATGTTCGAAATATCACCGATGTGGATGATAAGATTATTAAGAAGGCCAATGCCGAAGATGTAGAATGTGAGGAGATCGCCAATCGATATATTCGTGAATTCACCACTGATATGGAGGCCCTGGGCCTTGAAAAACCGACCCACGAGCCCAAGGCGACGGACCATATTCGGGAGATGATTCGGATGGCCGAAAGGTTGATGGAAAGGGGATATGCGTACCAGACAGATGGAGACGTCTTCTTCTCCGTTGAGAAATTTGCGGGCTACGGAAAGCTCTCCAAACGGAGTCCCGAACAGATGAGAGCCGGGGCGAGGGTCGAGATTGACGAGAAAAAACGAAACCCCCTCGATTTTGCATTATGGAAAGCCAGTAAACCAGGTGAGCCATCATGGGACAGCCCATGGGGGAGGGGGAGGCCGGGCTGGCATATCGAATGTTCAGCCATGAGCCAGGCATATTTGGGGAATACCTTGGACATCCACGGTGGGGGGAAGGACCTGATCTTTCCCCATCATGAAAATGAAATCACCCAGTCGGAAGGGGCCACGGGGAAACCTCTTTCCCAATATTGGGTACATAATGGTTTTGTGAATATCAATCGGGAGAAGATGTCTAAATCCCTGGGAAATATCCTCACCATCAAGGAGATTCTGGACCGATACCATCCGGAAATTATCCGTTTCTTTCTCCTATCCCACCATTATAGGAGCCCCGTCGATTTTTCCGACCGGAATTTGGCCGAGGCTAAAATGAGTATGGATCGATTCTACTCCACCCTGAAGCGGATGGATGAATTGGAGGTGGAGGGGTTAGCCTCCCAGGGGGGGGAGTCAAGCCTGGAGGAGGGGGTTCAGAAGGCCTTTGAAGGGGTAAAGGCCTTTCCGGAGAGATTCAAAGAGGCCATGGATAATGACTTCAACACCGCTTTGGCCCTGGGCCACTTCCACGATCTGGCCCGAAATCTCAATGCCGTGATGAGGGATGAGGGCTCACGGCATGATCTCCCTACAAACCTCGTCACCTCAGCCAGGGATAACTTCCGACTTTACGGTAATATCCTGGGCCTCTTTCAATGTCATCCCCGGGACTATTTGGAGGGTCAAAGACGAAGAGAGTTGAGCGGACTTCAGATCGCCGAGGACCAAATCAACCGGATGATTCGGGAGAGAGATGAGGCCAGGAAACAGAGGGATTGGAAACTGGCCGACGAGATCAGGGAATCCCTGTCATCAATGGGCATAGCCTTGGAGGACGAGCCCGATGGGACGACCTGGAAAAGGAAATAATCGAAAATCCATCGGCCATAAGGGGAGAATCGCATGAGCGATACGTTTCAACTGAAGTATCCCAAGAGGGTCCGCTTGGGCGATATTACCGTGCGCGATGGATTCCAGCACGAGGAGATCTGGATTCCCACCGAGGCCAAATTGTTCTATTTGGAGGAGTTGATCCTCTGCGGCTTCAAACGCCTGGAGGTGGCCAATTTTGGAAACCCCGTGGCCATGCCTCAATTTAAAGACGCGGATGATCTCATGAAACGATTGAAGGGGAGCAAGAAATTGGCCAGGGCAGGGGTAAATTGGGATGACATCGAATTGACGGCCGTCACCATCAGAGAGCGGGCGGTTGATCGTGCCATTGAGGCCAAGAAAGAGGGTTGGGGCCCGGATCGCATCTTGATGATGGTTTCAACGGATGAGGAGCATCACTTTGCCAACTCAGGCACAACCCTTCCTGACTACTGGAATGAGGCCGAACGGTGCATTAAGAAGGCCTCGGATGTAGGCATTAAGATGTGCGGCACTGTAAGCACCATCTGGGGGAGCCCGATATCCGGGCCCACCCGATTTGAGGATGCCGTGGAATTTACCAAACGATGGCTGGATATCGGCGCGGCGGATATTGAACATGCCGACCATGACGGTTCCGCACCGCCCGATCAGGTCTACCGATATTACTCCATGATTCTGGACGAAATTCCCAACACCGATCTCCATATAGCCCATTTCCATGTGACCAGGGGTTGGGGCACCGCCAATGTATTGGCGGCCCTTCAGGCCGGGATCGACATCTTTGAAGGCACCCTTGGTGGGCTGGGTGGTCAGCCGGCAAATTTCCTGGATCGTGTGCCGGTTACCGGCACTGGTGCGTATTACTATAAGGACCCCAATGTTGTTGGCCTCGTGACCATGGAAGATATGGTGGTGATGATGGACGAGATGGGGATTGAGACCGGCATCAATGTGGACCGTCTCCTCGAGCTGGGGACTATGATGGAAAAAACCGTCGGTCGCCGACTCCGATCCGAGGCCATATTGAACGGGAGAATTCCCAAGGAATCCCGGGAGGAGTTCAAGCGGAAAGGACTGGCCACGCTCAAGGAGAAGCTGGGCGAAAAGCCCGATCAGATCTATCCCGATGATTGGCCGGAGAAGGCGCAATACAAAGTGAAATAAGTCCCAAGCAGGGCCATAACCGTAAGTCCCTCAAACTTGAAGGGCCTGTTGCCCGAATCACATTTCACTCACTGAAAAGAATTTTTAACCATTCTAGAGTTCGCTTAACTGCAAAAAGCACATGGGGCGCTGCTTCATCCCACAACTTGTTTATGACCCCATAAATATTTACGTAAAGGAGAGAATACAAGCAAATCCGAAATCCTCATTTCTAAACCCTAAACAAATACAAAGCACTAATAATTAAATGACCAAAACGTTTAGGATTTTATGCTCGTTTTAGTTATGCGGAACTATGCAGAACGCTATAGAGAAAATATGTGACGCCCTGGCAGCAACACTGCGGGACTGCAACACCGCAGCACTGCAGCACTGAATAATGTTCGCTCCGGGAATTTGGGCAACACCGTTGAAAAATCATCATCCCCTGATGATCCTGGATAACATCATCTGGTGGGGAGGGCACGTGCTCCTGGGGTTTTGGAAGCAGCATCGGACAAAAGCAGTCAGGTAATCCCTCAATTGGGTGAGGGGGACCACCTCATCAACGTATCCCTTTTTGACACAGTAAACGGGCCTAGATTGTTCATAGTATTGCTGGGCCAGTGCGTTCATCTTCTCGATGATGGGCTCCAGGGAATGCTCTTTATCTTTTTCCTTCACCAACCTCCTCGCAAAGGCGGCCACCGCGGCCGTCTCTCCATGCATTACGTAAATCTCCGTGGTCGGGGTGCCAAGGGTGAAGGCGTTGTTTCTGTTGGCCTGGGGGCCACCC
>CP070774.1:1363133-1389369 GCA_020346125.1 Syntrophobacterales bacterium | reverse complement strand
TATTTCGGTTGGCTGCCATGCACCCTGAGGACCCTTATCTTGTCCGCCATTGCCTCGTCATCGGTCACCACCATTCCGCCATCCCCAAATCCCCCCAGATTTTTCGTGGGAAAAAAGGAGAAGCATCCCAGCCTTCCCATGCTTCCCGCTCTACAGGCCGTTCTTGGTTCCCCAAAACTGGCCTCGGGGCTTTTCCCTAACACCTTCCCTACAATCTCAGGTCCCTCTCCCTTCGCCTCCGACCTCTTCGAGTAATATATTGCTCCAATGGCCTGGGCCGCATCCTCAACGATATCGAGCTGAACTTTTCGGGCCATCTCCATGATTTGATCCATATCGGCACTCTGCCCGTAGAGGTGAATCGGAATGATGGCCTGTATAGGACAACTCATCTTCCTGTCCACCGGCCTCCCGGTCTCTTGATCCACATCGCATCCTTCCTCTAGGAGCTCTCCAAGCTTCTCGGGGTCCAGGTTATAGGTGGCGGGATCGATATCGACGAATATCGGCCTTGCGCCAAGGCGGGCAATTACACCCGCGGTGGCGAAAAAGGTGTAAGGGCTCGTGATTACGCCGTGGCCTTGGCCGATGTCCAGGGCCATCAGGGAGACCAGAAGGGCATCAGTTCCCGAGGAAAGACCGATAGCGTTTTTGACATCACTGTAGGCAGCAATTTGCTCCTCCAGTCTTTTGACGTTGGGTCCGAGGATAAACCGCTGGCTCTCGAAAACGGCATCCACGGCTTTTTGAATCTGTTCCCCAATTTCCGCATATTGGGCCTTCAGATCGACGAGTGGAATCTCCATTTCCATTGCCACTTCATTAAAGAGGGAAGACGAGCCCTCCATCCTTCTGAAATTTTAATCCACAACGGCTACACGTAGCCATCGTACCATCGAATTCCAATCGAACCCCGCACTGACAAATATGGCCGATGACCTTGGCCGGATTTCCAGCCACTATGGCATAATCGGGAATGTCCCCCGTCACCACTGCCCCGGCTCCGATCAGGGCATATCTGCCAATGGTGTAACCGCATAAAAGGGTAGCATTAGCGCCGATGGTGGCTCCCCGTCTCACCAGCGTCTGCCTAAACTCCTTCCTTCTAGAGATGAAACTGCGCGGGTTAATAACGTTAGTAAAGACCATGGAGGGGCCACAAAAGACATCGTCCTCGATTATCACCCCTTCGTATAGGGATACATTATTCTGGACTTTCACATTGTCCCCTATCCTAACGCCCCTCCCGACGAACACGTTTTGCCCGACGGAACAATTCCTCCCGATTACGGCTCCCTCCATAATATGGCAATAGTGCCATATTCGTGTCCCTTCATCAATTTCACAGGCTTCATCGACACACGATGTTCCGTGAATGAAGACATCCCGGTGGCGCTGCCTTCCGAATGGCAGCACCTTCCCCTTCTCTTGCAATGATCTCTGACAGAGATCCAGGATCTCCAAAACTCGCAATCCGCTTTCACCATCGGTTTTCGGCCTCTCGCGATTTTGGATGCAATCCAGAAAGTGCCGACACTCGACCTTAAGGGGCTCCTCCATTTCGAAATCGACTACCTCTGCATCCTCTTTTCTGGGGACGGGAACTCGGTCTATCCAGTCAATCCTGTGGCTAAATAGCAATAGCTTATCCCTCGGTGCCACGTCATCGAAGACGGCCATCTTTCGATCGCCTACGATCACCAGCTTCTGTTCCTTGTAGGGATGGAGCCAACTGACGAAGATGTGTGACTTGACCCCGCTGGAGAAATCCATAGTAGTCATGGTAACATCGGGAATCTCCTGGTTGAGGTAGCTACCGCCATGGGCAGATACTTCCCTCGGGGTCTCCTCCAGGAGGAGCAGAATCACCGAGATATCATGGGGAGCGAAGCTCCACAGGATACTCTCCTCGGTCCGAAACTTCCCCAGGTTGAGCCGAGTTGAGTAAATATAGTTTATCTTTCCCAATTCGCCGGAAGAGACCATCTGTTTCAGCTTAATAATCCCCGGATGGTATTCGAGAAGGTGGCCCACCATTAAGATCCTTTCGTCCTCCTTGGCACGGGCCACCAACTCCCTCCCTTCATTCACCCTCAAGGCCGGGGGCTTCTCCACGAAGACATCCTTTCGGGCCAAAAGAGCCTCCTTGGCGATTTCATAGTGGGATTCGGCGGGGGTAGCAATTACAATCCCCTCAATGGATTCATTCCTCAATATTTGCGGCAGGTTATTGGCGATCTTGACCGGGGGATAGAGGGACTTCATCTCGTTTAGTTTTTTCTCATCAACGTCATAGATCGTGTGTAAGGCCTTCAACTCCCAGAAGTTTCGGACTAGGTTCTTCCCCCAATACCCGCAGCCGATTACGGCAATATTGCGCATCTCTCTCCCTCTGTTATCTCAATATCCTTATCAGACAAGTTGCCGGTACTATATCCTAAATCTTTCAACCTTTCGGAGTCTCCTCAATCGACACTTAAATCTCAGATTTCCTTCCATAGTTCCTCATAACTTGTCTAACCATTCAATAAAAGCATTCTTCCCCTCCGCTGCCGTTCCAGCATACCCATTCTCTCCGGACACAGTTTTAAGTGCCAATAAATGAGCGTAGCGTAGATACTCAGCTTCCTCTTCAACTCCTCCCTCCGAAAGGCCGTGAACAAACACGCGAGAAGCGTCAAGAGAAAATCGATGCAGAATCTCGTAAAAAGGATTCCTCTCAGCACCATTGACTCCGCCATTCCCTTATGTTTTTCAATAGAGTTAGAAGGATCGGTAATATTCTATTTTTCCTCTACCCTTCACCAGATTTGCCGTTCTCCCCTGAAGATGAACGATCTCCGCCTGGGGCACATGGCATACCCACCATCTCCGACGCCTCATGCGATAGAACCAATCCGACTCCTCCAGGGAGAAGAAGTAATTCTCATCCAACAAGCCCATCTCCTGGATTGACCGGGAACGAACGATCATACATGCCCCGATGACCGAGTGCATATCAATTGGGAAGCTGTATCTGACTCGCTTTCTTGAATATCTTTTCGGAAAAAGACATCCTCAGGAGGCTCTTGTTTAAACCTTCCGCGGCGAGGGATGGGAAATTATCGAAGGAGTTCTGCTTGGACCCATCCACATTGATGAGCTGTCCTCCGGCGATGCCAACAGTGGGATTGCTATCCATGAATTCCACCAAATATTCGACGGCACCATTGGTCAGAATTACGTCGGTATTCAACAATAGTGCATATCTCCCCTTGCTTTTCCTGAGAGCCTCATTATTCGTCTTGGCAAATCCGAGGTTCATTTGGTTTCGAATGAGCTCGATCCTGGGAAATGCCTTCCTAACTGAATCTGGGCTTCCGTCACTGGATCCATTGTCTACGACGAAGATCTCGAAAGTGAGGCCTTTTACTGTGCGATAAAATGACTCCACACAATTCACTAGCAGTTCCTTGGTGTTCCAGTTAACGATGAAAAGGGAAAGGTCAGGCTGCAATTTCGTGGTCATCTTCCAAATACCTCTTGCGTTACGTCCCACTCAGGGGAAACATAGACCATTCCCCGTCTCCGGCTTTACTTCAGAATGGCCTTGATCAAATCTCTTTTTTGCACCGGAATGGAATGTATCTAGAGATACCATTTCAGAAACCGCATTCTGTCGTCACAACCAAAAATCCTTTTATGGAGCAGTCCCCATGGTTCTCCAGCCGAAAAACAGATTTCATACTAACACAAAGCCCCTGTATCTTCAACAGCTCCAACCTGCCTAGAATCTATCCATCCATGAAAGAGACTTGTTTTATTTGGCGGGCTGCTTATAATTTGGCTATCAACCTCTTCTTGTCCCCATATCCAGAATTCTCTGGTAAAAGGCCTCGATTTCTTCGGCCTGTTTATCCAGTCGAAATTCCCTTCGTGCCTTCTCTTGGGCTGCGATACCCATCTCCATTCTTAGGCGCTTGTTTTGAATGAGAGATCTGATCGCCTTATAGAGATTTTCAGGAGTGTCATCGACCACAAACCCTGTTTCCCCGTCCTCGACAAGTTCTGGGAGCATCCCTCTTCTGGCAACAATAGCGGGTTTCCCCATTGCCATTGCTTCCCTGAGCGCCCGGGCGGTTCCATCTGAACCTGCCACCAGGAAGACAAAGATGTCCATGGCTGCCAGGGTATCAAGATATTTTTCTGTCTGGTAGCCAGCCATAATAACATTGGTTTCAATGCCCAGCCGCCTGGTGGGCTCTAGGACGCTCTCTCGGATCTGACTACTCCTTCCCACAAGAAGGGCCTTGACATAGGGAAATTCCCTGACGAGCTTGGCCAGGGTGGTCAGGAAAACATCTATTCTCCGGTATTTCTGAAACCGAGCCACCATGCCGATAACAAGATCCTCTGAATTAATCTTAAAGACTCGCCGCATATTCCGAAAGGGCATTTCCGGATTATACCGTTCCAGTTCTAGGGCCACCCCAACCCGACCCACCCTTTCCGGCGGGATATGGAAGTTCGTCGAGTCTCTTTGCAGACCCATTTCTGAAAAGGTGATAATCCCGTCTGTCAATCTCGACACGAGAAGGCGGTTTCCCCAGGACGGCGCGATGGCATCTCGCTTATGATCGGTCCTTATTACCACAGGCCTTTTCTTTGAAAGGCGTGCGGCCAAACCCCCTAGAATATGGTCGTGGGAATGGTGAACATTAACCAGATCCAATCCCTCATGGTCAATAAATCTGCACAGAGATCTCAGATCCCGGACGTTATCAGCCAGGGCAAATCCCCGAGAGCCCCTTTCCAGAGTCCGAAACCGGAATCGGTCAGTCCCCTGGAAGCATTTTGCCACAAGTCTTTTATCAATGCTGTCTTCAGCTTCAAAAGGGGGACGTCGATAGGCTAGGGTCACCTGGTGACCTCTTCTCTGCAGGGCTTCGCAGAGGATTACCGTTGGTTCGGCAGGCCCCGTCCACTTCCAGTCGCTGAACATATGGAGTATCTTTATGGTTTTTTCCAAGCCCAGGCCTTCCCAGTTACCTCGCTTAATAAACTCGCAAGGTTTCCTCAAAATAGTAATTGGACGAGGATTTTACCATCCACTTCCTCATGACAATCCGATCCTCCATAAAAATAATGGGAAATTGGATTGGCTAGATCCTGCAAAACGAAACCCGATTCATAGACAATTAAATATATCAATATATCGTCCCAGCAAACATTCTGCACAGGCTACCCTTGCTGTAGCCATGGTTTTCCAAAATCTACCGTCTCATATTATGGCCTTTTGCTGCCCATCCCATCATCTGTCCCGAATGGTAAAGTCTTATGATTAGGCACACTCGCTGCCTGAACTTATTTAGAAAGAACTTGAAATCAATCCATTGTATAATATCATATATAAATAATTTGTGCAGAGTGTGTCTTTTTATAGAGGCGGCTCGAATCCTTTCTACCTTGTATAATGTTTATTTTACTTTATCCAAACCGTATAATTTTGTTTCCGTTAACATTTCAGTCGATCCTGGACCAATCGAGCAACATTATTTGCACATTATAAATAATGGATACAAGCAATATTAAGGGTTGGGTAAGAGTCGTAAAAAAGGCCCCCTCAGAGATCGGGCATTTGGAAATTTACCACCGTCCGAGGAACGACCAGTGGGTGAACCTGGCACTCGCATACTGGCAGGGTAAACTGAATGGCCTCAGCATTGTCCGGAGCTCTCGCTTTGCCATAGTACATAAGTTTAGCGTAGCGCCGGGCAGCTTGACTTGCTACGCCAAGCGTTTTTTAATTCGGGACTGGAGCGATTGGATTAAGCATATGATCCAAATGTCAAGGGCCAAGCGTGCCCTGATCCGCGGCGAGGAAATTCAAGCGTTGGGTTTCTCTTCCCCCCGTGCGCTTTGCCTTATTGAGGAGTGCTGGGCTGTTTTTGTGAGGCAAAGCGCGCTCATTACCGAAGCCATCCACGACGCTCCTAACATACGGGATTGGCTTAATCGTCCGGAACTTGAGGTTGCGAATTCGATTCAGCGAAAACGCCAACTTCTGCGCACATTCGGACGCGCAGTGGGCGCCTGGCATGAGGCTGGACTTTATCATGGAGATATGCGCACCAGCAATATCCTCTGCCGTACTTACAAGGGAGGCTTCACTTTCTTCTGGGTGGATAATGAACGCAGCCGAAAATTTGCACGGTTGCCGATGCGGTTACGGGTTCATAACCTTATGCAGGTGAATATGGAGCGCCGCGGAGTAACCATGACGGATCGAATGCGTTTTTGGAAGGCCTATCTCGAGGAAACTCACATCCCGACCAATCAACAAAAGAGGGTCATATGGAAGGTGATTCGAAAAACCAAAAAGCGATGGAAGAAGAGAGGGTGGGTGTGATTCTAAAAATATCCGCTATGAAGTGTTTGCGCTAAGTCCATCCATTTCTGACATAATTCGGTCAGACAGGTCGGCTTCTCGAAGGGGCAGTCAGAGAGACTGGTTACTTTGCACAGGTCTTTCAATCAGTCTTTTATCCAAGAATACCTGAACAATCCGCTGACATCTTCTGATCCATAAATCTCGAGCTGTGAATCGAGTGGGAAGAGAGTAGTTGAATTCGTCAAAGACAAGCGATGGTCAGCATAGACTTATGCACTTTTCCCGTCAAGGGTTTGGGGCAGATGGAGCCTGAAGTAGGGACCCGTCAGTATGAGAGGAAGAATCATTTATTAAGTGGTTGATTTCCACTTCGGGTGTAGACTTCAAATTTCTATGTCTGCTATAATTAGAAATCGGTTTTCTATTTACCAAGCAAAACATATTTCCTTTTTTCTCTGATGATATATACGCTCTCTTCTAGTACCACGGACTCAAAGTTCGCGCGTTCCTGGAGCCAACAATACGGCGGAGAGCTTTATTGTCGTGTCGGTGACTCTTCCCCACGCTAATGAAATTCCAGCGGCTACCCAATTGTAGAGGAAGGGTATATTGGCATGTTTCGTGCAACGTTCGGTCGGGAAGAAGAAAGAGCCCTTTTGCTCCACATCAAGGATGTAAAGCACCTGCTTCGCCTGGCCGTGGTCATCGATGTCGAACGGAGCGCTTAATCGAAGCACCGGTACACTCACATAGCGCAAAAAAAGCAGCGCAATGATTTTCTCTCGGTAAATTGAGATCTTTCTACTTCTCACTATATTTCTTGAGAGCCTTTTAAACCAAATAATCGGAAGAGCGCAACTCGACCCAAAAAACAGCAGAACTGATAAGAATCCTTCTGTAAAAAGGGGCCTTACATTTGTACCTTGCCATCATCCCTGCTTATTAATATTCTCTTTTCATAAATTACCTTCTATCCCCATTCAGTCCTCAACCACTGACTTCCTGTTTTTATAGATCAACATCAAGTTCCGTAAATAGATAAATGCCCCCATACTCTGTCCCACGATGAATACGGGATCCTTGATATGGATAGCATAAGTCAGGAGGGTCAAGCCACCTAAAAGGCTAAAGTACCAAAAGTAGATGGGGATGACACTCTTGCCCTTTCTCTCCGAGGCGACCCACTGGACTAAAAACCTCATTGAAAAACAGATTTGTCCTCCAAAGCCGACGATCAACCAAGGGTTCACTGGATGACCTCCTCTATCTCGTGGTCTATGTGCCGTCTGTTCGTCCATCTGACGGACATGAGATCGACAAAACTCCTGAATATCCTGTTCCCAATATTGAACTTTATCCTGCCAAATCTTCGTGGCCGGTAATTTACTTTTACCTCGGTCATCTTTAAGCCTTCCATCTAAAGGAGGCTGGGGAAGAAACGGTACATGCCCTTAAAGAGCCTTAACTGTGCCAGACACGCTCTCCTGTATGTGTCCAGAGAGCAACCTGTATCGACAATACCCTCCTGACTCAGCTTGCTCCTTAATGAAGTTGGCTATTCTGGAGGAAACGACCCTAATCCATGGGTCTCTTCTCTTATGGCTCCACCCACAGCCATATAGGAATTCCCTTATTTTCTCTATAAGCCTAAGGATTTCGCGAGGTTCGTTATGGAAGCCAGCGTCCATTGTCACTACTATATCCGCAGGGCGGCCTAAAAGCCTGCATCGAAGGTTGCTGTCTATCCCCTGTTCTTTAAAACGGATCACTCTCCCAGAAACCGGCAAGACCCGCTGAGGACTATTCATTTGATACCGTTTGTCGATATCTGTGTCAAGAAAATTATCCAAACGCTCTCCGAGGGATTAGTCCAACTAAGGGAGGCCCGCGTTTTGCTCCGCCAATGCCACTGGCTTAATGGACAGCTTAAACAAATACGCATTCACCAAGAACTCGTGTTCAGGCCCTAAGATAGAGCTTTTTGATTGCGTCACTTATTGATAATACATTCTGTATCTCGCTTGATATCTCCTCCCCATTGTGCCTCAGAGCGCTATTGTTTTCCCAACCAAATTCATGTAACCTAAGAGGGATTTTACAAAACCTTTTCATCTTCCTTATAAATATAGATAGAATTGCAATCATTGAAACCAAATATATATTTTAGAGTAGGAGTGAAAAATATGACTTAGGGATCGTGGAGGCCTCTTTCCGAATGTGATTTAGAGTGGATGTGTCTCACTACGAGGATCTACTCAACGACAGGGTGATCCCATTTTCGGCAAGGATGCAATCCAGGTTTACGGGTATTGACGAATTAAGGTATGGAGGTTCTGAAGAAGGCCAAACAAACATGATCTTGAACTATCATTAAAGTACCGATTGTTGGCCAAAGAATTGTTTTGCAACCGCGATGTGTTGGATCTGACAAAAAAGATGAGCGGGCATGATCAAAAAGGAGTTGACCTAATCAGCTTAAATCAGTAACTAATTGATGCTATGCAATCGCTTAGGTCGCGTAGTGAGCAGCCACTAGGCGGCCAAAGACGCATATGAAGGAGTTGAACGAAATTCCAAACCTTCTTACCTACGTGAAAAGGAGGAAATTATTTTGTCTACGCCGAAATTGAATGGTATATATCTGTCGAGAATATGGTGCGTAGCGATCTGCGTGGTGGTCTGGATGTCCCCCCACGAGTGTATGGGCAATTGGATTCGCAAACAAGAGAAAGGATTTCGGACATCCGTTGACGGATCATTTTTTTATGGGCCGATTAGTGGATTTTTACAAACTCCTAGTGGAGGCAAACCAGGAACGACGAGCAACAAACGACCGACATTCAAGGAATTGAATATCGACAACGCGGCTATACCCGACATATCACTCGCCGTCGGTAGGGGAATCCACACCATATATGGTGGAGCACGATTGGTGCGGTTCTCAAATGAAAGTATTCTCGAGAGTACGCTGATCAGTCAAGCCACGACTTATCCAGCAGGTTCTTCAGTCAGAGCAAACGTGCAGCTAGATTGGTACAGAGTCGGTTATCAATATCGTTTTTACTATGGCGATGATAAAGGGGCTACTTTCGGGTTTTATCCGGCCATCGAGTTTGCTCTGTTCGACTTTCACTACAAACTGGACGGTCCGGCCAACCTTTCTTCAGATCGCAAGTACTCGCATGGAACCCTCAGACTCGGGTTGGAATCGGAATGGAGTCCAGGAGGGCGGTTCTCCGTATCCGGTAGTGCCCTTGGGGCAGTGCCTCTTATTAATCTGTCCATCCTCTCATGCCATTTAACCGGAAAAGTTCAATTATGGGGCTCGGCTGACCGGGGTGGTGCGGCGTTTCTAGGTGTCGCATATGATCTGATAGACTTTGAGGATAATCAGGAAGTCCCAAATCACATCAGGGCAGAAATGGGTCCAATGATGCTGGTTGGGATTAAAGCACACTTTTAAACACTCATGAAGCCCATCAACTTAAGGTGCTCGAACGTCATATAGAAATCCAGGCAGGGGAGCTTTTTCCGTCCCGGGCGTCGGGCCAATCCGGGCGATCTCACGATAAGGCCTCTCTGGCGGTTCTTTTAGACTTACATCCTTCGTGGATAACTGACAACCGCCTCCCTCAATTCATCCCCTCACGCAGAGCCTTCGAAAGAGATCGAAGACCTTCTTCGAGGTGACATCCACCGAAAAGGCCTGAGGATCTTCAAATCCCATATCCGGGGATATCGTCAATGAACCTCATACCCTCTTTCAGAAAGTTCCTCAGCGAACTAGGAAAAAAAACTCTCTCCACCTCTTGATGGAAGAAATCGATCAAGGACGAAAGCGATCTTTAGTTTTCTAGATTTTTCGCTCACTTTCACATGATAGTCCTGAGGGCTCGTTATTACTGAATCCGCCTTGCATAGATATAAGTGCCATTATGCTTCATTCGAATGACGACCACCTCTAGGATTGATTTTTTTCAATCAATCCCTAATTCTATGATCATGGACGTTTACAATGTTGAACCTCTCTCATTCGAGAAACTTTGGCAGATGGATGAAATCGTGGAGGTTATCCCTTCTCGAAAATCCCTTACGAAGCTTCAAGACCTGATTTAACCGAAATTGATCCGTTCCCTTAACCCCCTCTCCCTTACCATCTTCTCGATGCTATCGGAGAGCTCGAGAGGAGGCATACGGAAAGCCAAAAGCACCCGATGCCTTCTTGACTCCAACTCTCGGCATAGGTTGAGGACAAGTTCCACAGGTCCGGACCTCTCCGCTAAACAACGAAGTTTATATATTCGCACCGCGTTTTGCCCACCGAAGCTACTGGCTTAAAGAACAGCTTGAAAAAATACGCTTTCACCAGAAATTTGGGTTCACACCCCATGACGGAAGTTTTTGATTGCCTCACTCATTAATAGGGCCATTTAGTATCTCGATATCCCTTTTTTCTCATTGCGCTATTGTTTTCCGAGGCAAATTCATGTAATCTAAGGTGAATTCTATAAACCCTTTCACTCCCTTTACAAAATGGATAGAATCGCAATCATTAAAAGCAACTATACACCTTACGGCGGGGGCGAAAAATATGCCTTAAGGACTGTGGAGACTTTTTCCCGTAGGGGATTTAAGGTGGATGTATTGACCTCTACACAGCAAGAATGGCCTAAGAATGAGGGAGAGGTCTCCTATATTTATTTTCCAGTAATTAAAATAAATAAGTTTGCTGAGTTAATCTCGTTCAATAGTGAAATAAACAAATATCTCGCCGAGAATTGGAAGACCTACAAATGTATTCTTGGAATGGAGAGAACCACCTTGCAAACTCATATCAGAGCCGGAGGGGGATGCCACAAAGGATGGCTAGAACGGAGGAAAAAATACTGTTCTTCCCTGAAGAATTTGTCCTTTATGATAAATCCTCGTCACATAGCCGCAAATATACTTGAGGAAAAGGCCTTTAAAAATCCATCGGTCAAGAGGGTCTTCGCCAATTCGGACATGGTTAGAGAAGAGATCGTCAAATACTACGGAGTAGATGAACGGAAAATAGAGGTAACCCACAATGGGGTTGAATGGGAGAAATTCTCAGAATCCTTTGAGGAAGCTATAGAGAGAAGACATGATCTGCGAAGGGGAATGAATTTGGACCCTGACAAGTTTCACTTTCTATTTGTAGGCAGTGGCTTTGAGAGGAAAGGGTTGAAAAAAGCAATAATTGCTTTAAAGGAGCTACCTGAGGATGTTGTGCTTTTAGTAGTAGGCAGAGATGAAAAACAGCAAAAGTATCTCCGATTAAGCGAAAGGCTAAAAATGAAGGGCAGAGTGGTCTTTTACGGTCCAAGGGCTGATGTGACCACCTTTTACCAGATAGCTGATGCTTTTGTTTTACCCACTATTTACGATCCGTTTTCAAATGCAACCCTTGAAGCTTTGGCGATGGGATTGTTTACTGTCACAACGACCTCCAATGGATGTGCTGAGGTAATGAAGGACTTTGCAGGAGCGATAATTCAGGATACAGGTGACATAGACGCTATGGTAGAAGCGATGTCAAAAGGCGTTAGGTCAGATCATCCTAGGAGGCAAATCCGTGAAAGTGTGAAACATCTAACTTTCCAAAAGCAATTGACCAAAATGGTCGAACTGTGCATGAAAGATATGATCTGACTGCCTCGGTCACCTTGGTCACTTGATCCAGCACCAAGCTGTAAAATTTTTGTCTAGTTGATGAGCATTGAAAACTGGTAAGAAGAGAGATTCGAAGCAGCGGATACTCACTTTCGGTCAAATTCGAGGATCTTAAGGAAGATCGAAAGGCCGGAGGAGAACATTAATACAAAACGATGCTATAAAGGGAATGATGGCTTTTCCTTTGCAAAAATGGATAGATGGCTTGTATGTTCAACAGTGGAATGGAAGATTGAAAATTTGCGTGAAATATTGAATCAACACAAGGATTCTTTTCTCGCCAAAAGAGGTCAGGTAATCAAAGAGGATCGCCGCACCGCCATTACACTTTTCGAATTTGCTGGTAAGAGGATTTGTGTCAAGGAGTATCGATACAAGAGCATCGGATTGAAATTAAAGGAATTACTGCGGGGATCAAAAGCCCGTAAAGGATGGATGAAGGGGAATGAAATATTGAAAAGGGGAATAAAGGGGATTAATCCAGTGGCTTTGCTGGAGAAGAGGAGATGGGGTTATCTCCAAGAGGCTTTTCTCATCATGGAAACCCATCCCAATTTTGTTGAACTTAGGAGGTATGTAAAAGATATTTTTGGAGATCCTCAACAAGGTTTTGTTAAAAAGAAGGCCTTTATAAAAGAACTAGCGGTCTTTTTGGCTAAACTTAACTGTCTTAGAATTGCCCATAGGGACCTAAAGATCAGCAATATATTAGTGAAGGAGGTTGATAATAGTTGGTGTTTTGCCTTAACCGATTGGGAGGATCTAGAATTAGACAAGCAGATCACGGGGAAAAGGTTAATTAAAACTTTAGTCCAGATGAATACCTCTACCCCTCTTTTTGTTAGTTTGAGGGATAGATCAAGATTTCTCAAACAATATTTAACCCTGATAGGGAGAGATGATATAAAGACGGTATACAGAGAAGTGATAAGGTGGAGTGAAAAAAGAGGATGGGTGAATCTTATTTGAGGAGGAACTGTGATAATACTTCCGCCTTTTGCCGTGTTAAAGGTTCATGGAAACCTGATCCTTCCTAGGCAGGAGATAACCTGCTAAAAATTATGACCACTTTAACCGAATGTACCCTCGCAATTTTTCAGAAAAAGCTTTTCCTTAGGAATTTTGCTGCAAAAATACAGAGTATCCAAACAGACCGAAGAAGAATTTACCCATTTGCTTACACGTAATTCCTTTAATTCCTTTTCGGACTGTACAGATAGGCGAGCCCTATTAGGCTGAGAAATGTCAAATTTTACTCATCCTTTGAACAAACCCCAGAAGAAATCCCGCCCCAGCATATCCGCATGTATTATCTCATTTAATGAGGAAAAAAATATCGGTGATTGTATTGACTCCGTGGCTTGGTGCGATGAGGTAGTCGTGATAGACGCTTTTAGTAAAGACCGCACCGCTGAGATAGCCCGAAAGCGAGGAGCCCGAGTTATTCAAAATGAGTGGCCTGGCCATATCGCCCAGAAGAATCTTGCCCTAGACGCTGCAAAATATGAATGGGTAATTGCCTTGGATTGTGATGAGCGAGTCACATTGAAACTGAAGGAAGCCACTGTGGACCTCTTAGGCTCTGCCCAAGATGTTAATGGATATTTCATTTCACGAAAGATCTTTTATCTCGGCCGTTGGCTCGAGCACGGAGGCTGGTTTCCTGAGTGGCGGCTTCGACTTTTTCGACGAAATTGTGGCCACTGGGTGGGGATTGATCCTCATGATACAGTTCAGGTCGAAGGGAGAACCGGGCGGATTCCCACTGGAGGTCGGGGGATAAACGCTGCCGTGATCCTCCATTACTCCGTTAGCAGCCTCTCCCATCAACTTAAAGTGCTCGACCGTTATGCAGAAATCCAGGCAGGGGAGCTTTTCCGTTCCGGGCGTCGGGCCAATCCGGCCGATCTCACGATAAGGCCTCTCTGGCGGTTCTTTAGGACCTACATCCTCCGAGGGGGATTCCGCGACGGTGCTGCTGGATTTCACATGGCGGTCAACCATGCCTACGCCGCCTATATAAAATATGCCAGGCTTTGGGAGATACAAAAAAGCCTTGTTAGACTTCGTTCGAAGGGGGAGGTGGTTCCCTCAATGGATGAGACTCGGGAGGCCGAAACCCCATGTAGAAAGCCTCGGGATATTTGAAGATCCTGGCGAAATGCTCTTCCATAAGAAAGAGGTGAATTTTTGGGTATCTCAATGCGCCATGAGGATTTAAGTTGGGTTTTTTTGCTCATCAGTCCAATACCTCACATATCTTGTGGACCAACATTCGGGTGAAAGCCGGTCAGCCAGTGCTTTGGCACTCATCTGGGGCATTCAGACAGCAGTCAGAAGGAGATGAACCTCCTTCTCAGCATGGCTCTCGGCCACATGTGTGAACTCCTACGGCCGCCGTCTCAAGTACGGTGTAGCCCTAGTCCTTTAGAGAACAGGCGGTTACACTCTGTACAGACGGATCGTCTTGAACCACAAGCAGTCGGTTTTTAGTGTTTTCTAGCCCACCGAAAGCTGTTCAGGCATCGTTTTAGGGTTCGCCTGCTATTGTGCGTCAAAACATATACGGAAACCGGCACCTTAGGTCAATCCCCCGGGATGACTTTGAGCAAGGCCTCGTACACATCATTGGAGCTGATTAAATCCATACACCGGTGGTCCGTGGGACAAACCCTCCTGAGACAAGGGCTACAGGAAACCTCATTTCGCACGATGATATGTCCATTCCCACAGGGACCAGTGGTCACCGGATCCGTCGAGCCGAATATGGCCACCACTGGGGTCTTAACAGCTGCTGAGATATGCATGGGTCCCGTATCATTGGTCACCACAACATCACAGCTTTCCATCAAAGCGGCTAGCTGAGGAAGGGTTGTCGACCCGGCCAAATTCACCACTTTGCCATCGATCCCCCGAGCTATCATGTCGGCCAATTCTCGCTCACTTTGGGTCCCGAATATCAAGATATTAGCCCCGTATCCTCGACATAGCTTCGTTCCCAGCTCGCTGAAACGTTCGGGATCCCAACATTTCGCCGATCCATAGGTCGCCCCTGGGATGAACCCAACCATAAGATGACTATTCTCCATTCCGCAAGAACGGAGAAAGCCATAGGCCCATTGCTTCTTCTCCGGTGTGACCTCAATCACTGGGGGATCCTCATCCGGAACCCTTCCCATGCACTCGATGAGGTGAAGATAATACTTGATTCGGTGAACCCGCAGCAACTCATCGGTCCTTGGAATGCCATGGGTCAGAAGGAAATCGCGGCCCTCATCTACATAACCGATCCGAACGGGAATTCCAGCAAGATAAGCCACCAAGGCCGACCGAAAAGATCTGGGAAGGATGAGCGCCACATCGAACCCTTCTCGGCGCAGCAAGCGCACCATGTAGAGCTCATTCACCCACCGGTAAACTCCCTTCTTGGGTTGATAAGGGATGACCTCATCGACATCGGCAACATCCCTGAGTAGATCTCCCAAATATGCCCTTACCAAGAGGCCGATGTACGCCTCGGGAAAGAGCCTCCTTAGGCCCCTCATGGCCGGCAAACTCAAGATCGCATCCCCAACCCAGTTCACCCCAATCACCAAGATTTTACGGGCATCCATAAATCTTTCCCTATCCAACGGGGGTACCCTTCATTTCCAAAAGTGTTTTTGCGGCATCGAAGACGTCCTGGCTACTGATGGCCTTCATGCATTCCACATTCTTACATCCTTTGTTGCGGCAGGGACTGCACGGCAAATCTTTTCGTATGATGATATGGGGTGTTCCCTCATATGGCGCATTCACGATGGGATCGGTAGGGCCGTAGATTCCCACAACGGGGGTTCTAACGAGGGAAGCGATATGCATGGGACCGGTATCGCTTCCGATGTACAGGCTGCACCGCCTGAATATTTCCGCCAGTTGCTTGAGGGAATGGGTCTTGGGGGCCACCATGGAATCCCCTCTCATACGGGTCCTTATTTCATCCACCATCGGCTTCTCCCCTGGACCCCAGGTGAAGAGAACCGAAGTTTTGAGCTCGTCCATAAGCCGATCGGCCAACTCGCTATAGTTGGTAGGCGCCCACCGTTTATAGGAGGTTTTTGAACTCGTCCCCGGATGAATGGCAATCAGGGGGCCTGACATAACGGGGCATTGATTTTGGAAGAAATGGTTTACATAATCCACATCTTCCTGGGATACCTGGAGATCCACATCCCTTCTTCCACCGTCCAGGCCCAAAGAGCTGAGCAGTACGAAGTTTCTTTCAAAACGGCTTATTCTGTTAGATTTAGGCCTCACCTTTCGGTTATGAAAAAGATGATTCCACTCCCTGCAATATCCCCGACCGAATCCAACCCGTTCTTTGGCTCCACTTATGTAGCTGATCAGCCCACTTTTAAAAATACCGTGGAAGTCAAGGGCGATATCCCAATTTTTACTCCTGAGCTCCTTCACAAATCGATATACTTCCCCAATGGTCCTTAAAAAGGTAAGCGGGTTGAGGATACCCTTTTTCCATCTATTTCGCTGGAAGACGATGGTCTCGTCGATTTCGGGTTGATATGTCAAGACATCTCGTGCCTTCTCCTCTGACACCCAAGCGATGTGAGCCGTTGGAAATCTATCCCTTAAGGCATTTACCGCCGGGAGGGCTCGTACCACATCTCCGATGGCGCTCAACCGAATGATCAATATCCTGTCGATACCCTTATTCATAGACATTATAGTTCGCTCATGAGTATCATATAAGACGCCTGGATACCCCTCCTTCTCCCCTCCCTAAGAATCTAACATCTCGTAAACTATTAAGCGACATTTTTAACATAACTGCCTCGCCATGTCAATTTCCTCCCAATGGTTTTCAATGAATTAGGTTAATGAATATCGAGAAACGAAAGGATACAACATCACACCACTTACGGTAGGTGATGAATGGGCCGTTCAATGCGATCGATTGAAACAGAGCCCGTGCGAAAACTCAATCTGACAATAAAAAATGGCCCCCATAGAAATCCGGTTTATAAATGGGATCAATTAAATGAAATGGAAGGAAGGGAAAGGGGCTTTTCCTGCTTTCGACAAGGGAGATCGAAACGTTGACCCTATCGGTGACACACGTAATGAGAAAATAGGGGAATTGAATTGGGTGAGATAAAAGGAAAGATTCTTGGAAGCCGTGAGATTTAGAGGCAATGAACAGTCCTCTGGTGCAGTAAGAGTTAACTCTTCAACCGGGCCAGAAATTTTTCCGGCATACTCCTGGGATTTCCCCTCTTATTGAGGCAGAGGTGCCGAGTTTCCCCATATACAATAACCTCTTGGGCCCCCTCTGTCATAATTCGATAACCAAAGGTCAACATCCGCGTTTTCACATCCTTCAGATGTGTCCGTACAACGATCAACTCATCATATTTGACCGCTCCTTTATACCTACAGCGAAGATCAACCACAACTAGAATGTATCCCATTTCCTCAAGCTCCCTGTAACTGAACCCCTTTGCCCGAAGGTACGCAGACCGGCCCACCTCGAACCAGACAATATAACTGCCATAATAGGCCACCCCCATCTGATCCGTTTCGGCATAGCGGACCCGAACATCAACATCCACATAATCCCTATGACTGGTCTCCATATCTAACACCATATTCTTGCTCACAGTCCACTCTATCTTTTATGAACATTGGTGAAGTTCCATTTATCATTACAGACATCCTAACCAAGGCTTATCCTTATTGATCGAACTGAAAAACTATCTCCCCTTTTTTTACTAAACCGAGTTCCCTTCGGGCCAATTCCTCGATGTATTTCTTGTTGGTCCTCAAATTCCCTATCTCGGCTCTCAGCCTTTCATTCTCTTGCCGCAGCTCCATGTTAACCTTTTCGATCTCCTTCAACTCCCTTCTCAGACGGTAGACCTGCAAGAGTCCCCTATCCCCGAAAAAGATAAAAAAGATCATCACCGATACGAACAAGAATAGGGGGATGAGAATTCTCTTTTTATACCCTTTTAAAAGACCCATTGCCTTTTCCCTCTACTTCAACCTAAATTTAACGGTGATGGTTCCCCATTGCTCAACCATTCGCCCACCTTCGTCTAATGGATTGAATCGCCATTGCTTAATATAATTTACGGCGATACGTTCTAATTCCGCATCTCCTCTCAGTAAGGGAAACACACTCCCCACCGATCCATCGGGGAGCACCCAAAACTTCAATTCAATCTCCCCTTCCTTATCGATCTTCACCTCGGGAGTTTCCGGTTTATACAGGACTTTCCTCTTGCCGGCTGGACCCTTGATTCCAATGGCATCCTTCTTTAGGCCTTGGGAACGTGGCTTTTTGGATTTGGTTGGAACCATTATCCGTGCGATGATGCGGTTGGTGCCTTCATCCTCGAGTATCCGTCTTCGGGGAATCTCAATCTTACCTACGGAGAGCTCCTTCCCCCGATAATCGCCCATAGGCCTTGAGGACTCCTGGAATAATCTGCTCAAATCCTTAAAAAAGGGGGAACTTCGCAATAACCTAACCTTTTCCTCAGGGGTAACCTCCTCCTTCTGCTGGGGAACGAGAAAAAATGGGCTCGGAACATCGATGCTCTCCCCCAAGCTCAGATCCCTTAACTTGCTCATGAGGAAATCCTCGCGTCTCCTCCGATCCTCGACGAGGAATTCCTTAATCGACTTCTTCTCCTTCTGTCCTTCCCCTTCTTCTATCCTTTTGAGGAAGGGTTCTAAATAGAGCTGCCTCGGCTCCACCAACTCGATGGGGAAAATCTTCAACTTGGTCACCGCGAAATAGTTGGGCACGAACATCAACAAGCTAAGATGAATGAAGACGGATGCCAGTATGAAAAGAAACAATTTCATGAAGACAATTACCCAGATCTCCTTCTTATGGTCTTGTAAAAACTCATAAATCAGACGGTACAGTAAAACGCTCCAGATACAAGGCGCACAAATCTTCAGGGACGAGGTGTACTTACCGGTACGCCGCCCTTCGGCTTTGCTCAGGGCCGTGAGCATGTCGAACGGCAGATGGACTTTTTACGAAGCCGTCATTTCTTCCTCTCTTTTGGCCTCGTAGCGATGGCCAGTTTATTGAAACCAGATGTCTTGGCAACATCCATGACCCCTACTACTTTGCCGTGAGGCACCATTTCATCCGCCTGGATGATGACCATTCCTTCTCGACTCTCCCTGGCGGCCTTCTTGAGATACTTTCCCAACTCCTCAATACTTACGAGCTTCTGTTCAACAAAGATCTTTTCATCCTTAGTTATCACTACCCTGACTTCTTTCTTTTCCCTGGAGATTTCCGTCGATGAGGATTTGGGAAGTTTCACCTTGATCCCCGGGGCCACGATGAAGGTAGTGGAAAGCATGAAAAAGATGAGCAATAAAAAGACAACGTCCACCAGAGGTGTCAGATCAAACCTTGAATCCTCCCTTCTCATCGGTTTGAATTGCATAACCCCTCCCTTTTCCCAATCAGCCAAAATGTGATTCCTATCGTTCCCTTTGCTTGAGCAGATCGACCATCCGTATTGATTGTTCTTCCATCTCCACGATTAATGCATCCGCCTTATTGGCCAGATATCGATAGAGCACGAAAGTCGGAATGGCAACCACCAGCCCTGCCGCCGTCGTAATGAGGGCCTCTGAAATCCCGCCTGCAAGGCTGCTGGGATTTCCAACACCTTGAATTGATATGACGTTAAAAGCCTTAATCATCCCAAAGACTGTCCCCAATAGCCCCAAAAGGGGAGCAATGGCTGCGATGGTCCCAACTACATTAATATATCTTTCGAGGGTTGCCGCCTCCCTCCTTCCGATCTCCTCGATACTTTCCTTGACGATCTCCCTTCGTTTACCGAAATTGCGAATCCCGGCCAGAATGATATTAGCCATTGATGAGTTGTCCTTTCGACACCGGGTAATGGCTTCCGGGATCTTCTCCCGACGAATGAGGTCCTCGATCTCGATCAAGAAATCCCGAGGAATAACCCTCGATCTCCTTAAACTCCAGAGCCTCTCCAAGAAAATGGCCAGCGCTATGATGGAGCATAAGGCAATGGGAATCATCAAGACTCCGCCCTTCACGACTAAATCGTACATAACTCCCTCCTATCTCTTGGACATCTCTTTCTTCACCCATTTCAACATCTTGCGGGCAATCTCCTGCGTCTCCTCCGATCGGGCGGTTTGAAGGAGCTTCTGGTAAATTTGCCGGGCTTCGGACCACCTCTCCTGATCCACATAAATCTGGCCTACCTTCAAAAGGACCTCCTCCACATACTCACCTCGATCATGATAGATGTAGAGTACCTTCATGAATTCCAGCTTTGCCGATTCCTTATCCCCCAACGCCAGATAGGAATCGCCAATTTTCACTTGGGCAAGGGCAGCCGTGGCATGATCCGACGAACCACTGGCCTTTTTGAAGGAAGCAATAGCCTCTCGATAGCTCTGACTATGAAGATAGAGCATCCCTAAATTGAGTGAGGCCTCATAAACAATGGGATCATTCGAATATAATGCGATGAGCCTCTTGAGGGTCTTCTCGGCCCAAGTTGGCCTCTTCAATATCCGATAGCACTCGCTTGCCTTGAGGTAAGACCGCTTATCCCATCCCGATTTCGGAAATCGATAAATAACCCGCTCATAGCTCCTGAGGGCCCGCTTGAAATCCCTCAGGGCATAGTAACCTTGGCCGATCTTATACCAAGCCTCCACCACATGGTTGCTATCTGGAAAATGTCTGGTGACCTTCTCATATCCGGCAACGGCCTCGGGAAACTGCTTCAAATTCATGTATATCTCGCCAATTCGGAATTGGGCATCATCGGCTAGGTCGCTTTTCGGATAGTCTCGGAGCATTTCCCTATAGGTTGAGATAGCCTTATCCCACTGGTCATTTTTTTCATAAAACTCGGCCAATTGGAGTTTCACATTAGCCCCTAAGGAATGGTGGGGATACTTCTGATAAAATTCACCTATCTTTTCGACGAAGCGATCATACTTCCCCTCTTGATAAAAGGAGAGGATAATCCCATATTCGGCTTCGGGCGCTTCCTTTGAATCGGGGTAACCCTTGACCACCTTCAAGTACGCGAGTATAGCCCTAAGATATTTTTTGAGATTGTAATAACAATCCCCAATCCTTAGGAGGGCCTGAGGTATCAATTGACTCGATGGGGCGAAATTGCCCAGTCTGGAAAAGGCTTCTGCGGCCTCCTTAAAGTCCTTCCTCCTGAAATGGGACATACCCAACCAAAAATAGGCATCATCAGCATAAGGACTATCGGGGAGGCCCTTGAGTATTTCTTTGAATTGCTCCGCTGCTTCCGCGAAAAGTTCCTGCTTGTAATGGATCCAACCCATTAAAAAATAGGCCTTGTCCAGCCTTTCTCCCCTGTAATCTCCTTGAGTTAGTCGTGCTAAGGAATCCAGCGCCCTCTTATACTGTTTTAGGTTAAAGTATGATTCGGCTAAGAGAAGGGTAGATTCGGGAACAAGGTCATGCTCTGGATAGGTTTCAACCAGTTGATTGAAGTATGAAGTCGCCCTTCTCCACTTTCCCAGCTGGAAATAATACCATCCTAAGCTATTGAGGGCCTTGGGGAAGTAGAAGTCGTTGTCCACCAGCTCCTTGAAATAACTTGTCGCCTCGGCGTAATTCCTCAACAATAAATTCGCCTCCCCCATCCAATAGATGACCTCATCCCTCTGGGAGAAATCGGGATCTCCCGAAAGGATCCGCTTCCAATAGTCAATTGCCTCCTTATATGACTTTTCCCGGAAAAGGGAAAGGCCGATTTTAAACAATGCCTGACTTACTAAAGGGCTATCAGGATATCCATCAATGAGGAGCTGGTAGGAGTTGAGGGCATTGTGGTAGTCCTTCAGATTATAAAAAGACTCCCCGATATTGAAATAAATTTTATCCTTCAGTTCGGTCATCGGATACAATTTGACGAGGTCCCGATAAGATTCAATAGCCTTTCGAAATTTGCCCTCCTGGAAATAATAGTAGGCAATTTCGGTAAGCGCAATGCTTCCCCAAGTGGATTGTACGTAACGCTCGGCAAGTTCTCGGTGGTGTTGGATCGCCTTCTCCATCTTTCCTTGACCCACGTACGATCTAATCAACCCGTAATAGGCAATTTCTGATAGTTTGCTCTCGGGGAATTTCAATAGTAACTCCTCGAATACCGAGGCCGCATCTCCATATTTACCCAAGGAGACCAAACTCCAGCCCAAACCATAGAGGGAATTCTCCAACAGGGGATGGAGCGCAAAGTCCGCATTAAAGGCCCTAAAAGCCCGTTCCGCATCATCGAATCTCCCGAGATGGAAAAGGTTACCACCTATGAGGTATTGCGTCTCAATCCTCAGGTTGCCCTGGGGAAATTTCTCCACCAAATGAAGGAACTTTTCTAATCCCCCGCTATTATTATTCATGTGGATTAATGACTCACCAGCCCAGAAGAGCGCTGATTCCGCAATGGGGCTTTCGGGATGGAGTCTATATGCATCATTGAGCAATTGATATGCGCTTTCATACTGGCCTTGTTTGAAATGTATCCAGCCAGCTGAATAATAGGAGTAATCGATGAGTTTGTCCTGGGGATATCGATCGATCATCTCGCGGAAACACTTCAGCGCCTCCTCCAGCTGATTTAGATGAAGCCTGGACTCCCCCAACCAATAGTATGCCGATCCTAAAAGGGGACTCTCCGAGTAGTTGATAATGAACTTTTCAAATGACTCAACGGCACCCTCATAATTCCCCTTCATATAGCGATATTTCCCCTGCTTATAGAGGGCAATCTCTCCCTCAAAGACTTTTACCACGGAGGTACTGAGAGAGCTGGAATAGGCACAACCCGGCGATTTGGTCGCGGGCCTGGCCTTCTGCAGCTTAGCCACCATTTCCTCGTCTATAGCCCTATATTCTATCTTTGGTTCCGCCTTAACCCCTTGGGCCACGAAAAGGGGAAGTGGGATCTCGCGGTGGTCGGTAAGCTTCGATTCATCAGGGCTCGTGATGACGATCTCGGGGAGGCTTATCCGAAGCTGTTCTTCCGTGCTCTTCAGTTTTGTAACAAGTGAGAGGCAAAGAAAGGCAAAGATTGAGAAGGCCGTGGCAAATTTTATCGTTTTCTTGAACATGGACAATTCCTCAAAGGGAAATGCTCCATCGGCCTTACGGATAATTTAAAAAAAACGTATCAGAATCAAGGCCCCTTGTCAAGGAAGTAGCCTTTCAGCTTTTCACCTGATCCACCATCTAATTCATACATATCCATTACTGAAAAATGTACCTTCGCTCATTGAACGAAATCTCTTACCCGCTCTATGGTTCTGTCGTTCGAATTATGCCTCTCTCCTCGTGTGTTCCAAATTTAGGTAGTGGATTTTGGTGTTCCGCTCAAGACTTATACGCCCATCTGGATTCAACGGAGTTCGTTTGACAACCGCCATAAGAAATGATAGGTTCGGCCTATTAGGACTTCGGGATGCGGAGAAATCGATACCCTATCACACTGATATTTTTTGATTATCTTCTATTGTGAGGGGATCAACTCCGATAACCTGCTAAATCCCATCTAAGCGGATTTTCATTCCATGAAAGAGGAAATGGTAGAAACCCAACTCCGGGCAAGGGGGATCAAGGATGAGGCGGTATTGAATGCCATGCTCAAGGTAGACAGACACAAGTTTGTTCCCAAGGAGATACTTCACCTTGCCTATGCAGATCGGCCGCTGCCCATTGGTGAGGGGCAGACCATTTCCCAGCCATACATTGTAGCATTAATGACGGAATTGCTTGAATTGAAAAGTGGGGACAGGGTTTTGGAAATAGGCACGGGATCGGGCTACCAGGCTGCAATCTTGGTGGAACTGGCGGATCATGTCTATACCATTGAAATCATCGAGTCTCTGGCTCGTTCAGCAGAGAGGATCCTGAAGGAATTGGGTTACAGGAATGTCGATCTTAAAATTGGGGATGGCTACGTCGGTTGGGAGGAATCTGCGCCCTTCGAGGCAATCATTGTAACCTGCGCCCCTCCCCATATTCCTCAGCCCTTGCTCGATCAGCTCAAGGAAGGAGGAAGGCTCGTTATCCCCGTTGGGGAGTATTATCAGGAGCTCAAGAAGATCACCAGGGTAAAGGGACAGATTAAGAGCCAGAATGTCATCCCGGTAGTGTTCGTTCCCATGACCGGTGAACATGTCAAAGTGCAAAAAAAGGGGTGATAGAGGGGAATCATCCCTTCCCTTTGCGCCATTTATCAAGCCTCTTCCTGATTTCTCCCTCAAAACCCTGATTCGTGGGTCGGTAGTAAATCCTTCCCTTAAGGTCTTTAGGAAGATAATTCTCCTCTACGAAATGGTCGGGAAAGTCATGGGGATATTTATATCCCTTTCCATAGCCCAGCTCCTTCATCAGTTTTGTGGGAGCATTTCGCAAATGAAGGGGGACGGAGAGGGAAAGGGTCCGCTGGATGTCCTTCTGAACATTGCGATATGCCGTATAGAGGGCGTTGCTTTTGGGGGCCGTAGCCAGATAAACGGCGGCCTGAGCAAGGGCCAAATTTCCCTCCGGCAATCCTACAAAATTGAATGCCTGCATCGCCGATACGGCCACTTGAAGGGCCTGAGGGTCTGCATTTCCAATATCTTCGGAGGCAAATCGAACCATTCGTCTTGCGATATAAAGCGGATCTTCACCCGCTTCCAGCATCCTACCGAGCCAGTAGAGCGCGGCATCGGGATCGCCTCCCCTGAGGCTCTTGTGGAGAGCGGAAATGAGGTTATAGTGTTCTTCCCCATTCTTATCATAGAGCAACGCTTTTCGCTGCATCACGGCTTCCAGGGTTTTTAGTGTAATCCTTCTCACGTGTTTCCTCCCTGGGGGTGTGGTCATCACCGCCATTTCCAGGGCATTGAGGGCAATCCTCGCATCCCCATCGGCCATGGCGGCGATGTGATCGAGGAGGTGGGTTTCCAGCTCCACGGTAAGTTTCCCCAATCCCCTCTCCTCATCATTCAAGGCGCGGTTGAGGATTACGAGTAATTGATCCCTCGTCAACGGTTGTAAGGTAAAAACACGTGTTCGGGATAACAGGGGTGAGATTACCTCGAAGGACGGATTTTCCGTTGTCGCCCCTATGAGGATCAAAAGGCCGCTTTCCACATGGGGGAGGAATGCATCCTGCTGGGCCTTATTGAACCGATGGATTTCATCAACGAATAAGATAGTCCTTCTATGATGGAAACGCCGTTGGCCCTCCGCCTCATTGGTAACCTCCCTTATCTCTTTCACACCTGACAAAACGGCGCTGAAGGAAATGAAACGGGAATTCGTTGCGGTGGCAATAATCCTGGCAAGGGTTGTCTTGCCGGAACCGGGAGGTCCCCAAAAGATCATCGATGAAATCTGATCCTTTTCGATGGCATTCCGGAGGGGCTTTCCCTTGCCCAAGAGATGGTCCTGGCCGACGATCTCCAAAAGGGAGGTGGGCCGCATCCGATCGGCCAAGGGTGCAGAAGTCCTCCCGTTTTTTTCAGCCTGAGACTCGAATAAACCCCGCTCCGATCTTCGGTTTGGACCCTTCATGTAATCCCCTCTGCACTCGATTACCAGTCAGGTAACTCATGGAAAACGGAGTGTCCTAAAAGAGCCACGAAACTCCTGAGATCTCCGAAAAACTCGGAAATTTGTGCGAAGATAGAAAGTCAGATATTTAACAGGTTCCTTATGTTTTGTCCCAATATTTTGCGCCTTTCCTCCTCCCCGAGCCCCGAATCTTCCATCTCTTCAAAATAACGACCTGGGCGCAAGAGGGGATAATCGCTCCCGAAGAGAATTTTGTCAGCCCCCACGATCGTTACCGCCACGGAATAGATCTCCCGACGATAGAGATAGGGGGAGGCAGCTGTATCATACCAAATCCTCTCGGCGACCTTGGCCACCTCGGGCATCAATTCGTAGAAAAAGAATCCCCCTCCCCAATGGGCCAAAATGATCCGAACCCCGGGAAAGGCACGGATGAAATCATATATGGATTTCAATGAAGTATTGCCTTTACCCGGATATTGGTGTCCCACCGTTTCGTTGCTATGAAGCATCAAGGGAAGATTCGCTTTTTCCAGGATTTCACAGAT
>CP070774.1:1343511-1363033 GCA_020346125.1 Syntrophobacterales bacterium | reverse complement strand
CCCTCTTTGAACACGAATACGATCTGGGTATTCCCGATGAATTATGGAGGGAGACGGCCCATAATGTGGAACTGTGCCTGAGGAATTTCTACAATTCGGAGATATTTCGGGAGCTGCAAGAGATCCCCTCGGGCCATTGGCTGGAGACGGAGCAATTTTCTCATTTTATATTCGAGGGGGTAAGAATCTGGGTGGTTATGGATTGTTGTTTCAAATCAGATTCCGGTATCACTATTATCGATTGGAAGACCGGGACGAGCACCACTGAGGATAATTCCATTCAGTTATCCTGTTATGCCCTTTATGTGATGGGGAAGTGGGGGATCGATCCCACGAAGATAAAGATCGTCGAATATAACCTATCCACCGATACACCAAAGGATTTCTTCGTCACAAGAAGCAATATCGAGGACATCAAGGGTTACATTCGGGGAAGTATAGCCGATATGAGATCCCTCCTCATCGATGTGGAATCCAATATTCCAAGGGACGAATCTCTCTTCAAGACTATCGATGATAAACAGATTACCGATCGGTGTAATTTTAGAAAAATCTGCAAGGGGAGGTGAATAATTGAGGGTGCTTCGAACAATGTGGATGGAAGAACATTTCTATCAGTATTGGTACTTTTACTATTTCCCCCCCGTGGTTTGGTATTTCATTATAGCCGGCAACGTGATACTCGCACATGGCGAAGGGGTTTCAGGCCTATTTGCCCTTGTTTCCCTGGCACAGCTCATCATCTTGGGTCTTGTCATCCCCACATTTATTCTTCAGCTCACCTCCAGAATAGAGGTGTTACAAGAGGAAGGAAGGACGTACCTCAAACTATTACGCAAACTGGAGCGCAAGGGAGTTATTGAGGGGAATGGGATGGGAGGATTTACGATTTTATGAGGGGATTCGGTTGAAATCGGGTTGGCCCTCTCTGGCGAACCCATCGCCGGAATCGGAGGAAATGTGGGAACGGGTTAAGGAGACGATGGGTAGGGGGGAAAGGGAGATCCCTTTTGGGTTCTCTCAGATTCACATGGTCCCTGGCGGTATCATAGGGTTTATGAGACGAATATAACTTTGGAAGGAGGAAAACAGTGGGAGTTGTCGAAAGAAGAGAGTATCTATCTTCCGCTTCCGAAAATCTTGAGGTGGTGAGACAAAGCCTTGAAAACCTAATCCTCAATATCGAAAATATATTGGAAGAATGGAACGAGGACCTAAGCCTCCTCCCCGAGGATTCTGAGGATATGGATGAACATCAGGAGAAGGTCGATTACTATGAAGAGATATTGAGCAATCTAGAAGAGGCTAAAGGCATCATAGATGATATCGTCGTAGAGCCATGAATCCCTTTGGAATCGAAATATCTCCAGCATTCATAGGCGAACAGCCTTGTCATTTTACTTCAGTGCTTCGCGATCTATTGCCCCAATTCCCTTTCGCTCACTAGAAAGAATTTTTGATTATTCTAGATTTTTCTCTAGGGAACCAGGGCAAAGACCTGTTCCGCAGTGACCCATCTCCATCAGATTACAGTCATGGACAACGATACTCGCCAGGAATGAGGGAGACTTCCCATCCCAAAAGGGTGGAAATGTCTCGGTTAATGATTTATATTTGTTATTAGATTCGTACATGGTTAATTCTTAGAATTTTCTTCTGACACCTATATTAAAATGGGTCAAGGTAGATCAAATTCTAAATTCGAAGCACGAAATCCGAAACAAGCACGAATGTTCAAAATCCAAATTATCCAAAAAAAAGTTTCGAATTTTGATATTTGAATTTTAGATTTGCTTATGATTTCGATATTCGGATTTCGAATTTGAAATATGCCACTAAAAATTTCAAATATGTTTGGCTAGATTCTATTCATTTTTCATCTAAATGGGAATATCTCTTCGCCCATTGAAGGCTGAACGTGGAAAGATGGTAATAGAACAGTATGAAGTGGGTAGCTTCGCCGTTTTCGCATACCTCGTGGGGGACGAGGAGAGCGGGAAGGGCTTGATAATCGACCCGGCCGATGAGACCGAGATGTTGATCAACGAGACCAAGAAATTCGGCCTCGAGATCATCTATATCGTCAATACCCATAGCCATGTTGACCATATCATGGGAAATGCCGAGATGAAGCGGAGAACGGAGGCCAAAATTATCGTCCATGAAGCAGAGGAGGAGTGGCTCCTCCATACTCCCTCCTATATGCTCGATATGTTCGGGGCACAGCCCTCTCCCCCAGCCGATATAACCGTCAAGGAAGGCGACTCCATCACGGTGGGAAGCTTCGCCCTGAGGGTGATTCATACCCCCGGTCATTCACCAGGCGGAATAAGCCTCCATGGGGATGGATTGGTCTTTACCGGTGACACCCTGTTCGTGGGATCGGTGGGAAGGACAGATTTCCCCTATGCTTCATGGGAGAAATTGGAACATTCCATCCGGACGAAGCTCTACAGACTCCCCGGGAATACTATCGTATATCCAGGCCATAACTATGGAATTTCCCCTTCCTCCACCATCGGCGACGAAATGCTCAACAATCAGTTTGTGAGGGGATAGGGGAGCATCGTGAATTTTCACCGTTTTCTCAGGAAGATCTCCCCATAGTATGCCGTTACGCCCTCGTTACTCTGGTCGGTATCCGTCTGAATGCCGAGGCCAAGGATTCCCTGCGAGTCGGTGCCAAAGGCAGCCTTATAATCATCCAAGAGATTTCTCTTCTCCCATATCCATCGATTTGCCTTCCGCTCTCCGCTCTCTAGGATAATCACCTTGGATTGTTTCACCGATGGGTTATCGAGGATCTGCCCCTTCTCGATCTTGTTTCCCCAAATGTACTCTATCCTAGGCCCAATGGGCTCGTTCCTCCTGAGGATTCCCCGTACAAGATATTTGAGGCCATACCATGGAGGCATCTCTTCCATTCCGATCCGAAAGACGACAATGACCCTCGCCGCGCTGTCGTTGCGGTCTTTTTGAGTCTCTATGGCCTGTCGGATGACGTTGCTGATCTTCCATCTCCAGGAAATGATGGGGTAGTCGTTCAGTTCCGCCTTCACCTCTCTGAAGAGGCTGGAGGAGGTGCCGATACCCTCGGCCTTGAGGACATACCTTCCGCGATATTTGACTACCTTGTAACTGGTGGGGGGGGTATTAAAGTAGGTTACAGTTTTCCAGCCCTTGGGGCTACCGTTGGCCTCTTTCCCCAACAAGAATTTCCCAATGGCTATACGATCTGCCGCCGCCAAAGGGGAGGGGGGTTCTAAGAAAAGGACGATTATGAAAAGGATAAAAATCAGGGTCCTTGGTACTTTCAAGAGTATCGACAAGAAATCTAACCCCCAATGGGCTAATCTATTGGATTCTTGATCTAACGTCAAGATCCGTTATTGAGGTTTCTATAAAAGTCGCTCTTCGCTGCTCAAAATTTGTTTTCGACTATTCTATTATTCGTTTTACTGGAAGACTGCAGCACTGCAACACCGCAGAACCGTAACTCGCTCAGAGGCCCCTTCATATGGAGACTAAAGGCCGGCTTGCAGGCCGATCGAAACATGGAACCCCGGGGCTGGAAACCCCTTTGCCTCTTGATACTGCTCGTCCAGTAGGTTTTCTATTCTCCCGATTAAGCTCAAGTCCTTTAGGAAACTCCATTGCTCCACCAGGGTGTAAGAGGCGGCCAGATCTACCTTCGTGTACTGCGGATTTCGGCCCAATAAGAGTTCTCCCTCAGGGGAGATGGCGTCATAATCGGAGCGGACGCTGCCGACGAAGTTACAATCCAGGTTCAACGTCAACCGACGGTTCCACCGATAGTTGGCGTTGAGATACCAAACATATCTGGGGCGCCTGGGAAGCTCCTCCTTCGTCTCCTTATCCTCGGTATCCAAATAGGTGATGTTCCCCCTCAACTCCAATTCCTCAATGGGTTTTGCGGAGAACCCCGCCTCTACCCCCCAGATACTCGCCCCCCCGATGTTGGATACACCGGAGGGACTGAATTGAATCAGATTCTTGTAGTGAGCCGAGAAATATCCGGCCTCCAAAAAAACTTTGTCATCCCAAATCCTCTGATCCACTCCGAACTCAAAATTCGTGCTCTCCTCTGGCTTTAAGGTCGGATTTCCGAAGGGTGGGGGGGTGAAGAGCTCCTTGAAAGTGGGAGCCCGGAAACCCTTCCCCCAACTGCATTTCAGCCTGGTACGGGTCTTATCGAAGAGGTAGGATCCCGAGAGTTTCGGATTGGTTTTGTTCCCGAAGATGGAGTCATCATCATATCTCGCCCCCGCAATGAAGGTGAGTCCCTCGTAATCGAATCGATTCTGAATGTAGAGGGCTCGATTGATCCTATCCTTTTCTACCCGAGTGGGGAGGAACGGATCAATCGGGGGTTCCCAAATCCCCTTGAATATGGCACTTTCCTCTTCGTATTCGAATCCCCCAGTGACCTTCACCATCTCATCCCAAAGATAGAGGTTATGTTGGGTACCAAAGGTGTATCGCTTCGAATCCGTATCGATGGTCATTCCCATTAAGGGCACCCCTGGGGCTAAATCGACCCCCGGGGTGAATTGATCCTCGACCAACTCTTCATCATTCACGGAGGACCCCCTAATGGTGAAATCCCACCAAGGAGAGACCTCACACCTCAAATTCAGCACATTTAAGAAAAAACTATTCTGCCGATCGCGATTCTCATCGTATAAGAAGGGGATGGGGGGTGGAAAAGGCCAAAATTCATTGGGGTTGATGGCCAATCCCTTTACCGAATCGATGTAACGGGAAGTCCACGCCATGGAGGCCCTTTCGGCGATATCCAAACCCAATCGTGCCGATAGAGTGGTGTTTCTATAGTCGTCATTAATAAACTGACCATCGCTATCCAATCGGGAAACTGAAGTGGCGAAGTTGGCAATTCCCCACTCCCCTCCCAGACTTCCGGACTCCCGATACGTGTTAAAGGTTCCTCCCTCCGCTGAAATGGTAGCCCTGGGTTTCCCCTTCCCCCTTTTCGTGATGATGTTGATTACTCCTCCCATGGCCTCAGATCCGTAGAGGGCGCTCTGGGCGTTCCGGACAATTTCAACGCGTTCTACATTGTCCACCGTCAGGTTCGCCCAATCGTAGAATCCCGACCAGGAATTGTTAACCTCCACCCCATCTATCATCACCAAGGTCTGGGTTACATCAGACCCTCGAATCCGAGCACTTGTTGACGCCCCGACGGTGCCGGCTCGCCTTATGTAAACACCGGGTGCATTTCGAATAGCATCCTCCACTGTTACCGCCATCTGCCGTTCCATCTCCTCACCGGTTATGATCGTCACCGACGACGGAACCTGGCTTATAGGTTCTTCCAATCGAGTCGCCGTGACTATTACAGGTTCCATGAGAATTCCCTCCTGGCCAAAGCTAGTGCGGGGTAAAGAGGATAAAAATAAAAAAATGAAAAAGGGGACTATTTTCATAGAACGCTGGAGGGCCTTAAGGAGGAGGGAACTGGAATAATCAACGCCCGAACGGCTTTTTAACAGGTGTAATATCATCTTAAGAATGCCAGGAGCAGCTGAAGATCAAGAAATATCGGTAGCAATAAGTTAAATTTTCAATTGTAGATTAAATTCACAAAGTAGCTTCAGAAAATTGAGTATTATTCATACTACACTTGCGTTCCGAGAGCAATATGGTTTTTTATGGAGCTTTTTGAATTGTTGAATCATCCCCTGAGGGAAGATACACTATCTGTTTCATATTTAAATGCTGCATCGGATTTGTCTTGAGGAAACTTCGTAGGCGAAGCGTTAAAAAAAGTTTGAAGGAAATACGGGAAAGGGAAAAAATCAATGGCCAGACAATCGGGGCGTTCAAGCGAAAAAGTGGGGCTAGGAGGGACTCAATGAGGATCTTGATATAAAACTATCGGATCAAGTCGATATCAAGGCCCGCTATCCGTTATTACCGATTACTGGGGACTGCTGGCTATCCTGCTATACAGGGCGGCGGGAAGGACCAAGTCTACTTTATACTCAAGGCTTACCATGGAATGATCATCGAGAATGATCTTGTCGTTTAGTCCTATATTCACCTCGGAGGTAAAAAGGGCATTTCCATTGAGATTGTTTTTCCGGTAGTATCTGATTTCGTAATCGGTGTCGTTTATATGGATTTTTTTAATTCCAATCAATTTAGTGAACATATTCTATCCCTATTTACGTAATGGCATCTTTATCCGGTGCCTTCTTTTTCTTTTCCGCTTTCTCCCTCGATTGAATCTCTTTGAAGACGGGACATATTTTATACTTTAGGCTTATACAGTAGTTTTGGAGTTCGTAGACGTTGGGCGTCATCAATTCACCCTTTTTGGCCTGGCAGATTGGCATGACAGTTCTCTTCAGATGCGGACAAATCATATCAGCTCCTCCTCATCCAGGGTAGCACCCTACTGACCGGAGCTCAAACATTTCGATCGTATACGAGCAGCTTGACCGGCTCCGCTTATTACAAAAAAGCAATTTCCATACCAGGTGTATTGGTTGAAAAGGAAGAAGATGGGAAGATTCAAAGAAGAGGGAATTTCAGCGTAAACGTTGTTCCTTTCCCGGGTTCGCTCTCGACTTCAATGGTGCCATTGAGGTCTTGAACGATTTTCTTGGATATAGCCAACCCCAGCCCCAATCCCTTTCTCTTGGTGGTGACGTAATCCTCGAAAATCATCCCCAACCTGTCCTTCGGAATACCGCATCCCGTATCACCGATTTCGATTTCTGCCAACTGTCCATTGGCTTTCGTCTTAACAACTAAATCGCCCCCTTGAGGCATGGCTTCGATGGCGTTGAGGATAAGGTTTTTTAGCACCCGCTCGATGGCAAACCGATCCGCAGATATCCTCAAGCTGTCCCGTTGAAACTGCCGTAAAATGCGGATGCCATTTCGTTCGGCCTCGGGCCGATATCCCTCTATGGTCTCGTCGATGATCTTATGGATATTCAGGGGGATGGACTTCAGGGGGATGGGATGGGTCAGGTTATGGAGGTCGTCTAAAAACCGGTTGATATTGGCGAACTCGCGGTTCACGGTCCTATGGAAGGTCTCGCGATAATGCGAGTCGTCGTACATCTTGGGCAAGAGCCTACTGCTATTCTCGATGCTCTTGATGGGATGTTTCAGATCGTGAAAAAGGCCAGAAGCGATCTTCCCAAAGGTGACGGCCCGCTCGTTTCTCCGTATCTCCTCCTGGAGTTTGAGGAGATCTCCGGTCATTCGATTGAAGGATTCCCCCAATTCGGAAAACTCGTCCCTTGTCTTAACCTGCACCCTCTGGCCTAAATCACCGTTGGAGATGGCCCTCGTTCCCCTGATGAGCTCCCGGATGGGCCCTACGATCTGCCGGCCTCCCCATAGGCCGATGATGGTCATGAGGATCACAAAGGCGATGATGAGGATTGCCAACTGGTAGGTCATCCTTCGGGCCATGGCGTAGGCCTCATGGGGTGGCTGTTCAATAACCACTCCCCAGCCCAGGGATGTAATGGGCGCACATACCCCAAGCACCTCTTCCCCTCTTTCGTTTCTGTAGGTAAGGGCCCCGGATTTTCCCGATAAGACCGTTTTCACGATCTCCCATTGACGCCGGTTCCCGCTCTTTATCACACTGGGCTTGGCATCATCGCGGCCGTGTGCGATCAACATCCCCTCCTTCGAGATGATGAAGGCAAAGCCCTTATGCCCGATTCGGATGCTGTCAACCAGATTCCACATATCGATCAAATCGATAACTCCTACTACAGCTCCATCCACCTCGTTGAGCCGGACGACTGGGAGCGAGATGGTCATCATGGGAACCAGTTGATCCGAGATGTAGACCTCTGATCGGTAAACCTCTCCAGTCATTGCGGTTACTACTGCGCGGTCTTTGGATTTGTCTTTCAATTCCGCCCCTAGGTCGGTGGTGGCCACCTGAACTCCCTTCCGGTCGGTAAGGTAGATTTCATGGAACTGTTCGAAGTTGATGACGTAATTCTTGATAATGGTCTCCTTCTGCCAGGTTTGGAGGTGGGTTCGACTTATGTTTTCGGCGATTCCCTTGAGGATTTGCGTCCCATTTTGAACATAGAGCTCGATCTGGTCCGCGGCCCTTTTGGCCACGTTCAGGTTCCCCTCTGAGATGGAGCGATAGGTGGTCGCCCTTGAGGCCATGATGGAAAATATCCCGAATAAAACCAGGGGAACGAGGGCGGCGGAAACCAATAAGATAATCAATTTTGTCGAAATTTTCTTCATTTAAGGGCTTTCTTCCCTTCGACCTTAACCTTAAACTATGACTATTTTACCTGTACTTCTGTTCCTCCTTCGGAACATACCATTCATTGATATGGCTTAATATCCCGGCCGGGCTGACCTTAACCCCTCTGAATCGCTTATGGATCCCGATCAGGTGATCCCTCCAGAAGAGAAAGACCCCCGGCGGGTCTTCATGGATCTCCCTCTGAAATTGATGATACATTTTTTTCCTTTCTTCCCTATCCAATGTGGTCCTCCCCTTATCCAGGAGCTCATCGACTTTTTTGTTTTTGTAAGAAAAAACGTTGAATCCACGATCGATCTGCGAAGAATGCCACCAAAGGTAATTTTTATCGGGGTCGTTCGAGATGATAGTCAAAAGGGAGGCATCAAATTTTTTACCGGAAAGAAATTTCTTATACATAGTTGAAAAAGAGAGAGGCTTAACCTTCATTTTGATCCTGATATCCTGCAACTCTTGCTGGATTAACAAGGCACAAGCCTTCGCCACATCATCCCCCTCTACAATTAAAAGTACGAATTCGAATTCCCTCTCATCTTTATCCAATATGTGATTTCCATTGGTATCCCGCCACCCAGCCTTTTCTAGAAGTTTAGCAGCCTTTTTTGGATTATATGGATATGGTTCGATTGCCTTACTAAATGTCCAGGATTGGGGATAGATGGTTCCTGAAGACACATGGCCCTTTCCACGGAGCACTCTTGTTAGTATCCTTTCCTTGTCCACGGCGTAATTTAAGGCCTGACGCACCCTTTTTTGTTTAAAAAAGTTATTGTCTTCATTGAAAGCCACAATATAGTAAAAGGGATTTAAAAAGGAATATAGGGTAAAATTGGGGATGTTTTCGAGGATATCATAATTCTTCGAATAGGTCATAAATACACAATCCACAGCTCCCTTCATCAATTCCGCCCAAACTGTTCTTTGATCCTTGAAAAATTTTACTACAACCTGATTCAAATAAGGCTTACCCTCAAAATAATCTTCATTAGCTTCCAAAATAATTTCATCTTTTGACCAACTTCCCATTTTAAAGGGACCGGTTCCAATGGGATGATTATTAAATTCAGCCTTTGTCAAATCCTTTCCCATTAACAAGTGCTTGGGCAAGACACCCATATCAAGATAGAAAGGGAGTGCGGGCAAAGGGATTTTCAAACTAATTTCCACGGTACATCTGTCCTTTACCCTGACCGATTTGAAATTCTTGAATATGTTGATATACGGGCTATTGATGGATGGGTCTTGAATTTTGTCAAAAGTGAATTTGACGTCTTCGGCCGTCAACTCGGCTCCATCATGGAATTGCACATCCCCTCTCAGATAGAATATCCATGTTAATCCATCCGGTGAATTCTCCCAGGAAAGGGCAAGATGAGGATCTGCTTCCAAGTCTTCATTTAACCTGGTCAAACCATCGAAAATAATTCCTTTTAAAGATGCCGAGATACTGCTGTGGGTCAATACAGGGTTTATGATGGTCGGTTCGACGAAATCCCCGATTATAAGAGTACCGCCATCGGATTTTTGGGGATCTGAATCTGAAAATAAGTGATTGGGTGGGAATAATATTGTAAAAGCGATCGGGATTATAAACTTAAATTTAGGAAAATACATACTAAGCAGCTAAATTTCATGGGTTTTTAAAAAGATATATTTAATGGCGGGATATGTCAATTTCGATTTTAATCGATTATCCCAATAAAAAAGGGGATTAGAAGAAATTCTAATCCCCTCAAATCGCCTTTAGACATAAAGGTACCAAAAACACCATAAAACCTTTTTATCTTCCTTGCTTCCTTTCTTGACCACCTTGAGCTTCATATGGTTTCACCCCCTTTCCTGGCATGATTTGGTATCTTAGTGAGTAGGCTAATGGACTATATATCCGAAATAATTACCTGACTTAAATCGTTAGCCCATCATAAGTTACCCGGCCAGATACTCGTATTTCACGATTTCCGGAGCTGTCTTATCGAAGTATTTCCTCTCGCAGGCGATATCCAGAAAATCGCCCTTTTTGATATAGGCCCCCATCCGGCAGCCTCCCCCACAGAGGGGGATGTAGGGGCAGCCCCGACATATTTTACAGGGATCGAAGGTCATGAACTGGGTGTTGCGGTAATTGAACTCCTCCTCATTGATATCCCCTATGACAAACTGATCCATTCCCGCCGAGCCCGGGCATTTGTAAATCTTCCCGAAAGGATCGATGGTATAGGTATTTTCCCCGGCTGCCCCGCAGGGGCCGAGGGCAATACCCGTTTGGCTGGGAAACCCCCTCTTCTCCGTTTCCCTCCTCAACCAGAGCATGTCATCGACGTTGATATCGGAAAAGGTGCAGGTACTTAAGGAGTTACGGGGAACGTTTGCCGCATCGAGGCTTGAAAAGATGGGCTTAAAACCGACCCTCTTCAGGTGGCCATTGAAGCCGTGCTCCTCAAGAAGATCCAACAGCCTGGGGATGCTTTCCTTGTTGGAATCGTCGAAATTTCCCCCAATGCTGATGGGCACCTTTCCCTTCAGTTGCAGAAGATTCTTGAAAATAGTTTCGAAGGTGCCGTCTCCGTTTTGATGGGGGCGCTTTAAATCATGGGCCTCTCGGTCACCATCCAGGGTGACCTTGATCTCTTTCAGCCCAAGGGGCAGGAGGAAATCGACCAATTCTCCATCGACCAGTACTCCATTGGTGATAATGGATATTTTCAATGCAATCCCCATCGGCTTCGTTACTTCGGACATCTCCTGGCTGATGATCCGGATAGCCTTCGGGTTTAATAGCGGCTCCCCGCCGTAAAAAATTAGCTCTAACGTACGGGGAAAAAGCGTGTGCAATTTCCCGGAGGTCCATCGGATCACCTTCCCGCTGATTCCTCGGTCCATAGATGAGGGTGAATGGAGGCCCTCCTGAAAACAGTAAATGCATCTGAGATTACAGGCATAGGTCGTCAGGATGGTAATGCTGAGTGTCGAGGGATCATATCTAAACTTCTGATACCAGTACTGGAGCTCCCGATCCTCATCCACTTCATCATCCACCATGATGCCTAACTCCTTCAGCTGATTGAGGTAATCGACCTCATTCCTTTTCAAGGGTGCATTTCCATCCGCCTTTTCCATGGCCTTCTTCAATTCCTCATTTATGACGACCCTGGAATCGGTAAAGGTGTTGAAGACAAGAAATTCCCCCTCATCGGGGAAGGAAGGAATGAAGATATTGAACTTCGAACCCCTCACCCTCAATTCCTCTACTGAAGAATTTTAAAATTTATAAATGAGCAATGGTTATGCCATGAGGTAGATGCGTCCCTTTCGCGATTCGCGTGAGAAGGATAGATTGTTAACCATAAATAGGGTTTTGGTGGGTTATTTGGCTGAAAAGGGTTGATAGGGGCCACTTTTCGCGGATGGACAGAAATTTGGCCAAAAAGGACTGAATGTTGCCTAAACATACCGAATTTAAAGGGGAAAAAAGGTGATACCAAAAAAGAAAAAAGAAGGGTACTATATTTCTTATTCCTTAGGCGGGGAAAAGAGGCCCGTATTGACAAATCCTTAAAACGGCCAAAAAGCTGACCGCCTAGAATGGAATTTAGTGGATTGATATAGATAAGTCTTTAAATTTTAAGGCATTTATTAAAAAAGGCCAATAAATTGGCTCTGGGGGCCAAAAAGTTGACCTTTTATACCATTTCTTCCTTTATTCCGCCGGTTCTTTTTCCTTTTTATTGAGCAAATCATATATATGCAGCTTGTTGAGTTTGTATTTCAAGGTGCTCAAAGGGATGCCGAGACTTTTTGCCGTTTTTTTCCGCCTCCACCGGTTCTTCTCCAGAACCTTGAGGATGAAGTTCCTCTCGAAGGTCTCACAAGCCTTGGTGAACAGGCCCTCATCCTCCTTGCTTACCTTAGGGGGTATAAGCTCGGTCAAATAGTATTCGATGGGAATATCCCCCTCCGAGATCATATCCCCATCAGAGATGGCGATGACCCTTTCGATCAAATTTTCCAGCTCCCTGATATTTCCCGGCCAGTTGTAGTTACACAATATGGATAGGGCGCCTTGGGTGATGGCTTTTACCCTTTTCCGAAATTTTTTATTATACCTTTTGATGAATAACTCCACCAATTGGGGGGTATCTGCCAAACGATTCCTGAGGGGAGGGAGGTTGATGGGGATGACATTTATCCTGTAAAACAAATCCTCACGGAAATCGCCCTCCTTCACTGCTCCCTCCAGATTGATGCTGGTGGCGGCGATAAGCCTGACGTCCACTTTGATGGTCTTGGTGCCCCCAACCCTCTCGATCTCTCCCTCTTGAATTGCCCTGAGAAGTTTGGCCTGGAGGTCAAATCTTAAGTCGCCGATTTCGTCCAGAAAGAGGGTTCCCTTATGGGCTAGCTCGAATTTACCGAATCGTTGGCGGTGTGCCCCGGTGAAGGCCCCTTTTTCGTGGCCAAAAAGGGTGCTTTCAATCAACTCGTTGGGTATGGAGGCCAAGCTTATCGTTACAAAGGGATTTTCTGAAAGGGCACTCTCCCTGTGGATGATTCTGGCCACCAATTCCTTTCCCGTCCCGCTCTCTCCCCTGATCAGCACCGTAGCCGGGAGTCTGGCCACCTTCTGAATCACATCATATACTTCCTTCATCTGAGGGGTCTTACCCAATATGAAGTCGTATTCGATGTAACGCTCCATCTCGGAGTGGAGATAGATCAGTTCCCGGTCCTTCTTCTGCTTTTCGATCACGCGGTCGACTAAAGTGATCACCTCGTCATAGTCGAAATCCTTGCCGATATAATCGTATGCCCCCAGTTTCATGGCCTTGACCACGGAATCGATATCCTTTACCACGGTAATCATGATGACATCGATATCCTCAAATCGCGCCTTGATCTTCTCCAGCACTTCAAGACCGCCCATCCCGGGAAGCATGATGTCGAGGAGGATGACATTTACCTCTTCAATCTCTGCGATCCTTAGGGCCCTTTCGCCGTCTTCAGCCTTGATCACCGCATATTCCTTCTTGAGGATGGCCTCCAGGGTATCGCGCATGCTCTCGTCATCATCTACGATGAGCACCGTAGGACGTTTTTCGATCATCTCCTGATTCCAGAAAAAGGTATTCGGATGAAAATGTTATAGTAAAAAAATAGGCCCTGTCAAAAAATAAATGAAAGGGACATGAGGCTTCACATATAAGAACGTATCTCTAGACTCGTTTTGTCACCCTTTTCTACCCGGTCGGATTCATATCCCCTATTTTGTCGTTCTAATAATGAAATTGCAAAATATGGGGAGAACGAGATATCCGAGGGAAAAAGGCCTAATCCCATAAGGACAGGGTCAGCCTTTTAGCTCAATTTCATGATTGAACTTCATTAATTAAGCCTAAGGCAAATAAATAAATTGAGCAATCCATATGCCAATTGGACATGGGTGTTCGTTTATAGAAGAATCCTCCTCGCGGAAGAGAAAATCATGCGTTCGCAAATGCGTGGGAGTTTTGCAATGCTAAAGGATGACGGTGTGCAGTCCTTTGGGATGATCTCCTTTTCGGCGATCTCACAAATGAAGGCAAATACCTTCGAGCCCAGACTATACCCCATCTTTAGGGCTTCGGCAAAGTGGGGATACGCTAGGGGAGGTTTTTTTGCAAGACGGGGAATAGGTATGTTACTATTTTTGAGTCATCTCCAAAAAAGTTGGTGGTCATAGAAGGATTCAAGGGATCAAGGATTCAAGGATTCAAGTGAAATGATCAAAAACTACAAAAGGATTTCCAAAAGAAGAAATATATTGTGTGACATCACAGATGAGAAGAGCACCAATGTCTATTCCTTGTAATATACAAGGATAGGGAAGAAAAACGATTCCAGAATACATCAGGTCTTTCTCTATAGCTTTTGGCTCAACGTGTGAATGAGAGACGCAGACATTATTAGTCGGTGATTTGGACCCCATTAAGAATGATAGAACCTTTGAGCTCTTGAATCCTTGACTCCTGGAATCCTAGACTCCTTTCTCCCAAGGTATTGGGATAAGTTTTTTTTTAAGTTTTGATTCGAAAGGCAAGAGAGATTCATGCAGACCAAGTGCAGTTTGGTTCAACAAGGGTATACGACGGGAAGCTGTATAACTAGGGTGGATGGTAAAAAAGCATTGGCCTGTGAGGTGACCCTAAAGGAGAGGAACGGGAGAATATCGAGGCTCATTGAGTCCGTTCACCTTTCCAGGCCCGAGAACTACCTCTCGATTTATCAATCGGGCTGCAACTTTTCGTGCCGTAAGTGTCACTCCTGGTATTTCAGTAAGGTAGCAAGTGGTACGTGGTATTCGCCTTCCGAGATAGCAATGCTCTGCGTTGATTACGAGAAAAGGGTAACCCTGAGGGAACCGAGGGAAAAAGCGACTGCATGGCATGCCCACGATAGTTGTCGGTGTTGCGGAGGATGTGTAATCTCCGGGAAGAGGCCTTCAAGCTGTCCTGGGATTCTCTCATCAAGGGATATTGCCTTGAGCCCCCAAGGATTCGGGCCTGTGAGGAATATCGTGGGGTTTACCGGTGGCGATCTCTGCTGCAAGCCGGATTTTTATGCGGAGTGTGCCCGATTAATCAAGGAGAAGACGGAACTCTGGGTTTTGATCGAGACGAATGGCTACGGTCTTACTCCTGAAAACCTCGACCTCTTGAGGGGAGCGGGTGTGGACTCCTTTTGGCTGGATATCAAGGCCTTCGACGATGAAACCCATACGTGGCTGACGGGATGCTCCAACAGAGGGATATTGGCCCTTCCCGAAGAGATGCTCAAAAGGGGATTCGTCTTGGAGGTCCTTTCGCTTTACATCCCCAAAGTGGTGCAGACGCCCCAATTGGTGGAGATTGGTAAATTTTTGTCCAGATTGGGTTCCAATACCCCCTTCACCATTTTGGCCTTCTTCCCCGAAAACCAGATGAAGGATTATCGACATCCCACTGCCCAGGAGATGGTAGAGGCTTTCCTCGAGGTTAAGGCTACGGGATTGGAAAGGGTTCGTCTCGGAAATACCGGCGTCTTTGCCAAGGGTGATGAGGATTACCATCTATTAGAAGAAAAGGTGGGGTTTGGGAATTATTGAAGAGCCAGACGCCGTAGTTTTGGCTAAATTTACCCGAAAATGGAGGTGGAGAGATGAAGGGAGATGCCGGGAAAATAGTGAGGGTCAACCTCTCCGATGGAAAGGTATCGAAGGAAGAGATTTCGGAGGAGGTGAGGAAGAAGTTCCTCGGGGGCAGGGGATTTGCCGCAAAGATCCTCTGGGATGAAGTCAGCAGCGTCGATCCATTATCAGATGGAAATAAAATCATCTTTTCAACGGGACCCCTAACGGGCCTTCCGTTGCCAAGCTCCGGGAAGATGGTCATTGCCTCGAAGAGCCCCCTCACGGGAGGATACGGGGATGGAAATATCGGCAGCATGGCCGCCGTGCACTTACGGAGGGCCGGATACGATGTCTTGATCGTGGAGGGAAGATCTGAGAGGCCCTGCTACATCGCCATTCAAGACGAGGAGGTGAAAATCCTCGACGCCCGGGATCTCTGGGGAAGGACGACCTTCGAGGCCCAGGATAACTTGGAGGCAAAACACGGCAGAAATGTAGGAATCTTGGTTATCGGCCCGGCGGGGGAAAATATGGTGGGGTTTGCCAATGTAATCTCCCAGAGGGGGCGGGCAGCCGGAAGGCCGGGGATGGGGGCGGTGATGGGCTCCAAGAACCTCAAGGCCATAGTCGTTAAGGGCACAGGGAAAATACCAGTCTTCGATGAGGAGGAGTTGCGGGAGATGGGCAAGGAGGGCTACCGGGAGATAAAGGGCAAGGAGAATTATGATTTCTGGATCAGACAGGGCACCATGCTGGTCTTTGAGTGGTGTAACGAGAATAGCTGTCTTCCTACCAACAATTTCAGGGAGGGAACATTTCGGTTTTCAAAAAGGCTAGACGGATATGCCTTGGAGAAGGCGAAGGTGGATCGTAAGGGATGTCCCCTCTGCAATATGCAATGTGGAAACATCATCAATGATGCGGAAAACAAGAATTCGGAGTTGGACTATGAGAACGTGGGGATGTTGGGCCCCAATATCGGAATGGATGACCTGAGAAAGGTCGGGGTTCTCAATCGGATGGCGGATGAATTAGGGCTGGATACGATATCCTTGGGCAGTTGTCTGGGATTCCTGATGGAGGCATCGGAGAAGGGGTTGATCGATGCGGGGATCGCATGGGGGGATTTGGATGGCTGCAAAGAGGTCATTGAGCATACCGTGAAAAAGAAAGGACTCGGGGAGATCATTTTTGAGGGTGTGCGAAGGGCTTCCGAGCGAGTGGCAAGTGGCTCTGAGGACTGGGCTATGCACGTCAAGGGATTGGAGATTTCGGCATATGACTGCCACGCTTGTCCTGGAATGGCCCTCTCCTATGGGACGTCGCCCATCGGAGCCCACCATAAAGACGCATGGGTTATCTCCTGGGAGATCTCGACGGATAGGTTTTCGCATAGTAAGGAGAAGGTCGAAAAGGTGGTTGAGCTTCAAAGGTTGAGAGGGGGGTTGTTTGAGAGCATGACGACCTGTCGCCTTCCATGGGTAGAGGTGGACTTCGGCCTCCATTGGTATCCGAAGTACCTTCAGGCCGTGAGGGGTCAGGAGATTAGCCAAGAGGAGATCTTCAAGCTGGGAGACAGGATATATGCCCTTATCAGGTCTTATTGGATTAGGGAGAATCGAAGTTGGAGCAGGGAGATGGATTATCCACCATCGAGGTGGTTCGAAGAGGCCTTGAGTCAAGGAGATTTGAGGGGGTACAAGCTGGATAGAGCTCGATACGATGAGATGCTCTCCATGTATTATGAGATAAGGGGCTGGGATGAAAATGGCATCCCCCAAAAGGAGACGTTAGAGGGATTGGGACTGGGGGATGTCGAATTAGTCCTTGGGAAAAATGACTGAATTGAAATTTCTCGGCTATCTCGCGGAAATCTACGGGAGGAAAAGAGCCGAGATCTTCGTAGAGAACCCGAGGAAATTGAGGGATATCTTGGAAGTAGAATTCCCCGAGGATCGCTCCATCGTGCTTATCAACCAACGGGTTGGAAATTTCGATAGCATCATACGAGATGGGGATAAGGTGATTATCATGCCGATGATATCGGGAGGGTGATAATTAAAACTTCCTGGAAATTCTACAACTTGTTGAGATTAAAGGGTTTTTTAATGCCCGAGTTTCTCCGTCGCAAATGGAATGGTGATTTTAAAAGGAAGTTACTCACGTATTAACTTTCTAAACTTTCATATCAAGAGGAATTTTACTATTAATCCAATATTACATTTTCTCAGAACCCAGTATTCCAACCTTCCAATTACGGAGCGAAGTGGGGCTCAGTTCTACAGGTAAAGGGTCCTTGATCGTGGGCCTGCGAAGAATTGTTCCGCTCATGAATCGATTTCCCTTGTGGGTATCTCCTTAAGGCACCGAAATCCCAGCCAATGGGCGCCGTTTACGGGGTCTTCTGGGGACCATCGAACCGTAGTCCTGACAAAGGTGGCCCGTCCCAAAAAGCACCCTCCCCTCATCAATGGCATATTATCGATCCAAGATCCTTCGCACATCTCCCAGACATTGCCCGACATGTCGTAACATCCGTAGGGGCTGACACCTTTGGGGAATCGTTTCACGTCGGTGGTCCTTCCAATCTGGAGTTCGCCGGAATTAACATAGCCCGTGAAAAAGTCATTTCCCCAGGGCCACCAGCGCCGATCCTCGCCCCGTGCAGCCTTCTCCCATTGTTCTTCCCTGGGAAGCTTTTTCCCGGCCCATGCGGTATAAGCTCTGGCGTCATCCCACCCTAATCCAACAACGGGCTGCAATGGGTCATCCCAGCCATCCTTCCCCCAGAGAAAGGGCTTCCGATGGCCCGTCTCCTCGATAAATTTGGCGTATTGGGCATTGGTTACGGGATAGACATCGATATAAAAATCATCTATAAAAACCCTCCTTGCGGGCACTTCGGTCATGAAAACCGGGTTTTCCTTGCCATCGAGGGCGAAGATCTGCATCAACTCCCCCTCATCAATACCAAAGGTGAACTCCCCCGAGGGGATAAGGGCCATTTCAACCTGGTCATGGGGCGAGACTATCCTTGTAGGAAATGCAGGTCCTTGAGCATATTTCCAGATATCCCAATACCTTTCCATGCTCCTCAATTATAAGGCTATCAACGCCAATGTACAAGATCCTGGACTTTCCCCATTAAATGCTCATTCACTCATTCCCTCGATGGAATTGGCGTTCTTCCCAAATGGGATTATTCACGCTCTGAATTCCTCAAAAACCTTGACAAGAGTATTTCATTGTGCTTAATTGCGGCATATGCGGGAACGAGGATGTTCACGTCGAACATCCTTTTTTTTTAAAGGGTGCTGAAAGGAACAAAACGCGCCGGGAATGATTTTTCCTGAAAGGAGGAGGTCGCATGCCATATGAATCCCTAACTCAAAAGGACGTCTTGAAAATTGTGAAGGAAAGGGATGTGAAATTCATCAGGCTTTGGTTTACGGATATCTTGGGTCAACTGAAAAGCTTTGCCATCACCGACGATGAGCTGGAAGGGGCCTTCAACGAGGGCATGGGATTTGACGGGTCATCCATTAAAGGATTTGCCCGAATTGATGAGAGCGATATGCTGGCCCGACCTGACCCCGTTACCTTTCAAATCGTGCCATGGAGGCCCAAGGAGAAAGCAGTGGTGAGGATGTTCTGCGACATCCTCAATCCGGAAGGGTCTCCCTATGAGGGTGACCCCAGATACGTTCTCAAGAGGAACTTGTCGAGGCTGAAGGAGAAGGGGTACACCTTCTACGTGGGGCCGGAGCTAGAATATTTTTATTTTAAGTCGGGAAGTGAACCAGAGACATTGGATGAAGGGGGATATTTCGACCTCACAACCCTCGATGCCGCGGGGGATTTGAGGAGGGAAACGGTTTTGACCTTGGAGGAGATGGGGATAAAGGTGGAGTACAGCCACCACGAAGTCGCCCCCTCACAACACGAGATCGATCTGAGGTTTGAGGATGCCCTCACCATGGCCGACCACGTGATGACCTATCGTATCGTCGTCAAGGAGATAGCCAATAAGTATGGAGTCTATGCCACCTTCATGCCCAAGCCCATTTTCGGGGTAA
>CP070774.1:1316262-1343411 GCA_020346125.1 Syntrophobacterales bacterium | reverse complement strand
CTGGAGAAGTGGGGTACCCATCGAGGGTGAGCAGGCTTCGTCGTGAGTCTTAGACCCTGAGCCTCTCGGTTTGCCCTCGGTCATGAGACCTCGGCGTGAGCAGTTCGGCCTTGAGACATGTCGACGAGCTCATATCGAGTCGCTCACTGCCGAAAGGCTCGGGCGAGCGCTCGGGCCGAATGGACCTCGGGGTCAAAGACTCAGACCGAAGGGCTCGGCCGAACGGAAGGGGAAGGAATGAATCAGGAAACGCTAAACTTAGGGGGACAACCTCTATCCCTGAGAGTCACTTTGATGGTCCCACAAGCAGATCAAGGAGGACTCGTTTGAAATGGTCCCCTTCGATGATCTTGAGGCTGATGGACAGACTCATAATGGGGAAATCCCTCTTTACCACCCCACCACTCAATTTAGCCGCATCCTTCTCCGTTGTCACGATGCATTTGGCCTTGTGTATACACCTTTTAATGATGGGGGTATCCTTCCTCGAATAGACATGGTGATCGGGGAAGACTATCTCCTCCTCCACCTTCGCCCCGACTTGCTCTAAGAGGTGGCGAAAATATGCGGGATTGGCGATTCCAGACAGGGCTGCGATTGACCTTCCTTTTATGTATTCCACAGGGAATCGTTTCCCACTATTGAGGTCGATGAGGTAATCGGGGCTGTAGTTACTGTGGAAGATGACGGCCCCCCTTTTATGGAATTTTATCGTCTCCTCCAGTTCCTCACAGGTATCAAGGTCTTTCACTTTGGTCATGATAAAGAGATCGGCTCGGGTTAATTGAGCGAGGGGTTCCCTCAATGGACCGCTTGGGAAAAGATAGCCGTTCCCGAACCCGGTTTGGGAATCTACCAGGAGGATATTTACATCTCGCTCAACCCCGAAGTGTTGAAATCCATCGTCTAGGATGGCCACATGGGGGTGGAAATGGGTGAAGGCGTATTGGCCCGAGAGATCTCGGCGACGGCCGACAATAATGGGAATACCCTCAAGCCGTTGAGCAAGCATGTAGGGTTCATCGCCTGCCTTCCTGAGTGAGAGCAGGGTCCGATTGCCATCACTGACCACCCCGAACTTTCGCTCCATCCTTCCGCCATATCCCCTGCTCAAGAGGACTACATCCATATTCTCCTCCTTGAGCAGCTTAGCAATGTATTCCACCGTAGGGGTTTTCCCAGTACCTCCCAGCGTAATATTGCCCACGCTGATCACTTTACAGGGTATTCGGCTTCCCTTGAGGAACCCGGTTCTGTAGAGAAGAAGACGAGCCCGAATCCCTAATCCGTAAAATATGGAGATCACATGGAGGGGTAAGAGATAAGGCCTCTGGTACGAAGGTCCATTGTCTCCGTAAATAATCCGCTCGAGGAATCTTCCTCGACGCATCGTGGTCCCTTCTTTAAAGGAATCGAAATATGGTTTCCAGGGTTTTTCTGGTCGCTCCCCTATTATCCCGAATAATTTCAAAACCTCTCTTTCCCATGTTCGTGCTGAGGGATGAGTTCTCCAGAAGGGTTTTGGCGCGAAGGACCATCTCCTCTGTATCCCTGACCTGAAATCCCGCCCCCCTTGTGAGAACCTCAACGGATATTTCCCGAAAGTGGTCCATGAAGGGGCCGAAGAGGACCGGTTTTGCGAAGAACAGCGGTTCCAGGACATTATGACCACCCACCCTTACCAGGCTTCCACCTACGAAGACGAGAGTTCCGATGCTATAGATCTTGGACAACTCCCCCAATGTATCCAAAAGGATGACATGGGCTCCCCCCCTTTGGCCCTTTGCCTGGAGCTGGGATTTCCGTTTCCATGGAATCTTTTCACTTTTTAGCAGGGTTTCAACCTCTCTCACCCTTTCGAGATGTCTGGGGGCCAGGATGAGGACAAGATCGGGGTATTCGGGGGATAGCCGCCGAAGGACCTTCAGCATACATTCATCCTCCCCTCTATGGGTGGACCCCGCAATAAGTATCGACTGGCCAACATGGAGGCCCAAGGTTTGAAGGAGGGCCTCTTTCTCCTGTGGAGTTATTTCCGGAGGCGGTTGGTCGAATTTGATGTTTCCGGTGACGGTAACCCTTTCTGGATCGGCCCCCATCTCTATGATCCTTTGAGCATCTAAGCCTGACTGCATGCAGAAGGCGGAGATAGCGGCCAAAGGCGAGGCGATGAAGAAACGAAACCGCTTATACCATTGAAGGGAGCGGGTCGAAATGCGGCCGTTGAAGAGTATAATGGGAATTTCCTTTCTCCCCAGTTCCATCAGGAAATTTGGCCAGATTTCTGTCTCCGCCACGAGAAAGGCCCTCGGGTTGACCAGGGAGATGGTCCTCCTTGCCGCCCATGGGTGATCCAAGGGGAAGAAGGTGATAGCCTTCACACCCGAGGCCCTCTTCTTGGCCATGTCATTGCCGCTCGCCGTCATGGTTGAAACGAGGATGGGGAGTTGGGGATTGGCCTGCTTTATTCCTTTTATGATCGGCAATGATACCAGCACTTCACCTACAGAGGCGGCGTGGATCCAGAGTGGTTTTTTGTCCCCCAGCTCCTTGCATACGATTTTGTAACAGATGCCAAGCCTCTGGCTTAACCCTCTCCGGTACCGGGGGGTTGTGAGGATTTTCAGGGCGAAGAAGGGGCTCGATAGGACAAGGCCGAGGGTTAATAGGGTATTATAGAGGGAGTTGATCATCTATTTGCGGGCCCTTTCTCGAAGTAGCGGTCCGCTCGTTCCGTTATCTCCCTCAATCTCCTCTCCAGAAGGAGCCTCTTCTGTTCAAATGTATGGCCGTCCATTTGTCGTGGAACAAGCAGGGGTTCTCCCCAAATGAATACGCCCCTTGAGAAGGGGTAGGGAAGGAGAAAGCGATCCCAGCTTCGAAATACCTTTTTCCGCGAGGCATTGAAGGTGACGGGAATGATGGGTATTCCCATCCGTCTGGCAAGCTCTATTATGCCGTTTTGGACTCGATATCGGGGGCCCCTGGGGCCATCGGGGGTGATGGCGATATCATATCCTTCCTTAGAGGCCTTCATCATCTCACGCATGGCTGAAAGTCCTCCCCGGGTGGTGGACCCCCGGATGGACTTGAAGCGAAAGTACTTTACGGTTCTGCTGATGAGTTCCCCATCTCGGTGGCGGCTGATAAGAATGGTCATCCTTTTCCCTCTATACCCAGCCGGCATCATCAAAAGCCTGCCGTGCCAGAAGGCCCCAATAGAGGGTTCCCCACTTCTTCGACGTTCATCTTGTACTTGTCCGTTGATGACCTCTATTTTCATGGTCCACGAGAGGAGCTTGACTACACAGTAGGCGAGCCCAGGTGCTGTTGCCAATATGAGACTATTAATCAACTCCTTAGACACGTTGATATCTCCGAAAAACTCGCCCTTCGGGCTCAAACGATGGAGTTGGGGTCCTGCAGTGCTGCGGTCATACGGCTTTCGGTGTACATCGCAATTTACGTATTGCCCGTCCGGCATCAAAGGGTCTCGGTTATCTTCCCTTAATAGATCTGCCTAACTCTGGACTTTCGCAAGACGGTTTCGCCGTCGTCCCTGAACTGCATCTGGTGGAGCCTTTTATAGATACGATTCATGGCCAAAAGCTCATCGTGGGTTCCGTCTTCGACAATCCTCCCATCATCAATGACCACGATCCGATGGGCGTTTCTTATGGTGGAGAGACGGTGGGCGATGAGGAAGACGGTGCGATTTTCCATCAATCTTTCCAGCGCGATCTGAACCTGCAATTCCGATTTGGAATCCAGGGACGAGGTGGCCTCATCCAGGATGAGGATGGGGGCATCCTTGAGGAGCGCCCTGGCTATGGAGATCCTCTGTCGTTCCCCTCCCGAGAGTTTTACTCCCCTTTCCCCGATTACCGAATCGTAGCCCAAGGGCAACTTCTCGATGAACCCATGTGCGTTGGCCGCCTTGGCGGCCTCAATGATTTCCCTCTCTGTCTTCGTGATATCCCCATAGGCGATGTTATTCCTGACGGTATCGTTGAAGAGAATGGTCTGCTGGGTCACGATGGCGATATGCTCCCTGAGGGACCTTATGGTCAATGTCTTAATATCCCTTCCGTCGATGGTGATGCGGCCTTCATTAATGTCATAGAATCGCGGGATCACATTCACCAGGGTTGTCTTCCCCGCTCCACTCATTCCAACCAGGGCCAATACCTCCCCCACCTTCACCGCTAAATTGATATCCTTCAAGGCCATCTCGTCCTCGTACTTGAAGGAGACGTGTTCGAATTTGATACCCTCCGAAATGTTGGTTAGCGGTACTGCCCCATCGGCATCCCTGATTTCGGGGGTTGTGTCCATCAGTTCGAAAACCCTCGAGCCCGCCGCCAGACCTGCTTGAACGATGTCGTTGACCCTACTGAGGTTTTTGATGGGCTTATACAGCAAGAGGAGAGCGGCCAAGAAGGAGCCGAATGTTCCCGGCGTTGAGGTACCCTCAATCACGCTATATCCCCCCACCAACATGATGCCGGCGACGCCCAATCCTCCCAATAATTCGGCTACGGGGCTGGAGAGGGCCCGGATTTTCTGCCTCTTCATGACGACCTTGAAGAATCGGTCGTTCTCGGCGGAAAACCGGCGGGTTTCGTAATCCTCCATGGTAAAGGCCTTGACGATGCGATTCCCCGAGATGGTCTCTTGGAGCAGGGAGGTAATCGATCCCATTTGAATCTGGCCCTTGGTGCTGAACTTACGGAGTTTCTGGCCGAATTTGACGATGGGAATAGCGGCAAGGGGGAGGACGGTGAAAGCGATACACGCCAACTTCCAATCCTGATAGAAAATCACCCCTGTGAGGGTGATAATGGTAAAGGAATCCCTAAGGACACTGGTTATGGCGTTGGAAACAGCGCCTTGGATGAGATTGACGTCATTGGTGATCCTCGATATGAGGATGCCCGTGGGCGTTTTTGTAAAGAAGGAGAGGGACAAGTATTGGAGGTGGTGGTAGAGTTTTTCCCTCAAGTCGGCCACGATACGCTGACCGACATAGTTCATGAGATAGGTTTGGCCAAAAAAGAAGACTCCCTTAATGAGATAAAGCCCAATGATAAGCGCGGGTATGATGAATAACATCCTCATATCTTTGTCGACGAAGATTTTGTCCATTGTTGGCTGGACGAGCCAAGCGGTTCCAGCGGTGCAGAGGGCGAAGAAGACCATACAGATCATGGCCAAGATGAGTTTCATCCGGTAAGGTTTAACGTATTGCAAGAGCCTTTTGTACAATTTCACGGTCATATCGAGACAGGAAAGGGGACTATGCCCCTTGGCGGACGACGCGATACAGGATTTGCGCCACCCTTTGGGATGCCCCCGGGTTTCCCAATTTCTCCGTAACCTTGTCCAGTTCGCCTTTAATCATAAAGAGGAGATCGGGGTTTTTCAGCATCTTGGAGGTCTCATTGAAAATATTCATGGGGGAGGCCTGCCCTTGGATGAGCTCGGGTACGATCCTCTTTTCGGCGATGAGATTGACCAAACCGATGTTCTTGACCTTCACCAGAAGCCGCGCTACCAGATAGGAGAGAAATGAGACCTTGTAGATGATGATCATGGGGGTGTTCATAATGGCCGCTTCCAGGGTTGCCGTGCCGGAGGCGGTGATAATAAGGTCGCAGATATTGAGTACGTCGTAGATATGTTCCTCAACAACCCTGACGTTCAGATGGAATCGCGCAATATTTTCCTCAATCTCAAAACGCTTGATGGCCGGCGCTATGGGTACGATGAATTGAAGGTTTGGAAAATCCCGCAGAAGAAGATGGACGCTCTTCAGGAGGACGGGAAGGAGTTTTTGTACTTCTTCCCTTCGGCTTCCAGGAAAAAGTCCAATAGTCCTCTTACCTCTGTCCAAGCGGAATATCTCGAGTGCTTCATTCCTTGAGAGGTGGGGTTTGACAATGTCGATCAACGGATGGCCAACAAATTCGCAATCGATATTTCTCTGCCGATAGAAGGGAACCTCAAAGGGGAGGATTACCACCAGCTTATGGACTAATTTCGCGATCTTCTTAACCCTTCCCCTCCTCCATGCCCATACTTGGGGGCTGATGTAATAAAAGACGGGAATGCCCCTCTTGTTGGCCTCTTTGGCCAATCGGAGATTGAAGTCGGGGAAGTCGATGAGGATGGCAAGGGCGGGTCTATCACAATCGAAGGACCTCTTCAGCCAGCGGAAAATCCTATAGATAGACCTCAGCTTGGAAATAACCTCAACGAAGCCGACTACGGCCACCTCCGAGCTATCGAAGACAACATCAATTCCTATGCTTCTCAGATGTTTTCCGCCTACGCCGTAGAAACGCAGATTGGGATCGAGGGAGAGGGCGGCTTTCACCAAATGGGCCCCGTGTAGGTCACCAGAGGTTTCGCCCGCTACGATTAAGATTTTCCTTTCCCCTTTACGGTTCATCCCATACTGCCACCCAATTTTTTCCTCTTCTCGATATTCCTATGGATCTGATCGGTAATTATCAAGGCGACCTCGAGGGCATTCTTTCCATCCAATCCCGATACCAAGGGTCGCTTTCTATCCCGAACCCTCTCGACGAATGACTTTATTTCCAGCTCCAAGGGATCGTTTTTGGCTATTTCAATATCCTCGGCGAAGACGCCGGGAGAAAGGGGCGCCCGACCCTCGCCATCCCCGCTGAGGACGCTCATTTTTTGGGAGACGTAGTCGATAGAGAAATAGGCAGTGGATTGGAATATTCGGATCTTTCGTACCTTCTCCCTGGAGACGCGGCTGGCCGTGACATTTGCGATGCACCCGTTTTTGAACTCAATCCGGGCATTGGCGATATCCAAATAGGGAGATACGATTGAGGCGCCTGCGGCTTGAATGGACTGAATGGAGGAATTCACCATGCTAAGAATGACCTGAATATCATGGATCATCAGGTCGAGGACCACATCAACACCTGCTGCCCTTTGCAGAAAAGGGCTCAACCGGTGGGATTCGATAAACAGGGGATCGACGAGGGACCCCTCCAAGGCCATGATGACGGCATTAAATCTCTCCTGGTGACCCACCTGAAAAACGCATTGCCTTTCTTCCGCCATCGCGATCAGCTCATCTGCCTGCCGCAGGGTAGTAGTAATGGGTTTTTCCAGCAGGACATCGATCCCCCTTTGGAAGAAATTCTTGGTTACTTGGTAGTGAATAAGGGTGGGAACGGCGATACTGACGGCATCCACCTTATCGTATAGATCCTCATAATTACGGTAATCTTCAGTATTGAAACGCCTTGCGATTTGCCGTGAACGGGAGGGGTTGATATCGGCTACCCCCACCAATTCGACTTCGGGCAGTCGATGGTATTTCTCCACGTGAAATTGACCGAAATATCCCACCCCTATGACGCCAACCCTCAATTTCCTCATTACCTACAGATCCCCCTCTTTGAGCTTTGAATAAATTGGATGAAGTGAACCACTTCCGGGATACTCCATATTTCATCATCCTCAACTGCTTTAATAGCCTTTTGGAGGATCAATCCAGACATGAAGACGATCTTATAAGCTTTTTTAAGCCCTTTGATGGTCTCCTGCGGAAAACCGTGTCTTTTCAAGCCAACCATGTTTAACCCATACGGCTTACATCGTTGGCCGACGGCAAGTATATAAGGGGGAATATCCTGGGTAACGCCGGACACCCCGCCTATAAAGGAGTAGGCACCGATTCGAACGAATTGGTGAACACCCACCAATCCTCCAATGATAGCGCCATCCTCGACCTCGATATGCCCCCCCAGGCTAACCGTGTTGGACATAATAACCTGATTCCCGACGATACAATCGTGGGCCACATGGGCATAGGCCATCAGGTAGTTTCCATCTCCTAAAATGGTTTTCCCGCCTCCATGGGTCGTTGCCCTGTTGATGGTGACGAACTCCCTTATGACGTTGTTGTCCCCGATGATGACTTGGGATTCCCCGCCCTTAAATTTAAGGTCTTGGGGACCCTCTCCGATGGAGCAAAATTGGAATATCTTACAATTATTTCCTATCGTTGTCCATCCGGTAATTACCACGTGGGGTCCGATCCAGGTATCCTTGCCGATGATCACGTCTTGGCCGATGATTGAAAAAGGGCCAATTTCCACGCCCTCGGCAATTTTTGCATTCGGATGAACAAGAGCCTTTTCGTGTATCATGAATACCCCCTCTGCTTTCGCCTATCCCTTGCCGCCTAACATGGCCATCATTTCCGCTTCAACAGCCAATTGGCCATCCACGTAAGCCTTCCCGGCAAAGCCCCATACGGATTTTCGTTGTTTTGAAATAACCATTTCCATCCTAATCTGATCCCCCGGATAGATTGGTCTTCGGAATCGAACCTTGTCGATGGCCATGAAGTAAATCGCATTCTTCCTCGACGCTCGAGGTATTGATTGGGAGGCAAGGAGGCCGGCGGTCTGAGCCATGGCCTCGACTATCAATACCCCCGGCATGATGGGTTGGCCTGGAAAATGCCCTTGGAAAAAGGGTTCATTGATGGTGACATTCTTTATGCCGACGATTCGCTTCCCCTTTTCCAATTCCACGATGCGATCGACGAGGAGAAATGGGTACCCATGGGGTAGTATCTCCATAATTTCATTGATCTGGATCATGAGTGCCCTCCGAGGATTGAGGTGATGTTTTCTGTCTTAGGTTCTGTCCTGCCTCCAGGTCCCTTACCTTGGCCTCCAATTGCCCGATCTTCCTCCACATCTCCGGAAGCTTGGGAAAGGTCATGACTGCCCTTACGTGGTCTTTGTGTGGTATGGATGGACTTCCGGTGACTACCTGATTGGGAGGGATATCCCTGACCACTCCCGACTGAGGCCCCACCATGACGTTATCCCCGATCTCGATGTGATCGCTTACCCCCACCTGGCCTGCAATGATTACATTGTCTCCGATCTTGGTGCTTCCGGCGATTCCGACCTGGGCAACGATGATGCTATCCTCGCCGATGGTGACGGTGTGGGCAACCTGGACCAAGTTGTCGATCTTGACCCCCCTTTTGATGATAGTTTTTCCCATGGCGGCACGGTCAACGGTGGTGTTGGCCCCTATCTCGACATCGTCTCCGATTTCCACGATGCCTACCTGCGGTATTTTGACGCTTCGTTTCCCGTCCTTGGCAAAACCGAATCCATCGCTCCCAATGACAACCCCGCAGTGGAGGATCACCCTTTTGCCGATTCTGCTTCCCTCACATATGCAGACATTGGGATAGACGAGGCTATCGTCTCCGATAATCGTGTTATCGCCGACGAAAGCCCCGGGAAAGATGATAACCCGGTTGCCGATTTCGGTATGATCGCCGACATATACGAAGGGGTAGATGCTGACGCCTTCCCCCAGCTTGGCGGTTGGGCTGACCCAGGCCTGCTGGTCGACTCCCCTTGACTCGTAGGGGCGATGGGCATAAATCTGCAGGATCTTGGCAAAGGCCAGGTAGGGATTTGCCACCCTAAGGAGGGGTTTTTCCGCTTCACTGACTTTCAGGGAAACGATAACAGCCGAAGCCTCCGTCTGATTCAATTTGGGCAAGTACCTCTGGTGGGCGATAAAGGTAATCTCACCCTTTCGAGCTTCCTCGATAGGGGCTACCCCGATGATCTTTACTCCTCCATCGCCGATAACCTCACCACCGACCAATTGGGCCAGTTCACTCAGCATTTTTTCCATGGGTGGGTTCTCCCCTTCTATTTCTCACTGCTGGAGTTGAGGATTTGAATGACACGATTCGTGAGGTCTATTGCGCTTGAGATGTAGAGGATGGTCTCATTCTTTGCGAGTATGAGGGTAAATTTCTCCTCTTCCCCCAGCTTTTTGAGCGTGGCCTCCAAATCCTTCAGTGCGGCTTTGGTGAGCTCTATCTCCTTCTGCTTCAGTTCACCCTGCCTATCCTCTGCCCACCGCTTAGATTCCTTCAGCTTATTCTGGTACTCCCTTTCCTTTTCCTTCCTTGCTTTCTCGCTGAGCATCAATTCCTGCTTTTGAAGGGTTTCCTGTAAAGCTTTCAGTTCTCTCTGGCGTTGAGCAATTTCATTTTGAAATTTCTGGTATTCGCCTTCCATCACCACCTTCGCCTCCTTGCCGGGCTCGGATTCATTCAGTACCCTCGCTATGTCTATATAACCGATCTTTATCTCCGATGCATGGGCTGGGACACCGAAAACCGAGAAGATCAAGGCCCCACAAAGAATGATCACATTCCGTTTTGTTACGTTTTTATTCATTTATTCTCTCCTCAAGAGTCTCTCTTTAAAATTGAGTCCCGATGGTGAAATCCGTAATACCTTGCTGTTCGCCCGCTTGGGGATCGAGGTTATATCCCCAATCGATTCGAAGGGGGCCAATGGGTGAAAACCAGCGGATTCCAAATCCCACGGAGTGATTTACCCTTCCGAATTCACGAAATTCATCGAACCCCTTTCCCGCATCGTAGAAGACAGCTCCCTTTAGTCCGATGTCCTTCCTCAAGGGAAAGAGGAGTTCTGAATTGAAGATCACCATCTTCTCGCCGCCAATCGCCTCTCCGGTTTCGTCTTTCGGCCCAGCCATTCCATATTCGAAACCACGTATTGTATTGATGCCGCCGATAAAAAATCGCTCATAGATGGGAACATCTCTCCCATCATATCCCTCAACAATTCCAGATCTCCCACGCAGATGGAGCACCGTGTCCAAAGGCATGGGGAAATACCAATTGGTATCGCCGATGACCTTGTAGAAGGTGTTGTCACCCCCTAAAATCCATCCCGCGTTCTCCAGGCTGAGGGTATGTTTGGATCCCTTGGTGGGGTTGAAGTAGCTGTCCCTCGTATCCTTCGTCAAGCTTAGGCTGAGGCTGTGGGTATCCCTGGTTCCCTCTTGTTCCGCTATGAAACGGGAGGCATCAGGTGAGACATCGTTGATCTTCACTCTCTCAAATCGGCCCGTAAGACGTGCCGATATATAGTCCGTCATGTATCTGCCCAGGTAGGCGTCAACTCCGGTAATATCGGATTTGTATGTATCGAAAACTTCTGATGTCTCGACATAGACGTCCAACCCAGCGGTAGTAGGGGTTCCCAGGAGCCAGGGATTGGTGAAACCGAATCTGAATCGCTCGGTCTCGGCTCCAAGTGTCGTATTGAGATAGGTTTTATAGCCCAACCCGAGGAGGTTTCGCTCGGAGAGCTGGATCATTCCCACCGCCCCTTCCACTGTGCTATATCCACCCCCAAAGCTAATGGTTCCCGTGGGGCCTTCTTCCACCTTAATGTCCAAATTGATCTTTTCATCACTGGTACCTTTACTGGTCGTAAAATCGGCATCCATAAAGTACCCGCTGGTCATGAGCTTTTGTCGACCTCGTTTTAGGGCCTTTGAGCTATATAGATCCCCTTCGGCCGCTCTGAGCTCCCTCCTGATGACCTTATCCCGAGTCTTTGTGTTCCCGGAAATGGTGATTTGCTCGAAATAGACCTCCTGTCCCTTGTGGATATCAAAGGTGAGGTGGACGAGCTTCTTTTCTGAGTCCAAGGAAGTGAGGGGAGCGATATCGACGTAAGCGTACCCCCGTTCCCCATAGAAAAAAGTGATACTCATGATGTCCTCCTGAAGGAGGGAAGTGCGATAGACCTTTCCCCTCTCCAGGCTTAATCGCTTGAACAGATCTTCCCGTGTGGTCAGAATATCCCCCGTGAAGTCGATCTCCCCGACCTTGAACTGTTCCCCCTCATGAATTGTGATGTCTATGTAAATCCATTTTCCATCCTCGGTTATGGTGATCTCTGGCTTGTCGATTTTAACCTGGATGTATCCGTTATCGAAGTATAAGGCCTGAAGATTTTGCATATCGCCTTTGAGGACATCCTCATCGAAAGCCCCTCTTCCCGTAAACCACGAGAACCATCCCTTCTTTTTCGTCTTCATGCGCTTCCGAAGTTTCCTCGCCGAAAAGTGCTTGTTTCCCTGGAATCGGACCTTTTTGATATAGCCTTTTTTCCCTTCTTCGATGGTGAACTCTATGTCGACTTCGTTTCCATCGAGGTGGTGCACGTGGTGGTCGACCTTTGCCCGATAGTAAGCCTTGGAGGAGTAAAGCCCTTTGATGTTATCAACGGTTTGCTTGAGCTTATCCATATTTACAATGGCACCGGTAGTAATATCGATCTTTTCCATTATTTTAGAGGCCTCGATCTTCTCATTTCCCGAGATCAGTATGTTTCGGATTGAGGGTTTTTCCACCACGATAAATATGACCTCTTTTCCCTCTTCCATATCCCTCAAATCGACGATGACATCGGCAAAAAAGCCCGTCTCATAAATGGATTTGAGATCCTTTCTGAGCTGCGGGATCGAGAGGGATTCGTTTTCCCTGCTCTTAATGTGGCCTCTGATCATGTCCTCTGAGAACTTCTCGTTACCCAGTATGGTGATTTTTACGATCTTTTCCTCTTCTCCAAAACACCGGCCGCTTAGGATGAGATAAAGGAGGATAAAAACCACTACTGTCCCGCTGAACCTGAGTGCCGGAGTCATATGGATCCCTTGGAAAAGAGTTTCTGGCCAAGATCTAAATCTGGTGTGGTTTTGGGTAGTTTTTCATAACAAATAAATGATCCTTTGTAAATAGGCAAAATCGAGGTTGTTCCCATTATGCCTCCTCAAAGACCTTTCCGTCCACCATTTGAATCCTTCTGGGCATTCGGCTGGCAATCTCATGATTGTGGGTGACCACGATTAAGGTAACCCTCTTTTCGATATTCAACCTCATGAGGAGGTCATGAATGGCATTCCCCGTCTTGGTGTCTAAATTTCCCGTGGGCTCATCGGCCAGCAGCAGTGTGGGTTGTAGTATGAGGGAGCGGGCTACAGCCACCCTTTGTTGTTCACCTCCGGAGAGTTCCCCGGGCTTATGGGTGATTCGGTTCCCGAGGCCGACCTCCACGAGGATCTCTTCGGCCTTTATGGCGGCTTCACTCCTATGCATTCCCTTGATTAAAGCAGGCATCATGGTGTTCTCCAGGGCGTTGAATTCAGGCAGAAGATGATAGAGCTGAAAGATGAAGCCTACCTCTCGATTTCGAAATGCGGCAAGGGCCCTCTCTTCCATCGAAAAGACGTCCTGCCCGCGGTAGATGATCCTTCCCGCCGAGGGCCTGTCAAGGGTGCCTATGATATGCATGAAGGTACTCTTTCCCACTCCTGATGAGCCATAGATAGCCACAGCTTCACCCGGCCAAAAAGTGAGGGTGATGCCCTTGAGGACATCGACCCTTTTCGAACCATGGCCGAAGGATTTAAAGAGGTTTTCTACGAGGATTAAGGAACGAGTAGCCTCCAAGGATTCCTCCTCATTTCATGAGGGATTTTCCCGTTAGACCATAGCCGCCGTTGCCTTCTTGGCCCAGGAGGAGGAGATGAGCTCGCTTGTCGCTTTTAATCTCTTCCTGGAAAGGGCCTCCAGAGTTCCCTTAATAGGGGGATATGCTTCCACGACGCGATCGAAATCCGCCTTCTCCAATTCCAGCAGTTCGGTTGTTTTCGTGGTCCTCACGCTGGCCATTCGAGGTCGGTTGAAGATCAACGAAATTTCCCCGAAGAAATCACCTCCCCTGAGATAGCCCAAGGTAACCTTGGGCTCGGCCCTTTTCGAGGCGAAGACTTCAATCTCTCCACTTTTGATCATGAAAAAGGATGTAGGTGGAGCACCTTGCTCGAATATCAAGCTATTTTCCTCAATCCTCCTCAGCTTGAAACGACTGACCAGTTGGGCACGTTGATGCGGCTGAAGTTGTCCAAAGAGTGGGGAGAAGGCCAGAAGGGTGTCGATAATGCGTTTCTTATAAAAGATGATTAATACGTTCCTTATCCGGGGATGAACTTTGGCAATTTCGTCGAAATCGTCCCGTGAAATTTCCAATACCTCTAAATCGGTTAGGGCCTTGACGGTGGCATGCCTTTTCCGGTCTGAAAAGAAGCCGAACTCACCGAAGAAATCCCCCTCACCGAGTTTGGCCAGAAGGATGTCCCCCTGTTTTTTGATGGAATATTTGAGGATCCCCACCTTCCCTGAGCTGATGATATATATAGAATCCCCGGGATCTCCCTCCTTACAGACGAGTTTTTCCTTGGCCACCCGCTTGGCCTTGAGATGGCTAATCACTTCATGGAGTTCATTGCGATTCAAATCCGAGAAGAGGGGGATTTCGGGAAGCTTCCTTTCGACCGTTTGCCCCTCTGCCGGTATCTGCGAAGAGGCACCAGCCTGGGCATAGAGGTCGGCCAACTCCCTGTCAATTCCCTCTTGAGAGGGGTCAATGCGGAGGATAATCTTGTTGAGGGAGATGGCCTGGATGAGGAAACCATCCCAGACATACTGACGGGCGAGTTGCTTGTATTGGGCAATGGCCTCACCGTCCCTTCCCAGCTTATGGAGCAGGTCACCCACCTTCAGACGGGCCCTGAAATTGGTCGGGTCCAATTGGACAATTTTTTGAAATTCCCCCAAGGCCTTTTTATAATTTCCCTTGGAGAGATATTTTTGTGCTCGGCTTTTTATGAGGGCCTTCTCGGAAACCATGGGACTTTTACTCGTAACTCAAGGCCTCCACGGGATCCAGCTTTGAAGCCTTCCATGAAGGGTAGAGGGTTGCGAGGAAGCACAACATCAGCGCAACGATGACAATTATCACCACGTGGTTGGGGTTAACCTCGGATGGGAAACGATCGAGGTAATAGATTTCTCTGGGAAAGACTTCAAGGCCCAGGATCTTTTCGACTACCTCAGAGATCGTCTCCATATTGATGGCGGCCAACAGGCCCGATATGGCTCCCAGAATGGTCCCAATGGTACCGATGATGAGCCCCTGGATGATAAAGATCTTCATAATGCTCCGGGCCGGAGTCCCCATGGATTTCAGGATGGCGATGTCCTTATTCTTCTCCATTACCCCCATGATCAGCGTACCGACGATGTTGAAGGCCGCCACAAAGACAATGAGAAATAGGATGATAAACATTATCACCTTTTCCACCTTCAAAGCCCGAAAGAGCGTCTTGTTCATCTCCATCCAGTCCCTTGTCCAATAGGGAAAACCGAGATCCCCCTGGATAATCCCGGCTACTTCCTTTGCCTTATCGACGTCGTCCACCTTAATCTCTATTCCCGTAACGGTATCTCCCATCTCGAAGAAACGTTGTGCCTCCTCGAGAGAGATATATGCCAGGGAGGAATCGTATTCGATCATACCCACATTGAAGATTCCCACGACCTTAAACTGCTTCATCCGGGGAAACATCCCCATGGGAGTTATGGTACCCATGGGTGAAATCACGGTGATGGAATCATTGAGGAATGCCCCCAGATGTCTGGCTAACTCCTTTCCGATAATAATGCCGGCGATTGGTTCACCCCCCCCTTGCGCCCTCAAGTTATTGAGGGATCCCTCCATTATGGAACGGCCGATATTGGTTACCTCGGCTGCGGAATCGGGGTCAATCCCCCTGACGACAACGCCGGAGACATTGGCCTTTGATGTGAGCATTACCTGATTGTAAATGAACGGGGAGGCCGAAACGACCCTCTTATACCCTTTCATCCGTTCAATCAAAGCGGAATAATCGGAAATCCCCCCCTCCCCGTGTTTCAATACGATGATATGGGAGTGGGTGCCCAGTACTTTTTCCTTGATGTCCGTCTCAAATCCATTCATTACGGACAGTACGATTATAAGGGCCATTACCCCGAGGAAGACCCCGCCGATGGAAATGATGGTAATAATGGAGATAAAGAATTGTTTTCTCTTGGCCTTCAAATATCTCAGGCCAATGATTAGTTCGTATGGCATCGGCATGGAGTGCGCCTCCTCACAGCTATCCAGTGGCCCGAAAGGGTCTATTCCCTTTGGGGCCTCAACAGCGGAAACAAGATCACCTCCCGTATGGAGGGAGAATCCGTCAGCACCATCACTAAACGATCGATTCCTATTCCCTCTCCCGCCGCGGGCGGCATTCCATACTCCAGGGCATGGAGGAAATCCTCATCTAAGCGATGACCCTCCATTTCCCCACCATTGTCATGTTCCAACTGCTTTATAAACCGTTCCCTCTGGTCCACGGGATCATTCAATTCGGAGAATCCATTGGCGACTTCCTTTCCCGCTACATAGAGTTCAAAGCGATCGACCAGATCCGGGTGGGCCCGATTTCTCCGAGAAAGGGGCGAGACATCGGTAGGATAATGGGTGATGAACGTAGGCTGGATAAGGTGTGGTTCCACGATTGCGCCCAATATCTCGGTGATGATTTTCCCATGGGGAATTCCTCTTTCCAAAGGAATACCCGTCCTTTGGGCGTATTTCAACGCTCTATCGTAGTTACCAAGGGTTTTGGGATCGACTTCTCCCCATTGAACGATAGCCTCTTCAACGGTTAATCGCCTCCAGGGGGGAGAAAGGTCTATTCTTTCCCCCTGATATTCGAGCTGCAAGTCGCCGAGGAGGTTCTGAACGATGAAACAGACCATCTCTTCGGTGAGGGCCATCAGATCTTCGAAGGTAGCATAGCTCTGGTAAAGCTCCAACATGGTGAATTCCGGATTGTGCTGGGTGGAGATACCCTCATTCCTGAAATTTCGATTGACCTCGTAAACCCTTTCAAGGCCCCCGATAACCAGGCGTTTCAGATAGAGCTCAGGGGCCACCCTGAGATAGAGATCCATATCCAGGGCGTTGTGGTAAGTCTTAAAGGGGCGTGCCGTCGCCCCTCCCGGTATGGGTTGCATCATGGGGGTTTCGACCTCGAGAAAGTCCCTTTCGTCTAAGAACTGCCTTATCAACTGGATAATCCTGGTCCGTTTGATGAAGATCTCCTTCACCATTGGATTTACGAGGAGATCCAGATATCGCTGTCGATAGCGGGTTTCTACATCCCTCAACCCGTGCCATTTCTCCGGTAGGGGCCTCAAGCATTTTGTTAAAAGCCGGTTACTTTCGGCATCAAGGGTCAACTCACCTGTTTTGGTTCGAAAGAGGGTTCCGGTGATTCCTATGAAATCGCCGATGTCCATTTTTTTGAAGAGGCTAAATGACTTCTCTCCGACCCTTTCGCTTCTAACATAGACTTGAATCTTGCCCATTCTGTCCTGGATGTGTATGAAGGCCGCCTTACCAAAATCCCTCATGGCCATGATCCGACCGGCCAGCGAAAAGGATTCCTTCACCATTTTCAGCTCATCGGGAGTTGCCTGGCCAAATCGGTTCACAAGGTCCCCGGAGGTTTTTTCAGCTCGGAAGTCGTTGGGAAACAGGTTAATGCCCTCTTTCTTAAGTTCATCAATCTTACGAAGCCTCTGAACCATCAGGGGTTGGAGTTCGTCCATAGATCCCCCCTTCCTTAGTTCCTTAAATCACAATAAAATATCACCCTTCCTTACGACCAGTCAAGGGAAAAGCCCCCAATAATAAGTGAACAACTTCACGTCAATGGGCTGTTGAAATCGGTTTTTGTTTATCGTATGTTTACATTAACTCTTGTACGGGAGTAAGAACCGAATGCCCTTGAACCGCAGGGAGTTTCTCAAAAAATCAGCCCTCGTGGGAATCGGGGGATTCGTGGCTCCTTCGGCACTTGATGGCCTGCTCAAGGCTGAAAGCTTACCAGATCTGACCGTTGTCACGGCGCCAGAGCCGGGGCTAGCCGTCACAAAGGCAGTCGAGGCAGCAGGCGGGATAGGAAGATTCATCTCCAAGGGAGACTCCGTGGTCATAAAGCCCAACATGGCATGGGACAGGAGACCGGAGCAGGCAGCCAATACTAACCCACAGGTAGTGGCCACGGTGGTAATGCTCTGTTTCGAGGCCGGTGCCAGTGAGGTGAAGGTTCTGGACAATCCCTGCGATGATGCACGGAGGGTTTATGTCCAGACCGGGATCGCTCAGGCGGCCAGGGAGGTAGGGGCACAAACCCCTTACATGGACAGTCGAAAGTTCAGAAAGATCGACCTCAATGGTGAAGTCCTCAAGAAGTGGGAGGTCTATCAGGATGTCGTCGAAGCCGATAGGGTAATCAACATCCCCATTGCCAAACATCACAGCCTGGCAGGTTTAACCATGTCCATGAAGAACTGGATGGGTGCCATTGGAGGGGGGCGATCCCGAATCCACGGGAACATTGACATAGCATTGGCTGATCTGGCCGCATTTTTCAAGCCCTCATTAACGATCCTCGATTGTATCCGAATTCTCACGAAGAATGGCCCCCAGGGAGGAAGCCTCTCTTATGTAAAAGTCCTCAATACGGTTGTGGTTGGAACCGATCAGGTTGCCGTCGATGCCTTTGGAGCCGATCTTTTTGAGACCCAGGCCAGGAGGCCAGAAATCGCGAACCGAGCTCGTCGTTATATTAGAATAGCGGCAGAAAGATCCATTGGCAGGATGGATTTAGAGAATTTGAACATCACCACATTGAATCTCTCGTAAAAGCTCATTGGTGGTGAATGCGGCTCCTCGCGTAGTGGCTTCCGTTTTATCAATCAAGCTTATTATGGTGCGAAAATTCCGCCTCATAAGCCAAGTCTTCTTCCTCATCCTCTTTTTGGTTCTCCTGATACTGACGAGCTACCGGGGATCAGACGAAATCCGCTATCCGGTCCGCATATTCTTGGAGTTTGATCCCCTGGTTGGGTTGATCACACTCCTTGCCTCACATCAGATACCCCTTTTCCTGCTCCTGGGCCTCATAACCCTCGGCTTTACCTTTCTGTTTGGAAGGGTGTTCTGTGGATGGGTTTGTCCCCTCGGAACCATAAACCATGCAGTTGGATGGCTCGCTCCCCATTCGAGGGATCGGTTTTCGATACCCCGTTTTCTCAATTACAGGCTGAAATACTATATTCTCACATTTTTCCTGGGAGCATCTGTTCTTTCGCTTCAGTGGGTGGGAATTCTCGACCCGATTTCCCTCCTCATCCGATCTATGACCTTAACTGTGGAGCCAATCTTCAACCGCTTGGTTCACGGTCTGTTTGCCCTTCTCTATTTTTCCAATATTGATCTCATCACCCTCTGGTCCGAGCCGCTTTACGATTTCCTGAAGAGGTCGATCCTTTCCTTCAGGCAGCCCCATTTTCATCAGGGCATAATGGTGGGGCTTCTCTTTGCCCTTATTCTCCTCCTCAATCTCATTCAGAGGAGGTTCTGGTGTACCGTGCTTTGCCCGCTCGGAGCCCTGTTGGGGGTGATCGCTCGCTTCAGCCGATTTGAACGCCTTATCGATGATTCTTGTAACGAATGTGGTCAGTGCTTCACCAATTGTTTTCATGGACAAAAAGAGGGTCTCCCCAGAGCGTGGGTCAAATCGGAGTGTCTGGTCTGTGGAAACTGCCAGGATGTTTGTCCTGAAAGGGCTGTTCAGTTTAAAACTGCAACCAGATCCTCGTTTATCTCAAGGGGTCCCGATCTGGTTCGACGGAATCTGATCGTTTCCGCATTTTCAGGAGTTGTTGCCGTTCCGCTAATGAGGATTAGACCAGGCGAAGGCCTTCCGCATCCAAGGCTCATACGGCCCCCCGGGGCCTTATCGGAAAAGGAGTTTCTCCAGAGATGCATCAAGTGTGGTGAGTGCATGAAGGTCTGTCTCACCAATGGCCTTCAACCAACTCTTTTTGAGGCTGGGATCGAAGGAATCTGGTCTCCAATCCTGGTTTCCAGGGTTGGCTACTGTCAATATTACTGCACGCTGTGCGGGCAGGTCTGCCCCTCTGGAGCGATTCGTCGCCTCTCTCAAGCGGAAAAGGTAAAGACCAAGATCGGACTCGCCTTCATTGATATGAACCGCTGTCTCCCCTATGCTCAGGGTATTCCCTGTATCGTCTGTGAGGAATACTGTCCGACCGCCAAGAAGGCAATCTGGTTTGAAGAGGCCCTCGCGATCGGGCGAGACGGCAAGAAGCGGAGCGTCAAAAAACCCAAGGTTGATATCGATCTCTGTATCGGCTGCGGTATCTGCGAATTCAAATGCCCGGTTGTCGATCAGCCGGCAATCTACGTTACGAGTATTGGGGAGTCCAGATCGGAGCAGAATCGACTGACTCTTTAGAGGCTCCATTGCTCAAATCAAAATCCCTTCTGTCCAGCCAACCTTGATCAAATCAATTCGTTTGGGATCACTGACACCGATATTATGTCTGATGTCAGCGTATGTCACATGGTGGGTGAGTTTTGGAAAGGGGGTGTCCTCGCCGAAATGATCCCGACGTTTGGCTGAAAGCAACCGCACGCCGACGGCATCCACGGCGACGGGATCAGAGGAGACGAGAATGCCCTTGTAATCCCACACGTAGTTTGGGTTATAGTGGTGGGGACCGCGGCCGTGAAAAAGCGGTCGAAGGACGACGAGGACATTGAGCCGTGTCTTATCCTTCACAATCGGAAGGGTCCATATGTGTCCGAGGTTTGCACACGCATTCGGATGATATCTGAATGGGAGCCGCACAAACATGATATAGTTTTTCAAACACCCTCCTATACCTGACCAGTAGTGTGTGCGTAATGGACGCACATTGATCAATCTCGTACAGCGTGCCAAGCTCGTGCGCGCGCCCCGGTCGTCCATGAGGATTCTATTCTCCGGTAATCCCGAATCAATAATGCGGCGCCAGATTGCCTCTTCGACTTCTTTTGGAGTGGGCAGATATGCCCATACGTTGCTTTTGATACCGATGAGGTCATTTGGCTCGATCAGGTTGCGCCAGGCCTCGATGGTATCCTCTGTTCCGAACAGGGTTTTCACCCCTTCATCCAGCATGTGCTGAATAACTTTTGCATTCGGATTGTGATCCTTGTCGAGGGCATCTGGGTGACGCACCAATACGACTCTGGAACGCTTTTGGTGCGCCGGTTCACCCTCCGCTATCATTTGGGTTCCCAACACGGTTGCCGCCGCCGTATATGCGGTCCGGCGTAAGAAATCTCTGCGCGTGAATATCTGTTTTTCCTCTTTCATCGTTTCTCCCCCAATTTCGTACAGAGAGCCTCTAAGATTGAACGCGCCCATCCATCAGAAGGGGCCTCAAAAACGACCGCGACAAACGTGGAATATATACCCACTGCTGTCCACGTGCCATTTTCAGTCTGAACAATCCCCGGTTCCACCGCATCTGGCATGTATGCATGGAGAAAACTTCTGAATGCCGCTTTTGCATGCTTTACCGATGGATAGTGTATTAACAATAAATATGGCTTTCCTTCGGCGGAGTATCTCGCGAGCACCGCTTCCGTATGTGAGCCAAGGTGGAGAATATTTTCATCGGAGACGTAGTAGTTGAGGCTCAATATGTTGTGGTCATGGAAATAGCGGATGGAACGCTCAATCAGCCCCCTGTCCGGCAGTAGTAAAAGCAACTTAGGCCTCTCCCCGATCGGTTGAATAGCGTTTGCAACTGCTCTGGCAAGGGAGAGAACGGCTTTCCGGCTTTGCCGTTTCTCCTCATGTGTCATAATTGACACGAAAAATCGTCCCTTGGAGAAACGCAGCAATCCCCCCTCATATTCCGATCCCGTTCCAATCCCGATGTCATCACCTTCACGTTCTGCCGTGAACACACCGAATGCATCTTCAGGCGTGCTCATGTCATAGATATCCATGATGATATCGGGCTCCCCTGGTTTTGTATATGTATGAACATATGCCTTATGAAAGCCGTAGGCCAGGTAGAGCTCAGCACCACCATCAATATATTTGTACAGTGTCTTCCCTTCATATTGACGTACTTCGGGATTTGCTACCCAACCATTTACCTCTCTCGGAATATCGTCCACCATTGTTCCAAGCCTCGCCATGGAGCATGATAGAAGCGCCATTATTACCAAGGTCGTCGTAACGAACGTTTGAATAGTTTGACGTTCATTCAGGAATGTCGGTGCATCATTCCGCGTCGCTTTGGGCATAGAAAAGCTCTTTTCCCTTCTCCTCTCACATGACTACCGCGCCTGAGCATCTGTACCTTTCACGGGTTTTCGCACCTCGTCAGCCATGTCATATCGATCAATGATGGTACCGTTTCACCGTAAAAGGGCATGTTCTGTAACGCCTCATCCGAGAACCAGAACCATTATAGTTTCATTGAGCCTCTTAGCGGAATTGTCTATTGGAGTCAAGTGAAAAGCTCGGCTCCCCGTGTGAATAGTCTGCTGTATGAGTGGATGGCTTCAGACAGGCATCCACTGATGTACCGAGGCGAGGGTGCTGGGGGTCAGCCATGGAATAGTACATTGCCAAATAGGTCCTCCTTAACCGCTGGAGATTTCACCGACTACATCATACTCAGAGGCATGGGTCACTCGGAGGTTGACCATGGGATTGGTCGCCATCCCCTTGGTGATATAGACCTCGCCGTCGATATCCGGGGCCTGGGAGGCCATTCTCCCCTTGAGGAGGTAGCGGGTTTCGGCGCAATACCCCTCCACCAATACCCTTTGAACGGTTCCGATAAGGCCGAGATTCCTCCTCAAGGAGATGTTGGCCTGCAATTCCATGATTTCCCGGTATCGAGCTTCCTTTACATCATCGGGTATGTGGTTGACGAATGAAGCCGCTCGTGTCCCCTCCTCGGGGGAATATCGAAAGACGCCCACTCGATCAAACTGAACCCCCTCGATGAACTTCACCATCTCTCGGAAGTTGGCATCCGTCTCCCCCGGAAATCCAACGATAAGAGAGGTTCTGAGGGTCAAATCCGGAATCTTCTTCCTCAATTCATCGATGAGTTGCTTCAATTGGCCTTCGCTAACCCGCCGTTTCATGGCCTTGAGGATCCCATCATTGATATGCTGGATGGGGAGGTCGATATATTTACAGATTTTCTCCTCCCGGGCGATGATCTCGATGAGCCCGTCGGTAAAATGATTCGGATCGGGGTAGAGATAGAGGAGGCGAATCCACTCAATGTCCTCGACATTTACCATATCCCTCAATAGGGCCTCCAGGGAGATCCCTTTTCCCAAATCCGTACCATAGGAGGTCGTGTCTTGGGAGACGAGGACTACTTCTTTAACGCCTGTTCGAGCTAAATAGGCGACCTCTTCGATAACGGAAGACGGGTCTCTGCTGCGGTATCTTCCCCTGAGTTTGGGGACCGTACAGAAGGAGCATGCCCGTGAACATCCCTCTGCGATTTTGACATATGCGGTATGATTTGGAGTGGAGATCAGGCGGGGAGTCAGGTGGTCGTAGAGGAAAGAGGGAGGGTCGTCCATGGTGAGTTTTCGGGGGGCAGATTCTATCAAGGTGTCGATGAGATGGAATTGGCCCGCCCCGATAAAAAGGTCCACCTCTGGAAGCTCCTCCAATAGCTGAGCCCCATACCGTTGTGGCAAGCAGCCACAGACGATCAAACGTCGGCAAAGTCCATGACTCTTATATTGCGATAGCCTCAGGATGGTATCGATGGATTCCTCGGTGGCCTCTCGAATGAAACTACAGGTATTGACGATTATAACATCCGCTTGGGTTTCATCGGGGGTGATGATATGGCCGCACCTCGATAGAAGGCCCACTATGACTTCCGAATCGACCAGATTCTTGGGGCATCCCAGGCTGATCATGTGTACCTTCTTCCCCATGCTCGATTCCCATTTCATTTATATGGAGCGTCTTAAAGAGTTACTCATATTTCAAACAGGATTAAATCCTAAACGTTTTGGTCATTTGATCATTAGTGCTTTGAATTTGTTTAGAGTTTGCCTTTCTTCTCTCCTATACGCGTATTCTTATGTCGTTAACTATAAGATTATTTATTATATCGAAAGGCTTCCATATTGACAAATCCCCATGTTATGGTAGCGTGTACCTCGATGCAATCGGGGGGGGAGTTTTGGAGTACGATGTCATCATCGTAGGTGCCGGACCTGCGGGTTCTACTACGGCCCGTCTCTGCGCGAAGAAGGGGTTGAGGACGCTCTTAATAGAAAAGGATCGGTTCCCCAGGTATAAGCCATGTGGGGGTTATCTCTCCCCAAGGGTTTTAAGAGAGCTCGATTTCGATATAGGGGGGGTAATCGAGAGCTCCATCTCCGAGATGAAGTTAACCTTTCGATTAAAGGACCCTTTTTCCATAGTTTCTCAAGATCCCATTGGCTACGTGGTGATGAGGGAATCATTCGACCACCTCTTATGCCGGAAAGCCCAGGACGAAGGGGCGGATCTGTATGAGGGAAGAAGGGTAGTTGGATTCCAGGAGGATATGGAAGGGGTTGACGTTTCCATCAAGGGGGGGGAATCCGTTCGGTGTCGCTATCTGGTTGGGGCCGATGGGGCCCGCAGCATCGTGGCTCAATCACTCCGTGGAGGGGTGATGAGGAGGGCGGGCGTGGCATTTCAGGGAGAGGGGCGGTTGGCAGGGGTGAAACAAAGGAGATGGTCCTTCGTCCATCTCGATTTCGGCGGCGTTCCCTATGGGTACGGATGGATTTTCCCCAAGGGAAGTGTCGTCTCAACAGGGATCGGCGTTCTCTTTCCATCCAAGGGGGTGAATCTCAAGAGTCGGTTCGAACGGTTTATCGGTTGTGTGGATTACATCAAGGGGATGAACATGGAGAGGACCTGTTTCTATCCCTTGCCCGTTTTTTCCGCGGAAGATCTCCCAGTTTCAAAGGGAAGGGTCTTATTGGTAGGGGATGCCGCAAACCTCATAGACCCCATGACGGGGGAGGGGATCTCCTATACGGTAAGAAGTGGCAAGATGGCGGGGGAGGCAATCGTAAGTGCGATAAAGGGGGATCAAAAGGGGATTAGTAGGTACCGGGAGGCCTTGGAATGCACCCTTTTTCAGGATTTAACGGTGGCCCTTAAATTGGCCAAGGCCGTATATCGATTCCCAAAATTGACTTATAATGTATTGAAATCCAACAAGAACCTGGGGCTCCTCTACCTTAACATATTGGCCGGTAATGCCCACTACGACGCCTTTTCGAGAGAGATGGTGGAGGGGATAAGGAGACGTCTGAGGGGAAAATCACGGCCACGGTTACACTATCCTTGGAACTTGGGTAAAAGGCGGCCAACTCCCTTTTCATCCATTGGAATAAATGGACATGATACTGAACACGGGCCTTCACATTTCCATTCAAATGACTCCAAGGAAGTCTTTTCGACTAAACCCAGGAAATGATTTACCTTCATAGGCAAAAAATGCTTGACAATCATTGGTTTGGTCTGCTATAAACAGATATACAGATATATCGCTCTATAGATTGAATATAGGTACTATTAATATAAAGGCATAAGGTACTTGAGCGGGGGAAGTTGGTTACCTCAGGGTGATCATAGTGCCCCTGTTTTTATTTATAGAGGTGATTTTTAAAGGGGGGGGATACGTAAGGATTTTTATCCGTATTTCAAATCGATAAAGCCACACCTCGAGTAATCGGGGGCCGTCCGCCAGGGCAGGAGGCGGAGGGAAAGCCTCGGGTCCTATTCAGTTGAGATAGTAGTTGTAAGAGTGGAGAATTTCCCCTCGATCTATCTCATATCTGAAGGGATAGCCGGGTTGCCGAAGTTGAAATCGGGTTAGATGAAAGTAATGTGGTTTTCCATTGTGTAATCCGATGGTCCGGCACCTCTAGTCCCCAGCTTTGAGGAACGGCTCTCATGCCAAAGCGAAGGCCCAAGGTCCCAACCTTTGTAATCGGGGTCGTTTTAACCTTAGCTGTCCTTGGCCTCTTTTTTGCTCAATGGGGTTTCCTTGACTCCATTGAACTAAAGACGTTCGACTTGAGGGCCAGATTCGACCAAGCCCAAAAGGCTCCTCCCAATGTAGTCATAGTTTCCATCGATGATGAGAGCATTGCCAAAATAGGAAGGTGGCCCTGGCCTCGATCGGTCATCGCCCGGATGATAGATTTATTGTCGAAGAGCGGGGCCAGGATAGTCGGGGCGGACATCCTTTTTTCCGAGCGCGAGAAAAATCAGGGATTAACGGAGATTCGAACTTTGAAGGAGATCTTCCGCTCCCGTATCCTGAAGTCGAAGTCGACTAAGGAGATGAGGGAATTTCAACGGCATCTCAGGGAGGCGGAGGCCAATCTGGATAACGATTCCAAGCTCATCTCGTCGGTAAAGAAGGCAGGTAATGTCATCCTCCCCATGTACTTCACCACGGACTCCCCCTTACCCCCGCCGGTAGAATCCCTTCCTCCCTATATCGAGGAGAATAGCCTCAAACATATCCTGGAGAGAGGGGAAGGGGATTTATGGCCCATTCTGGAGGCCGGTGATATGATAACACCCATCCCCGGGCTGGTGATGGGTTCGGCCGGCATTGGGCATATCAACAGGAATATTGATGCGGACGGGGCAACGAGATGGGAGAGCCTGGTAATCAAATACGGAAAGCTGCATTTTCCCTCTTTCTCCCTGCAGGTCGTGATGCGATATCTCAACGTTAAGAACCAGAGTGCCCGCATCGTCTTGGGGGAGGGGATTGACATGGGTGGCTTCCTCATCCCCACGGATGAATCCATGAGATTGTTGATTCGCTTTTGGGGGCCGGATGGAATATTTCCTCGCTATTCATTCTTCGACGTCCTCAATGAAAAGATTCACCCCACCGTATTTAAGGACAAAGTCGTCCTTTTGGGAAACACGGCTCAGGGTATTGGGGATTTCGTCCCTACCCCCCTCTCATCGAACGTCCCGGGGGTGGAGATCGCCGCCAACGTTATCCAAAATATCCTTACCAAGAGGTTCTTGGTCAGGCCGGGATGGGCTTTTGGAGCAGAAGTGGGAATCATCCTTATTTTCGGGGGGCTTATTTCCCTCCTTCTCCCCAGATTGAGGGCAAAATGGGGGTTGATTCTCATGGGGGCCATCCTTTCCGCCTTTATCGTTGGCGGCTCATATCTCTTCATTCATGATGGGATTTGGATCAAGCTCTTCTACCCATCGATACTCCTGATTGCGGGCTATATCGGGGTGACCTCGGAGAAGTTTTTGGTGACGGAGAAGGATAAGGAACTCGTCGAGGCTGATGGCATCGAGACCAATAAGATGTTAGGCCTAAGCTTCCAGGGGCAGGGGATGCTCGATCTGGCCTTCGAAAAATTCCGGAAATGTCCCGTTGACGA
>CP070774.1:1291218-1316162 GCA_020346125.1 Syntrophobacterales bacterium | reverse complement strand
CTAGCTAGACCTCGGAGAATATCAACGTACCTATCATTCATGGAAATATGTGTCATTTCTGCAATTTTACTCCCGGGGATAGTGATTATTCGGATTTGGAAAGTAACTTCATCCGCTGAAGATTAAACATTTCCATCTTTCGCATCCCTGGATGGAGGGCAAGCCCCACTGGAGGCCAAAAAGTAGGAATGAACACGGCTTTTAGATCGCCAATTCAAAAAGATCCTGTCCCAGTTTAATGTGTGAAATAGTTTCATATTACTCCGAAAAAAATATTCGGATATGATTAGAAATAACAGCAAGATATTCAGTTGTTATTGTAATTTCAACCAATTATGGATATATATATGATTGACATAGAATACGCCGGAATTTTAAAAGCACCATTTTCATTCCAAGACGTTTGGAGAGTATGTCTAAATATACTTTTTACTTGTTAAGATAAAGGGATTTATCATGGTTTTTAAAAAGTCTTTTTTTATTATCCCCCTTTTTATTATTTCGTTTTCTTATCTTGCTTATTCCCAAACCATTTATAAATGGGTGGATGACCAGGGCAACACACATTTTACAACGAGATACGATAAAATTCCTCCAGAATATAGAGACCAAGTCCAGGAGCCAGAAAGAGCTGAGGAACCTGATAAGACGAGAGAAACTCAACGGAAAAAGGAAAGCGTTAGTCCGCCCGTGATAGCTCCCATTGAGGAAAGACCAGAAGTCAAAACCGCTCCGTCCTTACCCCGGCGGGAGGAAACATTACGCAAAGCAGAAAAAGAAACCAGGCCAAAAATCGAATTCGAGGGTCGATACTGGATTACGGATTTGACTGCTAAGGCTAGAGTAACTGAATCCGGCATAGGCACAGAAATCGATTTCAAGGCCGACCTTGGACTGAAAGATGAGAACTTTCCGGATGTACGGTTTACTTGGTATACAGGACCCAATAGTAAGTTGAGACTTGTTTACACCCAAGTAGCATATAGTGGTGACAAGAATATGGAAAGGACAATAGATTTTGCAGGATCGACTTATCCCATAGGCACTCGTGTCATAACAGATCTTGATGTAAAATATCTTGGGCTTGGATGGATATGGCAGTTTATCAATATCGCTAACGGTACGGTGAAATTCGGGACCCTCATTGAGGCAAAGGGATTATTCGTGGAGACATCCCTTGAAGCACCAAATCTGATTCCCCCGATTAAAGAATCAGTGAGGTTTAGAGTTGGAATACCCACTATCGGCATCGCCCTTGATGGTAACCCACATAAGGTAGTTACTGTATTTGCAGAGGTATCTGGGTTATATGCCGGTATGTATGGTTATTTCCTTGATGGGGAGGTAGGGGTAAAAATAATACCCATAAGGAATGTTAGCGTAGTGGGTGGTTACAGGATTTTGGACTTTAAGGCAGAATATAACCCTGATTTTGGTAAAGCGAAGATTTCAGGGCCATTTGTAGGAGCAACACTAAGGTTTTAAGGAGATCTTAGAATAGGATATATAATTCAGGATAACCAGCTGTAATTTTCATTTCCTTTCGGTCCAAATAATCCCATCCTCAAATTCACTTCAGCCAGATTTCGTGAAATTGTAAAAAATAAGAGATATTCCAAGGAAATCTAAGATTCGGTGAGATTTTCAAATGTGACAATTAATGAAGATGTATCCCGTCTTTTCTCATATGCGAAGGATCGACTTCTTAGGTGTGGTACTCGGGCCACTGGAACCAATCAAGTAACCAAAATATGATGGTCTTTACAAAAATGTGATGGCAAGGAATTACGGTCAAAACAATAATTTATCTTGACTTCTTCAATAACCTAATCTATTAACAATAGAGGTTTTTTTAGATTCGCGGTCTCAAACAAAATCCTTGAGGTGAAGTTATGTCGGGACATTCCAAATGGAGTACCATTAAGAGGAAAAAGGGCGTGGCCGATGCCAAAAGGGGAAAGTTGTTTACCAGATTGATTAAGGAGATCTCGATTGCAGCGAGATTAGGAGGAGGCGACCCTACTGGAAATCCCCGCTTGAGGGCCGCTATTGCCGCCGCCAAAACGGAGAATATGCCCAAGGAGAATATTGAGAGGGCGATCAAGAAGGGAACGGGGGAACTAGAAGGGGCGAGCTACGAAGAGGCAACATATGAGGGATATGGACCGGGCGGGGTGGCGGTCATGGTCGAGGTGCTGACGGACAACAGAAACAGAACCATTTCGGAAATCAGGCACCACTTCTCCAGGCATAACGGAAACCTCGGGGAGTCCGGGTGTGTCTCGTGGATGTTCAACTTAAAGGGCCTTATGTTTTTCGATCAAGATAAGGTTGACGAGGAAAGGTTAATCGAGGTTGTCCTCGATGCGGGAGCGGAGGACGTCAGGGACCGGGATCGGGAATACGAGGTGACTATGGATCCGGCCCAATTTGAAGTCGTCAAGAGGGCTGCTCAAGACGCAGGATTGGAGTACTCCTTTGCAGAGGTGACCATGATTCCACAAAGCACCGTCCGGCTTCTGGGGAAGGAGGCGGAGCAGATGCTACGGTTGGTGGAGAGTTTAGAGGATTCCGACGATATTCAAAGGGTATACGCCAATTTTGATATACCAGACGAGGTGATGGAACAAATGGTGGCGTAGAAAAAAAGCTCGTTATCTGCTTCCCCTCATTGCCACTAAGGGACGAATGGCCTTCGACCGAAGGGTTTGGCAGAGGCCCTCAGGATTTAGTGCTGAGGGAAAAATCACACCCATTTCGCGAGCTCAATACAAATAAAATACGTAACGGAATTAGCGAGTCGAAACAATTAGGAAACCAAGGCTATTCAGAATAATAGAATAGCAGAGCTTCTATTTTCTTTATTACGTTCATCGGCCCCTTGTGAGAGACCGCCCGAAAATCTTTCCCCTTCACTACTTTATGCAAAAAGTATGGAAAAGGCATTGGGATAAGGATTGCAATCCGTAGCCCCTGGTTGTATACTGGGAAACCGTGGCGGGAAATACTTTACGATTTCACGGGCGATGGGGGAGGTCGTGAGGGTCATAGGGATTGATCCCGGCTTAGCCAAAACGGGATTTGCCGTTGTCGAACCCCTTGAGAGGGGCGGGCGAGTGTGTCACTCGGGCAATATCAATACGGATCCGGAACATTCCCTTGAGGAGCGGCTATCGACCATCTATCGTGAATTATCCCGAGTATTACGACAATGGAGCCCCGATTTGATGGTCTTGGAGGATGTCTTTGTTATGAAGCAGTTTCCGATGGTGGCCATGAAACTTGGGGAAGTGAGAGGTGTTATTCGGCTGACCGCGAAGAATATGGGCGTTCCTATATCTGAGATAAAGCCCACTGAGGTGAAGAGCGCATTAACAGGAAGCGGAAGGGCGAGAAAAGAGCAAATCGAACGGGTAGTTCGGAGAATTTTACATATTGAGGATAAGATCAAATCCGATCATATCTCCGATGCAATGGCATTGGCTTTGACGGGTTTAACACGAAATGGTCTCTTTCGATGGTGACGAGTAGAGGGAGATGATACGGTATATCAAGGGTCTTATGTTGAAGAAGGAGGATGATCGGGTGGTGGTTTTGGCCAATGGAGTTGGGTATGAAATATTACTGCCAAACGTAGTGAGGCAGACCTATAATCAGAAAAAGGTTGGAGAAGATGAGGTTGAGCTCTATATCTCATTCCACCAGACAATCCAACAGCCGAAACCCCAGCTCATCGGTTTCAATTTTGAAATAGAAAGGGAGTTTTTTGAGAAATTTATTACGGTCAAAGATATTGGGCCGGCTCTTGCTGCAAAAGCCCTCGTATTACCCATTCCCAAGATCGCCAGAGCCATTGAGGAGAGGGATGTCGCAACGATAATGCGACTCAAAGGAATCGGAGAACGGAAGGCCGAGATGATCATCTCCGAACTCCGGGGCAAGGTGGGGAAATTTGCCCTCATGAGGGAGGATGCGATTCCTATCGCGCCCGAACCCGAGGATTTTCGCAAACAGGTCGAGGAGGTGTTGGTGAGGGATTTGGGACATAAGGTTAGTGAGGCTCACCAAATGGTCAATGAGGCCATAAAGCAGAATCCATCCATATCCTCGCCCGAACAATTATTCGAGGAGGTTTATCGAGGCCGGAGTCGATAGGGGGATGTTTAATGGAAGAAGGGGTGCATGATGAAACAATGGCTCGGGTTGAGAGCGATCTGATCTGGGATTTGAGGCCAAGGAGATTATCCGAGTACATCGGTCAATCTCGAGTCGTAGAATCCCTCGAGATCGCCATAAAAGCGGCGAGGAAAAGGGGAGAACCCCTGGACCATGTATTACTTCATTCGCCTCCGGGGTTGGGGAAGACGACCTTAGCCCATATCATAGCAACGGAGATGGACGTCGATATCGTGACCTCCTCCGGTCCGGCTATCGAGAAGGGTGGGGATCTCATCAGTATACTTACCCATTTGGAGCGGGGAAATGTTTTATTTATCGATGAGGCCCATCGGATGTCTAAGGTCGTTGAGGAATTTTTATACCCTGCCATGGAGGATTTTTGCATCGACTTCATCTTCGATAAAGGGGTTCACGCAAGAAGCCATCGGTACCGCTTGGAGCAATTCACATTGGTGGCGGCGACCACACGATCGGGACTCCTTTCAGCGGCCCTGAGGGAGCGTTTTGGGATACAGAGGACTTTGGAGTTCTATACCGTCGAAGAACTCTGTCAAATAGTCAAACGATCGGCCTCCATATTGAAGGTCTCCACCGACGAGGAGGGGACATACGAGATTGCCAAGCGCTCCCGCGGAACCCCGCGTATCGCCAATAGATTGCTGAAGCGAGTGAGGGATTATTGTCAGGTTCGGGCAGAGGGGATGATCGATAGGCAGGTCGTCGATGAAGCACTGAAATTGGAAGGGGTGGATGAGATCGGCTTGACCGATTTGGATCGGCGGTTTTTGGAGACGATCATCCGCTACTACAAGGGAGGACCGGTAGGATTAGAGGCGATTGCTTCCACGTTGCAAGAGGAAACGGATACTTTGGTGGATACGGTAGAACCCTATCTGCTCAAAATAGGTTTCGTCATAAGGAGGCCCAATGGAAGAAAGGCCACGGAATTGGCCTATCGCCATTTCGGCCTTTCTTTTCCCCATGATTCCGAAAAACAGCTCTCCTTTGGGTGATCGGTCAAAGGGGAAAAGAGAGGGGGCTGAGTAAGGAAGAAACGGGTTGAGGACAGGATTGGAAATCTCAGTGGGCATCGTTGGATTCTGCCTCATCCCCATATACGGATAGTTCAAAATCACCCCTTTTCTTAAACTCATATCCTTCGTGGGTTAAGCTCAATCGAACGATCTTTCCGAGATCTCCCAAAGAGCCAAGTGGCTCTCCGTTAAAGGTCACATTTACACCGCCAGCATTGCCGATCTTCAGCCAAATGTGATCATCCGCACGCTGGGAAAAGGTCTCCCCAGCCATTAATGTGATTTCCCTGGGGAGATTAGAGTCTACTTGGAGGGCGATCCAGGTTTCCTCGACGGCCTGGATCTGAAGGGTTAAGCCCCCCCGGTCAATCTCCTGAAGCTCGTTCACGCTTTCGGCAAGTGGGGTTTCGGCGGGAGGGGCCTGTCTAACTACAATGGTTTCTTCGAAAGCTGGGGCCTGTTCGATTGAAATAGTCTCTTCGGCACTAGAGGGGGCCTCTTCTCGTTCCAGGACTGCAGGAGGTGGGAGGGTCTCCTCTTGACCTACAGTGCTTTCGTCTACGCGAACTGGTACAGGTTCTTCCCTATCCTTGGATTCCTTCCAGGTATTGAAGAGGATGATACCGAGACCAACCATTACGGTAATTGCCCCAATTAAGAATCCTCTGCTCCACCCCTTTTTCTGTGGTACGGAAGGTTCTTTCTCGTCGTATTCATGGAACTCCTTAAGATCGCTCTCATACCGGAGAACCACATCATTTGGGTCGAGGCCGACGTGTTTCCCATATGCGATGAGGAATCCCTTCACAAAGACCGGTGCGGGAAGTAGGTCGTGGCGATCTTGTTCAATGGCCGTCAGGATGTTTTCCCTGATTTTAGTGGCCATTGATATCTCTTTCAAGGAGATATTTCTGAGCTCCCGCTCCCTCTTAAGATATTGGCCGACGGTTTCCATTGAGTTAGGGTTTTATCCAAGGGTTTCGATAAAATCTTAAATAAACACCTGGGGTTAAGTCAAGACAATTAGGTTCTGGAGTGTAAAAATCTCAACGATAGCCCAATTTTTTTAAGGCCGTTCGATCCTTGCTCCAATTTCTCTCCACATTGACCCAACAGTCCAGGTAGACCTTGACCCCTAAGAAATCCTCAATCTTTTTTCGGGCATCGCTCCCTATTTTCTTCAGCATCGCTCCTTTTTTACCGATAATAATCCCTTTCTGAGAGAGCTTCTCAACGTGTATAATTGCCCGTATTACAATGAGGTTCCGGTCCTCTTTTTCCTTAAATTCTTCGATGGAGACGGCGATGGAATAGGGAATTTCTTGGTACGTATTTACAATGACCGTTTCCCGGATCATTTCGGACACGATAAATCGTTCCGGCTGGTCTGTGATCATATCCTCGGGGAAATATTGAGGGCCCTTTGGGAGTAATCTGAGGATTTCCTCCATTAATCGATCTATTCCATCCCCCGAAAGGGCGGAGATGGGAATAATTTGGGAGAATCCAAATAGTTGACTATATGCATCGATCAAGGGAAGGAGATTTTCTTTTTTGACTCGATCTACCTTATTGATGAGCAGGATTACGGGAAAAGGGAGTTTGGAGAGGAACTCGAGGACGTAGTGATCTTCTTCCGCTACTGAATGATTCGCCTCCGCCATGAGGAGAATGAGATCGACATCTTTGCATGTGGCCAAAGCCGTGTGTACCATAGACTTACCGAAAAGAGATTTGGATTGATAGATCCCCGGAGTATCGAAGAAAATGAGCTGTGCTTTTTTGAGATTTTTGATTCCCAGAATCCGATTTCGGGTCGTCTGTGGTTTGTCGGAAGTGATGGTAATTTTCGTTCCGAGGATCCTGTTGAGTAATGTCGATTTTCCCACATTGGGCGGGCCGATAATGGATATAAATCCGGATTGAAATTCGTCCATCGTTTTTCAGAGGTAATGGATTGAGAATCATTATTATACTATAAATACCTTCACGTATTTGTCAAATTCGCCTTGAATGAGGGGTTCTGGAGCTTCCTGACTTTTACAAGGATTATTCTTGTAACCCATTGATTATAGAGGAATCCCGGGCTCCAATTGTAATAATGGAAAATGCTGGAATAGTGGAATAATGGGCCGAGGGATTGATGGAATGTTGGAATAATGGGGGAAGGAGATGAGACATTCCACTTCTTCAAAGGGTTACGCTCAGGGACAACGGTTTTTCTCCAGGAACATTTTTATTGAAAATGTAGATAAGGCATGCTAATGTGCAATGAGAATTCATCGAATCTATTGGAGGGAAATATGGCCGGCATCAATAAGGTAATCCTTGTTGGAAATCTCGGGGCTGATCCGGAGGTGAGGTATCTCAATACGGGAACTGCGGTAGCTAACTTCAGAATGGCCACCACTCAGAATATCAAGAATAGGGAAGGGGAGAGGGAGGCTCGGACGGAATGGCACCGGGTAGTTGCTTTCGGACGGCTTGCCGAAATCTGTGGCGAGTATCTCAATAAGGGAAAGCAGGTCTATATCGAGGGGAGACTGCGAACCCGTTCATGGGATGACCGGAATGGAAATAAACGGTGGACAACGGAGATCATCGCCACAACCATGCAGATGTTGGGTAGCCCGGGCGATCAAGGGGCCATAGAGGCCGAAATACCGGATTTAGAGGGGGGAGCTGATTCGGGCGCTGAAGCCGAACAAGAACAAGAAGATGACATTCCCTTCTAAGCGGTGAAGGCCTACCTTCACTTTCCCCCTTGAGCTTCCTCAAAAACTCCCATAATCTTTGGAGAGATATAGGTGGGATCCAGCTTAAGGCTTGGGCGGATAGCAAGTGCTTTTTCGAAGGCCTTTTTGCCTAAATCCATCTCTCCCAAGGCGATATGACAGTAAGCGAGAAATCGATAGGTCTTACAGAGATCATCTTCCCTCTTCAGGCCTCTTTTCAGTGCATCCATTAGGCTTTGCAAGGCACCTCGATACTCCCCCGCAAAGTATAATTGAATTCCCTTTTCCAGCCAAGGGAACCCCAATTGCTCCTCCGGGAGCAAAAGGACCTTTTGGAATTGGCCAATTGGAGCCGATTTTGCCCCAATCTCGAGGTCCACAATGGGAATGAGGATCTCGGTCCCGGGTTTTATCCCCCGGAGTTCAGTCATAAAGTTATAGGTTGCGATGAGGTCGAATCTGTTTGGATTCGCATAGTATCGATTAGCGATCATGGACAGGGATTCCCCCCTTTTGACGATGTACGGGATGTCAAAGGGAATTATTATCGTTCTTCCGATGGTGAGCCTCTGGGGCGAGTCGAGATGATTTATCAAGACCAGGACTCGGCTTCGTCGCTGATCACCCAGGAATCGATGGGCTATTTTTGCCAGGGTATCCCCCTTCTTTACGGTATATCGAATAATTTCGGGTACGGCGATTTTGGTTCCCGGGAGGATCTTTTTCGGATCCGGAATACGATTGTACTGTAACAGCAAGATCGCCTTGTCCCGGTCTCCGTAGTAGGCATTGGCAACATCGGCCAGTGTTTCGCCGGGTCTCAACGCATGGTAAGTCATGGGCCAACCAACGGAACCCAGCAAGTGAAGCAGGGAGACGAGTAGAACGAATTTTTTGTACACCTTCTTTCCCCGAAATCCCAACGGGGTCTTCAGGATCCCAATGTGACCGAAAGGAACCGTGTTTCCCCTGGTTTAAGGACAATTTCTATCGTTTTTGATTTGAATTTGCTATGGGAAAAGGAGAGGGTATGTTCCCCTGGTTTCAGCCTTATGGGGTCAGCTATAGGAGTTGTATCGACATATTTTCCATCGATAGTGACCCTTGCCCAAGGATAGACGACGATTTTTATGAAGCTATCCCCCTGGGCCATATGGGCAAGGAATCCTATTTTGTCCTTGAGACGTTTGGGAAGGAATGATGAAAAGTTAACGGTTTTGTGGTATCGATAAATTAGCGAGGCAGAAACCAGGGCAATGATAACTACGAGGGCATAACCGAACGACACCCTCTTTTTCCGCCGAAACTGAGCGGGATTTACATCCATCCCTTCTGGAGGAAAGATCATCTCCAGGAATGAAGAAAATGCGCTCGTTCGGTCCTTGCTCTTTTTGGGGAGAAATCGGTCCAATGAGATCTTTAGGTCCTCCATGGTCTGGAAACGCTTTTCGGGCCTCTTCTGCAAACACTTCATGGTTAGCCGATGGAGTCCCCATGGGACTTCCTTGTTCATTTTCCTTGGGCCCTTTGGCTTCTTTCCGAGCACGCTGGCGATAACCTCTTCATCTCCATCTTCTCCGAAGGGCCTTGTTCCCGTCAGCATTTCGTAGAGGACAACCCCGATGGAGAATATATCCGACCGCGGGTCTGCTTTTTCCCCTCGGATCTGTTCGGGCGACATATATTCGGGCGTCCCGATGGTAATTCCGGGCTGTGTTAGGGGACTTTTTCCCGGAACATAGGCGATGCCGAAGTCGGTTAGCTTTATCTCTCCATTGTGGGTGATGAAGATATTTCCCGATTTAACATCTCGGTGGATAATGCCCCTTTGGTGCGCATAGTGCAAGGCATCTGCGGCTTTAGATGCTATGGTCACTGTTGCTTCAACAGGAATGGATCCCGTTTTTTCTATCACTTCCCCTACATCTTTTCCCTCGAGGTACTCCATGGCCAAATAGTAAGACCCCCTTTCAACCCAAAAGTCGAAGATATTGACAATTCCCTCGTGTGCCATTGCGGCGGAGGCCTTTGCCTCTCTTTTGAAACGTTCCACCATCTCGGTATCCGTCTTAAGGAGAGGAAGCAATTCCTTGATAGCAACCCTTCTATTTAGGGATTTCTGAATGGCCAAATAAATGGTGGACATCCCCCCTTTTCCGAGCTCCTTGACAATTTCGTAGTTGCCGACCTTTTTTTTCATGGGATTCCAGCTATCTCTCCTGGGGTTTCAATGTCTTGTGCTCAAATGGGAAGTGCTCGAGTAATCCGGGGATATTACCCATTTTCAAAAATGACGAAATTGACTTCTCAATTCCCTGGTGATAGTTTATTAAAAGATTCATTAACCCATATAACTCAATAATTATGGCGATAAAATCAAAAAAAGGCAAGCTCACCAAGAGAATTTCCGTTCAGGGTGGGAAGGAATTTTCCCTTCGAAGCGGAAAGATGGTGGTTATTGCAGGAACTGACCTCCAAAAGACCTTCGCCATCGAGGGAAAGAAGGTGACCATCGGTTCTCAGGAGGATAACCATTGTATCCTCAACGATCCCACCGTATCCCGTCATCATGCGGTTATAGAGGAGACCGGGAAAGGGTACATCCTGAGGGATGTAGGCAGCACAAATGGCACGCACCTCAACGGGATTCGTATCAAGGAGGCCTACCTAGAGTATGGATCAATTATTGGCTTGGGAAACACCCAACTCCAGTTCGTTCCCCTTGAGGGGAGAGTGGAGATTCCCCCCTCCGAAGAGGATTGTTTTGGGGATGTTTTTGGACGTAGCCTTGAGATGAGGCGGATTTTTACCATGCTGAAAAAAATCTCACCTTCTGATATCACCGTTACCATAGAGGGCGAAACGGGAACCGGCAAGGAGTTGGTGGCCAGAGGGATTCACTCCCATAGTCAGAGGGCAGAGGGTCCATTTGTGGTCATTGATTGTGGTTCAATATCCAAGAACCTCATTGAGAGCGAGCTCTTCGGACATGAGAGGGGGGCCTTCACTGGGGCTACCCAAACCCGCAGAGGTGCCTTCGAGATTGCCGATGGGGGAACGATCTTCATCGATGAAATAGGTGAACTGGGCCTGGAGATGCAGCCAAAACTGCTCAGGGTACTGGAACAGCGAGAGGTGAGAAGGGTAGGAGGTACTGAGGTATTTAAGGTTAATGTAAGAGTTATCGCGGCTACCAACAAAGATTTAGTTTCTGAGGTCCAAAAGGGCCGGTTCAGGGAGGATCTCTTCTATCGGATATCGGTTGTGAGAATTCACCTCCCTCCCTTAAAGGAAAAGGGGGAAGATATTCCGCTGCTTGCTCAGCAGTTCGCGAGGGAACTCACCGAGCGGTATAGGGGTGGAGGCGAGGTGACAGTTTCCGCAGAGGCCCTTGAGATCTTACGGCATTACCATTGGCCGGGGAATGTAAGGGAGTTGAAGAATGTCATCACGAGGGCCATGGCCATGGGAAATGAAAGGGTCCTTCAACTCCGGGATTTCATAATGCCTCTCCCCTCCGAAGGACGACCACGGACACCATCACTTGATTCCCTGATCGGGAAGACATTGGAGGAGATCGAGAAAGCGGCAATCATGAAAACCCTGAAGGCCCATGGCGGAAATAAGAGCGCCGCCGCCCGGGTTTTGGGTATCGCATACTCTACCCTGTACGAAAAAATCAAGAAATATGGCCTCTCCTAAAACCGAATAGGACCGTTCGATTTTCCTATAATCCCTCCTAAAATAATTCATCGAGATCTCCTCCCGAGCGAAGAATATAATCAAGAAAATTATTTAATATCAATAAGATAGAATTTCCTATTTGTTTTCTCGTTTTTTTGGGGAGGGTGGTACGGGGATTGCTGAATAAGGGTGAAAGCTTTATGAGACAGATTCATGGAAGTGGAGGGAGCGATGCAAATGATAGGTGAATTTGGGAAAGTTGCGGATCATTTCGGTAAGGCCATCTGGAGGAGAGGAGAAATCGGCTGCGAGGCCAAACGAAGCTCAGGATCGGAACCGTTGAAGGTTGGCACGATATTGAGAAACCGGTATAAGCTGGAGAGATTTCTCTTTTGGGATGGCAGGTACAATCATTACGTTGCAACGACCATTGGGGGTGAGGAAATCTATGAGCTGAGGGAATATCCAGACCATCACGGGATTGAAGGGGAAATGGAGATTATGGAAATAGGGATTTGCCACAGGGGAATTATCCGCAGATACGACCTTTTCATTGAGGATAACAGGAGCTATCTGGTCCTGGAATACCAGGAAGCCCCTGATCTTGAAAATAGTCGAAGAATATTCTCAGCCCACGATATTCTCTGGATTGCCTTCAACTTGGCTGATACATTGGACTGCCTTCACCGCCATGGAATAGCTCAGGTTGATCTATCAAGCACGAATATTAAGGATATGGGGGAAGTCCAGAAGATCGTTGACCTCAGTGGTTGTTACCTCTTCGGTGCTCCATCGCTTGAGGGATTTAGGGAAGCAAGGAGGAGGGATTTCTTGGGCCTGATCGATTTACTTGAGAGATTAATCCTGAAGGTGACGGAGGAATCGGAGGACCCATCCCTGCTGCACCTCATCAGAGGTTTGGAGGAGATGGTGGACAAACCACCCCTTTCAGCGGGGGATTTTAAGGGGAGGCTCTCTCAATTCAGTACCATAAAGGCGAAAAGGGAAGATGAGCGGGGAATGTCTGAAGCAATACCGCGGGACGAGAAAATTCGAGCCGGGCTCCGTCCGTGTGTCCTCTAGAAGATATATCGGCGCATGCTGATGTTCAGTAACAATCCCACCCCCGCCATCATGGATATAATGGCCGAGCCCCCATAACTCATGAATGGAAGGGGAATTCCGACAACTGGCATTATGCCCAAGGCCATGCCGATGTTAATGATTATATGCCAGAAGATCATGGAGACAACACCGAAAGCGACAATGGTCCCAAATCGATCCTTAGATCGGACGCTAATATTCAACCCCCACAATATGAAGAAAAGGTAGAGGCCTAAGAGGATAAGGCCCCCCAGAAGCCCCCACTCTTCGGCCAAAACCGAGAAGACGAAATCGGTGTGTTGGGCGGGGATAAAGTGGAGCTTGCATTGGGTTCCTTTGAGAAACCCTTTTCCCAGAAACCCTCCTGAACCAATCGCTATCTTTGATTGGATAATGTGATATCCAGCGCCCAGTGGATCCAATTCAGGCCTAAAGAAGGTGAGGATCCTTCTTTTCTGATAGGGCATCAGGAAATTCCACATAAAGGGGAGGATCGAGATTCCCCCGATGATCATGATCACCAGAGATTTCCATTTGATCTTGACAAAGAGGAAAATGGAAAAACCGATGAGCAGGATGCTGATCGCCGTGCCCAAATCGGGTTGTTTCGCGACCATCAGGGACGGAAGCAATAAGATGATAAATGGGATGAAGAGATCCCTCAGTAGATACCCATCCCTTTTAGAGAAGCGATCAAAATATTTAGCCAAGGAGAGTATGATGGTGATTTTGACCAGCTCAGCGGGTTGGAGGCATAACGGGCCTACCTTTATCCATCGGGAGACTTCCGGATGTATGATACTGTAAATGAATACGGCCATAAGCAAGACTAAGGAGATTCCATAGAAGATATAGGCGAAATCCCGGTAAAGTCGATAATCGAAGACGGTGATGAAAAGGGTCAAGGCCAGGCCAATTCCCATCCAGAGGATTTGTTTGGCATACAAATAGGATTCCACTTCACCAAAGGTAGCGCTGTAGAGGTTGAAGACCCCGATAAAGGAGATGATAAGAACGAGGATTAGCAAAGGCCAATCAAAATGAGCAAGCAATCTCCGGTCTATCATGTCCGAAGACCTCGAGAGTAAATCATCGAATGGGACCCCTTGAATTGAGGGAATTCTCCTCCCTTCCCCGCGCGATGAGAGGGGTAGACTTCCCCTTCTCCCTGATGATAGTGAAATATTTTTTCATGACCTCCCTGGCGATGGGAGCGGAAGCGGAGGCGCCGTGCCCCCCGTGTTCCACCAAAACAACTACTGCAATGACGGGATTGGCCATGGGAGCATAGGCCACAAACCATGCGTGGTCACGGTATTCATAGGGAGTATCCTCCTCCGACACGTCATCTCTTAAACTAATGACTTGGGCCGTTCCCGTCTTGCCCGATACGGTTATGCCCTTGATTCGAGAAACGCGACCGGTTCCATGGGCTTCATTCACCACGCCATTGAGGGCTTGTCGGATGATCATCAAATTTTCGGGGGAAATAGGAATTTTGCCCCTTGGAATGGGCGGGTATGATTTTACCACCTCCCCATTCGCCGTTTCGATCCGCTCAACTAGTTGGGGAAGGTAGAGGACCCCCCCATTTGCGAAGGCGGAGATGACGTTCAGCAGCTGGAGTGGGGTGACCAAGATAAATCCCTGGCCGATGGCGCAGGAAAGGGTTTCGCCCTCATACCAGGCCTCATTATAGACCTTCTTCTTCCATTCCGAGGATGGGATGAGTCCAGGCTTTTCATCGTTGAGGGAGATCTCCGTTGGTTTACCCAGGCCAAATCCTTTCGCATACTTGGCCAGTGTGTCAATCCCCAGCCGTTGGCCCACTTGATAAAAGAAGACATCACAGGATTCCACAATAGCACGATGAGGGTTTACTTTCCCGTGCCCGCCTTTTCTCCAGCATCGATAGGTACGATTTCCAAACCGATAGCTTCCCGAACAGGAAAGGATCTCTTGGGGAGAGATCACCCCTTCCTCCAAACCGGCTGTAGCGGTTATTATCTTAAACACCGATCCTGGGGCATACTGTCCCTGTATGACCCTATTCTGTAAAGGGTGAAAGGGATTTAGGATCAGGGTTTCCCAATCACGATGATTTATCCCTTCCGCAAAGAGGGAGGGGCTGAAGGAGGGGTGACTGACCATGGCCAGGATTTTCCCGTTTTGTGGATTCATGGCCACGATGGCCCCTTCTTTTCCACTGAGCAGGGTTTCACAGGTCATTTGGAGGTCAAGGTCAATGGTGAGAGAGACGTTATTTCCAGGGTGAGGCTCCGCCCTTTGCAATACCTTTAACTCCCTCCCCATCGCATCTACTTCGACTTGTCGGCCTCCATCTGTTCCCTTGAGAAATGGTTCCCATTTTTGTTCGACACCGTATTGCCCGATTAAATCGCCCAATTGATATTCCCTGAATAGATTCTGCCTGAGCTCGTGGCCATCGATTTCCCCAAGGTAGCCCAACAGGTGAGAAGCCATATTCCCATAGGTATAGGCCCGCCTGGGGCGCACATCTACGATTAATCCGGGGAGATCCAATTTATGGGTTTTCAGGAGGGCCAAATGTAACCTACTAATATCCGATTGGATTCGAACCGGTTTAAAGGGAGGCCTGTGTTTACTGACTTCCAATCGTTTTGCCACTTCTACAGGCGTAATCCTCAATATTCGGTGGAGAAATTCGGTGGTTTTCTCCATACTCACGATATCTTCCGGAACGAGGAGCACTTCGAAGCTAGGACGGTTATCCACGAGGATTCGTTTCCCTTGATCTAATATCATTCCTCGGCTCGCTGGTATCTCGCGGATTCTTATCCGATTGTGTTGTGATAGCCTGGAAAATTCCTCCCCCTTGACGATTTGGAGGTACCACGCTCTTAGACCAAGAACCAGGAGACCAATAAGGGCGGCGATTAAAAATGGCTTATACCTGCGCTGTAAATCCTCTATACCCTGAGAGTTCAATTTCATCGTATGTAACCCAACGATATGCTCAATATTTGATGAATTCCCCCCGTGGAAAGAGGGAAACATATTTAATCAGGGCTATGTAGAAGGGTCCTACAAATCCCGTAATGAGGGATTGCGGGATAATGAAAGTAAAAAATGGAAGGAGGAGATTTTCAACAGGGCTAACCAACCCGAGGATCGAGATGATGATGACCCCCTCGATTATGCTGAATAAGAAGATGGTTCCTCCTTGGAATAGAGGACTTTTCACATAAAACCGATCCTTGATGAAAATGGTTAAAAAGAAGATGGCGGTTTTAGAGAAGGTGTGGACACCGAAGATACTCCCCGAAAAGATATCCATCATGTATCCCGCTAAGAAGGCGAGAATTGCTCCGGCGAGGGGGCTCGTATAGAGCCCTAAGTAGACGATTAATATGAGCAGGAGATCCGGCTTGGCCAGCTGATGAGGGAGCCCCGCCAATGCAGTTGTTTGGACTACCAGACTCAAGAAGATGAGCCCTATCAAGGAAAGATTATTCTTCATAGGTTTCCCTATTTCATAGAACGGAATAGATTATTATGGCTAAAAATCCCGTAATCTCAAGGGCTCCCTTAGGGGATTTCTATCGGATAAGTCTCGGTAATGACGAATACCTCCTCCAATTTTGTAAAATTGACGCTGGGTATAATTTCGGCTTTTTGAAAGAGGCCGTAGCTCTTTTTTTCGATTTTACTGATTTTGCCGATCATTAAACCCTTTGGGTACCTACCTCCCAGTCCTGACGTAACCACTCTATCCCCCTGTTGAATATCGTGTGTCCGCGGAGCATACTTCAAGCTGCAGAGGTTTTCCCCATTTCCCTCAACTACGCCCTTGGCTCGACTCCTCTGAACAATGGCATCAACTGAGCTATTAAAGTCGGTGATCAGGAGGACCTTTGCACAGTGAGGTGATGTTTGCAGAACATGCCCTACAATACCCTCCGGGGAAACGGCGGGCATTCCCCGTTTGACACCGTGCTGAGTTCCCTTATCAATAACAATCGTTCTGAACCAACTTGATGGGTCGATTCCAATGATTTGAACGGGCAACATGGGCCTGGTGATCTTCTTGCTGAATCCGAGGAGATTCCGCAACCTTTCACTGCCGATGGCCTTTTCCCTGAGGGAACTATTTTCTTGCTGAAGTTCGGCCATCATTCTCCTGAGGGCTACGTTTTCCCTCTTGAGGTCGACCAAGAGGATATAGGAATCGATGAGGTCACCAAGCGCGTCGGTGGAATACATGATCGCCTTTTGGAAAGGGACCGTAATTTCCAGGATGAGCCAATCAATAAATGCAAGCCTTTCTACATTGTTGATCCTGTAGGAGATGGTGAGCATGGCGGTGGTGAGAAAGATGACGGCCAAAAATGGGATACGGTACCTCTTGAATAATGATATTTCCTTTTCCATCATGGGTACGAAAAAGGGTGCTAAAAATGGACCGTTGCCAATTTGAGCAAGTCGAGATCATCAAGTACCTTACCGGCACCCAAAACCACAGCTGAAAGCGGATCATCGACAATGGTGATGGGGAGGCTCGTTATCTCCCGTAACAAAACATCAAGGTTTCTCAAAAGGGCCCCACCTCCTACCAGCACTATCCCCTTGTCTACGATGTCCGCCGCCAACTCCGGGGGGGTGCTCTCGAGGGAAATCCTTACGGTTTCCACGATGGTATTTATGGGCTCGGCTAAGGCCTCCCGAATTTCTTCCCCAGTGATCTCTAACGTTTTCGGTATACCGCTTACGAGATCCCTTCCCTTCACCTCCATCGTTTTAGGAATCTCTTCAGGATATGCGGTACCAACATCAATTTTGATTAGCTCGGCAGTCCTTTCACCGATTAAGAGGTTGTATTTTCTTTTAACAAATTGGAGGATGGCTTCGTCCATTTTGTCACCGGCCACCCGAATGGATTGACTCACGACAATGCCCGAAAGCGAGATAACGGCTACTTCCGTTGTACCTCCACCGATATCGACGACCATATTCCCCGATGCATCGGTGATGGGGAGTCCAGCACCAATGGCAGCAGCCATCGGTTCTTCAATGAGATAGATCTCCCGTGCCCCGGCCGATTCGGCAGATTCCCTCACGGCCCTTTTCTCGACGGGGGTAATCCCGGAAGGGATACAGACGATAACCCTTGGCCGGACCAGAGTTTTTCGATCATGGACCTTTCTAATGAAATACCTCAGCATCTCCTCGGTGATTTCGAAATCGGCGATCACCCCATCTTTCATCGGGCGTATGGCAAAAATGGTCCCGGGGGTCCTCCCCACCATCTCCTTTGCCATTTTTCCCACGGCGAGTACCTTCATTTCCCCTTTACTGTCCTTTTGCACGGCGACGACCGATGGTTCGCAAGATACGATTCCCCTCCCCTTGAGGTAGACAAGGGTGTTGGCCGTTCCCAAATCGATGGCAAGATCATTGGAGAAGACCCCCCACAGACTATCGAATACCATAACGCCTCCCCGTGTGATTTGAGCTCAATCCCTCTCTCTATCTGGAGTTCCCTGGCTTTTATTGGCAATATTTTTTAACATATTGAATTTATTGGATATTTTATTTTTAATAAGTGAACACCCTTGTCCCTTTACTTCAGTCCTTCCGAGGTGACCCTTTCGGAGTTCGCAGGCGGGGAATACTTTCCCCTTCCGGCCTCTAAAGGGCCGGCTTTCCCCTTCCTGCTCACCCTCGATGGGTACCCCACCTCTCCAGGAATTTACGCTCAGGAACAACGGTGTTCTCCAAAAATTCCAGAAACTCCAGTCTCTCTATTGGTTGACAATCCGCTTTCGATGTGATTTTTTACTTTATGAATTAACTACTAATTATTACCAGATAAAGACCTGGGGTCAAGTAAATAAACGTTAATTTTGGAATTTCTTTATACTGAGAGGCGAAGGGAGGGAATGTTCAATGCTTAAATATATGCGGACCCATGCTACCTCGTGGATTATCAAGGTGGGCCTCTTTTTCATTATTGTCGTTTTCGCCTTCTACTTTGGCTGGGGACGCATTGGGAGAAGGCAAGAGGGCATGGTGGCAAAGGTGAACGGGCAGTTCATCACAGTAATAGACTTTAATCAAACGTATCAAAATCTGCTTGCGGTATATAGGGATAGATACAAAGACCGGCTTTCCGATGAGATGATTAGGTCCCTTGGGTTAAAACAGCAAGCCCTGGATGAGCTCATCAATAACATCCTCCTTTACCAAGAGGGCCTTCAAATGAACCTTCGGGTCAGCACTGAGGAACTCAGGAAGAGCATCCAATCCTTCCCCTTTTTTCAGGTTAATGGAAAATTCAATAAGGGGAGGTATCTAAGGCTATTAAGGCTCAAGCGTATCGAACCCGAAGATTTCGAGCAGATGCAAAAACAGAGTCTCCTCATCAACAAGCTGAGGAATTTAATCCTACAAAATACCGGTATCGTCTCCGAGGAGGAAGCCAGAGAGGCATATCTCATGGAGAATGAGAGGGTGAACCTCGAGTTCATAAAGGTTGAGACCAAGGGTTTTCTGGAGAAATTGGAGGCCACTCGTGCTGAGGTTGAGGAGTACTTCTCCAGGCATCGGGAGAGTTTTCGAATTCCCGAGAAGGTGAACCTCCAATACATGGTGTTTCGGCCGAAGGACTACAGGGATAAGGTATATATATCCCCGGATGAGATCAAGACCTATTATGAGGTAAATATCGATGATTTCGCTATTCAGGAACAGGTGAGAGCGAGACATATCCTCATCAAAGTATCGCCTGATGCGGATCCTAAAAAAGTCGAGGAAGCCCGTAAGAGGGCAGCGGAGATTCTGGCGCGGGCCAAGAAGGGGGAGAATTTTGCCTCTTTAGCCAAGAAGTATTCCGAAGGACCAACAGCCAAGAACGGCGGGGATTTGGATTATTTTCCTCGAGGGAGAATGGTGAAGGAATTCGAGGATGCGGCTTTTTCCCTAAAGCCAGGAGAACTCAGTTCCGTTGTCAGGACCCAATTTGGATTCCATATCATCAAGATCGAGGACGTGAGAGAAGAGAGGGTCCAGGGTCTCGATGAGGTACGGAAGTCCATTGAGTCCACATTGAGGGCTCAAAAGGCCCAGGATTTAGTGGAGAGAAGTGTGGAGGAGGCCTTTTATACGCTTTACAAGGACGGTGAAATGGAGGAGGTCGCCGAGGAGTATCATGTTTCGATAGAGGAAACAGGTTTTTTCAGCCGAGGGGAAAACATCAAGGATATTCCCCCAAGCGATGAGATAACATCCATTGGGTTCTCCCTCAAGGATGGGGAGATTTCTCCGGTTATCGAGGTTTCTAAAGATTTTTACATTTTTAGGCTGATCGAAAAACAGAAAACCTATTTACCCGAATTAGAGGAAGTGAAAGATAGGGTTGCGGAGGAATTGAGGGAGAAAAAGGCAAGGGAGAAGACCGAATCAGTAGCGGAGGAGTTATTAGCCGAGTTAAAGAGGGGTAAGCCAATGAAAGAGGCGGCCACCAGTAAGGGATTGAAGGTAGAGGAGACGGGGTTCTTTAAGAGATGGACGAATTATTTACCCAAGATTGGCTTCTCTGAAGGGGTGGTGGAGATCATCTCACTCTTGAGCGCCGAAGATCCCTATCCAGATCGTCCCATGAAGATCGGAGAGGATTGGGTACTCGTACGATTCAAGGAGCTGGAAAGGCCCGATATGAAACAGTTCGAATCGAAGAGGCAGACTTGGGAAACAATGTTTCGTTATAGAAAGGCAGAGGAGGGTTATCAAAGATGGTTGGCCGCCCTCAGGGGGAGATCGAAGATCGAAATCATTCGGGATGTGGCAGAGTTATAAATGCTTCCCGGTATGTTGCCCAAATTCCCAACCCAACCGGATGACTGCAGCACAGAATAACTTCGCCCCCAGGGAACCAGGGCAACGGTCTGTTCCGAGGTGACCACTTCTCCAGCGGATTACGCCCAGGGACAACGGAGCGTCCATATCCCCATTTCGTGAATATTTAAGCAATAAAATTAAGTACTTACAAAAAGACCCGCATAAAGCCCAAAAAAGACACACCACATAACAATTTTCTTGATAAATAGTATGTATTGTGTTATAATTAGTTGAAAATCTAGAAATAGTCACTAGATTTTTTTTTAAGAATTTATTCAACTAATTCAATTGAAATAGTATGAAGATAAGGAACCCTCTTACCAAAATGGGATGGTTGGTCCTTTCAACAGTACTATTTGGAGTCGGTGTTACCATCTATTTCATTTTATCAACCTTTGGATAGGCCAAGGAAAGGGGGAGATATATGGAGAAATGGCTCAATCTGATCGGTCCAATAAGAGTAGGAGGCAAAATCCTTCTATGTGTGGGAATTTTTGCCTCGGTTCTTTTTTCCCCAGGGCTTGTTGCCCAGGAGGATGCTGTGAAGATACGAGCCGTCCCGGTCAAGGTAACGGCCTATAATCCAGTCCGGTCTCAAACAGATAGCTCACCTCACATCACGGCCAGTAATAAGCGGGTGAGGGTTGGGATGGTCGCCCTTTCGAGGGATTTAGAAAGGGAATTTGGACTCACGTTCGGCGATACCATTCATCTGAATGGAATTGGGAGTTTCGTTTTTGAAGACAGAATGCATCGAAGAAAGAGAAGACATGTGGACATCCTGATGTTCAATATAATGGAGGCGCGTAAGTTTGGTGTTAAGAACTCACATCTCATTCTCCTGGAGGAATCCAAGGGAGAGGGAAGGAAAGTTGTAGGGAGAGGGGGATTTATTGGGGCGGGGGCTATGAATGAGCCTGCTGGGCTCCCATAGGGGAGGCGGCCAAATTGGCCGCCTCTTTTTTTACTCTTGCTCTAAATATTTCAATAACTTTTTCAACATTAAGATACTATTACCATCCATGCCTATGAATTTAAGCCCATATTCATACTCCTCTCCATCTTTGGATCCCCTTAATTGGGTCCAGACAATCTGGGTGATGGCTTTGATGGATTTCAAGCCGAAATATTCCGGGGGAAAGATCTCGATATCCAGATTCATTCCTATATCAAAGTTATCCTTTATATAGATGAGGATGCCTCCGTCTATAGCTTCTTCCATATGATAGGTGTATTCTTCGTTATCACCCCTGACTGAATACAAGAGGGGGATTTCGATGTTTTCACGGGGAAATTTCCTGCTCTCGAAGAGGACAATGCCCCTTTTCAATTTAGGGTCAATGCTATTCATGACAGTCAGCTCCTTATGGGTTATGCAATATTTGTTGGAATTTTGCAATTTTCATTCCAAAATTCTCGGAAATGCTGATAAGGGAACATTCCCTCCCGGTGAAATGGGTTTCAGAAAAACAGGGCCATGATATTTATTAAAAAGGGAATTTACATCTTGACAAATTCCTTTGAGGATGATACCTGTCGGGCCGCATTCATTTTGGAGGATAGCGCTAGGAAGAGGTCTTCTTCTCACTGAGTCATGGGAAATAGGTTGATGTGGGTCATTTCGAGAAACGATCTGAAAAGTATTCTTAGTTTGGAAGAGGTCATTGAGGCCGTGGAGAGGGCCTTCGCCGATTATGCACGGGGAAGATGGGCCATCCCCCCTAGGACGCATTCTAGCCTCCCAGAAGGGGTTATTCTCTACATGCCTTCTTTATTGAGTTCGCGAGAAGGGGAGGAGGGGATATTGGGTGCAAAGCTGGTTTCGGTCTTTCCCCGAAATCCCGAAAGGGGGCTGCCCCTGATTTACGGGCTTTATCTGTTGTATAATCCGACGACGGGCTCCCCTCTTGCCCTGATAGATGGTGTCTATCTAACGGGGGTTCGCACGGGTGCGGCTTCAGCAGTGGCAACGAAATACCTCTCCCGGAGGGATTCGAGTGCCTTGGGGATCATCGGAACGGGGGTTCAGGCGGGTTTCCAGCTCATGGCCATCCTCACGGTCAGGACGATTGAAGTGTGCTATCTCTTCGATAGTATCGAGGGTGGGGCAAGAAGGTTTGCCCAGGACTACTCGGAGAAACTGAGGGTGAATCTGGAGGTCCTTTCATCCGCCGACGAAGTGGTCAGGAGATCGGATGTGGTGGTAACGGCGACTACTTCCCCGATACCCGTCTTTTCCAGTTCGAGCCTCAGGCAGGGGACTCATCTAAACGTCATTGGGGCCTTTACCCCGGAGACGCGGGAGGTGGATTCTGAGACCGTAAAAAAGGCCTGCCTTTTCGTCGATTCCTACGAGGGTGCTCTGAGTGAGGCGGGGGACCTCCTCATTCCCATGAGGGAGGGACTTATCTCACGTGACGACATTCGGGGGGATCTTTCGGAGGTCATCACCGGCATAAAGCCCGGCCGGACGACGGTTGATGAGATTACCCTCTTTAAGTCGGTGGGCTTCGCCATTGAGGATGCGGCAGTAGCGAGATTGGCGTATGAGAGGGCCTTGGAAAGAGGCATTGGTACGCAAATTGAGCTCTAGATATCAGAAAAGGCTGGACCATGTTTTTTCATAGAAGTCGATATGTTACTTGAGAGAATTCTCATTCATGAAAGGAGGGTGAGCTTGAAAGCTCCCTTGAATTGATGTGGATTCACCATGGATAAACTTATTTGCACAAAATGTAATAAGAATTTTCCTTTGAATGAAAAGATTTGGAAGTGTAGATGTGGGGGATTGCTTAATATCGGTTTCAATTCAACTTTCCCGGTTGATAAAATCAGAAAAAGAAAACCAACAATGTGGAGATACCGAGAGGCAATCCCTGTTTCGGATGACAAGAATATTATCTCTTTTGATGAAGGATTTACACCACTAATTGAGGTGGACTTTTATGGTAAATCAGTTTTGATCAAACAAGATCATTTATTTCCAACGGGCTCTTTCAAAGATAGAGGAGCGTCGGTTTTAATAAGTAAAGTAAGAGAATTGGAAATAAAAAAAGTTGTTGAGGATTCATCCGGTAATGCTGGTTCTGCGATTGCTGGTTATTGTGCGAAAGCTCAAATTGATTGTGAGATTTTTGTTCCACACGATACTTCGCCTGGGAAATTAGCACAGATACGCCTTTACAAAGCAAAATTGAATAAAATTCAGGGCTCAAGAGAGGATACTGCTTATGCTGTTTTGAAAGCAGCTGAAAAATGTTACTATGCAAGCCATTCTTGGAACCCTTTCTTTTTTCATGGGACAAAGACGTTTGCATTTGAGGTTTGCGAGCAGATTGGATGGAAATCTCCGGATGTAGTCATTTTACCTGTTGGTAACGGAACCCTATTATTAGGAGCGTATATCGGCTTTAATGAACTTTTAGGGGCGGGGATTATTGATAAATTACCGAGAATTATTGCTGTCCAATCTGAAAATTGTGCTCCTCTCTTTAGAGCATTCAAAGGAAATTTAGAAGAGATTCCGGAAATCGATAAAAAAGACACTCTTGCTGAAGGAATAGCAATTGCCAAACCAGTTCGAGGAACACACATTATTGAAGCGGTTAAGAGAAGTAATGGAGACTTTATTACGGTAGATGATTGTGAAATTAAGACATCATTGATAGATATGTGTAAAAAAGGGTTTTATATTGAACCAACAGCTGCTTCAACGACCGCAGGAATAAATAAATACCTGCAAAAAATAAATCCCAACGAAACTGTTGTTTCTCTCATTACGGGGAATGGGTTAAAAACAACCGAAAAGATGTTACAAATACCAAATGGGTAACCATCTCCCCTGTTCTTAATATCGATTGTACTATCCATTATTGAAAATGTGCCTCCTGTGTTATTTGATCCTTACAAGCCTCGTTGTTCATGAGATCCTTTGTTCATCCCGCCTCGCACTATTCAGCGTGTAGGGAATTGCCTGGTGCGAAACAAGATAGGCAAGCGGAAATGGTTGCATACGGCGGTGCCGAGAGGCACAATTGAACCAAAGACACGGGGATTCTCAGTAATAGTCTCCAGAATAGCCTGGAATATATTAGTATATGGACGGAAGTTCTTACTTATAATGGTTACCGTGTAGTTATAGTCCAAAAAAAGGGGCTAACCGCAACTGGCTAACCCCTTAACATCATTGGTGGAGCTGATGGGGATCGAACCCACGACCTTGTGACTGCCAGTCACACGCTCTCCCATCTGAGCTACAGCCCCATTGACGTAAAAAATACCATAGGGTGTCTAACGTGTCAACGTATTCTTCTGATTCCTCCGAAAAAGT
>CP070774.1:1208093-1291118 GCA_020346125.1 Syntrophobacterales bacterium | reverse complement strand
GTAAGCAGGGTTGAGAATAGAGGCTAGAGGCTGGAATGTTGGAGTTAAGAGTTAAAAATTAAGAATTAAGATTGAGAGGCTAAGGCCAAGAAAGAGAAGATTAAGAAAAAGCCGGGTTCATCCCAGGAAAAAACATCCACCAAAAATTTCCCGCAATTTGTTGAGCTTTCCTTTTCACTTTTCAGTGATCTTAAAATTCTTACTTGACAAAGGAAAAATTTATGGCACACTCTTATTTGAGTATTATAGGAGTGTTCACGTGCCCAAGGATGATAAGGTAACCATTAAGATCCCTCGGAAGCTTTACGGAAACTTGCGCAGGATCATTGAGGATTCGGGGTTTAATTCGGTGACGGATTTCATCGTTTACGTGATGAGGGATATCGCCTCGGCTGGGAGACTGGAAGCAGATGACCGGCTTACCAGGGAAGAGATAGAGCAGATTCGGAGACGGTTAAAGAATCTGGGGTATCTGTAAGCGCGTAGTGCTGCGGTGCTGCGGTTGAGCGGTGCTGGAGTCCCATAGGGAAGGTTGAGGGGAGAATGGGGAATGAAGAATTGAGAATTAAGAGTGAAGAATGGAGAGTGAAGAATTGGGATGTTAAGGTTGAGGTTTAAGGAAGGTTGAAGTTGATGATGAAGGGAAGGCTGAGGCTAAGGTTAAGGCTAAGGCAGAGGGGAAGGTTGAGGAAGGAGGAAGGTTAAAGGGAAGGTTGAGAGTAGGCAGTAGGGAGTAAGAAGAAACAGGTTGAGGTTAAGGCTAAGGCAAAAAACTAGAGGTTAGAGGTTAGAGGCTAGAGGCCCAAGGCATCAAATACGGGGAAGGGATAGATATTATGGCGGAGAAGGTGTTAATTCTGGGTCTTGATTGTGCTCCTCCGGAACTTGTGTTTGACCGATGGGCGGGGGATTTGAAAAACCTCGGATCTTTGATGGAGAAAGGTATCTACGGGGAGTTGGAGAGCACCATTCCCCCCATTACGGTCCCCGCCTGGACCTCCATGATGACAGGCAAAAGCCCGGGAACATTGGGATTTTACGGGTTTCGCAATAGGGCCAATTACTCCTATGATGGGATGCTCTTTGCCAACTCTCTGTACGTTAAAGAGGATACGGTATGGGATGTCCTATCAAGGGAAAGGAAGCGGTCGGTCGTTATCGGCGTCCCTCAAACCTATCCCCCGAAGCCCCTCAACGGATGCCTCATTACGAGCTTCCTGACGCCGGACACCACATGCCAATATACCTATCCTCCGGAGCTCAGGGGGGAGGTTGAAGCCCTGGTGGGGGAGTATTTGATAGATGTGGATAACTTCAGAACCGATGAGAAAGACCACCTCTTGCGTCAAATCTACGAGATGACGGAGAGGCGATTCAGGGTCGCGAAGCATCTCATGACCACCCAGCGATGGGACTTTTTTATCGTGGTTGAAATTGGGCTCGATCGAATACACCATGGTTTCTGGAAATTCTTCGACAAGGGCCACAGGAAATACCAGCCGGGTTCGAAGTATGAGGGTGTTATAAAAGACTATTATCTCTATCTTGATCAACAGGTCGGGGAGATACTTTCCATGGCGGGAAAGGATACGGCGATCATTGCGGTATCCGACCACGGTGCAAAGCGGATGGAGGGGGGAATCTGCATTAATGAGTGGTTGATGGAGAAGGGGTATCTAATACTGGAGGAGCGCCCGCGGGAGATGGTGCCACTCTCCAATGTCAAAATCGATTGGGACCGAACCACCGCCTGGGGAGAGGGAGGATACTACTGCCGGCTCTTTTTAAACGTAAAGGGGAGGGAGCCAAAAGGGACCATCGAGAGGTCGAGGTATGATGAAGTTCGGGAGATGTTAAAACGTGAGCTGGAGGACCTGACAGATGATAAGGGGAATCATATAGGGACACGGGTATTCAAACCGGAGGAGATTTATCCCGTAGTCAAAGGAGTTGCCCCAGACCTGATCGTCTACTTCGGGAACCTCAGGTGGAGGTCTGTGGGAAGCGTGGGAATCGGTTCCATCCACACCTTTGAAAACGACACGGGGCCGGACGACGCTAACCATTCGCAGCACGGGATCTTCATCATGAAAGCCCCTGGAATAAAGACGCGCGGAAAGGCCTCGGGGCTCCATATTATGGACGTGGCCCCGACAGTCCTGCATCTACTGGGCCTGAGGATTCCTGAGGATATGGAGGGGCAAGCCATCGAGGGATGAAACGGGCGGGGATAATTCAAAGAGTATTTAAGGAAGGAGGGAATCGAGCTTGTTAGAGAGCAAGAAGAGAAGTTTTGTAAAATCCATCACATGGAGAATTCTTGCAGTCCTGATCCTTGCTGTTGTTGCCTATGTCATCACGAAGGACCCTTTCGCAACGACCGTCATCACGGTTATAACGCAAGCGATTAAGTTCGTGGCCTACTACGCTCACGAGCGATGTTGGGGCCTCGTCACTTGGGGGTATGAGCCCAAGGTAAATGTGATGCAACGACTTCGAGATCTGGGATACATTGATTAAATGCTTTCTGAATGCCAAGAGGGAGGTGGGAAATGCAAAGAGGATTTACCATCTGGTTTACGGGGTTATCCTGCTCGGGAAAGACGACGATCTCCCGGCGCGTTGCGGATGAGCTTCGCAAAAGAGGATTGAAGGTTGAGGTTTTGGACGGTGACGTGGTGAGGACCAACCTGAGCAAAGGGCTCGGATTCAGCAAGGAGGACAGGGATATCAATATCAAACGGATCGGGTTCGTGTGCAAGCTCCTCTCGAGAAATGGAGTGGTTGCCATCGGGGCGGCCATCTCTCCCTATCGAGCCATTCGGGATTACAATCGGCAGGAGATTGGGGATTTTGTTGAGGTTTATTGCAAATGCCCCCTGGAGGTTTGCATAGAAAGGGATGTAAAGGGGTTATATAAGAAGGCCCTGGCTGGAGAGATTCCCAACTATACCGGCGTATCGGACCCATATGAGGAGCCCTTAAATCCGGAGGTGGTACTGGAGACGGACAAGGAGGCGGAGAAGGAGAGCATTGTAAAGGTGATAAGAAAGCTCGAGGAGCTTCGCTACGTCCAGCCGGCCGAAGCCGCTTCATACAGCGAAGAGGAAGAGGAAACGATTAAGAAACGATTGACTGACCTGGGTTATCTATAGCGATGCGATGATGCTATGGGACTGTTCGATAGATTTTCCTTCAAGGGAAAGAAGGTATTGGTCATAGGCCTTGATGGGGTTCCATTCAGCCTGATCAAGGGTCTATCGGCGGAGGGGAAACTGCCCCACTGGTCGGAGCTCATGGAATCGGGTTCATTTAAGCGGATGAATTCAGTTCATCCGTGTGTATCCTCCGTGGCATGGGCCACATATATGACGGGGAAAAACCCGGGAAAACACAACATCTACGGCTTTGTGGATCGATATCCCAGGTCCATGGATGTCTTCATACCCACATCCCGGGATATGGCCGGGAAAAGCCTTTGGGAGATATTGAGCCAGGCGGGAAAAAGGGTTGTGGTGATCAATGTCCCCCTCACATTTCCTCCGAGGGAGGTGAATGGGATCTTGATCAGTGGCTTCCTCTGTACCAATATCGAAAAGATCGCCCATCCCAAGGAATTTGGAGGCGTCCTGAAGGAGATGGGGTATCGGATCGATGTAGACGCCTGGCAAGCAAGGAAGTCCCTTGATAAATTTTTGGAGGACCTTCATCTCACCCTCGAAAAGCGGATAGAGGCTATGTTCCATTTTCTGGAGAGGGAGAAGTGGGATTTCTTTCAGCTCCATATCATGGAGACGGATCGGATTAATCATTTCCTGTGGGGGCTTTGGGAAGAAGGGGACGCTCAATACGGGCCCGAATTCATCAAGTACTACCAGAAGATCGATGCCATCTTAGGACGGATCAGCGCTGGACTTGATGGGGATACCCGCCTTATCGTCCTCTCGGACCATGGATTCTGCGGCCTGAAGAAGGAGGTTTTCCTCAATTATTGGCTCCAAAGGGAGGGCTGGTTGAAGTTTCGAGAGGAGACCCCTAAGTCGGTCAAGGACATCCATCAAGAGAGTAAGGCTTACAGCCTCATCCCAGGACGAATCTATGTAAACTTAACAGAAAGGGAATCCAGCGGAAGCGTCAGTTTCCCCGATGAGTACGACCGGATAAGGGATGAGGTGCAAGGGGCACTTCTGGGTATGAAGGACCCGGACTCCGGGGAAAGGATTATCGAAAAAGTCATCAAGAGGGAGGAATTATATCACGGCCCCCATTATAATGACGGGCCGGATTTAGTCGCCATCCCTCACAATGGCTATGACCTCAAGGGAAATCTAGATAAGAAAGAACTGACCTATAAAGGACCACTGGTGGGCATGCACACCTACGATGATGCATTCCTCTACATAAAGGATGTGGAGGTTCCGAAGATGGATAATCAGTTCGGGGTGATGGATGTGATGCCAACCATCTTGAAACTCATGGGGGTAAATCCTCCCGAAGATCTCGATGGAGAAGCGCTCGTGTAGGTGCTGCAGTGCTGCGGTGTTGCGGTCAAGCAGTGCTGGAATCCCATAGGGAAGGTTGAGGTTGGGAGGATATAGTTAGCAGTAGGGACTAAGGAGTAAGCAGTAAGAAAAAACAGGCTAAGGTTGAGGTTGAGTGGAGAATGGAGAATGAAGAATTAAGAATTAAGAGTGAAGAGGTAAGGGTTGAGGGTAAGGAAGAGGGGAAGGTTAAGGTTGAGGTTAAGGTTAAGATAAAGGAAGTGGCGAGGAGCTTGATTACTTTTTACACCTTACCCATGATTTTCAGCTGTTTACTCTCTGCCAGTTCTGAATTTCTATTATATTGCCTTCTGGGTCAGTAACATATTGAAACGTCAGTAGTCCCACGTCTGGCACTTCTCGCACAGTCAATTCGCCTACGGCAGAACCACCCCGATTACAAATTACCTTCACAGTCGCTGCCACATCATCTACCGCAAAAGCAATATGTGAGAATCCAGGCGTGTTCGGTTTAACTTCCAGGTGTTCAGATATGCGGCCATACTGAAAGATTTCAAGGGTTGGTCCATTATCCCCGAATCCTGGTAGCCGAAGATGTATGCCACAGATATGTGCTTCATCTATTCCAGTGGCTCTATCCAGCCATTCACCACGTAAATCTCGTTCAAGTGGTATGGGCAAACAACCAAATACCTCCTGATAAAATGCTGCTAAACGTCTCCAGTCTTTGGCGATTAAATTTGTATGAGCGTATTTCGTTGCCATTTCGAAACCGCAGGCACGTTAAGGTCGGAGATCAGCGGTGATGATTCAAACATAGATATGACCGTTTCTTGTTTTTCTTTTCTTATCGAGGAAATTGATTCACGTTGCAATGCCTGACATATATATGTTGGAGATTCCTTATTTTCCGTTGACTCCGCTATCTGCCGGAGAGATCTTACAAAGAATACCCCGGAGGTTGGGAGTACCCATCTCTCGGCCATAGGGCGGTTTGTCATCTGTCAGGATGTTGATATTTGCCTCTGACCAACCATACAGATCTGCAGAACCTCTCTCGGGAAACCACCAGGCGTAGTCGACTCCTACCACTCGCGGGTCAATTGCTTCGGTCAAGTGAGCCTTTTGTCGTATGTGCCCCCTTTTCGTCTCAATATCAACCCAGTCACCATCTGCGATGCTATATGTGCGAGCCGTATCAGGATGGATCCACATAAACGGATCAGGTTGGGTAGCCCGCAGAGACGCTATCTGCCTGCCACCAGAGTGGCGAAAAGCACCTGATTTCCAAGAAGTGAGTACTAATGGATATTCCTTCGCGAGCTCCGGCGCGCTATGGGGTGTCTCCGGAGGTTCATGATAGGTGGGTAAAGGATCAAACCCCCATTCATTGAGTTGGCTCGAGAAGAGCTCTACTTTTCCCGAGGGCGTCGCAAACCCATCTCTCTCGTGTTTGGAATATTCCTTTTGCCCCTGAAGGACTCCAATATGTCTGAACTCCTCAAAGGTTAAACCCGCTGGTTGTAAGATATAATCCAGACAATCCTTTTCGCTTTCCCAAAAGTACTCACCAATATCCAGCCGATGGGCAAGATCCCTCAGAATTTCATAATCAGATCTGCAATCACCGACGTGTGCAACCTTCTGTTGCACCTGGGCCACTGGATAATACGGTGGAGCCGCTATATTATCAAACTCCAGATAAGTGCCGACGGGGAGAACGATATCGGCTAACGCCGCTGTTGGCGTCATAAACATATCGGCGACCGCCAGAAAATCTATCTTCTTGAACGCCCTATATACCTGTGTGACATTGCTATAGGTTAGCACCATGTTACCCCCCTGGATGAACCCCGCATGGATCGGATAGGGGTCCCCGTGGAGGATAGCCTTTACAATAGTTTGGGGGAGCACAGAGAATATCCTCGGCACCAATCCGGTTTTGGCACCCAGTCTTTTATCGCGTTCCTCTTTGGAAATCTTATCGCGTAAATCAAGCTCAGGTGACCCTCTGGAGCTGAGAATGCCGGGAAATGAGCAAGATAATTCACCACCTGGTACGCCGAGGTTTCCGGTAAGAGCACGCAGAAGTGAAATAGCGCGTGCTGTTTGGAAATTGTTACCGTTATGGTCAATCGCATTTCCCAACTGAATAATAGCTGGTTTATTGGCCGCATAGAGTGCGGCCGCCTGTTTAATATCAGTCGCTTTCACCCAGGTTATCCCTTCTACGACCTCCGGCGGGTATTTTTGGACGTGATCCACAAGTTCTTTAAACCCAACAGTCCAGTTATGAACGAAAGCCTTATCGTACAAATCCTCATTGATGATGGAATTGATCATACCCAGAGCCAACGCCAAATCTGATCCAGGTCTGGGCTGGACCCAGATATCCGCTCTATCTGACAAGTCTATTCTCCGCGGATCAATGACGATAAGTCGTGACCCCCCTTGCAGTGCTCTCACGGTTTGTTCGTATTCTCCAATTCTGGTCGCAGCCAGGTTGGCTCCCCACACAACAATGCAGCCTGGGGGATATTCATAATCTGGCACGGGATAATACCCATGTGTCAACATACTTCCATTGACTCTCGGTGCATAACAAACCGATGCCATCGTAGCGATATTGGGTGAGCCAAAGGCATTGGCAAACCGCGCCAAGTATGCCCCCTGGAATCCTCCTTTAAACGATCCACTCATAAATACCACACGGTTTGCTTCATACGTGGTTTTGACCTTGATAAAGTTCCCCGCTACTACGTCAAGTGCTTCATCCCACGAAATCTGCTGCCATTTTCCACTGCCCCTTTCTCCTGCTCTTTTGAGTGGATACTGTAAGCGGTCAGGGTGATAAAGATATTCTAAGGAGGCCGATCCTTTGATACACAGCACCCCCCTGTTTATAGGGCTATCGGGATCCCCCTCGATTTTCGTAATGCTATTGCCCTCCATATAGATCAGCACCCCACATCCCGCCTGGCAGAGACCACAGGTACTTTTTATTACCTTCTTATTCATGTTTGCTCCTCTTGTAAGAAAAATTTCCTCCAGCCTTTATTATCGCGCTCAAAGGATATCTCCCTTGTATGAACAGCGATCCCTACATTCCTGCTTGTGCAGTTTATGAAAAAATCCTCTCCCGTGCAATGTATCAGGAATCCATTGTTTACACAACCTCCTAGTGCTGCAGCGAGTTGGTGCTGCTGTGCTGCTGTCTTGCAGTGCTGCAGTCCCATAGGGAAGGTTAAGGTTGAGGTTAAGGTTGAGAGTAGGGACTAAGGAGTAAGCAGTAGGCAGTGAGAAAAAACAGGTTAAGGTTGAGGTTTGAGGGAGAATGGTGAATGAAGAATTGAGAATTAAGAGTGAAGAAGTAAGGTATGAGGGGAAGGAGTAAGAATTGATAATTGAGAATGAAGAATGGAGAGTGAAGAATTAGGATGTTAAGATTGAGGATGAGGGTAAGGGTTAAGAAGTAAGGAGTAGGCAGTATGCAGTAAGCAGTGTTGAAGCTAGGGAGGGGGGAAGGTTGAGGTTGGAGGTTCATTTTAGGGCAAGCTAAGGCCTGCGGTACTGCACTCTTCAGCCTCTATCCTCTAACCGTTGACCTCTAGCCTTGACCTCAACCTCAACCTCAAACTTCTCCTTCCTCTCTTTCCCCTTGCAATATGAATCCAGTTGGTATATGAACCTCTTCAGGAGATTTTTAGGCGCTGAAGGTATCAAGGAGGGAGGCAGTGGCCGAATGGGTCCATATCATCCAGGCGATAGCGAAACCGCTTAGCTTCGCCGCGAAAAAAGAATTCGCCAACCTGCCTCACGTGAAGGGGCTGGAGAAGCTCATCGCAGGGCTTGGTCATCAGGCACTTGCCTTGGAACTGGAGCCATCCCAAAAGCGGCTGATTCACGAATTACTGGAAGTCTTTTCCGGTTTCGAAGGCTCATCGATGGATGAGAAGAAGGCGCGTATCGCTCAATCCATGAAGATCGTGATGGAGCTCGGGAAGGGTGAGGGGACAGTGGAGAATGAAGAATTAAGAATTAAGAGTGAAGAGGTAAGGGTAAGGGGGAGAGCGGGGAATGAAGAGTTGAGAATTAAGAATGAAGAATTGAGAATTAAGAGTGAAGAAGTAAGGGTTGAGGTTGAGGGTAAGGCTAAGGGTAAGGGCGTCCATGGAGGAAAGGGTAAACCCCTCTCTCAGCCGATCCAGTTCGTCAAAGGGGTAGGCCCGAGAATCGCAAAGAAGTTTGAGAAAAAGGGAGTAAATACCATAGAAGACGCCCTCTATTTCTTGCCCCGGAGATATGAGGACCGAAGGATCATCAAGGGGATCTCCCAGATTCAAGTGGGGAAGGTGGAGACGGTATTTGCCCGCATACTGTTGGCGGGAACCGTTTATTATAAGGGGAATAGGAAGAGGGTGTTTGAGGTCATCGTCGGTGATGAAATGGGGACCCTCACCCTGAAATGGTTTCACGGTAGCGAGGAATACCTTAAAAGCCGGTTCAAAAAGGGACGGCGGGTTATCATATCGGGTGAGGTGAGGCTGTTCAAACATCAGAAGGAAATGCATCACCCGGACATTGAGGTAGCCGATTATATCGAGGATGACCCGCTGCATTTCAAGAGGATCGTACCCATCTACTCCGAACCCGAAGGGCTTTATCAGAAGACAATCCGGAAAATCATGAAGGGAGTTGTGGACCACTATGCCGATGAACTCACCAGCTCAATCCCAGAGGATATTATCCGGCGCCAGGGTCTGATGGATTTCGGGGCGGCAATCAGACAAGTTCATTTCCCCTCCGAGGATGCCTCCTTAGAGGAATTTAACCTCAACCGATCCGATGCTCACAGACGGATCGTCTTCGACGAATTTTTCTTCCTGCAATTAGGATTGGCCCTGAGGAGAAGCGAGGTGAAGACGGAGGAGGGGATCCCCTTTCAAATCCTCCATGGATATATCGGGAGGTTGCTCAAATCCCTGGATTTTGGGTTGACTCCCGCCCAGGAGAGGGTTCTATCGGAAATTGAAGGGGATATGAATCGACCCCACCCCATGAATCGTTTGATTCAAGGGGACGTGGGGAGTGGAAAGACCGTCGTGGCCCTTATGGCGGCCCTTATCGCGGTGGAAAATGGCTACCAGACAGCGTTCATGGTCCCCACGGAGATTCTGGCCGAACAACATTTTTTGAACATCCGGCGGCTGGTAAGACCATTAGGAATTCGGCCGGTCCTGCTGACCAGTAGCATCAAAGGTTCGGAAAGGGATGAGATCCTACAGTCCATCACCTCGGGCGAGGAGCATATCATTATCGGAACACACGCCCTCATTCAGGAGCACGTCCATTTTCACCGTCTCGGCCTGGTGGTCATCGACGAACAACATAAGTTCGGCGTCATCCAGAGGGCCACGCTGCGGAGGAAGGCAACAAACCCCGATGTTCTGGTGATGACCGCTACCCCTATCCCTCGAACCTTGGCCCTCACCCTGTACGGGGATTTGGCCATCTCGGTCATCGATGAATTCCCCCCGGGGAGGGTTCCCGTGGAGACAAGGCTCTATTACGAAAGGTCGAGGCCTAAAGTATACGAGCTCGTGAAGGAGGAGATCAGGAGGGGAAGACAGGCCTTCTTGGTATATCCACTCGTCGAAGAATCCGATAAAATGGACCTCATGGACGCCACCCGAATGGCCGATCATCTCCAAAGGGAGATCTTCCCCGAATTCAGGGTGGGCTTGATTCATGGTCGGATGAAGGGGGAGGAAAAGGAGGAGGTGATGGTGAAATTCAGGGATGGGCAGATCGATATCTTGGTGGCTACCACGGTAATCGAGGTGGGCATCGATATCCCCAATGCATCGGTGATTTTAGTGGAGCATGCCGAGCGATTTGGACTTCCCCAGCTTCACCAGCTCAGGGGGAGAATTGGGAGGGGGAGATATCCCTCCAAGTGTCTGCTGATGGCCCAGTATCGTAGATCCGAGGAAGCCAGGCGTAGGTTGAGGGTGATGGAGGAGACCAACGATGGGTTCCGAATTGCTGAGGAGGATTTAGTCATACGGGGTCCGGGGGATTTCTTGGGCACAAGGCAATCGGGCCTCCCGGATTTTCGTGTGGCCAATATCTTGCGTGATGGGAAAATCCTTAATCAGGCTCGTCAGGAAGCCTTTCGACTTGTGGAGAGGAATCCGGATTTTTCTCAGCCAGATCTTCGCCCATTGGCGAAAACCCTCAGGGAGAGGTGGAAGGGTCGACTTGAATTGGCAAGGGTTGGGTAGGAGGATGGTATGAGAGGGATTAATGTCGGGCTGATTGGATGGGGGACCGTGGGTTCCGGGGTTATAAAGATCCTCCAGGAAAATGGGCCGCTGATCGAAAAGCGTCTGGGATCGAAGATCGTCCTCAAGCGGGTTGCAGACATTGACTTGAAGACTGAAAGAGAGGTAAAGGTAAACCGGGGCGTATTGACAGATCGGGCCGATGAGGTGATCGCGGACCCGGAGATCGACGTTGTTTTGGAGCTCATTGGGGGGGAGGAACCCGCAAGATCCTATATTCTCGAGGCATTCAAGCAGGGAAAGCACGTGGTAACGGCCAATAAAGCGCTGCTTGCCACCCATTTGGATGAATTATATCAGGTTGCCCAGCAATGTAACGTCGATCTCAATTTTGAAGCCGCGGTGGGTGGGGGTATTCCCATCATCCGCACCCTCAAGGAGGGATTCGTTGCCGAGCGCATTGAAACCATCTTCGGCATTCTTAACGGGACCTCCAACTATATCTTGAGCACGATGACCAACGAGGGCGGCCGGTTTACCGAGGTTCTCCGTCAGGCCCAGGCCAAGGGGTATGCCGAGGTGGACCCGAGTCTGGATATCGACGGGATCGATGCAGCCCATAAACTGGCCATTCTCATCAAGCTGGCCTTTGGAGCCAAGGTTCCCTTTGAGGATATCTTCATTGAGGGGATTTCCGATATCACGCCACTGGATATACAATTCGGTCGGGAGTTTGGGTATAAGATAAAGCTATTGGCAATCGGCAAAACCGATGGGGAGGCCATCGAGGCCCGGGTACATCCCACCATGCTCCCTTCGGATCATCTCCTCGCGACCGTCGACGGCGTCTTCAACGCCATCTTTCTCAGGGGAAATGCCGTCGGTGAGACCCTATTTTTTGGTCAGGGGGCGGGCATGATGGCCACGGGAAGCGCGGTGGTGAGCGACTTGATTGAACTCAGCCGAAATATCCTGAAGGGCACGAGGAAAAGGGTGCCCATCCTCTCCTTCCAAGGGCCCTCCATCAGAGAGGGAAAGGTCAAGGATATCGAGGATATCGTCAGGCCATACTATATGAGGTTTTCGGCGTTGGATCGACCCGGGGTGTTATCCAAGATCTCCGGGGTGTTGGGGAAAAATGAGATCAGCATCGCATCGGTCATTCAGAAGGGGAGAGGTGTTTCCGAGGCCGTTCCCGTGGTGATGATGACCCATGAGGCGCGGGAGCGAAATGTCCGCAAGGCCCTGCGGGAAATCGACCAAATGGATGTGATCCTGAACGAGACCATGCTTATTCGGGTAGAAGACGAGTTGAGTGGTTTAGCCCGGGGAGTTGAGAAATGAGGAAATACCGCGCTGACCTATGGAGAGGGGTGATCCGAAAGTACTGGGATTTTCTTCCTGTTGGCGACAAACGGTGGATCGTTAGCCTCAACGAGGGGTGGACTCCTTTGATCCGGGTGAAAAGATTACGGGAGGTACTCCCCCGCGATATCGATGTCTACCTGAAATTTGAGGGGTTAAATCCGACGGGATCCTTCAAGGACAGGGGGATGACGGTTGCCGTGAGCAAAGCCCTTGAGGAAGGATCGAGGGCGGTCATCTGTGCATCCACAGGGAATACCTCTGCCTCGGCGGCCGCCTATGCCGCCAGGGCGGGTATGAAGGCCTATGTCATCATTCCTGAAGGGAAGATCGCCATGGGCAAGCTTTCCCAGGCGATGGTCCATGGGGCTAAGGTGATCCAAATCCAGGGAAACTTCGACCAGGCTTTGAGCATCGTCAGGGAGATCACGGAGGATTACCCCACCACCCTGGTGAATTCGCTCAATCCCTATCGAATTGAAGGTCAGAAGACGGCGGCCTTCGAGGTATGCGACCAATTGGGACAGGCCCCCACCCATCATTTCTTACCCGTTGGCAATGCGGGCAATATCACCGCCTATTGGAGGGGATACAGGGAATACCGGGACAGGGGAAAGATCGGGTCCCTCCCCAAGATGATGGGCTTTCAGGCTGAGGGGGCTGCACCCATCGTCAGGGGACAGATCGTCACTAAACCGGAGACCATCGCTACGGCTATCAGAATCGGAAATCCAGCCAGCTGGGAGCAGGCCGAGAGGGCTCGTGACGAATCGGGCGGCGTCATAGACATGGTCAGCGATGAGGAGATTCTGAAGGCATATAGCTATTTAGCCCGGTTTGAAGGGGTATTCGGAGAGCCAGCATCAGCGGCCTCGGTGGCCGGCTTGCTTAAGATGACCGAGAGGGGGGTTGTCAAGGCCGGGAATTTGGTAGTATGCACAATCACGGGTCACGGGCTCAAGGATCCAGACAGTGCCATCGGGATTTCGTCGAAGCCCGTATCGGTTCCCGCTCGATTGGACGCAGTCCTGGAGGCGATGGGGTTCTGAAATCAATACCCAATGTCAAATGTCAAAGTCCAAATGCCAAAAAATCGAATAACGAGAAACGAATAACGGTTTACGGAAACGGACCACGCTTCACGGACACGAGAATCAATGCCAAATGACAAAAAGGAAATTATTAAAAACTGGAAAAGGAAGCTCTGAGAGCGATATTACGTGGTGCTGCGGTCTTGCGGTCAAGCAGTGCTGCAGCCAAAAAGAGTGCTGCGGTCTTGCAGCGAAGCGCTCCTTTTTCAGAGATCACTCCTTACCATCTTGACAAAGGCCTTTCCGCAGTAATACAGGGATTAAGCCTCATTAAAGTTGGCACGTCTTTTGCTAAATATCCCGCCTTTTCGTTTGACTTTTATCCATCTTTTGCTATAGTTTCTAAGGTGGTACAGCTTTAGAAGGTGACCGATGAAATATGTCATGTTGGTCGGCGATGGGATGGCCGATTATCCATTGGCGGAATTGGAGGGTAAAACCCCATTGATGGTGGCAAACACGCCCAATATGGATTGGGTAGCCAGAAATGGCTCGGTTGGTTTGGTAAAAACCATACCTCCGGGATTCCCCAGCGGAACCGAGATCGCCAATATGTCTCTCCTTGGATATGACCCTGTCCGATATTTTACGGGAAGAGGCCCCCTTGAAGCAGCCAGCATGAAGATTTCCCTTGAAGCGGATGACGTGGCCTTTCGTTGTAACTTGGTAAGCCTCTCGGGTTTTGGTTCTCAGGTGATTATGGAGGACTTCACCGCCGGCCATATATCCACAGAAGAGGCCCGGCAGATCATCCAGGATATCGACGGGGAGATGGGGACCGAGACAATTCGATTTTATCCCGGTCTCAGCTACCGTCATCTCATGGTTTGGATAGGAGGGGGGAGTCGAAAGGGGCTCGAAAGCTTACCTCTTGTACCCCCCCATGACATCGTGGGGAAGGGAATCTCCGATTACCTCCCCAAGGTGGGAGGAGAGGACGGAATCGTGGAACTCCTTACCCGCTCTCAGATTCTGTTGAAGGAGCATCCCGTAAACCTGGCCAGGATGGAAAATGGGTTGAAGCCGGCCAATTCCATCTGGTTATGGGGGCAGGGGAGAAGGCCCCAGATCCCCACGCTGGTTGAGAAGTTTGGGATTGAGGGTTCGGTGATTTGTGCCGTAGACTTACTTAAGGGGCTTGGACTGTATGCGGGATTGAAGGTAATCGACGTCCCAGGGGCAACGGGGTATCTCGACACCAATTATCGAGGGAAAGCGGTATATGGACTCAAGGAGCTGGAGGAGAAGGATTTGGTTTTTATTCACGTGGAAGCACCGGATGAGGCGGGCCACAGTGGAGACATTCCCAAGAAGATAGAGGCCATCGAGGCCTTCGATAAGGAGGTGGTGAGAACGATACTTGAGGGAATGCGGGAGGTAAGGGACTATCGCGTAATGGTCCTCCCGGATCACCCCACGCCTATCCCCTTAAGAACCCATGTCCCCGATCCCGTCCCCTTCGCCATATACGATTCCCGTCGTAAAAGAAGTTGGCCGGAGGGGATGAGCTTCGATGAGGATTCGGTTAAGGGAAGCGGCATCTCCATCGAAAATGGTTACCAAATCATGGATATCCTTATGAGGGGTGACTAAGCCGTGAGGTCGAAGTTTATCTTTATTACGGGAGGGGTTGTCTCATCCCTGGGTAAGGGTTTGGCCTCAGCCTCGATTGGAGCCCTGATGGAGAGCCGGGGATTGACCATCAGCCTGTTGAAATTCGATCCTTATATCAATGTCGATCCAGGCACCATGAACCCCTTCCAGCACGGCGAGGTCTTCGTCACCGATGATGGAGCCGAGACGGACCTGGATCTTGGACATTATGAACGTTACACCCATGCAAAGATGGGGAGACAGAACAATTATACCACCGGACAGATATACGATGCCGTCATCTCCAAGGAGAGGAGGGGTGAATACCTGGGCGGGACCGTGCAGGTCATCCCCCACATTACCGATGAGATTAAGGGTAAGGTCCTCGATTTGGCCGATAACGTCGATTTGGTGATCGTGGAAGTGGGCGGGACAGTGGGGGACATCGAGAGCCTTCCCTTCTTGGAGGCAATCCGCCAATTACAGAGTAATTTAGGGAGGGAGAATACGGCCTATATCCATCTGACCTTGGTTCCCTTTATTGAGACGGCCGGGGAACTCAAGACCAAACCCACCCAACATAGCGTAAAGGCACTTCGAGAAATCGGGATTCAGCCCGATATCATCCTCTGCCGCACCAGCCGTTTTCTCACGCCCCAGGTGAAGGAGAAGATCTCCCTGTTTTGCAATGTCGAAAAGGAGGCGGTAATCACGGCCAAGGACGTGGAGTCAATCTATGAGGTTCCCATCGTCTTCCATCAGGAAGGCTTGGACGACAGGCTCGTCGAAATGCTCAATATCTGGACGGGACGCCCCAATTTACGGCCTTGGGATAGGTTGGTCAAGAGGATCAAGAATCCAAAGCGGTTAACTTCTATTGCCGTGGTCGGGAAGTATGTCCATCTGAAGGACTCATATAAAAGCCTCCACGAGGCTTTAATCCACGGGGGGATCGCCAACGATTGTCGCGTCGACCTGAAATATGTCGATTCCGAAAGGATGGAGAAGGAGAAGGCGGCCGAGTTGCTCGAGGGCGCTAGTGGGATTCTGGTACCAGGGGGATTTGGGCAGAGGGGGATTGAAGGAAAGATCAAGGCGGTCAAGTATGCCAGGGAGAATAGGATTCCCTATTTCGGGATTTGCCTCGGGATGCAGGCTGCGGTTATCGAATTTGCGAGAAACGTGGCCGGTCTCAAGAGGGCTCATAGTTCGGAATTCGACGTCAATACCACAGCACCGGTCATCTATCTCATGGAGCAGTGGGTTGATCGAAAAAAGGTGGTCCAGAAGCGGGACATCCACTCGGATAAAGGGGGTACGATGAGGCTGGGCATTTATCCCTGTAAGGTGGAGGAAGAGAGCTTGGCCTTTCGGGCCTATAACAGGAAGATGATTTGGGAAAGACACCGACATCGGTATGAATTCAATAACGGATTCAGGGAGGCCTTGACTAAGTCTGGGTTTAAGATGAGCGGCCTATCACCGGACGGAGATTTGGTAGAGATTATTGAGTTGAAGGACCACCCATGGTTTCTTGGATGTCAGTTCCATCCGGAATTCAAGTCCCATTGCATGGACCCCCACCCCCTGTTTCGCGATTTTATCAGGGCATCTTTGGGAAACAAGGGGGTAGACAGCTCGGGGAAGCGGAAGAAAGGGAGGGCTCGTTCGCGGCAGGGAGGTTGAATGGCCACCAGAGAAGGGTTGTCCGTGTTGCAGAGGGGCCTGGAAAAGGCGAAAAATGTCAAGCTCTTGATCCTGGATGTAGATGGCGTGTTGACCGATGGACGGATTGTCATTGATGATCGTGGGGTAGAAACAAAATGTTTCGACGTGAGGGATGGCCATGGAATCAAGTTGCTGAAACGCGCCAACATCGAGGTCGTCATCATCACCGGAAGAAAATCTCACGTCGTCTCTCACCGGGCTCGGGAATTGGGCATCGATTCCGTCTACCAAAATATCCATGACAAACTGGAGGTTTATCAGGCACTATTGGATGATAAAGGATTGAAAGACGAAGAGGTGGGTTTTATGGGAGATGACCTCGTCGACCTTCCGCTAATGAAAAGGGTGGGATTTTCTGCCGTCGTCGCTGACGGAATCGAGGATCTGAAGTCATGCGCGGATTACATCTCCCGCAACAGGGGTGGAAGGGGCGCGGTGAGGGAGATCTCCGAGCTGATCCTGAAGGCCCAGGGGAAGTGGGCCGAGGTAATGGAACGATACTTGAGATAATGACCAGGTTGAAGATTATTATCTTATCATTGATCTGTTTATTAGCGGTGGTGATTCTCTCTACCATCCGATTTATCCCCACGGGAGAAGAGGAGACTTTCCTCCCCATGGAGACGGAGGCCGACTTGACCTCAAAGAATTTCCACCTCGTGGGAGACAGGTCGGGGTTGAAGGAATGGGAATTGGAGGCCAAGGAGGCCTGGCATTTTCAAGATGGAAAGATGACCATGCTCGAAGACATCGAGGCCGCCTTCTATATTGAAGAGGGAGGCCTGATCCGATTAAGGGGGGATCACGGAAGGATCCTCCACAGTACGAGGGATATCGAGCTCCAAGGGAATATCATCATCTTTACGGCTGATGGGTGTCAGTTGACGACCGAGGACCTCAACTACGTAAACAGGACGCGAAAGATTAAATCCTCCAAGCGGGTCGACATAACGGGAAGGGGTATGGAGATTACCGGAAGGGATATGTGTATCGACCTCGTTACGGGGAAACTTACCATGAAGGGAAGCGTCGATACAATCCTCTTTGATGCCTTCGGGGGTTGAAAGGGCATGTTGCCACGGTGGGATCGATGAGATGCCGGCTTTCAGGACTTTCCACTTTTATCATCTTCTTCGTAGTGGGCGGATTCACAAGCATCCCGATTGCGGAGGAACAGGTAAAGAGGAACTTTGGGCTTGGGCTCGGGGAGAGCTCTCAGCCCATTCGAATCAAATCGGATGGGTTGGAGTGGGATTACAAGGGGTATGTGGTCACCTTCAAGGGGAACGTTATTGCTAATCAAGAGGACGTAACCCTCTATTCAGATCGATTGGTCATGCATCTTGACGGGGCCACAAGCGAGGTGAGGCAAATCGTTGCTGAGAGGGCAGTTAGGATTGTTCAATCGGACTGGAGGGCAACGGCGGAGAAGGCGGTTTTCCATAACGCCGAGAAGAAGATCGTTCTCACGGGAAGTCCAGTCGTCAGGCAGGGGAATAACGTGGTGATGGGGGAGAAGATCACCATTCTCATCGACCGGGATTGGGTCGAGGTGGAAGGGGCGGATGTGACCATTTCTCCCGAGGAGGTAAAGGAGAGGGGCAAACCCACCTCACCGGATTGAGGAACGCGACCATGACGACCTTATCCGTGGATGGATTGACGAAAACCTTCGGGGAGAAGAGGGCGGTCGATGATGTCAGCCTCGACGTAGAAGGGGGAGAGGTAGTGGGGCTTTTGGGTCCAAATGGGGCAGGAAAGACTACGGCCTTCTATCTGATTACGGGGCTTCTCAAGCCGACCAGCGGCAGGGTTAATCTCGATGGAGAGGATGTGACGACCTATCCTATGTATATGAGGGCGAGAAAAGGGATCGGGTATTTACCCCAGGAGCCATCGGTTTTCAGGAAGCTGACAGTCGAGGAGAATATCCTCGCCATTCTAGAGACCCTCGATATGAGGGAAAGGGAAAGGAGAAAGAGACTGGAGGACTTGCTGGGGGAATTAGGCATTTCATCCATTGCGAGGAGAAAGGCCTACACACTCTCAGGAGGAGAACAGAGGCGGGTAGAGATTACCAGGGCACTCGTCCTCTCCCCGCTGTTTATTCTTTTGGATGAACCCTTCGCGGGAATTGACCCCATTGCAGTTGTCGATATCCAAAAGATTATCTTTCAGTTGAAAACCAAGGGGATTGGGATTATTATAACTGATCATAATGTGCGGGAAACACTGGGTGTCTGCGATAGGGCGTATATCATCAATGAGGGGAGGATTCTGGAAAAGGGGACACCCGAAGAGATCGCCCAAAGCAAAAGGGCGCGAAAGATCTATTTGGGCGAGGGATTTCGTCTCATGCAATGAGGGGGCGGGGACGGAGTTGAATTATGGCACTTGAAATCAAACAGAGTCCCAAATTAGTTCAACAGTTGGTTATTACCCCCCAACTTCAGCAGGCAATCAAATTGCTCCAGCTCACCAGGGTGGAGTTGGTGGACTTGATCCAGAACGAGATCAAAGAGAATCCCTTGTTGGAAGTGAGCGAATTGGGCGAGGAGGATGAGGCAAAGCGAGATCACCAGCCCGAGGATTTGGTGCAGAAGGAGAAGACCCCCGAGGTAAAAGGCGAGGGAGAAGGGAGCGATGATTTCGACTGGGAGAGCTATGTGGAGAATTACAACTTGGCTTCCTACCGAGGCTCTTTGAATACCGAGGAAAAGCCCTCCTTCGAGAATTTCATTTTCAAGAAGACAACTTTGGTGGATCACCTTATGTGGCAACTGCGGCTTTCTGACTTAACCGAGGAGGAGCAACGGATTGGCCGATGGATCATCGGAAACATCGATGAGGATGGATATTTGAAGGTTACCGCCGACGAAGTTGCCCGGGAGATGGGAACCGATGACCGGCGTGTGGAGGAAGTCCTGAAGGGGATTCAACAATTCGATCCCGTTGGGGTGGGTGCCAAAGACCTCAAGGAGTGTTTGCTTCTCCAGGTCAGGGACCTGGATGAAAGAGATCCGATCGCCGAGCAGATTGTGAGCCACTATTTGCCTTATCTCAAGAATAGAAATTTTCAGCATATCGGGAAGAAACTGGGTATTTCCCTGGCTCGAGTGATGGAGTCGGTCAAATTGATCTCCGATTTAGAGCCGAAACCGGGAAGGGCCTTTACGGCCGATGAGGCCCAAACCATCATTCCCGATGTCTTCATCTATAAGATCGAAGGGGATTACGTGATTACCCTCAACGAGGATGAAATTCCGAGGCTGAAGATTAACGCCCTCTACCGAAATGTCCTCTCCAACCAGTCTAACACCAAGGAGGGAGATCGAAAATACATACAGGATAAGCTGAAGTCGGCTGTTTGGCTGATTAAGAGCATCTATCAGAGACAGAAAACCATCTATAAAGTGACCGAGAGCATTGTCAAATTTCAAGGGGAATTCTTGGATAAGGGGGTGAATTATTTGAAACCCCTCGTCTTGAGGGATGTTGCCGAAGATATTCAGATGCATGAGTCAACCATCAGTCGGGCCACGAACAATAAATATGTTCATACCCCTCAGGGGATATTCGAGCTTAAGTTCTTTTTCAACAACAGTATCAGTTCCATTCGCGGGGAGGATTTCGCCTCCGAGAGCGTTAAGCATTTGATTAGAGAGATCATCGCCAGGGAGAACCCGAGGAATCCCTTTAGCGATGAAAAGATCGTCAAGGTCCTGAGGGGATACAATATCAATATCGCCAGGAGAACTGTTGCAAAATATCGGGAGTCCCTGAGGATCCTTTCCTCCAACGAGAGAAGAAGGCTATTCTGATTATCAACGTTATCAATAAAAGATAGTGGGGAGAAGCAGGGATGCAGTTCAGCGTTACCTTTAGACATATGGATTCCAACGATGGCATGAAGGAGTACGCCAAGCAAAAATTGATGAAGATGAAAAAGTATATGGACAGCCCCGTAGAAGCCCATGTCGTCCTTTCCGTGGAGAAGTTCAGAAATATCGCAGAGGTGACTATTAAGGGCGAAGGCGTGAACATTAATGGTGAAGAAAGGTCCGATGATATGTACTCAGCTATCGATAGTGTCATGGATAAAATAGGGAGGCAGATCAAAAAACGCCGCGGGAAAATCAGGAGGCATAAAACGGGCCAGGTGGCCGAAGGGTAATCTTCTTGAGTGGGGGGCCTGAACTCCCAAGGGTGATAGATACCAGTCCGGTATTCGGTAAAAAAGGGAGAGAGGGTATTTTTTTTTGGCCAGGAAGGGATTATTGGAAATATTGGAGGCGGGTTGAGATGAAGATCATGGATATTCTAGATGAAACTTCGATCATCCAAGATTTATATTCGACCAGCAAAAAGGGGGTTTTAGAGGAACTATCCAACGTCTTGGTTCAAGGGGGAAAGCTACCGGACCGGGATAAGGTCGTCGAGGTCCTTTTGGAAAGGGAGAAACTGGGAAGCACGGGAATTGGCGACGGTATTGCTATTCCCCATGGGAAGATGAAAGGAATCAAGGGATTGGTTACCTCCTTTGGCCGTAGCATTAAGGGGATTAATTTCGAATCGATCGATAACAAACCGACTCATCTCTTCTTTTTACTGGTTGCACCCGAAAATTCGGCGGGAATTCATTTAAAAGCCTTGGCCAGGATTTCACGCATTCTGAAAGATCCCAGTTTCAGAAATCGCTTAATGGAGGCAAGGGACCGTCAGGATCTCTTCTCAATTATCGCCGAAGAGGACGAGAAGTTTTAGAAGGTCCTCCCTTATTGGGTGGATGGTGGAATGAGGTAATGGGCTTTATTTTGTTGGAGGAGTTAGGGAAGGAGAGGGAATATGGATTGGATTTGAGGCTGGTTGCGGGGAAGAAGGGTCTTAAAAAAAAGATCACTGACCCCCGTGTCCATAAACTCGGTCTCGCCCTGGCGGGCTTCACCGATCAAGTCCAACCCCATCGGATTCACCTTATAGGAAATACCGAGCTTTCCTATCTCAAGGCATTATCTCCAAAGAAGCGGGAAGAAATCACCAGGAAGATTTGTTCGCTCAAGATCTCTTGCTTCGTCGTCACGGCAACACAAAGCATCCCCAAATCCCTCATTCGAGAGAGTGAGAGGGCATCCATTCCCCTTTTCAAGACGCGGCTCGGCAGCCACTTTTTCATCGAGCGGGCCACGAAGTTTTTAGAACAGAGGTTGTCGGCCACAACGAGCGTTCACGGCGTCTTGCTCGATGTTTTCGGCGTCGGGGTGCTCATATTAGGCCGAAGCGGGATCGGAAAGAGCGAATGTGCATTGGACCTCATTATGAGGGGCCATCGATTAGTGGCCGATGATATGGTTCATATTCGAAAGATGCCACCTTCCACGATTCTCGGCAGCGGGTTCGATCTTGTCAAACACCATATGGAGATTAGAGGCCTGGGGATCATCGATATCAGGAGTCTTTTTGGGGTGGAGGCGATTCGGCAGGGGAAGAAGGTCGATTTAGTGGCGGAGTTGGTCGAATGGCAGGTGGATTATGATCGTCTCGGCTTGGAGGAGCAGAGGTATTTGATATGCGGGATTGAGCTTCCCATGGTGCGGATTCCCGTAACCCCCGGTCGGAATCTGGCTACCATTATCGAGGTGGCGGCAAAGAATCACCTACTGAAAGGGATGGGTTACCACGCGGCGACGGAGTTAGACAGAAAATTGACCGAAAAGATCGCCTCCAAGGGGAGAAGGGATAAGCCACACGGGGATGAGATAGAGTGAGGAATTTGCGGGTTGTCCTCATCAGCGGTCTTTCCGGGTCGGGAAAGACCACCGCTATCAAGGCCTTGGAGGATCTAGGCTTTTATTGTGTCGATAACCTCCCCATCGTGCTCTTCCCCAAGTTCATAGAGCTTTGCTCGCAATCTGCTGGTCGAATAACCAAGGCTGCATTGGTTGTCGATATTCGGGGAAAGGAGTTTTTAGAGGGGTCTCGCCAAATCATTCAACAGTTGCGGGAGGAAGGATATCTCATCGAAATCCTCTTCTTTGAATCCTCCGATGAGATCCTGGTGAGAAGATATAGCGAGACTCGACGCCAACATCCACTGGCCATTGGGAAGCCAGTGCTCGAGGGAATTCAGTCGGAGAGAGAGGGGCTGAGAATCATACGGGATATGGCAGATAAAGTGATCGATACATCGGAATTTAACGTTCACGAGCTCCAAGATGCAATCCGGAAATATTTCTCCAAAGAATCGAGACAGAGGAAGATGACAATTACGCTGCTCTCCTTCGGATATAGCTACGGCATTCCCCATGAGGCCGATTTGCTGATGGATGTGAGATTTTTACCCAATCCCTACTTTTTAGACGAGTTGAAACGGTTGACTGGGGAGGATCTCCAGGTTGCCGAATACGTGTTGAAGTGGAATGAGACCCAGGAGTTCTTGAGTCGGTTTTGGAAGTTGGTAGAATTCTTGATTCCCCTGTATAAAAAGGAGGGGAAGATCTATTTAACCATTGCCATTGGGTGCACCGGGGGAAGGCACCGATCCATCGTGGTGGCGAATGCCATGGAAGCATACCTGCGGAAGAATTTCAACAGGGGAGATGTTATCCTGAGAACGACTCATAGGGACATCGGAAAGGGTTAGGAGAAGGAAGATGGTGGGAATTGTCATCGTTACCCATTTGAAGTTAGGAGAGGAATTACTGGCCGTGGCGGAATTGATCGTGGGGAAGCTCAAGCAATTCCAGGCCGTTTCCATCAACCCCACAGAGGGGGTGGAGGAGATTACGGAGAAGATCTCCGTTGCCATACGAAAAGTCGATAAGGGAAAGGGGGTCCTTATTCTCACGGATATGTTCGGGGGAACCCCCTCCAATATCAGCCTTTCCTTCCTGGAGGAATGGAAGATCGAGGTGATTACTGGGGTGAACCTGCCCATGTTGCTAAAACTCTCCACCTACGAGGGCGAAAAGGATTTGGCAGGATTGGCGAAGTTCATCAAGACATACGGTCAAAAGAATATCAATCTTGCCAGCGAGATATTGAAGAAGAATGTAAAAGAGAAATAGACCCGGGGTGAAGATTGGTGCCGCAGTCCGGGTAATGCCTGAGGTTGGAGGGAGAGTGGAGAATGAAGAGTTGAGAAATAAGAGTGAAGAGGTAAGGTTCAAGGTTAGAGGTTAAAGGATAAAGGATAAAGTTTGAGGTTGGAGGTTAGAGGCCAGAGGCATTAAATGCTCCAATGAGTTAGTGCTGCGGTTGACCGCACATGCTGAGTTTCACGATACTGAGGGGGAGAGTGTGATAAGGTATTCATTTTATGGTAGAGTATTTTTTCATGAGAAAATTCCCACCTCTCTTCACTTCAAAGCTCGTGAGGTGACCCCTTCAGGGCTCGCAGGCCATGGATATCGAGGTTAGGAGTTTCGTCATTAAAAATAAGTTGGGCCTTCACGCCAGGGCGGCCGCACAGCTTGTTCAGAAGGCGAACCAATTCGCTTGCGACATCAAGATCGAGAAGGACGGACTAGAAGTGAACGCGAAGAGCATCATGGGGGTTATGATGTTGGCAGCGGCAAAGGGTTCCAGGGTGACCCTTAAGGCGGAAGGGGCCGACTCTCAGGAGGCCTTGCACGCATTGGGAAAGCTTTTTAAAAATAAGTTCGGGGAGGAGTAATGGCCAATCAACAATCTACCAAACAAGTGCTCAGGGGAATTGCAGCCAGCTCTGGGATCGTCATGGGAAGGGCTTATTTAGTACATCGAGGAAGGGTGAACATTCTCCATAAGACGATCGAACTCCCACAGATAGCTGTGGAGATAAAACGGTTTAAGCGTGCCATCGAGAAATCAAAGCACCAACTCCAGGAGATTAAGGAGAAGATTTTAGCGGAGGAGGTGAGAAGGCACTTCTTCATCCTCGATGTTTATCTGATGATCTTGGAGGATAAGATGCTGATCCAGGATACCATAGAGGTGATTAAAACCCGGATGATCAACGCTGAATGGGCCCTGGATATCGTCATCGGGAAGCTAAACGATGCCTTCGATACCATCGAGGATGAGTACCTGAGGGAGAGGAAGAACGATGTAAATTATGTGGCCCAGAGAATCTTTCGGAATTTGGTGGGGAGGGGATACGATGATCTGGCCAGGATCAAGGGGAATGTCATCGTAGTTGCCCAGGATCTATCACCGGCTGATACTATACAAATGAACTTCAATCAAGTGGCTGGTTTTGTCACCGACATCGGCGGCAGGATCTCCCATACCGCTATCCTATCCAGGTCCTTAGGGATTCCCGCTGTCGTGGGACTGGAGACGGCAACCTCCTTGATCAACGGAGGGGATCTCCTGATCATTGATGGGTATGGGGGTACGGTCATCATCAACCCCGATAAGGAGACCTCCGAGGAATATATTAAAAGACGGAAGCGGATCAGATTACTTGAGAGGGAGGTGCTCAAGTATGCAGCACTACCCGCGGAGACCCGCGATGGCTATCGGATCAGAGTGGGGGCGAATATCGAGTTGGCAGAAGAGCTTCCCCTGGCCATTAGCCACGGGGCAGAGGGGATCGGGCTCTTTCGCACGGAAATCCTTTATTTGAATCGGGAGGATCTTCCCTCGGAAGAAGAGCAATTCCACACCTACAGGAAAATTGTTGAGGGGATAGCCCCTAGATCAGTGGTCATCCGATCCCTGGACGTCGGCGGAGATAAATTCCTCTCCAAATATGGTTATGATCATGAGGTCAACCCGGCGCTTGGGTTGAGGGCCATACGGTTCAGCCTTAAAGAACGAAACCTCTTCAAGATCCAGCTTCGGGGAATGTTGAGGGCCAGTGCCTTCGGAAAATTGAAGATCCTCTTTCCGATGATTTCAGGGATTGCTGAGATCAGGAAGGCTAAGTCAATCCTGGAGGAGGTCAAGGAGGAATTGAAGGCAGAGGGGGTTGCCTTCGACGAGGGGATCGAAGTCGGGGCGATGATCGAAATCCCATCGGCTTCTATTATTGCCGATGCCCTCGCCAATGAGGTCGATTTCTTCAGCATAGGAACCAATGACCTGATTCAGTATGCCCTTGCCATTGATAGAATCAACGAACACGTCTCCTATCTCTATGAACCCCTCCATCCGGCGATCTTGAGGATGATAAGGGGGATTGTGGAAGCTGGACATCAGGCCGGTATTGAGGTGGCTATTTGTGGTGAAATGGCCGCCGATCCCGTGTATATCCTCATCCTTTTGGGACTGGGCCTTGACGCATTGAGTATGAACCCCTTCCATATTCCCCGGGTGAAAAAGATCTTGAGAAGTTCGAGCTATGAGGAATCTAAGCAGCTCTTGGAAGAGGTATTTCGATTATCCACCGCTCGTGAGATTGAGGACTCCGTGAAGGCAAAGATGGCGCAGCGCTTTCCCGATGATTTTACTATGGGTTATCATTGGGACCAGAAGGGATAAGTCATTATGGGAAGGAGGATGGATCCATGGCGATGACGGATTACCTATTCACCTCGGAGTCGGTTACGGAGGGACATCCCGATAAAATAGCTGATCAGATTTCCGATGCCGTATTGGATGCCATCATCGAGCAGGACCCAAAGGGAAGGGTGGCCTGTGAGACCATGGTAACGACGGGCATGGCAGTCGTGGCGGGCGAGATTACGACGAGTTGTTACGTGGATATTCCCGGTATTGTGAGAAAGACCATTAAGGAGATTGGCTATAACGATTCCTCCATGGGCTTCGATTGGGAGACCTGTGCAGTGATTACCTCCATCGATAGCCAGTCGCCCGATATCGCCGTGGGTGTTAATGAAACCGAGGAACACGAGCAGGGAGCGGGAGATCAGGGATTGATGTTCGGTTATGCATGTAATGAGACGGAGGAGTTGATGCCCATGCCGATCATCTTTGCCCACAGGTTGACCAGAGGGCTGGCGGAGGGGAGAAAGAGCGGGGCCCTCGATTTTTTGCGGCCCGATGGGAAGTCGCAGGTGACCATTCAGTATGTCAATGGAAAGCCCACTCGGGTGGATGCCGTGGTAATTGCGGCTCAGCATAAGGAGGAGGTTAGTCGGGCGATGTTGGAGGAGGGGATCATTGAGGAGGTGATCAAGCGGGTTATTCCCGAGCATTTACGGGATGAGAGGACCAAATATTTCATCAATGCCACTGGTCGGTTTGTGGTGGGGGGTCCCATGGCGGATTGCGGCTTAACGGGCCGGAAGATCATCGTTGACAGTTACGGTGGGCAGGGGAGCCATGGGGGGGGATGTTTTTCAGGCAAGGATCCCTCCAAGGTTGATCGGAGCGCATCGTATATGGCTCGGTATATCGCGAAGAATGTTGTTGCTGCGGGTCTTGCTGAGAAATGTGAGGTGCAGCTAGCCTATGCCATTGGGGTTGCTCAGCCTGTTTCTGGGATGATCAACACGGGGGGGACGGGCAAGATTCCCTCGGATGAGATTGCCCCGATCATCCTGGAGCATTTCGACCTGAGGCCGGCTGGGATCATCCAGTATTTGGATTTGCTTCGTCCCATTTTCAAGAAGACTGCCTGCTATGGTCATTTTGGCAGGGGGGATCCGGATTTCACCTGGGAGCGGGTTGACCGGGCCCAGGAGTTGAGGAAGGCGGCTGGGTTGTAGAGGGAGGGGAGATGAGCGTGGAGTACGATATCAAAGACAGTGAGATAGCGGACCAGGGGAGGCTGAGGGTTTCTTGGGCGAGTCGGGGGATGTCCGTTTTGGAGGGCATAAGGGAGCGGTTTGAGCGGGAGCGGCCCTTGCAGGGGGTGAGGATATCGGCATGTCTTCATATTACCGCTGAGACTGCGAATTTAGCTCGGGCATTGAAGGGGGGCGGTGCGGAGGTGGTTCTGTGTGCCTCGAATCCCTTGAGTACACAGGATGACGTGGCTGCGTATTTGGTGGAGGAGCAGGGGATACCGGTATTTGCGGTGAGGGGTGAGGACAGTCAGAGGTATTACGAGCACATAAGGAGGGCGTTGGAGTTTGGGCCCACGGTTACCATGGACGATGGGGCGGATTTGGTTTCATCGCTTCATTTTATTGCCTTGGGTAAGTGGGGGGAGCTCAGTCCGGCAGTGAGGCGATGGGCGGAGGGTTTATCCTCGGGCAAGAGAGAAGAGCTGGTAGGGCGAGTCATAGGTGGGACTGAGGAGACGACCACGGGGGTGATACGGCTTCGGAGCATGGAGGCGGGAGGGGTATTGCAGTTTCCCATCATTGCGATCAACGATGCGGATTCGAAGCATTTTTTTGATAATCGGTATGGCACGGGGCAATCCACCATTGATGGGATTATTCGGGCGACCAATCGGCTTATTGCGGGCAGTGTATTTGTGGTTTGTGGGTATGGGTGGTGTGGGAAGGGTTTGGCGATGCGGGCCCGTGGGATGGGGGCACATGTTGTGGTGACGGAGGTGGATCCGTTGAGGGCATTGGAGGCGGTGATGGATGGGTATCAGGTGATGCCCATTTCGGAGGCAGCGGGGGTGGGAGATATTTTTTGTACGGTTTCCGGGGATGTGAAGGTGATAGGGAGGGATGATTTTGGGCGGATGAAGGACGGGGCGATTGTGGCCAATTCGGGGCATTTTGATGTGGAGTTGGATTTGGAGGGGTTGGGAGAGCTGAGTGTTTCGAAAAGGAAGGTTCGGGAGCATGTAGAGGAGCATGTATTGGAGGGGGGTCGGCGGATTTACGTTTTGGGTCAGGGCAGGCTGATCAATTTAGCTTCTGCGGAGGGACATCCATCGAGCGTGATGGACATGAGTTTTTCGAATCAAGCCCTGGGAGTGGAGTATTTGACTTTGCATGGCCGTAGCTTGGAGAAGCGTGTTTATCGAGTTCCGGTTGATATTGATAGGGCGGTTGCCCAGATGAAGTTGGAGTCCATGGGGGTTCGGATCGACCAATTGACCGAGGAACAACAGAGGTATCTGGCCTCATGGGAGAAGGGGACCTAAGGCGTCGACAACTGTCCTATGGAGCCATCCATTGGTAGCGATGATGCCGTAATTGTTTTCCAATTTTTTTCCGCACGTAAAATCCAACGCTCGGTCCAGGGCATCGGTGACTTTACCTCCCGCTTCTTCGACGAGAATAGATCCAGCGGCATGATCCCAGATTTTCTCCCTATAGTTGGGAGTTTGGGGTGATGGTATCCGTACATAGATGGAGGCTTCTCCCCTGGCCAGGATGGCATATTTCGCCTGGCTGTCCATTCTTAGGGGTGGCCGGGAGATACCGAGTTTCTTGGCAAGCTTGAGTTGAAGGTGGTGATGGGAGTGGCCCGGCTCTAGGCTTTCCGTAAAGAGTGCTTGCGAAGGTGAATTGATGTTGGCTATGCGGATCTTCCTGCCCGAATTTCCGCTGATGCCGAACTGAACGGTTCCCTGACCCCTTGCGGCAACGAATAGCCCTCCTCGACTCTTTTCCCCTCCGTGGACATCGAGAATGATATTGGGGCATGCCAGGGCCCCAACCCTGACAGTGCCCTCTTCTATGAGCGCCAAGGCAATGGCGTACTGATCACCCCTGAGAAATCCCTTGGTTCCATCAATGGGGTCTAAGGTCCAATATCGACGGGAAATAGAACCCGTGCCTAAGTCGATCCAGCGACAGACCTCCCCTGAAGATACACGGGAGGAGGAGGCACTGACATAATGGGTGACCTGGGAGAGGATTTCGGCATGTCCTGGTTTCGACAGCTCCTTCGAATCTTCCTCGGCGACAATGGGGTCGTCGGGGAAAGCGTCACTGAGGATTTTACAGATAACCGCCTGAGAACCATAATCGGCAACGGTTACCGGGCTCCTGTCCTCCTTCTGGATGGAGTGCTTGCCGATCAAATCGTTTTGGATGCTCATGCAGAGGTTCGAAGCGGCAATCAATGCGCGAATGACCACTTCTTTCTCTTTTTCATGCGGCATGCCTAATAAAAATCCTCCTCATGGGACCCATATCATAGGAAAGAAGGCGTGTCAAATTATGTGCATCGGTGGATCGAAACCAATAGCTCAGGGGCAATACGCTGGTGATGCCTTCATCACTCCGTTTTATTATGTTCGATAAAGGTCCATTTGTCGGTCACTATCATACGCGGCCCATCTCCTGTGACACGATTCTCACCCTTCCTGGGAATTACGAAGATGTTTACCATCTTACTTTCTCGCCGCGGGGACTGGCTGTGAGGGGAGACTTTATCAGACAACAGTTGACGTACGGCCGCACTGCCTGTAAACTTGAGGTATTCTATCACCGGGGAGTGAGTCACGGTATAATAATGGCGTTGCGGTGCTTTGAATAAGGAGCGATTTCGTCTCCGGATGTTGACGCTTATCAGGTGTTGAGCTATGGAAAAAAGAGCGGTCGCCGTTATCCCGGCGCGTTTACAGTCCACTCGACTACCGCGTAAGGTCCTGGCTGACATAGCTGGCAAACCGATGATCCGACACGTGTACGAGCGCGCCAGTTTAGCCCAAAGCATTAACCGTGTGCTTGTAGCAACAGACAGCAAAGAGGTGATACGTATAGTGCGGGAGTGGGGAGTAGCAGTCATACTGACCTCCCCCAATCTGCCCTCGGGGACGGCCCGCATCGCTTCAATTGTAAACAAGATAGATGCCGAGATCGTTGTTAATATTCAGGGAGATCAACCACTCGTTGAGCCGGAGTTGATTGACGAGCTCGTACGGAGCTTCCAGAACAACAGAGCCGATATAGTTACTCCCGTGTTCCGAATTACCGAGGTTTCCGATCGGATTGACCCGGGTCTTGCAAAAGTAGTATGCGGAAACGATGGCCGTGCGCTGTACTTCTCGCGCAGTCCTATTCCCCATGTGCGCGATGCCCCGCTTGCTGAGTGGCCGAAACGAGCAGCTCTCTGGGCACAGTATGGAATCTACGGCTTTAGGCGGCACGTGTTGGAGGAGTTCGATGCATCACTGCCGCCAAGTCAATTGGAGCAGGCCGAGAAGCTGGAGCAACTCCGATTCCTCGAAGCAGGTTACAGCATATATACCATCAAGACCAGGTTTCGACAGATAGCGGTGGATACGGCTGAGGATCTCGCCCAGGTGCGCCGTATCTTAGCGTCACAACCACAGCAAGAATCAGGGTAGTATTGAGGATAGATATGAAACTGATTGGCCAGGTGACAAGCGTGGAAATTTGCGGAATACGGTGTGGCGAAGTTCCACTTTTTCTGATCTCCGGTCCATGTGTGATCGAAGAAGATGATGTGATGAAACGCACTGCTGAAGTTCTCGAGCGGGTGAGCGGACGACTTGACATACCAGTAATCTTCAAAAGTTCGTTCCAAAAGGACAACCGGAGTGCGAGGGAACACTACCGCGGGCCGGGACTGGAGGAGGGCTTGAAGATTCTGGAAGGCATCCGTCATGCGTTTGGTTTGCCAATTATGTCGGACGTTCATTATGTTGGACAAGTTCCGACAGCAGGCCAGGTACTCGACGTGATTCAGATTCCTGCCTACTTATGCATGCAGACGGACTTGACAGAGGCGGTAGCACTAACTGGCAAGGCGATTAATATCAAACGTGGTCAGTTTCTCGCTCCGGAGAACATTTCCAAACCTGTCAAGAAAGTGGAGTGCATGGGAAATCATCGCATCCTGGTGACGGAACGAGGATACACCTTTGGCTACAACGATCTGATCGTTGATCCACGAAGCTTTCACATTATGCGTCAGACTGGATATCCGCTTGTTTTTGACGTTACACATTCCATACGCCGGTACGGCATTCCAAGTGCTGATCCTCGGGGGGGCAATCGGGAATATCTGTCCGTTCTGGGACGCGCAGGTGTGGCAGCCGGTGTGGATGGCCTGTTCATTGAATGCCACCCTAACCCGCCGGATGCAAAATGTGATGCATCGAGCCAAATGTATCTTAGTGACCTCGAGGAGTACCTTAAACCTCTCCTCGAGATTAACTCCATCGTAAAAGAGGTGTAATCATGGAGCTCTTCATTGACTCAGTAGACTTCGATGAAATCAAGGCCGCAGCCGAGTTTGGTTTTATGGAGGGAATTACGACGACGCCGACTTTTATGCATCAACATGGCATCAAAGACGTGGACAGCACCATTGTAGAATTATCGAAGATTGCTAACCAGTTGCACGTTGAGGCCTTGGGGGAAACGTATTCACAAATCCTCGCCGAGGCCGAACGCTTATCCGCATTGCCAGGGCTCGCAAGACCACCAGTCTTCAAAATCCCGGTCACTAACGAGGGGCTCAAGGCAGCCTGTCGCCTAACTCAAGGGGGATACAAGACTAATATTCATTTGGTTTATACCCTCACCCAGGCATATCTGGCTGCAGCATCAGGAGCAAGCTACATCTGTCCTCTGGTAGGCCGTCTCCACGATCAAGGACATGATTCCTTTGCCCTGATCGAACAAGTGGTTAACATGGTGGAGCGATATCGGTATCCTGCTAAGGTCATGGTGTCTTCGGTACGCCATCTTGACCACGTGCGCATGGCTATCCTCTGCGGCGCGCATGCGATCACTTTTCCGTGGAAGGTCCTTAGGATCCTATCTGACAATGTGCTCACCGGTCACGGCATCAGCGACTTCAGCATCCATACCAAGCTGACCACATACACCGTGCGCCAGTTCATCCGACCTGAGAACCCGATTGTTACCGAGAATGCTACAATAGCAGAGGCTGCAATCGAGATGACAAAGTCGAAGCTCGGGGCCGTCTCCGTGGTAAATGAGGAAGGGCGACTTATCGGCATACTAACCGACGGCGATTTGCGCCGTGCGATTGACCATAAGGATCTGGCCCACGAGAAAGTGGCCCGTCTTATGTCGCGAAATCCAAAATGTTTGCCCGAAGAAACTATCTTACAAGATGCGGTGAAACTCATGCGCCAGGCTAAGGTCGATAACCTTGTCGTGGTGGACGTCCAGGAAAAACCAGTGGGAATGATTGATGTCCAAGACTTGCTCCGCGATGGTTTGGTTGATTAGGGGGAATATGATGCTGGAGCTGGAACAGGATGAGATCAAACGACGGGCCGTTGGCTTACATCTGTTGCTCTTTGACGTAGATGGTGTCATGACGGACGGCGGCATTATTCTGATAGAGGAAAAAGGCGAGGCCAAGAGATTTGATGTTAGAGACGGCATGGGCGTGACCTTGGCGCGGACAGCGGGGCTGAAGGTGGGAATCATTACCGGTCGAGAGTCTGCCGCTGTTTACCGTCGCGCGGAAGAACTGGGAATAGATGAAGTTTGTCAGGGTTATTTCTATAAAGAGGACGCTTTGAACTTGTTACTTGAAAAGCACGCTCTGGATGTGTCTCAGGTCGCCTACGTGGGGGATGATGTACTTGACCTCCCCGTGATGAAACGGGTTGGCTTGCCGATTGCGGTACATAATGCTTCTCCTGAGGTGAAGGAACATAGTATTTACGTAACTCAAGCTCCCGGTGGATATGGTGCCGTTCGCGAGGTTATTGACTGGTTACTGGAACTGAGAGGACAGAAAGAGGCAGTATACGGCCTATTTGCGTCGAGCAAAGAGAAGAGATCATGACGCAAACTGCCAGAGGAGAGCTGGTAGTTGTTTCCTTCGGTTCAACCACACTTTGATTTTGCTCATACATTCAACATCTTGGGGGATGGGAACGGGAAAGCCGACCGACCTTCAGTAAAGATTCAGGGGTATGAAATATGGTGGTTTCAACTGGACTTGGCCTTCTCGCTCGTCACCTTTTTCAATCTCAGATCTCCTGTGAGATATCACTCTATTTTGTTTTGACATTTTCCAAAGTCCCTTTATACTATCAATCATTTTAGTAGAGGAACTCAGCAGGGTATGATCAGCTCTAAAATCGGCCATAGACTCGATCCCTATGTCTACAAGGTGGCCAAATACTTGCTGGGGAAAAACGTCAACCCAAATCTCCTTACCTTCTCAGGGTTTATCCTCAATGCCGGCGCTGCTTTTCTGTTGGCGATCGGATACTCGAAGGGGGGAGGTTTAGCCATCCTGGGCGCGGGCCTCTGTGATCTCATGGATGGGGCGATGGCAAGGAATCAGGGGAGGGCCACTCCTTTTGGCGCTTTCTTCGACTCGGTAATGGACCGCTATTCCGATCTGATTGTGCTCCTGGGAATTCTCCTCTTCTATGCGCGAGCGGGGTCAACCAGTATAATTGTCTTGACCTCAGTGGTCCTTATCGGCACGGCACTGGTTCCCTATGTCCGAGCCAGGGCGGAAGGAGTGATCGAAAAGTGCACCGTCGGCCTCTTGGAGAGGCCGGAGAGGATAGTGCTCCTCGCGGTGGGAGCTCTCTTTGACCTGATGGTGCCCATTCTCTGGATTCTGGCCGTATTCACCCATATCACCGTTATTCAACGCATCCACTACACGTGGAGGCAGCTCAAGGAAAAGACGGACCTATCCGGCGGACAGGGGTGAGCCCTAGTCATATCCCTTCAACATCTTCTCAATTTCCTCTATGAGGGCTTGAATGAGTTCCTCTTGGGGGTATTTACTCAGGACTTTTCCCTCGCGAAAGAGTAATCCCACTCCCCTTCCACCGGCGATTCCCACGTCGGCTTCACGGGCCTCACCGGGACCATTCACCACACAACCCATGACGGCGACCCGAATAGGTTCGGGCAGGTGGCTCAATCTCCTCTCCACTTCCTCGGCCATGGGAATAAGATCGACCTCGCATCTTCCACACGTGGGACAAGAGATAATATCTGGTCCTCTCTGGCGAAGGTTCAGGGCCCTTAATATACCAAAGCCGACCCGTACCTCTTCCACTGGATCCCCGGTCAGCGAAACCCTCAGGGTATCCCCGATACCCTCATAGAGGAGGAGGCCGATCCCTATAGAGGATTTGATGGTGCCGCGAATAACCGTCCCTGCCTCCGTTACCCCAAGATGTAAGGGGTAATCCACTTCGCGGGAAATGAGCCGATAGGCCTCGATAGTTCTTATTACATCCGATGCTTTCAGGGAAACCTTTATCTCATGAAAATCCAAGGTTTCCATGAAATGGATCGAGCGCAGAGCGCTTTCCACCATAGCCTCAGGGGTAGCCCCTCCATATTTACGCAATAGATCCTTCTCCAGTGAACCGGCATTGATTCCAATACGGATGGGGATTCCCCGGCCCTTGGCTATCCCGACGACATCCTCTATTTTTCTTCGCCCTCGGATAGTGCCCGGGTTAATCCTTATGGCATCGGCTCCCCTTTCCACGGCTTTGATGGCCAATCGATGATCGAAGTGGATATCAGCCACGAGAGGGAGTTCGATTCTTGCCCGAATCTCGCCGAATCGTTCGCAGGCCACCTTATCGGGGATGGCCACCCTCACAATTTCACATCCTGCAGCCTCCAGACGTTGAATCTGGGCCACGGTCTTATCCACATCCCGAGTGTCGGTTTTGGTCATGGACTGCACCGAGATAGGGGCATCGCCTCCAACCTTAACCCCACCTATGGAAATCTGTCTTGTCCTCTTTCTTTCCATATCGCCAAAAATTCCCGGAGAGAAATAGAAGCCTCAGCCGCTGTCCCGTAAATCCACGGCATAGCCATTGGAGAGGCGAAAGAACCGGCGAGCTCTACTCAATGCTTCATTCTTCTCACCAGGGGAGATGTTTGGATCATCAAGCCTAAAACTCTCCACTTTTCCCCTCACATAAGCCCGGTAGCATTTGTAAAAATCGAGGACTTCAGGGAGGTCCCCATCCCCGCTCATGCGAATATACGAATCGATGAGATACTGTGATAGATCCCTCCTCCCCCGATAATCCAAATCCATGGCCAAGAAGCCGATATCTGCTGCAACATCTGTATATCGAAACCTTTGGTTGAATTCAATGCAATCGATGATGAGGATCTCATCCTCCAGGTAGATATGCTCCGATCGGAGATCTCCGTGACAGTCCCTGACCTTCCCCTCTTCAATCCTTCGTTCGAAGGAGGCCCGTTTCTCCCTTAAGAAGTCATTGGTTGTCCTTTCAATAGCTTCGAAGTCATTACGGGAAATGGTAAGCCCGATATAGGTACGAGTTTGATAGAAGTTCTCATCCGTATCCTGCAGGATCCGCTCGGCCTTGCCATAACTCCTTATCTCCTCATTGGTCTCGGCTGCCCGGTAGAAGGCAGCCAGCTTTTCGGCTACCCTTGCGATCATGTGCTCAGTTACCTTCCCCTCTTCAATGAGCCGACTCATCAATAGATCTTCTGAAATCCTCCTCATCTTAACGGCATACTCGATGACCTCCCCTCTCCCATCGAGGGAGATGTCCCCATCCTCTTCCGATATTTCAACCACCCCTATATACACATCGTCAGATAAACGCCTGTTGAGCTCTACCTCCTGATGGCAGTAAAATTTACGTTTTTCAAGATCCGTGAAGTCTAGGAAGCCAAAATCAACGGGCTTCTTCACCTTATATACGTGATTTTCTGTAAAGAAGAGTAAGGAGATGTGTGTTTCTGAAAATTCGACTTTTCTCGGGCGTTCGGGGTACATGGCCGGGTTTAACAGAGCCTGCTGGAGGGCTTGTAAATCCATATCGGGGCCCTATCTTTTTTTGATGGTGGTTACGCGCCAGCGGGGTTGATCATCGAACTCCGTATCGATTGCCAACTGAGTGATGGAGAGATCCCTGTAATTTCGCTTGAGCTCGTCTATATCTACCGGTTCAAAGATCTTCTTGTTATTCAGGTAGGCCTGCCGGGTCAAGGCGTTGGACTCATAGTTCTCCTTCGTCCTCTTTAAGATACGCCGGATGGAAGCCTTCTCCGTGCAGACGCATTCGGCAATCACCAGTGGCTTTGAAGCTTCATGGGCCAGTTTTGCGGCCCTCGATCTCAACTCCTGGGTGAAGAAGGTGGCATCCAAAATCAGTCCCCCTGTTCCCCCTTTCAACATCGCCTCCGCCCGCTTGAACATCTCCCCATATACCCTCCTCCTATTGTCCGGGTTGGAGGCAACCTTCTCATCGAAGATGTCCTTCCCCTCCAAGACTTCCCGGCGGATGAAATCCGACCTCAGGATTTTATGCCCCTTCATTCTGGCGATTTCCTCGGTGACTGGGCTCTTCCAACTTCCGGGAAGTCCAACGGAGATCAATAGACAATCCCTGGGAACCTCCAATCCAATAGCTTCCGAAAATGCCCTATCCATTTGCACCCCCTTCAATAATGAAGGCAACCGAAAGGAATAACCATTATTACTCTAAAAAGATAAGGTTTTTTTGTCAAGAAATCCAGATTGAGGTTAAGGCTGAGGTTGAGGTCAAGGGTGAAGCCAAGAGTAAGGAATAAGGAGTGAGTGAAGAATGGAGAGTTGGGAATGAAGAATTAAGAATGAAGAATGAGGAATGAAGAGTGGGAGATGGAGAGTTAAGAGTCGACATTTCGGATTTGCGAATTAGGTTTTGACCTTTGATATTATCCTTGCCTCAAACCTCCAACCTCTACCGTCCAACAACCATTGGGGTTGACGAAATACTCTTTTACGGGATAATGTACCGTTAATATGAGAGGGGAGGATGGGAAATGGATGCGGGAATAACGAGGCTGGAGGCCATCGAATTAATGCAGGAATACTTACGGCCCGAGAACCTGAGAAGGCACTGCTTGGCAACGGAGGCCATTATGAGGGCGTTGGCGGAGAGGCTGGGTTTGGATGCGGAGTCTTGGGGGATTGCCGGACTACTTCATGACCTCGATTATGAAGAGACGAAGGAGAACCCTCCTCAACATGGTTTGAGGACCGAGGTAATCCTCAAGGAGAAGGGGGTAAACCAGGAGATTGTCGATGCCATTAAGGCTCATAATGCCGAGGCGTTGGGAATCGAACGGAAAACGGAATTGGATATCGCCCTCACCTGCGCCGAGTGTATAACTGGCATGGTGGTGGCGACGACTCTGGTCTATCCGGACAAAAAGATCGCCAGTGTGAAGCCCAAATCTATTTTGAAACGGATGAAACAGAAGGAATTTGCCCGAAACGTTAACAGGGAGCACATACGAAAGTGTGAAAAGCTCAATATTCCGTTGGAGGAGTTCGCGGAACTGAGCCTGAAAGCCATGGCCACCATATCAGATGAGCTGGGACTATGACCTGGAGGGATAAGAGAGGCTAAGGTTATGGGGAAGGTTGAGGGGAGAATGGGGAATGAAGAATTGAGAATTAAGAGTGAAGAGGTAAGGGTTGAAGGGAAGGTTGAGAGTAGGCAGTAAAAATTGATAATTGAGAATGAAGAATGGAGAGTGAAGAATTAAGATGTTAAGGCAGAGAGGATAGGGTAAGGAGTAGGTAGTAGGAGTAAGAAATAAGGAGTAGGCAGTAAGAAAAAGCAGGTTGAGGGTAAGGCAAAGGCGAAGGTCAAGGTTAAGAGAAAGGTTAAGGTTAGAGGCAGAGGGGAAGGTTGAGGTTGAGGAAGGTTGAGGCTTAGACTGAGGAAAAGAACGTGTTGGGATGCTACAGTTGACTGTACATCCCGGAAGATTCACTACCGCAGTATATAAGGGAAAGTATCAAGACGCTCATCAGAAGCTCGGGAGGCTCCTGACACGGATCCATTTCATTTAACATAACTCCATGAATACAGAAGGTGATTTACGGGGCATTTTGGCCCGGATCGACAGCAGGGGTTACAAGGCCTATCAGGATATCAAGGGAGGATATCGCTTCGAGGCTTTCGACCTGTTCATCGATCACGTGCAGGGGGATCCCTTTGCCGCCCCTTCCCGGGTGAGGGCGAGGGTGTCCCTCGATCGGGCGGGATTCCCTCCCATCCTCCACAATAAAGGGATCAGGAAGATCGCCTTTGTGGATTATATCGCCCGACAATTCCGGCGAGCGCTAAGAGGGGTGGTTAAAGGACAGAGGGGAATGGGCAAGAGCGGGCTCATCGATATCGATGACGGGGGGCAAGAGATCCTGGAAAGGAATGCCGTGGTACTGGATGATCATTGGTTAGAGGCTCGATTCGTAGTTGGACTTCCCGCTATGGGGAGGACCATTTTGGGAAGGGAGGCCATGGACATCTTCTTCAGGGAAGTTCCCCTTCTCGTTGACAGGGCCTTGTTCTATCGAAACTACGACTCCTCCGGTGTGAAAGGCCATGTGGATGCTGCCGAGGATCAGGAATACCTGAGGGGGACGCTTCCCCAAAAAGGATTGGTAGCCTTTATCGGCGATGGAGCCATCCTTCCGAGACGGAGCGGGGTAGACGATCGCCCCCTGGAGCGCAATGCCATTCCATTTCGTTACCCGCAGGAATTGGAAGTGGAGGTTGAACTTCCGAACCGGGGGCGAATAGTGGGAATGGGAATTCCTGAGGGGGTAACCCTCATCGTGGGGGGAGGGTTCCATGGGAAGTCCACCCTCTTAAACGCCATTGAGAGGGGTGTCTACAACCATATCCCCGGGGATGGTCGCGAGGTGGTGATAACCCATCCAGGGGCAGTGAAAATCCGCGCGGAAGACGGCCGAAACATCGAGAAGGTCAATATCAGCGCCTTCATCAACAATCTCCCCCTGGGGAAGGACACGGTGAAGTTCTCAACGGAAAATGCCAGCGGATCCACTTCTCAGGCGGCCAACATAATAGAATTCCTCGAGATGGGGGCCAAGGTGTTGTTGATCGATGAGGATACCTCTGCTACAAACTTTATGGTGAGGGACGAACGGATGCAGGAACTGGTGGCCAAGGAGAAGGAGCCAATCACCCCATTCGTGGATAAGGTTCAGAGACTCTGTCGGGATCTCAAGGTTTCCACCATCCTGGTCATGGGGGGATCGGGGGACTATTTCGACGTTGCCGATACGGTGATTATGATGGATGGCTACATGCCCGGATGCGTGACCCAGAGGGCCAAGGAGATAGCCGAACGCCACACTACCAAGAGGATCGATGAGGGGGGGACGACCTTTGGGACAGTAACCCCGCGCAGACCCAGGATCGAAAGCTTCGACCCCAGCAAGGGGCGAAAGGAGGTAAAGATCGACGCCAAGGGGTTGAGAACAATCCTCTACGGTCGAACTGCTATTGATCTATCATACCTGGAACAACTGGTCGACCGGGGTCAAACGCGCAGCATCGGGTTGTTAATCCACTATTACGCCCAGCATTATATCCATGAAGGTTTACCATTGAGAGAGGGTTTGGAGAGGTGCTTTCAAGACATGAAAGAGAAGGGGCTCGATATGCTCCTGCCATACCGGGTGGGAAATTTGGCAAGGCCCAGAATTTACGAGGTGGCCGGAGCTACCAACCGAATGCGGACGTTAAGGATTCACTGAGGGGGAAACCATGGAAAGTCAGGTAGTCGTTCGGACGAATTTAAAGGACTTGGCCTTAAAGGGAAGGGGCAAGGTCCGGGACATCTATGACCTTGGGGAAACGCTGTTGATCGTGGCAACGGATCGGATTTCGGCCTTTGATGTTGTGATGCCCAATCCCATACCGGATAAAGGGATGGTATTGACTCAGATATCCCGATTTTGGTTTGAGGCCACCAAGGATATCGTTTACAACCATCTCATTTCCACCGAAGTGGAGGATTTCCCCGAGGTTTGTCGTCCCTATCATGATATTCTGGCCGGCCGAACGATGTGGGTTAGAAAGGCAGAGCCCTTACCCGTCGAGTGTGTGGTGAGGGGATACCTCTCGGGGTCTGGGTGGGGGGAATATCAAAAAAGGGGGGAGGTCTGCGGAATCAGATTGCGCGAGGGTTTAGTTGAATCCTCGAAATTGGAGGAATCCATTTTCACCCCGGCCACCAAGGCGGAAGCCGGAGCCCATGACGAAAACATCTCCTTGGAACAAGTGATGGAGCTCGTCGGAAAGGAGAGGGCCGAGCGGGTTAAGGCGGTAAGTGTTTCCCTTTATCAGAGGGCCAGCGAAATGGCGGAGAAAAAGGGGATCATCATCGCTGATACCAAGTTCGAATTCGGGATTGCAGAGGGGAAACTGCTCCTCATCGATGAAGTACTCACCCCTGATTCGTCGCGCTTCTGGCCCAGGGATGAGTATCGTCCTGGTGGGGCCCAGAAGAGCTTCGATAAACAATTTCTAAGGGATTATCTGCTCAGCCTGGATTGGGACAAGTCACCGCCGGCGCCTCAGCTTCCCCAGGAGATTATAGAGAAGACGCGGGAGAGATACCTTGAGGCGCTGAGAAGGTTGGCGAGTTAGGTGGCAAGAAATGAGCACAAGGAGGGAAAAGAATGGCTGAGATGGAAGAGATCAGAAAGGTCAAGGATAAACATGGGGCCAAGATAATGGCCAAGAAAAATGTGGTGGGGATGGGTATCGGATATAAGGAGACGAAAGGGGCCAAGACGGATCATATGGCCCTGGTGGTGATGGTCAGGAGGAAGGTATCCGTCGAGCAGCTGAGGGAACGGGATGTGATTCCAGCTGAAATCGAGGGGGTGATTACCGACGTCATCGAGGTTGGCGAGATTGTTGCCCTCCAGGAGAGGACCGATCGGTGGAGGCCAGCCCCCGGGGGAGTGAGCATCGGCCACTACAAGATAACGGCTGGAACCTTGGGAGTCCTGGTAAGGGATGTTGAAACGGATGAGATTCTGATCTTATCCAACAACCACGTCATGGCAAACAGCAATGATGCAACCCTGGGAGATTCCATCCTACAGCCAGGGCCCTACGATGGAGGTACCGAGGTCGAGGATACCATCGCGAACCTAGTGCGGTTCGTCCCCATTCAATTCGAGTCGGAACCGCCTCCATCTCCCTGCTCGGTATCCAAGGCTGCGGCCGGGATAACCAATTTCTTTGCACGGCTTGTGGGTTCAAAACATCGATTGTTGCCAGTGGTGATTCAGCAGGCGAATCAGGTAGATGGTGCCCTGGCAAAACCTACAAGCCCCGACGTGGTAAGCAATGAAATTCTGGAGATCGGATCGGTGATGGAGGATACGGAAGCAGAATTGGGCATGGAGGTGAAGAAGAGCGGCCGAACCACGGGCCTGACAACCGGAACCGTTGAGCTTTTAGATGCCTCGGTGCAGGTGGAATATGGGGCGGGAAAGACCGCCCTGTTCACAAACCAGATCCTCACCACGAACATGTCCAAAGGTGGGGATTCAGGTTCCCTCCTGGTCGCTGAGGAAAGGAATAAGGCGGTTGGCTTGCTCTTTGCGGGCTCGGATCAGGTCACCATCCACAATCCCATCGGCTTTGTGAAAGACGCCCTGAAGATTCACTTTAGCTAAATGAGTGCTCGTTACGTGTAATTAGTTAATAGTTATTGGTGACGGCTTCGTAAAAAGTCCATCTGCCATTCGACAGGCTCATGGCCCTGAGTAAAGCCGAAGGGCGGCGTTGCGCTTCATACCCTGCCCCGTTAAATTGAAGACAGCTATATCAATAGATATGGGATATAGAAGCTGTTTGAAAACAGTAACATCAAACAAAGAAAATATTTAACAGGGTAAATCACTGCAGCGTACTGGTAAGTACGCCTCATTCCCAAAGATTCGCGCGCCTTGCATCTGGAGCTTTTTACTGTGCCGTCTGATTTATGACTTTTTACGAGACCATCATTAGGTATTAAGCACAAAAATAACTTATAACCGATAACTAATAACCAATAACTCATTACTTATAACTGATTACGAAACCTGAAGGGCTTGAGGTAAATCCCTCAATTCCCTCAATATCCGTCGTGGCTTTTCATCTATGAGCTTTTCCAGGGGATGGTAGCCGTTACCCAGTGCGTAGACATCGATCCCGGCTGCCTTTCCAGCTTTGATGTCTTCCACCGTATCTCCCACCATAATGATTTCGTTGGGATGAAGGCCTAAGTCGATTATCACGGCATTCACCATGTCGGGAAAGGGTTTTGGCCTCGAGCCATCCCCAACTCCCATGATGGTGGTGAAGAAGTGATCGATTCCAAGATGGGAGAGGAGCTTTCGGCAAAATATCCCCGACTTGTTGGATGCCACTGCCAATCGAATCGATCGGCGAAAGAGCTCTTCAATGACGTCTTTTGCCCCCTGCAGAAGGGAAGTTTTATCCAGATAAATCTCGAGATATTTTTGACGGAATACGGGTATTGCCCGTTCGATTTGACGAGGAGTAAGGAAGGGCTTCAAGATCTCCTCCAGCGATCCCCCAAGGTATTTCCCCAATTGTTGAAAGGGGAACAGCGGTATGGAGAAATGGTTAAAGACTTCCTCGAGCCCGATATAGATGGCCTCATAGGAGTCGATGAGAGTTCCGTCCAGATCGAAGATTACCCCCTTGATCTTTCTGGACAAATCGTCCATTACCTCACCGAAATGATTGAAATAGGTACAATCAGTTCCCCCTCGAACGCAGTGCTCGAAGAGAGCCTCCTTGGCATAGACCCAATCCGCTTCCTGAGCTGCGCATCGGTCGGAATACCCATTGCCAATGTATGTAATCCAGTCGTAGAGGGAACGGTTCTCAAGCAGGATTGTCCTTTTACAAGTTCCACAAAGACCGCAATCCCGGTTAAGGTAAGGGTGCTCGATGTCAATCCGCCCGTCCCTCTTGAAGGAAATGCGGTTTGTGAAAATGGGTATAGTGATGAGGCCGTGGTGTTCCAGGATTCGACTGATATAGCTGTCGAAACCGTCGCTGATGATTTTCAGGTCAATGGACCTGCGCAGACAATAGTCGTGGAATGCCGCGAAGTACGGGTCGATGAGGGCTCTCTCCATTATAAAGCTTTCTATCTCCTCTGGGCTCCCCTTGCACATTCCGACTATCTGCTCATAGGCCTCCCTTGAGCCGATTTCTCCATCCCGGTACTTTCGGTCGATTTTCTCCCAATTCCCTTTAGCGAAGGCTCTCAAGAGCTCGTAGCCCATATCCCGAAGGCTGATAGTGCCGTCGAAATCACAGAGGATGAGGTGCTTCATAGCATCTGTCCCGCGGCCTTTTCGTCCATTTTAGCGGATGCTTCTCGTCTTCGAGGTCCAATGAAATGTGGGGGGGAAACGGGCGGGCCCCCTTTTCCCTCGGAGGGCATAACCAATCGAGGCTCATTTTGAGCGGCGGATTTTAAACTTCTTCCTGAGGTGTTCGACCACGATCTCGGGGACCAACCCATTCACATCCCCTCCCAAACTGGCCACCTCTTTGATGGTTCTCGAGGATATGAAGAAGTAATCCCTGCCGGTCATCATAAATAGAGTATCCAGCCTTTTGTTCAGGGTCTTATTCATATGGGCCATATGGAATTCATATTCGAAGTCGGAAGTGGCCCTCAGTCCCCTCAGGATTACGCCAGCGTTTGTCTTCTCCACGTAATCCACCAAAAGGCTGCTAAAATTCTCTACCACGACATCGGGCATTTCCCTCAATGCTATCTTGGCCATTTCGACCCTCTCGTCGATGGTAAAGAGGTTTTTCTTCTGGGCGTTATCGGCGATGGCGACGATGACACCGTCGAAAATTTCTAAGCCCCGCTCGATAATATCGATATGACCATAGGTGATGGGATCAAAGGACCCGGGATATACTGCTATCTTTCCCATTTAGAACCGTCTTCCGTTAGATTTTTTGATGATCGGACGATGAACGCCATTGAAAGATGGAGATCACCGTATCCCCATACCGTTTTCGTTTTCTCAGCGACAGCCTCCCCCACTGGTTGGCGGGGGTCTCCGCAGAACCATGCTCGACCACAATCGCTCCCCCTCTGCTTACCATATCATGAGAATTGATGAATCGCAAGGTTTTGTCCACATAACCGCTTCCATAGGGGGGATCTATGAAGACGAGGTCGATCTTCTCAGCCCTTCTCCTCAAGGCCTTCAGGGCCAACTCTGCGTCCAGGGAGAGGATTTCGGCCCGGTCTCGGAAACCGCAGAGGTCTATGTTTCTCATTAATATTGCGAGAGGGGTTTTGTCGTTTTCAACGAAAATGGCCTTTTTCGCCCCCTGACTGAGGGCCTCTAGCCCCAGATTTCCCGTTCCCGCAAACAAATCCAATACCACCCCTCCCTCCACGTTACCTTGAATCATACTGAAGATCGATTCCTTTACGTTGTCCCGCGTTGGCCGGATCACTCTCGTCTTACCGGCGATTAGCTTTCTTCCCTTTGCCTTCCCCCCTATGATTCTCATCCCTCTATCCTCGTTTTCGACCCCCTATTCCAAGAGATGATAACTCCTCGATTTTTCTCCGGATATTCTCTTGGTGGGTGCCCTTCCAATAGATTCGGGAACACTCGGGACATGAGCTGAATTCGGAATAGGTGGAGAGGACGAAATTCGGGATCCTTCCCTCCAACTCCTTTTTGGACATCTTCTTCAGTTGCCTATTACAGATGAGACAACGGGAAAAGATGCGCTTTTCATCGATCTTCAGGGCTAGCTCCCGTATCACCCCCTTTAATTGGAGGTTCGGATTATCATCACGAATCTGGATAACCCCTTGGAAGCTTCCCCCACGGGAAAACTTGGTGGTGCGGGTTAAAAATATCCGGCCCTTTCCCTTTTCCATGAGCCTCTGCCAATCATTCCCTCGCCAGTAGAGGGTATCATATCCGAGGATTCTCAGCCATTTCGCCAGCTTCCCCAGCATACTGTCGACGATGAATCGTTCAGCCATTGGATTGAGATGCCCGCCTTATGAGGTCGAAAGCGCAACGCCTCGCTTCCTCCAGGATCCGTTCCTCATTCTCTACTCTTCGATTGGCCATGAGGACCTTCCCATCGCAAATGAGGGTGTCGACGCACGCCCCATTTCCAGAGTAAGCCAGGTCTGAATAAAGGTCGAAATGAGGAGTTAATTCGGGTCTTTGGAGATCGACCAAGGCGATGTCCGCTAGGGCGCCCTCTTTGATCTCGCCACAATTCAAGCCAAATGCCCTGGCCCCATTGGTGGTGGCCATCTGAAAGGCCTCGAGGGCAGGAAGGACGGTGGTATCTTTGTGGTGGTATTTTTGTAAAAGCGAGGCGAATTTCATACTCTCCAACATATCCAGGTTGTTGTTAGATGAGCATCCGTCTGTACCGAGAGATATGGTAACCCCGGCCGTCTTCAGCCTCTCATACGGGAAGGCCTCTCCTACGGCCAATTTCATATTGGAGATGGGGTTATGGACCACCTTTACCTCATGTTTCTTCAGGAGTAAAATCTCCTTATGATTGAGGTATACTGCATGACAGGCGATGACATTTGGCCCCAGGAAGCCGATTTTCTCCAGGTACTCGATGGGCCGAATTCCCAGTTTTCGGATACAGTCCTCCACCTCCCTTTGGGTTTCGGATAGGTGAATGTGGATGAGAAGCCCGTGCTCCCGGGCAAAATCTGCCATCCACTTCAAACTCTCCTCGGAAACGGTATAGATGGCATGAGGTCCTAAGGTGAAGGTGACCCGGTTGCCGAAATTCCCTCTTTCGTCGAATAGCTTCATGTTTATTTCGATTTGTTCTTGAGCCTTTTCCTTGTTGAAAAAATCGATGAAGACGGCGCTTATGGCCGCACGGATCCCCATCTCCTGAACTGCCCGGGCCGTTCCCTTCCAGAACCAATACATATCATTAAAAAAAGTGGTTCCCGTTTTGATCATTTCTAAGCAGGCAAGCCTCGCTCCATAGTAGATGTCCTCCTCCGTCATTTGGGCCTCCGCCACCCATATTTTCTTCTCAAGCCAATCCTGGAGGTGCATATCATCTGCGTAACCCCGGAGGAGGGTCATGGCCGCATGGGTGTGCCCATTGATAAAGGATGGTATTGCTGCCTTGCCATCCCCTGATATTTTACTATCAGCCAAGAGATCAATGGAATCGTCGATCTTTTGAATGATGTTACCACGAATAAAGATATCCTTTTTTTGTCCATTCAGGATAACCCCCTTGATTACGATACTCACGTTACCTCCTCTATAGTAGCCAGTACAAGTCTCTTTACCTTCTCCATATTACTCCGTGCGTTTCGAAGAATCTCCTCGGCTGCAAGGGGGGATTTGGAAATCCCATGACAATAGTTGTCAACGGAGCAGATGCTTGCGTAGGGAATGGAGAGCTCCTCGGACAAGGTAGCCTCATTTCCCATGGTCATGCCAACTACGTCACCGAAGTGTCTTAACAGTTGAATCTCGGCACGGGTTTCCAGTCGTGGCCCCGTGGTTTGAATATAGATACCTCCGCCGGTTACCTCGATCCTTCTTCGTTTTGCTACCCTCAGGATGAGCTGGCGAAAATCTTCATCCAATCCCGGGGTGATGTGGTGAATTTCGTGGTCAAAGAGGGTTTGAATCCCCCAGAGGTTGATATAATCATGGGGGATGAGGATGGTTTTTGGGGGAATCTGGGCCTTGAGACTACCCACGGAGTTGACCCCAATAATCCTGGGTATCCCCAATTCCTTGAAAGCACTGAGGTTAACCCGGTGATTGATTCGATGCGGAGGGATATTATCTTCCATCCCGTGTCGAGGTAAAAAGACGATATCATCGGACTCCAAAACAGTCGTCTTACCGAAACGGGTTGAAACCTCCAACGGATTCGCATTCTCTGAGAGGCATATCCGCCGAAAGGCCGTCCCAGCAATGACCCCCGTCTTCGCCATCTATATTCTCCAGTGAAGGAATACTGTATTCGCATCTCGGAGGGGAAGAAGTCCTCCCCTTTTTATGCTAAGGGATCTTTCGGTATGTGTCAAACCCCGATAGAAAGCTATGAAAAAGTCGCTCCTCGCCGCTCAAAGATTGGTGCTGCGGTTCTGCGGTGTCGCAGTGCTGCAGTCATACAGTTAGAGCAGTACAAAATCTCATTCAATTCACTATAATTTTGCGCTCAGAGCTCCTTTTTCCAGTTATTCAGAGTTCTCTATACGAAGTCCTTCATCGGCTTATTTCAAGGTCATTAGAGAAATAGTCGATTTCGAATGTCGCTGTATCGGGGCCATCGGACCCGTGAACGGTATTACTTTCGATATTCGACCCGAACTGCCTTCGGAGGGTCCCCTCGGCTGCCTCCTGAGGGTTGGTGGCCCCCATCAAATCCCTCGCCCTCTGGATTGCGTTATCCCCTTCCAAGACCATGACCACGGTTGGGCCTGAAGACATGAATGTGGTGAGGCTCTCAAAGAATGCTTTTCCCCGATGAACGTGGTAAAACCCCTCTGCTTCCTCCTTGGACATCTTCACCATCTTCATGGCAATCACCTTCAAGCCGTTATCCTCGAACCTCTTGATCACTTCGCCGATTAACCCCCGTTCAACTCCGTCCGGCTTGATGATGGACAATGTCCTTTCCATAGCTACCTCCGAGAATGCTTGAGGGAAATTTCAAGAGATCGGACGAGGAGAATGTACATTGGAGCAACTGGCCTTGTCAAGTTATCCTTCTGTTGCCCTCAGGGGCAGGGGCCGAGGTTGAGAGGAGGGAGAAGAGAGGCTAAGGTTATGGTTAAGGTTGAGGGGAGAATGGGGACTGAAGAATTGAGAATTAAGAGTGAAGAAGTAAGGGTTGAGGGGAAGGAGTAAGAATTGATAATTGAGAATGAAGAATGGAGAGTGAAGAATTAAGATGTTAAGGCAGAGAGGATAGGGTAAGGAGTAGGGAGTAAGGAGTAGGCAGTAAGAAAAAGCAGGTTGAGGTTAAGCTTGAGGCAGAGGTCAAAGGTTAGAGGCGGAAGGCAAAATTTCAAATATCAAATGACATAAGTGAATTAGTTGCTTGGTTTCATTCGTTTAATTGGTTAAATTGGTTAAGAATGGAAAGTTCAAATGACAAATGACGAGGTCCGAACCCCGAGCACGGACACATATCACGAGCATGGAACATGCGATCACGAACACGATCCTCTAACGCGGTCTGCCGTCCGCCGTCTTCGGTCCTAATCATCACGAACACGAGAGTCAATGTCAAAGTTCAATGTTCAAATGGAGAGATTAAAGGCAATTTGTACTATGGTTCTGCGGTGATGCAGTCGAATAACAGTGTTGCGGTCTGGGTAATGCCTGAGGTTGGAGGCTAAAGGCTAAAGGGTAAACAGTAGGCAGGGTAGGGGAGAAGTATGTTTTGGATTTCCCCTTCTGAATCACCCTCGTCGGCAGATTGCATACGAAGACAACAGCGTTCTCGGAAACTGCAGCTGGATTCGATTTGACACGTTCTGATAAATACCATATAAATTTCTTTGTAGTTCAGCGAGAGGATTTTGAAGAAAGGAGAAGGAATGAGCCGGACATTAACCAAATCCGAAAAAAACCGCGGTGGAGAAATCTATGATGTCGTCATTGTCGGGGGGGGACCCGCGGGTTTAACGGCAGGACTCTATGCATCTCGGGCAAGGCTCAATACCCTCCTTTTAGAGGGGATAAGCGTGGGCGGGCAGATGATGACCACGGATATTGTCGAGAATTACCCGGGTTTTCCGCAAGGGATTTCCGGGGCAGATTTGACCGCCATCATGGAGGAGCACGCCAAACGGTTCGGTCTGATGACGGAAATGGGGGAGGTAATCGGCCTCGAATTGACGAGCGGCGAGAAACTAGTAAAGACGGTTGATAGAGAGTATCGAGCGGAGGCCATCATCATCTGCACGGGGACGGAATACCGGAAACTGGGCATTCCCGGGGAAGCCAAATTTACGGGGCGTGGGGTTTCTTACTGCGCGACGTGCGATGGGGCATTCTTCAAGGATAACAAGATCGTAGTCGTGGGAGGAGGGGATTCTGCATTGACGGAGGCGCTCTTCTTAACCAAATTCGCAAAGGAAATTACCATTATCCATAGGAGGGATGCCCTGAGGGCTACGAAGATCTATCAGGAGAGGGCCTTTTCGAACCCCAAGATCAATTTTCTCTGGAATTCCGTTGTCGAGGAGATTAAGGGGAATCAAACTGTGGAGAGCATCCTCGTAAAAAACGTCACCTCTGGTGAGGTGAGCGAGGTCCCAACGGAAGGTGTCTTTATGTTCGTCGGGATTGAGCCCAAGACGGCATTTCTCAGGGGCGTGGTCGAATTGGATGAAAGTGGATATATACTCGTCGACGAAAACAACCTCCAAACATCGGTAGATGGCATTTTCGCGGCGGGAGATGCCCGAAAAAAAATGCTGAGGCAGGTGGCAACAGCTGTGGGGGATGGGGCGACGGCTGCCTTCGCGGTGGAAAAGTACCTGGAGGAGCGGGAAAACACTTGAACTCATCCCCCTCATCTCGATATACTTTGATAAAGAGTACCTGAAGCTTTAAAGAAGAAAATCCCGGTCGATTAGGCTTAGGCAATACAAAGGGAGAAGGGGCTGAACGCGAATACAGGGAGGAGGCAAGATGAGGGAAGACGTGGAAAAGGCCTTGCAGAAGATCAGGCCGGCCCTGCAAGCCGACGGAGGCGATATCGAGTTGATCGATATCCGAGAAGGAGTGGTGAGGGTTAAGCTGACCGGTGCCTGCGGTGACTGTCCGATGTCACAGATGACCCTCAAGATGGGCGTGGAACGGGTATTAAAACAAGAAGTCCCCGAGGTAAAGGGAGTAGAGACCATTTAGCCCGTCGGGTATGCTTTTTATCCCGGGATTTTTGTGGAACCGATTTACCCGTTTCGCTCGTTGAAGAGACGCTCCATGCATCCGGAACTCGATAAGGAGGCTTGCAACGGCTGTGGCGTTTGCGTTGAGATTTGCCCAAGCGACGTTTATCAATGGATAAATGAAATGCCAGAAGCGATAGATCTGGAGGAATGTATCGAATGTGGGGCCTGTGAAGACCAGTGCCCCGTCAGTGCCATCGCAATGGTTGATGATTAAACCCTTTGCATTCGAGACGAGGATTAAATCCTAAAGTCGCGTCGCTCCACATCCTCAATTCAACTAACTAAATCCTAAACGTTTTGGTCATTTGATATTGTTTATACCTGAGATATTAGTATTTGGAATTTTCCTGTATCCCTTCCCATACAAAAATATTTATGTGGGTCCCCGGTTCTGTTTGCCCTCGCATACTATATGACGGTCGTCGATAGTCGTTGTTCTCCAGAAACTTAGGAGAGTTCTCACAATAAAACCTTGAAAGATTTCGTGATTTCCTATATATAGTTCAATATTTCAGTGGTTGTTTTCCATTAACTTAGTTGGGGGTACGACGATGAATTCTTGGCTAAAAGTGACGAAGGTGGAATCTTGTCCAAAGGGTTGTTGGTATGTCGCATTGGCCGGGACCTTGGTGCTGGCAACGGTGATTGGATGCGCCCAAACCCCTGAGGCTAAGAGAAGCGAGATGATTCCAACACCCGCTGGTACGTATCGTTTCGAAGACGTCCCCATCCCCCGTTCCCTTGGGATTGAGAAGAAGGAATCATTTATCTACGAATCGGAAGCGATTAAGGCGGGCATTTTGGTCTACGCGGGAAAGGCAAAGCTGGGGGAGTTGGCCCAATTCTTTAAAGAAAATATGGTTATTCATGGCTGGAGATTAGTCAGCAATTTTGAAAGGGATGATGCCCTGCTAACCTTTAACAAACCGGGATGGGGGTGTGTGATCACTATTCTGCCCACTGGTATGGAGAGGGCGAAAGTGGAGGTGAGGGTAGGGCCAATTGAATCCCAATAAACGCCATACATTTTTCCCCCGAGATCCCTCTCTTTTTCCCCATCGATGGAAAAAATGGATGTCGCATAGGAAGAGCTACGCAATGAGGTAAGAGGAGACGTGTCCCTCCCTTCTATAGAACTCCTCTCCCCAGCGAAAGTGAACTTGAGGCTTGAGGTCCTCAAGAAGCGCGGAGATGGATATCATGAGATTAGGACAATATTACAGAGGATCAGTCTATGCGATACGTTGAGAATATCGTTAAAGGGAGAACAGGGGATATCGGTCAGCACCGATTCACCTCGCCTTCCGGTTAAAGAGGGAAACCTTGCCTATCGAGCGGCCTCATCCCTCTTAGAGGCGGCGGAGGCCAGAATTGGAATTGATCTCCACATTCAGAAGAAAGTTCCCATCTCATCAGGTCTCGGTGGTGGATCGAGCAACGCGGCTAGTACATTGATGGGGTTGAACGGGATCTTGAAACTCAATTTCTCCAAGGAGCGGCTCATGGCGATAGGGGCTGGGATCGGCGCTGATATTCCCTTTTTCATCCTTGAGAAGACGGCAATTGCTACCGGTATTGGGGAAAAGCTTGAACCCGTGGAAATCCCTTCCTCTATCTGGCTTGTATTGGTCAATCCCGGCTGGGAGGTATCCACCCGATGGGCCTATGAAGGATTAAATTTTGAGTTGACAAAGAGGCCTATCCATATTAAACTTCCTTTATTTTTCAATGATATCGGCCACCTTACCCGTATCCTGCACAATGATCTGGAGAGCGTTACCATTGCGGCATATCCAGAAATTGATGGGATTAAGGGGGATCTGCTTTCACAAGGTGCTCTGGGCTCGTTGATGACGGGAAGTGGCCCGATAGTTTTCGGGCTCTTTTCCCATAAAAGGAGAGCTGAAAACGCTTATCGAAAATTGAATTCCAAATACGGGGAAAGGAGGTGGGCGGTTTATCTGGCCAAATGCATTTAATATCCTCATACAAAGGGGGCGAACATGGAAGTTACAGAAGTGAGGGTTTTTCCCGTTGATGAAGAGAAGCTAAAGGCATATGTAACGATTACCATCGACAGGTGCTTCGTGGTAAGGGATTTGAAGGTGATAAAGGGAAATAACGGGTTGTTTGTCGCCATGCCCAGCAAGAAAAGAAAGGACGGCACATTCAGGGATATAGCGCACCCCTTGAATAACGAAACGAGGGAGATAATTGAGTCCAAAGTTCTGGCCGAGTACGAAAGGGAGATTGGGAGAATGGAGTAATATTGTGGGTAGAATAACTTTTTCACGTTTAGCGATCCGATCATTCTTGAGATTAGTAAGGTGGCTTTATGGAGTTTGATAGGGAAGGGGGATTGGGCATTTTCAATAAATTGCGCGTATTTACGGGGAGTTCCAATGTCTCCCTCGTCCAAATGATCTGTGAACACCTCGGCATTCCCCTGGGAAAAGCTCAGGTTAAAAAATTCAGCGATGGGGAGATTAATGTGGAGATCAACGAAAGCGTGAGGGGAATGGACGTTTTCGCCGTTCAATCCACCTGCCCGCCTGTGAACGATCACTTGATGGAACTATTAATCCTCATCGATGCCTTGAAGAGGGCCTCGGCCGCGAGGATCAATGCGGTGATTCCCTATTATGGCTATGCCAGACAGGATAAGAAGGTGCTCCCCAGGGCCCCCATCAGCGCTAAATTGGTTGCCGACCTCATTACCGCGGCAGGGGCCTCGCGAATTCTGACGATAGAGCTCCACGCCAGTCAAATCCAAGGCTTCTTCAACATACCCGTGGATCATCTCTATGCATCTCCTATCTTATTGGACTACCTGGGGGAGCAATTTCAACGCGATCTGGTGATCGTATCCCCCGACGCGGGAGGCGTGGAGAGGGCTCGGGCTTTTGCGAAGAGGTTAAACGTCGCCCTGGCGATTATCGATAAGCGGCGCGATATTCCCAACGTGGCTAAGGCGATGCACATTATTGGCGATGTAAGGGGGAAGAACTCGATTCTCCTCGACGATATGGTCGATACCGCGGGAACCTTATTCAATGCGGCCTTTGCCCTGAAGGAGGAAGGTGCCGAAAATGTTTATGCCTATTGCACCCATCCAGTCCTCTCCGGACGGGCCGTAGATAGACTGATGGAATCTCCCTTGCAGGAGGTCATCGTTACCGACACCATTCCCTTGAGGGGCGAATCGGTCTCATGTAAAAAATTGAAGGTTTTAACCGTGGCTCCCTTATTAGCGGAGGCCATTAAGCGGATTCATCTGGATGAATCGGTGAGCTCGCTCTTCGTTTGAGGATTTGAAGGAGGAGAGGATGCCCAGACCAAAGCTTTTGGCTAAATTACGAACCCAATTTGGGAAGGAGGCATCAAAAAAACTGCGCCAGAAGGGACAGGCACCAGCCATTTGTTATGGCCCTAAGACGGACCCGGTCCCCCTTACCATAGACCCCAAGGAGTTGATGAAGACCATTCAAATGGGAGAGAACGTGCTCATCGATCTGATGATTCAAGACGGGAAGAAGGCGGCTCAGAAAGTGGTAGTGGTAAGGGATTTACAGATCGATCCCATTAAGGATCAATGCATCCATGCCGATCTATTCGAAGTAGTGATGGATGAGGAGATCAGCGTGGAGGTGCCCATCGTCCTTGTGGGGAAACCCGAAGGTGTTAAGATGGGGGGGGTCCTGGAGCAGATAACGAGGGAGATTACGATGGAGTGTCTTCCCGGGGATATTCCGCAAAACATAGAGGTAGATGTACGTCACCTGGAAATAGGGGATACAATTCATATCGGCGATATCCAGCTGGAGAAGGGAAAAGCCCTTGTCGATCCCACTACCACCCTTGCTACCGTAGTACCGCCTACGGTAGAGAAGGTGGTCGTTGAAGAGGAGGTCGAGGAAGAGATAGCTGAGGTAGAGGAGGCCGAGGAAGGCGCGGAAGAGGTCGAGGGGGAGCCGGAGGGCAACAAATAGTAGGTCTTTTTGTGAATTTGATCATTGGTTTGGGAAACCCAGGGAGGAGATATCGGTTCACCCGACATAATACGGGTTTTCTGGTTATCGATGAATTAGCAAGGAGAAATGGAATCGGCCTGGGGGAGAGGAGGTATAAAACCCGTTTCGGCAGAGGACTGATCAAGGAGCACGAGGCCATTGTGGCCAAGCCATTGACCTTCATGAACCTTAGCGGATTATCAGTGGGCCGCATCATGAAGGTCTTCAATTTATCGGAGCAGGATTTGATCGTGATTCACGATGATGTGGATATCGATTTCGGGAGGATAAAGATTAGCCAGGGTGGCGGCCCTGGGGGCCATAAGGGGATTGAGTCAATTCAGGAGTTCTTGGCAGGTTCAGGATTTTCCCGAATCAAGGTCGGGCTTGGAAGACCCAAAGGATATAAGGATACCAGCGATTACGTCTTGGAACCCTTTAGCGATGATGAGAAGATCCTGCTGGAGGGAATCATCAGCCGTGCGGCCGAATCGGTGGAAACGCTTATCTGCGAAGGGTTGCAAATAGCCATGTCCCGGTTTAATTAGACTTTTTTGTGAAAAAATTAACAGCAAGGGGGGATAAGATGGATGAGATGTTTATTGCCATCATCTCGGGAATCTTGGGGTTGATCTTCGCGCTCTTTCTCGCCCTCTACGTCTTGAAGAACGATGAGGGATCGGAGAGGATGAGGGAAATTTCCGCTGCCATCCAGGAAGGCGCAATGGCCTTTTTGGGACGGGAGTATCGAATTCTGGCCGTTTTTGTAGTGGCTGTGGCCATAATCTTGGGTTTTGTTCCCATACTGGGTTGGCTGGTTTCTCTTTCCTTCGTCTTCGGGGCTATCTGTTCAGCCCTTGCGGGGTACATCGGGATGAATATAGCCATCCGCTCCAATGCTCGCACGGCCTCTGCCGCCCAGAAAAGCCTGAACCATGGGCTTCGGGTCTCCTTCCGAGGTGGAGGCGTGATGGGGATGTGCGTCGTCAGCATTGGCATCCTCGGCCTCAGCGCCCTTTACTTCCTCTTCGGAAATCGACCGGATTTTATGACCATCCTGCCAGGCTTTGGGTTCGGGGCATCTTCGGTTGCTATCTTCGCTCGGGCGGGGGGAGGTATTTATACGAAGGCGGCCGATGTGGGGGCGGACTTAGTGGGAAAGGTGGAAAAGGGAATCCCCGAGGATGACCCGAGGAATGCCGCCGTTATAGCGGATTTCGTAGGGGATAATGTGGGGGATGTAGCCGGAATGGGGGCTGATCTCTTTGAGTCCTATGTCGACTCCATCATCGCAACCATTACCTTGGCCATGATTGCCATGCTGCCCAGTATAAAAGGCGGCATGCCATTAGTTCCGGATGAGAAGGTGGCATGGTATCTACCCATGCTGGTGGCTTCGGGGGGGATTATCGCATCCATCATAGGGGCCCTCCTTGTTCGAGTGGGGGACAAACCGGAAATGGAGGCACTGCTTACGGCGCTTCGTCGCGGCACCTTCTCGGCCTCCATCCTCACCGCCATCTTCGCATATCTGGCTGTCTCAATGCTCAAGGCCGATCTAGGAATCTTCTATGCCATCCTTGCAGGGTTGGTTTCCGGTGTCCTCATTGGGGAGAGCACTAACTACTATACCTCTTATGCCTATTCCCCGACTCGACGTATCTCGGAGGCCTCTTTAACGGGGGCGGGAACCACGGTGGTGAGGGGATTTGCCAACGGCCTTATGAGTACTTTTGCCCCCATTATATTGGTGGGTATCGCGATTATCGTTGCCCACCATTTTGCAGATGTTTACGGCGTGGCAATTGCTGGGATTGGAATGCTTTCCACGTTGGGAATTACCCTGGCCACGGATGCCTATGGGCCGGTGGCCGACAACTCCGGGGGGATTGTTGAAATGTCGGGGCTTCCACCTGAGATCAGGGAGCGAACCGATGCCCTCGATTCACTGGGGAATACAACGGCGGCAACGGGCAAAGGATTTGCCATCGGCGCAGCGGCACTGACAGCCCTTGCCTTGATGTTATCCTATGCTAATGCCGCGGGAATCGAGGTGTCCGAGATCAGCCTTTTGGATGCCAGGGTGATCGTGGGACTTTTTATAGGGGCTATGTTGCCCGCCATTTTCTGCTCCATGACGCTGACGGCAGTCGGTCGGACTTCCTTTTCCATCATCAACGAGGTTCGCCGGCAATTCAGCGAAATTACCGGATTGATGGAGGGCAAGGCGAAGCCCGAATACGGGAAGTGTGTTGATATTTGTACCAAGGCAGCCCTCAAGGAGATGTTAGCCCCGGGATTGATGACCGTTGCTGCCCCTCTTATCATCGGATTTATCCTCGGCCCGCTGGCCCTCGGTGGTTTTTTGGTGGGCGCCATCGCTAGTGGGTTCATTCTGGCTATTACCATGGCAAATGCAGGGGGGTCTTGGGACAATGCAAAGAAGTGGATTGAGAAGGGAAATTTCGGGGGAAAAGGATCCGAGGCTCACAAGGCAGGAGTTGTGGGCGACACCGTTGGAGATCCGATGAAGGATACCTCGGGGCCATCCCTGAATATCATGATTAAGCTCATGTCCATCATTGCGCTGGTATTCGCGCCGGTCTTAGCGAAATTTCCCGGGCTCTTGTGATGCCGGTGGGTTTACTCGCCCCGCTCGATCTCCATGAACAGTTTCCCCTTGCTAAAGATCCTCACGCTACCGGTGGATTCGGAAATGACGAGGGCGATGGCCTGAGCAACGTTGGTAATCCCCGCCGCTGCCAGATGGCGACTGCCCAGACCCATAGGCATCTCGATTTTCTTCCCTGAGGCATCGAGATGCCTTCCGGCGGCTAGGATTACTCCGTCCTCCCTGATGATGAAGGCGCCATCAATGGTAGAAAACTCCTTAAGGGTATCCTTAAGCTTTGGATCGAGGATGTTTCTTTCCTCTTCGGGATAACCCTTGAAGGGATTGATGACCATCTGGTGGGAAAACTTGAAGACCTCCTCGTGATCCCCTAACACGAAAATTGAACCCACAGGTCTCCCTTCCCTCCCCTCGGTTGAGAGTTCGAGGGCGATACCGAGGGTCCTATCGAATACCTCGGGCTTGACGACCTCAGAGACGACGGGGAGGTCTGTTGTGGATAATATTTCGAGCTCCTTTCCTATCTCTAAAATAATAAGGGTGTCGAGAATGCCGAACCTGGAGATCCCCGATAGGCACACGAGCTTATCCCCACTCTGAATAATCCCGGAGGAGAGGCCTTCTATGAGGGCGACCTTTATCTGACTCGTTCGGCTCAGTTCGATTTGCGGAACTTTCAATAGGTTCTTAATGATGGGCAGGGCCTCTTGATAAATGGATTCGTCTTTGGCCGCAGCGATAATATCGGTTTTGGCGGATTGAATCATCTCAATAAGGGCCTCATAATCCTCACAGACATCTGCGTAGACCAAAATGGCCTTTGCCTTTGTCCGTTCGGCAATGGTGCAAGCAATTTCAAGCATCAACTTGTTTTCCTTCCTCATTTACTTCCTCTACCCCTTGGCCAAAAGAATTTTCGATACCCGTTTATATTCTTTCGGCTCACTTTTTTATTTCGTACTAAAGTGGATTATATTATAATGGCTTTCCGAAAGCAATATTTTCCCATGCTGAGCGTTTCGAATCACACATTCGGCTAGACATTTTTGGGCGTGGTTTGCTCGCTCAGAATTGAGTCTCGAGGGCTTTGACTGAGCAATTCGGTCTGAGGCCAGGAGAGCAAGGGGGTACGAATGGGGTTTAGATGTGGCATTGTTGGCCTGCCCAACGTGGGAAAGTCCACCATCTTCAATGGTCTGACCTTTGCGGGAGCTGAGGTGGCGGCGTATCGGTTTACAACAATCGAGCCCAATGTTGGGGTCGTAAACGTCCCTGATAAACGACTGGAGCAAATCGCCAATCTCATCCATCCTAAAAAGGTGATCCCGACGACATTGGAATTCCTTGACATTGCTGGATTGGTGAAGGGGGCCAGTAAAGGGGAGGGGCTGGGAAATCAGTTCCTCGGTCATATCCGCAATGTGGAATCAATAGCCCATATCGTCAGGTGTTTCGATAACGAAAATGTCTCGCATGAATATGGCTCCATCAATCCCAGAAGAGATATCGAGGTGGTGGAAACGGAGCTTATATTGGGCGACCTGCAGGTTTTGGAGAAACGGAGGGCTAAGGTAGGGAGGTTGGCCAAGGTCGGTGGTAAAAAAGAGGCGGAGGCATTGGAGCTTTATGAGGAGGTTTGGGAGGTACTCAACCAGGGGAAAAAGGCCATTGGCCTGAGATATGAGGGCAGTAAGAGGGACATCTTCGATGACCTTTGCCTTCTCACGGCTCAGCCAATTTTCTATGTGGCCAATGTGGATGAAGCCCAGCTCAAAGGGGATGGTCACTATATTCAAGAGGTGAGGGACTTCGCCCAGGAGCATGGAAGCCGAGTGGTTGTTATTTGTGGGGATTTGGAATCGGAAATTGCTCAACTGGACATGGAAGATAGGGATACGTTTCGGGAAAGTTTAGGCCTCGAAAGCTCAGGGCTTGATCAACTAGTCAAGGTAGGCTATGAGATACTGAAGCTGATCACCTTTTTTACCACCGTCAGCGATGAATTGAGGGCATGGACGGTGGTAAAGGGTATCCAATCCCAGAAGGCCGCGGGGAGGATTCATTCGGATATGGAAAGGGGGTTTATTCGGGCAGAGGTGGTTTCCTTCGAGGATTTCATCCAGTGTGGTTCAGAACAAACGGCCAAGGAGAAAGGTCTTCTTCGGTTGGAGGGGAGGGAGTACGTGGTTCAAGACGGCGATATCATCCACTTCAGGTTCAACGTTTGAATCACTTCCCTGAGACGAAATAATCCTTTCCCTTTTTGCCACGTCTCCGCTCGAAAGAGGATTACATTTCAAGCCTCAATTCCATTGGGTTTAATTAGGGCAAATCCGCCATGAAGGTGAGGGAAAAGGATTCATCTCTTTTCCACGATTAATACCACTTGATTTTTATTGATGGTCACGAATTCCGCCTCATCGACCAGGCTACCGGATTTGAGGGAATAAATTTTGGCATCGGTGATGGGGATGAACTGGGAACCCTCCTGATTGAGCATGTCCGTGATGCGGGCATTCGGAAGGAGATAGACGTTTCCCTCAATCCTGTTTTGAAGAGTCTGAATCTTAACGGTGATTTTTTCCTTCTTGACCCTGGCTTTGTACATCTTCGCAGTCCATTCAATGGTTTCCCAAGATGGGATATCTCATACTATATCCGTTTTGGTAAAGATTGACTCGAGGATGTAACCCTCCCTCGCGAGATTTTCCCTTCCCCCCTCCTCCCGATCGACGAGAGCCAGTACCTGGACCACCTGCAATCCCTGGGCCTTCGCAATCTCAATAGCCCTCAAGGTGGATCCCGCAGTGGTTACGATATCTTCAATGATGGCTACATTGGTTCCCGACCTTAGGCTTTTATCGCCCTCAATCCATAAGGCCTTTCCATGTTTTTTAGGCTCTTTTCGGATGATAAAGGCCGGGATTGGAACGCCCTCCAGGTAGCTGACAATGGATATGGCGGTTACAATAGGATCTGCTCCCAATGTGGGCCCTCCTACAGCTTCAACAGGGATTTTCGATCGTTTGATCATCTCATAAAAGAGCTTTCCGACTAAGTACGCCCCTTCCGAGTCCAAGGTAGTCTGTTTTCCATCAACGTAGAAGTGGCTTTTTCTCCCCGAGGTTAGCGTCACCTCTCCCTCTTCATAGGATTTATTCCTTATAATTTCCAAGAGGCGCATCCTCAAGTCCACCTCGCCACCCCCTTCTTCAATGAACTGGATCTGAATCCATGCGGGTGAGTTCGATGCCAACGCCATGCAGTATCGATAATCTCGTCCAATTTTTCATGCCGGGGGGACCACCCCAACTTTTTCTCGATCTTTTCGGAGGATGCGACTAATATTGGGGGATCTCCCGGCCTTCGTTGAGTCTCTATGACGGGTATCGTCCTACCCGTTACCTTTGAGGCAGCTTGGATGATCTGCTTAACGGAGAAGCCTTGTCCATTTCCCAGGTTAAAAATCTCGGACTCCACACCTGCATGAAGTGCCTCGAGGGCCGAGATATGAGCCTCGGCGATGTCTAGGATATGAATGTAATCCCGAATACAGGTTCCATCAGGGGTGTCGTAATCGGTTCCATAAATAGGGACCTTTCGTCCTTTCCTCAGCAAGGCCCTCAACACGGTAGGGATGAGGTGAGTTTCGGGATGATGATCCTCGCCTATACGCCCATCAGGATCTGCGCCAGCGGCGTTAAAATACCTCAGGGATATGTATTGAAGGCCATGAGCAACCTTACAGCCCTCGAGGAGTTTCTCGAAGATGAGCTTCGTTTCCCCATATGGATTTATTGGGAAGGGCGGAAAATCTTCCTCAATGGGAACTCGGGGGGGATTCCCGTACACGGCGGCCGAGGAGGAGAATACAATCTTTTTCACCTTATGCTTGAGCATTACACCCAAGAGCTTTATGCCTTTACTGACATTATTGTTGAAGTATTTCAACGGATCCTTTGTCGAATCGCCTACCAAGCAATCGGCCGCCATATGGATGACTGAATCGATTTCATGGACGCCGAAGATTTCGCTGAGGATTCGTTCATTGCCTATATCGCCCTGGATAAATGTTCCCCCAATGATGGCTTCCCGATGTCCCGTTTGCAGGTTGTCAAGGACGATGATCTGCATCCCCTTTTCTAAAAGCCTTTTTACGATATGGCTGCCGATATAACCAGCTCCTCCGGTTATAAGAATCTCGCCCACCCCTGACTCTCCTATTAATTCAAGGGATACAAGACTATGTCGATTATAATGCATTGATCTTTTTCCTGTCAACACAAAGCAACGCTGGAGTTTCCTAATTTTCTGAGGTGCTTCCTTATCCCTGAGCGTAATGTGCTGGAGAAGTGGGGTCTCCAGCGATGGCGAGGGGCGACTCATGTTGAAGTCTCAGGGTCAAAGACTCAGGGTAAAGCTTGTGAACCATGCTGCTTCCCAAAGGTTTCCCGGAGAAAGGTCAGGGCTTGTACGCGATCTCCGATTTCCCCCCGTATCTGTTTTTCCCGAATGCAATGAAGAATGTAGCCAACAATGGGGCCCGCTTCATACCCCAGCCTCATCACATCCCTTCCCGTGATGAGAGTAGGGGGGCTTATGATATCCCCTCCCTTGCAGAGGGCCTTGATGCGACGGCAAAGTTGAACCAGGTTTTGGCCATTACAGGATAGCTCATCATTTGAGCTTGCCCGTTGATCCAAGAGGGAGAAGATGATCAGCAGACTCACGGGAGTCCCTACTTGATAGATAAATTGCTTCAATGCCTTTTGATCCACCGTCGATCTGGAGAGCTTCAATAACCTCCCATGATAAACCATGAGCTTTTTTACCAATTCCTTGAATGGATTTGAAAATTTCATCCTGGTCATTATTTCATAGGCCAAATGGTAAGTGAATTCCTGGGAAATGGGCCTTTCTCCAGCCCATTGATGGCCTGTATTAAGGATTCTTCCCATACCGGTAAATAGGGCGACATAAGAGAGAATAAGCCTTTCATCCGTGTGTAAGGGCAAATCTCCCTCCCATCCATTCCATTGGGTGAGACACCTGAGGAATCGCAGGTAGTGAGAAAAGGCACCCATTCTGAAGAGGGCCATGCGTTTCCCATCCTGAGGTATCCGGAGTTCGGGGAGAATCTCTGGGAGTAGACCAAGAGCGGCCAATTCCCTCATAGCCAAGAAGGGCTTTGGGGAGAGGAGGATCCTATCCATCTCTACCTTCAACCTCTCCACAGAGGCGCTCCTAACCAGGCTTGCCTTTCGACGGATAATCCCTTTCGTCTTTTCGTCCAATCGAAAGCCCTCAAGAATACAGAGGTATCGAATCCCCCTTATCATCCGAACGGGATCTTGATCGAATCCCTCCGGCGAGACCATTCGAATGATTTTTTTATCGATGTCTTCCTCGGATCCCGGATGGAAGTAAAATCGATGTTCATGCAGGGAATAAGACATTGCGTTGATGGTGAAGTCCCTTTTCTTGAGGTCCTCTTGGATTGTAGATCCATCCATCGCATTGAAATCGAGGATCTCATTGCCCGCGAGGATTCGGTAAACCCTCTGTTTCTCATCCCTTCCCATGGAGAAGAGATGGCCTTTGAACTCTTGTCGGACCCTCTGAACAAAGGTTATATCCCTTTGGTGAAGGACGAAATCATAATCCTGCCGGACCATGCCGAGGGTTAGGTCCCGAATGGTACCTCCAACCAGGAAAACCTCCACCTTTTCGGTTTCCGCAATGGAGGCAAGTGCCATCAGCACTCGATCCTCATGAATCCTTTCGATGACTTTCTGGAGTTTGAGCATAGCAGTAATCGAGTTGAAAAATATGGGGTTTTGTGATAGGGATTTACTGATCAGATTAGATCAACGCGGGGCTATTGTCAATGGAACGCCATTGTTTGCACCCTTACGGTTGTTGGGAGAATTTTACTTGGAGGAAGGGTTTTACGAATCCAAGCCTTCCACTGCGACGGGAAACCCCTTACCATGAGATATGGCATGAAGGTCCCTGGGGGTTGCTTAAGTGGAAGGGGGATAGGGAAACGGTTGATGCCACTGAAGGTGAGGGAGCAGTTAGAAGCGCAGGAACGCACGCTTCTTTCATCTTTCGCAAGCTTGAGCAGTAATAGTAAAGGGCGGATGGTTCAAGAGGAGGAGTGCGACATCCGTCCTGCATTTCAGCATGATAGGGACCGGATCATCCATTCCAAGGCTTTCCGCCGTTTAAAGCACAAAACGCAGGTATTTTTGGCCCCGACTGGGGATCACTATCGCACCCGGTTAACCCATACCGTGGAAGTATCTCAAATTGCGAGGACGATCTCTAAATCCCTCCGGCTTAATGAGGATTTGACCGAGGCCATTGCTCTCGGGCATGACCTGGGACATACGCCTTTCGGCCATGCAGGCGAAGAGGTTCTTGACAAGCTCGTTCCGGGAGGTTTCCATCATGCGGAACAGAGTTTGCGGGTGGTGGATGTGCTGGAACGGGAGGGCATGGGATTAAACTTAACTTTTGAAGTCCGAGATGGGATCTTGAGGCATTCGAAGGGGAAGGGAAAGATAATTTGTGAAGATTTGTCCGAGATGCCAATAACCCCAGAAGGACAGGTTGTTCGAATCGCCGATATTATTGCCTATATCAATCACGACATCGATGATGCGCTTCGGGGCGGAATCATTAGGGATGAAGATATTCCCGAGGACTGTTCCCAGATTCTGGGATATAGTCACTCCCAGCGGATCAATACCATGGTGGTCGATCTCATTGCCACCACGCTCGAGAAATCACGATTTGAACTCTCTCTCTCGAAGGAAATCTCGAAGGCAATGGTTAAACTGCGGGATTTCCTTTATGACCAGGTATACGATGTGGACAAGGTTCACGGGGATTTCATCAAGTCCTCAAAAATCGTAGAGGAACTCTACCATTATTTCATCGAAAACGAGGAGGCATTTTTAAAGGAAATAGGCAAGGAGGAACTCTACGATCCCCTGGAACGCTGCGTGTGTGATTTCATCGCAGGCATGACGGATCGGTATGCCTTTAAACTGTACGAGAAGATTTTTCTCCCCCTTCCGTGGGTGATTTTTTAAAGGCCCTCCTTTATCTCCCCCCGTGACTGATACCTCCGCCTAATACTACAAAACTGGGCTTGAAATAAGAATGATCACGAAATCCCTGAAAATGGAGATCTTCGCTGGTCAAAATAGTTTTCGACCATTCTGAAGTTCGGTTTATCGCAAGACCGAAGCTCTGCAACACCGCATAACCACAACTCGCTCAGAGCTCCTTTCCCCAGACGTTTAGAGATCTTATCATGGAAGCTTGACATTCTCTCAATCTATGTGATACTTGTTATAAGTTTAGATTCTCCCTCAACTTTTTCCACCTTAGGTAAGGAGGGTTTATTATGGCAAGGGAGATTCTCATTGCCGATCCCAATAAAGCGGCCCATAAGGCTTTCGAGGAGGTCTTCAAGGAAACCGATTACAATCTCATTTTTTCCGAAAACGGCGAAGATGCCCTTCTTAAGATGAAATTGTTCAAACCGGCCATTGTCATTGCTGATATCACCATGCCCGACAAGAATGGGAAAGAACTCTGCCAGATGCTGAAAGGAGACCCCAATATGGATAAAGTCCCTTTTATCCTTTTGGGAGGCCCTTTCGATGAGGAAATCGAGGAGGAAAAGAACCAGGTGAGGGCCAATGGGACTATCACGAAGCCTCTGAAGAGGGAACCTATTTTAAAATTAGTGGATGGATTGCTGACGGCTGAACCAGTTGAGGGGACACGGGAAGTTGAAGAGGAGATCCTGGAGTTACAACCCATGGAGGAGGTAACCGAAGCGGCGACATCACAGGGGGATGAGGAGATAATAGAGCTATCGGATATTGTCGAGGAAACCGTAGCCGAGCCTGAACAGCCCCCCCCTAAAGCTCCCGAAGAAGCTGTGAAGAGGGGAGAGACAACGGAGTTGGAGGAAAAGGGACTGTTGGGGGGGAAAGACATTGCCGATCTTGAACTCCCGGATGATATGGGGTTCCCAAAGGCGGAGGAAGCAATCCAACCCCCGGAGATGGAAGGGCTCGACCTGGGATCTGAGGTCTCTGAGAAGGTGGATTTCAATGAGGAGTCGGCTAAGGTGCAGGATAGGATTTCCCCCGAAGAGGAGATAGCAAAGTTAAGCGCCACGGAAGAACAAATTGGGGGCCCCCTTGAGGAAACTACTGAAATCGAAACGGGGGAATTAGAAGCTGAAGGGATTACGGAGGAGGTTCCTCCTGAGGAAACAGTGGAGTTGCCCCAAGATGTCCTAAAAGGGGAGGGCTTAGAGGAGGCCTTAGCGGAGGAGATCGAGGAATTGCCGGTTGAGGAAGCGGCTAAACCAGAAACGGGGGAATTAGGAGCTGAAGAGATTACGGAAGAGCTTCCCACAGAGGGAGTGGGAGAGTTGCCCCAGGATGTCCTGAAAGGGGAGGGTTTGGAAGAGGCCTTAGCGGAGGAGATCGAGGAATTAGCGGGGGATCTCCTTGGCGGGAGGGAGCGGAAAGAACCCCTTGGGGAATGGGAGGACGCACATGATGAGGGGAGGGAGGAGTTTGAGGAATTAGAGGAGTTCGGGGAAGAGACCGAAGTGCTGAAGGAGGAAGAAGAGGTACTAGAAGAGGCGGTAAGCGAAATACCTGGGAAGGCTCTTGAGGAGGGAGAATTGGGAGAGTTCCCAGGAGTGCAAGTATCCACAGAGGAGCTTGAGGGGCCGGCACAAGAAGTTTCTCAGGAGATGGATTTGGAGAGCATGGCCGAAAGGGTGTTGAAAGAAGAGGATTTTCAACCCTTTAGCGAAGAAGGTCTGAAGGAAGAGGGATTGGAGGAGTTTCATGAAGAGGTATTCAAGGAGGGAGAACTGGAGAAGTTAGCCGAAGAGGCCGCAAGAGACGAGGAAACGAAGGAAATCCCTGAAGGTGCTTTAGCGGAGGCCATAGAGGAATTTACCGGGGAGACGATGAGGGAGGAAGAAGAGATGGGAGTCCAACCTTCTCAGGAGAGGCCGATTCAAGAGGAGATCTCCGGAGCGGTTAAGGAATTAGTAGAAGGCCTGAGTGGAAAAATACTTTCTCAAGTTACAGAGGCCATTGCCTCCACCGTTTCCCAAAGGATCGAAAAGATGGTCCAGGAAATAGTACCTGAAATGGCAGAGGAAGCCATTCAAAAGGAGATACGGAGGTTGGAAAGACTCAAACGTGGAGAGGACCTTGATATATAGCGCAGCTTGTATTGCCGGGGCGGGTACATGTTATGGACGCGAAGATCTTGAGTAAAGCGTATGACCCCCGCGCCGTTGAGGATAAGTGGTATGCATTCTGGATGGAGAGGGGATATTTTAAGGCAGATACACATTCCACTAAAATTCCGTATTCAATCGTCATCCCACCGCCTAATATAACTGGCTCCCTCCACATGGGACATGCCCTCAACAATACCCTGCAGGATATTGTGATTCGTTTTAAGCGCATGCAAGGCTTTAACACCTTGTGGATGCCGGGAACGGATCATGCCGGGATTGCTACCCAGAACGTGGTAGAGAAGAAGCTATCCGAAGAGGGCATCGATCGCCACGGCCTGGGAAGGGAGAAGTTCATCGAGCGCGTCTGGCAGTGGAAGGAACAGTATGGCGGAGTGATTACCAAGCAGTTGAAAAAGCTAGGGGCCTCGTGCGATTGGAGTCGAGAGCGATTTACCATGGATGAGGGTTTATCCGAGGCGGTGAGGGAGGTCTTCGTGAGACTATACCAAGAGGACCTCATATACAAGGGAAACTATATCATAAATTGGTGTCCTCGGTGTCGAACCGCCCTATCGGAATTAGAGGTAGAATATGAGGAGGAATCCGGAAAGCTTTACCACCTCGCCTACCCCCTAAAGGGTGGAGAAAGATCAGTTACCGTAGTTACCACTCGGCCGGAGACGATGTTGGGAGATACTGCTGTTGCCGTCCATCCTCAGGACGATAGGTATCACAAACTCATCGGCGAGAGGGTGATTTTGCCCGTGCTGCATAGGGAGATTCCCATTATCGCCGATGAGTATGTGGATACGGATTTCGGTTCGGGCGCCTTAAAGGTGACCCCGGCTCATGATGTAAATGATTTTGAGATTGGCTTGGCCCACGGGTTGGAAATGGTTAAGGTCATCGATGAGGACGGTAAGATGACGAGAGAAGCTGGGCCATATCGAGGCATGGACCGTTTTGAATGTCGGAAGAGGGTCATAGGGGATTTTGAACGAGATGGAACTCTATTGAAGGTGGATTCTTACAGGCATAATGTAGGCCATTGTTATCGATGCAAGACCATCATCGAACCGACCTTGTCAAAACAATGGTTTGTCCGAACTAAACCATTAGCTGAGGCGGCCATTCAGGCTGTGAAGGATGGTCGAACGAAGATCGTTCCCCCGGTTTGGGAAAAGACTTACTTCGAATGGATGAATAACATTCGAGACTGGTGTATTTCAAGACAGATCTGGTGGGGGCATCGGATTCCCGCTTGGTATTGTGAGGAGTGCGACGAGACCATTGTCTCAAGGGAGGAGCCCCATTCCTGTACCCGATGCGGTAAAAGGGAATTACGACAGGAGGCGGATGTTCTCGACACCTGGTTTAGCTCAGCCCTGTGGCCCTTTTCGACGTTAGGTTGGCCCGAGGAAACAGAGGAGCTCAAGGTTTTTTACCCCACCTCGGTCCTGGTTACTGGCTTCGACATCCTCTTTTTTTGGGTAGCCCGGATGATGATGATGGGGGTAAGGTTTATGGGAAATGTTCCCTTTAGGGATGTTTACATCCATGCCTTGGTGAGGGATATCCAAGGCCGTAAGATGAGTAAATCGAGGGGCAATGTTATTGACCCCGTAATGGTTATGGAGGAATATGGAACTGATGCATTTCGATTTACCTTGGCGGCTTTCGCCGCTCAGGGGAGGGATATATGCCTATCCGAAGAGAGGATAGAAGGGTATCGCCACTTCGCCAATAAGATATGGAATGCTTCGCGTTTTTCGTTGTCCACTTTAGCCGATTTTCCGGGAATCACCCACGAGATTGACCTTCACGAAATGAGCTTAGCCAATCGATGGATATTGTCCAGGTTCAATGAGACGGTAAGAGAGGTAACCGCGGCCTTAGAGGAGTATCGATTTAACGAAGGCGCTCAGGCAATTTACCATTTCATATGGCATGAATTCTGTGATTGGTTCTTGGAGTTGATCAAACCGGTTCTCTATGGGAAAGACGATCCACAGGAGCGTGCCGTTACCCAATACGTCCTGATAAGGGTATTGGACGGAGCCTTGAGGGTGCTTCATCCCTTTATGCCCTTCATTACAGAGGAGATCTGGCAAAGGCTTCCCCACGAGGGGAAGGCCATTATGATAGCGGATTTTCCCCAATACAACGCAGGCCTGAAGGATGAGGAGGCCTTGGTGGATATGGATTTGGTGATGAGGACAATATGGGGAATTCGCAATATCAGGGGAGAGATGGATATTGCTCCTCACAAACGATTAGATGTGTCCCTGTTGGCCGAAAGGGCTGAGGTCCGGGATAGGCTGGAGCAATATCGGACATACATCACGCATCTGGCAAGGATTAATAGCCTTTCCTTCATTACCTCGGGTGAGAAGCCCCGAGATGCGGCAACAACCGTCCTTGGTGATGTGGAGATTTTTATCCCCATGGCAAAGGACATGCACCTTGGTGGAGAGGTCAGGAGGCTCGAGAAGGAGGTTCAAAAGGTTCACAAGGAGTTGGAGATTGCGGATCGAAAGCTATCCAATGATGAATTTATCTCCAAGGCGCCCGCGGAGATAGTGGAGAAGGTGAAGGCCAAGAAGGATGCATTGCTGATCAGGGATAGGAAGCTCACGGAAAGCCTCGGGAAAATCCTGGAGATTGGAGATCCAGACGGTCCAGGAGCTTGAAAGGAGGTATGAGAAAGGCGGGGGGAAGGCGAGAGGGGACTAATAGGGCATCAATAGGGCACGCCAGATCCACAAGATACCTTCACATTATCAGTCGCATAGAGTTTCTTAAAAGATCATTCCGTTAAGAACCTTCGTTACATCCGCTCGAATTTTCGAGATGAGATGATCAGACGATTTCTTTATCTCTTGGAGGAGAGTGATGTATTTTGACGCTCGTCCATTTAGTTCAATAATGAGCCCAGAGGGGGCTTTTTTGGGGGGTTGGGAATGAAGATAGGGGTAAAAGAAGTGGAGTATGTTGCTCGATTGGCCAGATTGACGCTCTCTGATGAGGAAAAGGATGAGTTTACGGAACAATTGAACGATATATTGACCTATATGGATAAACTGAATGAGCTGGATACAAAAGAGGTTAAACCTACCTCCCACGTTATTCCCGTTAAGAACGTCTTCAGGGTGGATAACGTCCGTGAATCTCTCCCCCGGGAACCTTCTCTGGGGAATGCGCCAGAGGCGGAGAAGGGTTTTTATAAGGTCCCTAAGATCATAGAGTAGGGGAGGCGTAATCCAGGAAGGAAAAGATCATGGAGTGGACTCGACTAACGGCACATGAAGCCCACGAAGGGTTGATGAAGAGGTCATTCTCATCTTTGGAATTGACCCAGTCCTTTTATCGCTGGATTAAAAATGCGGATTCAAAAGTATCAGCCTACCTTACCTTAACTGAAGAGGAGGCCTGCCAGCAGGCTCAGCGGGCTGATGAGAGGATCGTAAAGGGGGATGAAGTATCCGAATTAATGGGAATCCCTCTTGCCCTCAAGGATATCCTTTGTACGAAATCCATGAGGACCACGTGCGCATCCAAAATATTGGAATACTTTCGCCCTCCTTATGATGGAACAGCGGTTCATAGGTTAAGGCAGAATGGGGCGGTCTTTTTGGGGAAGGTGAATATGGATGAGTTCGCCATGGGCTCATCTACGGAGAACTCCGGATTCGCCATTACCCGAAATCCATGGGATTTAAATCGTATCCCAGGCGGGTCCAGCGGTGGATCCGCCGCAGCTGTTGCCGCCGATGAGTGTATAGCCTCGTTGGGATCAGATACTGGGGGTTCTGTAAGGCAACCCGCAGCCTGCTGTGGGGTAGTGGGCATGAAGCCGACCTATGGCAGGGTTTCCCGGTTTGGCCTTGTTGCCTTTGCCTCCTCCCTGGATCAAATAGGGCCCATAACAAAAGATGTAACCGATTGCGCCATATTGATGAATGTCATAAGCGGGCACGACCCCAATGATTCTACCTCAGTGGACATCGAGGTGCCAAATTACAAAAGGGCTTTGATCAACGACGTGAAGGGGATGAAGTTGGGCATCCCCAAGGAATATTTCGTGGAAGGAATGGATCGAGATGTTGAAAAGGCAGTATGGGAGGCTATTAAGCTCTTGGAGCAATGGGGTGCGTCTGTCAAGGAAGTCTCCCTACCCCATACGGAGTATGCCGTCGCCACTTACTACATCATTTGCACGGCCGAGGCAAGTTCCAATTTGGCTCGGTATGATGGGGTGAAATACGGCCATCGTTCAAGAGGCTACGATGGTTTAATAGACATGTACGCAAAAACCCGGGCCGAGGGATTCGGGCCCGAGGTAAAACGGCGGATCATGCTGGGGACCTACGTATTATCGGCGGGATATTATGATGCCTATTATAGGAAGGCCCAGCAAGTGAGAACGCTCATCAAAGGGGATTTCGACCGAGCCTTTGAGCACTATGATGCCCTTCTGACTCCAACCTCACCCACACCGGCTTTCCTGATAGGGGAAAAAGTGAAAGATCCCCTCCAAATGTATCTTTCCGATATCTTTACCATCCCGGTCAATCTGGCGGGAATTCCAGGAATTTCCATCCCGTGCGGCTTCAGCAGCGGAGGACTCCCCATTGGGCTTCAAATTATCGGAAACCATTTCGATGAGGAGAAGATTCTGCGGGTGGCCTATACCTATGAACAGCGAACCGATTGGCACCTGAAACGACCACAGCTCGGTTGAGATTCGGTCCTCAGTGTTGCAGCGCTGCGATTTAATAACTGATGTTCTGCCCGTACGGCACGCATTTCAACTTGGCCAAGGGAAAAATTATGGCGGATAAGGGCCTTTCGGAGATATCAGGATAATCTTTTGACCAATTGGGCGATCCTCTTGCCCACGTTGAGGCACTAATTCAGATCGTCCGCATCTGGTTTTCCGATAGCCACGGGGCCGTAATGAGGCCCCATGGGGTTTCCCGGGATGATCATGCCATGGACGAGAAGAGCCTTTAGGATGTCTAAAACCGTGGTCTCATTTCCACCACCCAGCACCCCCGAAGTGGAGAAGGCCCCTCCCACTTTCCCGGCTAACTTCTCGTGGTACTTGACGCTTTTATCCAAGAGAAGCTTGATCTCTCCCGCCATCGTTCCATAATAGGTGGGGGAACCGATGACAATGCCTTCGTACTCCAAAAGCTCCTTGACCGATACATCCTTAACCTCCTTGCATCGGACCTCGAGGCCCTCGGATCTCACACCGTCTTCAACGGCCTTGGCCATGGCTTTGGTATTTCCCGTGCGGGAATAATAGATGATGAGGATTTGAGACATAAACCCTCCTTTCAACGAGATCACTCCCTTATAAAAGGGTTGATTCCCTTAGCCAATTTAGGTAGGTTTTAGACCCCCGGGTTATGGGAATGGCTATTATTTCCGGTACTTCATAGCTGTGGATTTCCTTGATCTTGGCTTCCACTTGCTCGAATAGGGAAATCCGGGTCTTGATGAACAAGAGGAGCTCCCCCTCGTCCCAGATCTTTCCCTTCCATCGATAGATGGAACGAAGGCCTGAGATAATATTGACGCAGGCGGCCTGCCTCGAATCTACCAGGGAACGGGCAATGCGCTCCGTCTCCTCCTGTGAGCTTGTAGTCACCAGAATGAGCACAAATTCCTCTTGGCTTGGTTCCTTAGCCATAGTGTTCCTCCAGAAATCTCATCATCAATTCCACCTTTTTACCTACTCAATGAGACGACCCCTATATACCATCTTGCCTCCGTGGATTCAAGGGGAAAGATGAAGCTGCCTGGGAAACTTCTTGACAAGGCCGGGGTGGTGTCCTATCTTGATTTTGTGGCAGTAAAGGAGCATTCATGATTCCCATACGGGATACGATTCAGTCCAAGACCTATCCTATCATCAGAAACACCATAATCGGAATCAATGTCATCGTTTTCCTCTGGCAATTGGGCCAGGGGCCAGATCTTAAGAGTATCTTTAACCTCTATGGTATGGTTCCGATTCGATATTCAGATCCGGGAATATCGGGGCAGTTCACCTTTTTGCAACAGCTCGTTCCATTCTTCAGCTATATGTTCCTCCATGGAGGATTCCTCCATCTGCTCGGGAATATGTGGTTTCTCTATATTTTTGGGGACAACGTGGAAGACAGGCTTGGTGCATCGCGGTTTCTCGCATTCTATATCCTGAGCGGTATGGCCGCCGCATTAATTCATCTAACGACCAACTGGAATTCCCCTCTTCCAACGATAGGGGCAAGCGGGGCCATCGCCGGCGTCATGGGGGCCTATTTTCTCCTTTTCCCCCGTTCGAGGGTGCTCACAATGGTCCCCATATTCATATTTCCCCTTCTCTTCGAGTTACCGGCCGTCTTCTTCCTCGGCTACTGGGTTGTCATTCAATTCCTCTATGCGTCGCTTAGTCACGGACAAGCGGGCGGAGTCGCCTGGTGGGCTCATATAGGGGGATTTATTTTCGGTTTGGCCACCATAAAACTCTTCCTGACCTTTCCGAGAAGCGGCATCAGCCAGAGGCTTACCCGTTCCCTACAACGGCGCAGTACGCCACGGCTTCAACATATCCGTCCCCAGGTGGAGAAGGATCTGGACACGCATGGAACTATTTTTGTTACCCCAAGGGAGGCCCTTTCGGGAGCTCGCAAATTGGTAACCATTCCGTATAGAAGGAGGACGGTTGTGGTCACGATTCCTCCCGAGATGAGCGACGGAACCCGCCTCAGGCTTCGAGGTATGGGGAGGAGCTCCTCCCATGGGGAACGCGGGGACCTTTATCTCACGGTTAAAATTGCGCGGATGGGGGTTTCCTAAGGGATCCATAAGGCAAAGGACCATCGATAGGCTTTGTAGAGGGCCCCCATGGGTCAGGAGATGTAATATTCATATATGACGACATAAATATTTGCGTATAGGAAAGAATACAAGCAAATTCCAAATATTCATATCTAAACTCTAAACAAATTCAAATGACCAAACATAAAAACTCAAAACAGTATGATTTATAAAGATAATCTTTTGATCATTTGGATTTAGATATTGTTTAGTATTTAGTGCTTCGGCCCGCGACCTGAGCAGTTCGGCTGAGGCTCGCTTCGGGTCTGAGCGTTCTACCTCGAGACATGTCGACGAGTTCATCTCGAGTTGCTCACGCCGAAGTCCTCAGGGTCGAAGACGGCCTAGTCGATTTAGGCACAACTATTTAAGATGATACATGTAGTTCCATCCGCGCGTATGCGCGAAGTGAGGTCGGATGAAGCCGTCCTCCATCTTCGTGTTTAGCTCATTTTTCGAGATGGGGAATTTGTCCCCGGCCTTCGTTTAAGGCTTGAGAAGACGTCGGCTGCTATTTCAATGCTTCTTTCAATATCTTCGGCACTCACATCGAGATGGGTCACTGCTCGGATGAGGGCCTTTCCAAAAGGTATCATCAAGATTCGCCGCTCCTTAAGGGACTCCGCTATGTGGTGAGGATCGATGCCCATCTCGGATACATCGAAAACGACGATATTGGTTTCCACGATATTTAGATCGATCTGGACCCCATCGATTTGAGAAAGTCCTTGGGCCAACCTCTTCGCGTTGGCATGGTCCAGGCCTAATCGATCAGCGTGGTGATCAAGGGCGTAGATTCCGGCAGCGGCGATGATGCCTACCTGACGCATCCCTCCACCAAACATCTTCCTGAAGCGATGGACCCGATCGATGAATTCACGAGATCCCGCGGTTACCGATCCTATGGGGGCTCCCAGCCCCTTTGAGAGGCAAATACTGACGGAGTCGAAATATCGAGCATACCTATCGGGGGGAATCCCCGATGCCGTGCTGGCATTCAGAAGCCTTGCCCCATCGAGATGCATGGCTAGCCCGTTTCGTTTTGCGATGTGGTGGGCTCCCCTTATTTTCTCGATGGGGTAGATCCTTCCTCCCGCCCGATTATGGGTATTTTCCAAACAGATCAAACGAGTGGGCGCGAAGTGATGGTCATGGGGTCTGATGGCATCCTCGATCTGAGCGGGATCGAGAACGCCTCTATCCCCCTTTATCGGGTGATATTGAACGCCCGAAAGGGCTGCTCCTCCTCCCCCCTCGTAGTTGAAGGTGTGAGACTCCGATTCGATGATAACTTCATCGCCATGTTGGGTATGGGCTCGGATGGCCACCTGATTGGCCATGGTACCCGAACAGACGAAAATCGCAGCCTCCTTATTCAGAAGCCTGGCCACTTTTTCCTGGAGGGCATTGACAGTGGGATCTTCACCAAAGACATCGTCTCCCACCTCTGCATCCTTCATGGCCTCCCTCATGCCATCTGTTGGTTTGGTTACCGTATCACTTCGTAAATCGATGATCCTTTCCATAGGGGGTCCTTCCACATTTAAGGAATAAAATGATTTTCCATGAGGGCCAATATACACCGGCACCCAATACGATTCAAGGGAAAAAGGGGTCTGAGCGCAAAGGTGTAAGGTTGGAGGCTGAAGGCGGGGGTAAAATGTCAAATGTCAAAGAGAGCCGGGGGAAGGTTAAGGTTGAGGTTAAGGTTAAGATTAAGGCGAAATGTCAAAGTCCAAATGCCAAATGACTGATGGGTAATGGGAAAGGAAAACCAGCACGCTCCACGAGCACGAGTACGAACACGGACACGTTTCACGGACACGAAACACGTACACGAGAGTCAATGTCAAAGTTCAAAGGGAGAAATCCAAAGGCCTCAGGTGCTTAACTTGACAGGGTCCAGGGGGAAGTATATGCTTTTAATCAAAAGATCGCTGTTATTCAAGGATGAGAGAGGACCCTTTGGGAAAACAGCGGAATCGGCCCACGAAAGTCCCATCGAAAGGTGAGTGTTTGGATCTCTTGAGACGGTACAATGGGAGGGAACATATTATTCGACACTGTATCAAGGTGGCCGAGCTTGCCCTTTCCATTTCTACGGCGCTTAACCGAAGGGGTGAGAATTTGAACCTGAATCTGGTGGGAGCCGCGGCCCTGCTTCACGATATCACCAAGGCTGAAAGTCTTGATTCCGGTGAGGATCATTCCCTTACGGCTTATCAATTATTGAGGAAGCTGGGCCATAATCGCATAGCGGAGATCGTTCGCCAGCATGTTTTTCTCCTGAAGCATCCAGATTCAGCATGGGTTTCCGAGGAGGAGGTGGTTAATTATTCGGACAAGAGAGTCCGTCACGATCAAATCGTAACGTTGAGGGATCGGTTCGATGATCTCAGGGTTAGATATTGCAAGGATGAAGGCCAAAAGGAGTGGATGGATCGACTGGAAGCGCTCTCTTACCGCATTGAGAACAAGATCTGTTCGAAATTGGATATCGAGCCGGAGAAGTTGGCTGCACCCCAGAGATGAGCGGGAGTTTACGGAAGATGCGATATACCTTTGAACAGGGTCCCATTAGGCCTCCTAACGAGGCTTATAGTCTTCTTATCCGGGTTGCCCGCAATTGTCCATGGAATCGATGTGCCTTTTGTCGAACCTACAAGGGGGAGCGGTTTAGCACAAGGTCGGTGGATGAGGTCAAGGAGGATATCAAGACGGTCAGGGAGATCAGCCAGGAGATAAAGGCGATCTCATGGAACGAGGGTCTTGCGGGGGAGATCGATGCCTCAATGGTCCAGACGATCTTTGACAGGCCTGATCTTTACAATGAGGCCTATCGGAGGGTTGCCCTTTGGCTTTATGGTGGGGGCAAACACGTCTTTCTTCAAGACGCCGATAGCCTGCGGATGCGGGCCGATGACCTAACGGCAATCATTGCCTTTCTGAAGGATACCTTTCCGGATGTCCAAAGGATTACCACCTATGCGAGATCGAAGACCGTTTATAAAACGGCACTCGAAAAGCTCGAGGCGCTTCATGAGGCGGGACTCTCAAGGCTCCATATCGGCCTGGAGTCGGGATATGATCGCCTTCTGGCCTTCATGAAGAAGGGAGTAACGGCGCGGGAGCATATCGAGGCGGGAAAGAAGGTGAAGGCATCCGGTCTAGAGCTTTCCGAATATGTGATCTTGGGATTGGGGGGCAAAGGAATGTGGAAACCCCATGCCATTAAGACGGCTAAGGTCCTGAACCAGATCGCCCCTCATTTCATTCGGGTTAGAACGTTAAAGGTTCTCAGGGATATGCCGTTGTATGGAAAGGTGGAGGCAAATGAATTCGTTTTGTCTTCCGATGACGAAATCATAAGGGAAGAGGGGCTGCTCATCGATGGACTCCATGGCATTAAGAGCTATTTTACCAGTGATCACATTCTCAATCTCCTGGAGGAGGTGGAAGGCCAGTTGCCGGGGGACAAGCATAAGATGAGGGGGATCATCGACCGATATCTCATCCTTTCAGAGGAGGAGAAGCTCAATTATCGCCTAGGGAGACGCGCTGGGATCTATCGAAAATTGGACGACCTCAACAATCCCATGCTATTCCAAAGGGTGCAGGATACCCTCAAGAGGATAGGGGCCGCATCACCCCAAAAGGTTGAAGAGACCATCGCAGACCTTATGGAAAGGTATATATAAGTTTCTGAAATCTTTAGTTATTTTAAATCACCGTGTGTGCTATTTAGCATCTATTAGAATCGGGAATGGTGAGAAGATTATGAAAAGATTAAGAAAAAAAAGAAGATAAGGAAGATTTTTAGTTGACATTTATTATGAAACTATTTAGTATGTGCTCATTGTATTTCTAAAGCCCTTATTCTGGGCTTTTAGAGAGATCTAAAGTAAAAAAGGAGGTGAAAAGGAATGACCAAGGCTGAACTCATTTTGAGTATTGCAAAGGATGCTAAGATTACGAAGGCGGCGGCGGAAAAGGCATTAAATTCCTTTGCAAGCAACGTGACAAAGGCGTTAAAAAAGGGGGATAAATTGACTCTGACCGGTTTTGGCACCTTTATGGTTGCAAAGAGAAAGGCGAGGTCGGGGCGCAATCCAAGAACGGGAAAGGAGATCAAGATACCTGCTACAAAGGTCGCCAAATTCAAGCCGGGAAATAAATTGAGGGTTTCCGTGAAATAACGGCTCTTTCTTAGGTAGGGGAGAACTTCGGTTCTCCTTTTTTTTTAAAGGAAGGAATAAGACCCGAAAAGGAGAATAACAGGAAATCCCAAACCCTAATTTCTAAATGAAAAACACATTCAAGTGACCGAAGTCCTCAGGGTTGAAGGATCGGCCGAGTCGATTTAGAACTTAATCCTTGTTTGAATTATCCGCAACTGGCTAAGGCGGTAACATAAATAATGATGCCGGATTGAACCTTTTCGGCCCTGCAATGTCGGGGTTTGGAGCAAGGGAATGAAACAGATTGTTTTGGGAACGGCCGGGCACATTGATCATGGGAAAACTGCCTTGATCAAAGCACTAACGGGTATTGATACGGATCGATTGAAGGAAGAGAAAGAGAGGGGAATTACCATTGAATTGGGATTTGCTTCTCTCATGCTTCCCAGTGGCTTAAGAATGGGGATTGTGGATGTCCCGGGCCATGAGAAGTTCGTTAAGCACATGGTTGCTGGAGCGTGGGGCATCGATCTGGTTGCCTTAGTCGTGGCCGCCGATGAGGGAATTATGCCCCAAACAAGGGAACATTTGGATATCTGCAGGTTATTGGCAATTAAAAAAGGTTTGGTAGTAGTGAGTAAAATCGATTTGGCTGACCCCGAGTTGGTACAGTTGGTTGATGAAGAAGTGAGGGAATTGGTCAAGGGAACGTTTTTGGATGGGGCTCCCATTGTTAACGTTTCCTCCCTCAATGCCGTGGGGATTACCCAATTGGTGACCACCTTGGATAGGTTGGCAAATGAAGTTCAAGGGAGGACATCCGAGGGCCTTTTTCGCTTGCCCATCGATCGCGTATTCACTATGAAAGGATTCGGGACAGTGGTTACGGGCACCCTCGTTTCTGGGAGCATTTCGGTTGGTGATACGGTTCAAATACTCCCCTCATCGAGAGAAGGGAAGGTTCGTGGTATTCAGGTCCATAATGAAATTGTTGAGATGGCAAGAGCGGGGCAACGGACGGCGGTTAATCTGCAGGGGATAGAGAAATCCCGTATAAATCGAGGCGATGTCTTAGTCCGTCCCCAAGCCATAACACCTACCTATATGGTGGATGCCTATCTCGAACATCTCACCACTTCGCCTCGCCCTGTGCGTAACAGGAAAAAGCAGCGATTTCATATCGGCACCAGCTCAATTTTGGCCACAATCGTTCTCTTAGACAGGGAGGAATTGGCCCCGGGAGAGGAAGGTTTCGTTCAACTGAGGTTCGAGAAACCCATGGTGGCCTTACCTCAAGATCGATTCGTCATCAGGGGTTCTTCAGCCATTCAGACCCTGGGAGGAGGCGTTGTCATCGATTCTCATCCAGCCAAACATAAGAGGCTTGCAAAGGATGTTGTAGCCGGACTCATGATCCTAAGGGATGGAACGGAAGAGGAGATTGTCAGTCACCATCTGGTGCACTCAGGCGGGAAGGGTATGAGCCTTCGAGAACTGAGGGAGAGGGTGAATGTTTCCCCCGACCGATTATCGAAACTCCTCAGGGAATTGCTGACAAGAGCGGAGATCGTGACGATCGATGGAGATGAGGGGAGGTTCATTCATCGTACAGAATACGAACAGCTAAAGAAGAAGATCCTATCCTATATCCTCGAATTTCATGAAAGCTATCCCCTACGGCTTGGTCCGTCGAAGGAAGAGGTGAAGTCGAAATTGCCCAAAAACGTTGAAGCGAAATTATTTCATTACATGCTGAAGGAACTGGTGGATTCAAAGGAGGTATTGGTAGAGAAGGATAAGCTAAGGCTATCCACCCACCGGGTATCCCTGAGAGATGATCAAAAGAGGCTGAAAAATAGGATTGCAGGGCTCTTCGCAAAGGGGGGGCTCCAATCTCCATCCCTCAAGGAACTCGCCTCAAAACTCTCAGCAGATGATTCTGAGGTACGAAATGTGGTTCGCCTGTTGATGGAGGAGGGGGCGATTATTAAGGCAAAGGAGGATATGTATTTCCATAGGGAGGCCGTTGAAAAGCTTAAAGGACAGTTGATCCAGTTTCTTCGTATCCATCATGAGATTACAACCGCCCAATTCAAAGAGATGACCAAGGTTTCACGAAAATATGCAATACCCCTCATTGAATATTTCGATAATAGCAAAATAACCATCAGGGTAGGTGAGAAAAGGCTTCTGAGGGGGGAATAGATCGATTATGGGAGGAACCGGACACCTTCGTTGGTCACGAGTAATCGCGGCTAAAACCTCCACGTCCGAAAAATGGATTGAAGCCAAGATCAAGAGGACTCTGGAAAGTCGCTCTTCGCCGCCGGAACATTGGTGCTGCGATTCTTCGGTGCTGCAGTCAAACAGTTGGGGCAGTACAAATCTAATGTAATTCACTATAATTTCGCGCTCAGAGCTCCTTTTCCGGTTTTCAGCAATTTCATAAAAAAATTCTTGACAGGGAGCCCAAAAATCGGTATAAGCCTTGAAAATTCCATGAGATATGTGATTTTCATTTTAGCGAATGGGAGCCTGAGGACCTGAACAGATGGAAAGGGCGTTGCTTCTCAATGCGACCTATGAACCTCTTAAGGTGGTATCGTGGAGGAAGGCCATCATCATGCTCACCTTGGGCAAGGTGGAGGTTATTGAGACATACGACCGGGTAATCCACGGGGTCTCTTTTTCCATTAAACTTCCTTCGGTAATTCGCCTTATCAAATTTATCAAGAGGAGGCCTACCTCCATTAAATTCTCGAGACAGAATATATACCTAAGGGATAAGGGCATGTGTCAGTATTGTGGGGAGAATTATTATCGTGACCAGGTGACATATGATCACGTGGTCCCACGATCTAAAGGAGGATTGACTGATTGGGCGAATATCGTGACCTGCTGTAGAGCGTGTAATCGCAGGAAAGGCGGTAGAACCCCAAAAGAAGCGGGGATGAGGTTAATCAGGCCACCCAAAAAGCCCCCATGGCCTCCGATTTTAACTATAACCATAGGGATTCAGGAGACCCCGGTATCATGGCGTCCATATCTCTATTGGAGCGTTAGTGTGGAGAGTTAGCTCTCTTTTTTTGCCGAAGGGGTGAATGGGTCCCCCAAGGGGGGGACCCATTCCCTTTTTTTAGAGATTGGTGACGAAAGGCATTTCATTAAGAGGGAGATTATGAAGGCCTCGTATTTTAGAGGAGATTAAAATGTCGACTTTTAATTTTCGTGTAACAAATGCAAGTAATCCCCTTGACAATCCGGGGGCTGAATGGTAGGAAGGGAAGCAGTAAGTCCCCGGAAAAAGGAGAAAAGGATGAAGGTTGTCTGGGCGCCATGGCGCATGACCTATATCGAGGATGATCGAAAGCAGGGGTGCCTATTCTGTTCCACAGTAAAGGAAACGGACGATAAGGGGAACCTCATCTTATATCGAAGCAGCCGATCCTTTATTATCATGAACCGGTTTCCGTACACAAGCGGTCACCTCATGGTGTCACCCAACAGACATGTGGCCTCCATAGATAAGCTTGATGAAGGGGAAATGATGGAATTAATGGCATTGCTGAAGAAATCCATTTTCGTTCTGAAGAGGGCGTTTAAACCGGATGGATTTAATGTAGGAATGAATATCGGAAGAGGGGCAGGAGCCGGAATTGAGGATCATATGCATTTCCATATCGTTCCACGATGGAATGGGGATACCAATTTCATGCCCGTTTTATTTGAGACCAAGGTAATGCCGGAATATCTTGAGAAGACGTATGAAAGGTTAATTTCCTTTGTCAGAGGATCTTAAGGATCGAATTCGTATCCACAAATGGCCGAATTTATTGAGGAGGGGATTTATGACGAAGTCTGAATTGAGTGAGATTTTGGCGCAGCGATTAAATCTGACCAACAAAAAGGCAAAGATGATCGTGGAAACAGTGATCGAGAGTTTGAAAGAGGCCTTATTGAAGGACGAACGAATCGAGATCAGGGGGTTTGGCAGTATTATGAACCGAAGATATAAGGCGTATACCGGTAGGAACCCCAAAACGGGGAAGGTCATTAAAGTCCCGGACAAGATATTACCCTTTTTTAAAGTTGGAAAAGAGCTGAAGAAAAGAGTAAATTCCTGAATTCCCCCTCAGGAGCCTTTTGGTTATGCTGAGAGGATTTGAGGAAAGAATGGATTTCCTCAGTCTTGAGAAAGGGTCAGTTATAACACCTCGAGAGGTGGTGAGAGCCTCTCTCTCAGAGAAGGAGGTAACGGAGCAGGCATTGGCGTTGGATGATGTGGCCATTATTACCTTCACCCGACGCGATCTCCTCATCCTCGTAGAGGAAACGGGGGCCCGAAGGGTGAAGGCCTGGAGCGGGAGGAATGACAGGTTGTATCGGGGGACGGCAGGGGGAGAGGGATGTATCTTAACCCAATCCCGGTATGGAGCTCCTAATGCGGTCATTCTCCTCGAGGAGTTGGTGGCTTTCGGGGTGAAAAAGGCGGTCTTCCTTGGATACTGTGGGTCAATACAAGGACATATTGGAGTCGGGGAGGTCATGCTGCCCACATATTCCATAAGGGAGGAGGGTACCTCATACCATTACTTCCCAAAAGGGATGAGCTGTCACGCAGACCAACGTATTCAGAGCTTCATACACAACGGGTTATTGGAATGCGGGATCGAGCCCTATGTGGGGATGTGTTGGACCACGGACGCCCTCTACCGGGAAACTGAGGAGAAGATTAGACGCTATCGATCCAAGGGGGTATTGGCCGTTGACATGGAGACCTCAGCGATCTTCTGCTTAGGGATATATCGGAACATCCGTGTGGGATCGGCAATGGTTGTTACAGATGAATTTTCGGAGTCATCTTGGGAAGGCAGTTTCTCATCCGAGAAGGTGCGAGCAGTAATGCGAATGGTTTGCCAAACTATCGTGCAACGAATAGGAAATCTATGGAGTCTTTAATTTTTTCCCAAAATTTCCTCACATTTGGAGAAATATCCTACAGCCCGTTGATCATAGAAAAACTCAAGGGCTGTGCCACAGCTGGAACATCCCAACTGGAATACCAGTCGGAATAGTGGATTGATGGAATGTTGGAATATTGGTTATCAAAAACGAATAAGCTTATTAATTCTTTTTCTTCTTTTAAACGCATTATTCCAGTATTCCATTATTCCAAAATTCCATGTGGTCTCTTCCCAATAATCCATCATTCCAATTCTCCAAAAGATTGCGCTCAGGAACAACAGTATTTTTCATAAAGTCAGGAAATTCGATACCTTTTTTCACTTGCAATGTCTATTTATTTATGCTAATTTAGTATTATTTGAGTCTACTGAGAAAGTGGGCTTTTGGCCCACTTTTTTATTCGGATCCTTGTTTTTGGGCAAAAAACTAATCTCGCTGCGCCAAGATGGAGAAAGAGACGGAGCGCGTAGTTAGTGAAATCGTCGAACCCATCGTAATTTCCCAGGGGATGGAGTTGGTCGATGTGGAATATAAGAGAGGGGCTGGGGGATGGGTGCTTAGGATCTACATCGATAAAAGGGGTGGAATAAGCCTGAATGACTGTGTTTTAGTCAGCAACGAAGTCGGAACGGTAATAGATGTCGAGGGTCTTTTTCAATCGCCCTATACGCTGGAGGTTTCTTCCCCAGGGCTCAACAGAATCTTGAAGAAAGCGAGGGATTTCAATAGATTCAAGGATAGGTCGGTGAGGATACGTACCCATAATGCCATAGGGAAGAGGAGGAACTTTAAGGGAAGACTGTTGGGTTGCACGAAAGGGTTGATTCAAATCGAGGTGGGAGGGCAAGTCCTTCACATACCTCTCGCCAATGTGGCTAAGGCCAACCTAGAATTTGAATTTTGATTG
>CP070774.1:1204007-1207993 GCA_020346125.1 Syntrophobacterales bacterium | reverse complement strand
ATAGAGCAAGGTGGGTTTCAGGGCCTTTTCCCGTTTCCTGCGCTGAGTAATAGCGAAAAATAAACCAGTTATAACAGCGATCGGCAGAATAAACCACCTCGATTCGATTCGGCCAATGAAGAGGAAGATCCCCTTTAAGCGCGGTGTGTATTGGGCGCTCCAATGGATGATGTCGTAAAAATAGCAGGAAGGGCTGAGATCGCGGTTGATCCTGATATCCCCTGCCGTCTCTACGATTCCCCGAAAATAGTCCTGCCTCTCCTGGGAGAGGTTGAACAGGATGTAGTATCCTCTTACGTATTTCAGATCTAAATGCCTCTCCCTGATCCTTTTCACCAAGACTTTGGGGTCGGAAACCAGGGTCCCGGGCACCATAGAGCCGAAAAAGCGTGCCGTGGGCCCGGGAAGGACGAGAACCTCTCGATATGCCGTTGACATGGATCGATGGAGCGAGTTGAGGAGTTGGGCCAGGGTGAGGCCGATGATATTCTCCGAGGATGTGAGGCTGAGGGAGAGGAGCCCCCCGGGAAGGGTGATCCTCCTGGCCTCGTGGAAGAATTCCACGGTGTAGAACCGGTTAAGTTGTGCCGTCATAGGGTCCGGGAGGTTGATGATGACCACATCGTACCGCGATTCGGTGGTCTTGATGTGTTTGCGGCCATCGGTATGGATGAGGTGGACCCGGGGATCATTCAGGGAGCTGCTCGCTTCCCCGGGGAGAATTTCCCTTCCCATTGCGATGAGCTTGGGGTCCAATTCGACGTAGTCAACACGGGAGACCACGGGGTGTTTTAATACTTGAGCCAGGGCACTTGAAATCCCTCCACCCACGAGGAGGATTCTTTGGGGCTGGGGGTGTTCGAGCAGGGCAAAGTGGACCGATTCCTCCGCGGTGAGCAGATCGGGGTAGGTGAACATCCATAGCCCGTTTTCATAGAAACTGATCTGTCCCCCCGCCGATATTGCTGTCAGATTGCCATAGAGGGTGTCTTCAGAGCCGATGAGGCGATATCCCTTCCACTCCCACCCCCTGCTTATCATCTCCCATCTCTCGCCCTGGATAACGAGAATCACAATAAAGGACAAAATGAGAGCCGAGCCTGAAACCCACACCGAAGGCCGCCCTCTCTTTAATGAAAGGAGAATCGAGGAGAGAATCAGGAAGGTGGATATGGCTAAGGACGTCTGGAGGTGATTAAAAAAGTGGACGAAGAATACGGTAAAAACGACGCCGCCGATCCCTGAGCCTATGGCTTCCAGGAGGTAGACGGTTCCAACGGATTTACCCCTTCCGCCCGTGGCCTCGCTGTGGAGACTGCAGCCCAGGGCGAAGAGAAATCCCGAGAGAAAACAGAAGGGGGCCAGAATGGCAAAGGAGATACCCATCATCGTTGCGAGGTCCACGACCTCCCCCACGGGAATATTCCAGAGGATTTTGGACAATCTGACCACGATGATGGATAAGGGGAGGAGAAAGGCAAGGACAAGTTGAACCAGGCCAAAAACCCTGTGTTTTTTGGAAATGGTGTCGGCCATCCTTCCCAGGGTTGCGCTGCCGAGGGAAGTCCAAATAAGCCAGCTCGCCAGTATGATAGCTGTGGATAACTCATTTCCGTAGAAGACGACCAGAAGTTCCCTGATGAGAAGGATTTGTCCCACGATGGCCACAAATCCGATGAGGAAGAGGGCAAAGGAAATCCGCCTTTTCATATGTGTTATCTTAAAGAAGGTGATCCCATAAAGCAAGGGCCTGAGGACTTGAATTTTGCTGGTTCTTAGGGGAGGTTGTTGAGGGATTCGTTTGCCTTGGCTCCTATAAATGGAAAATACGAAAAATGGCAAAGGACGCGAAGAAGCACGTTAACTATGAGGAAGGGGGGCGCGTCTATAAAGGGAATACGCGCCCCAATTCGTGATTCGTTTACAGTGGTTTTACCGGTACGCAGATATCTACGATGTGTTTCTTCTCCGGGTGCTCTTTGTGATTGTTGTGGTAAAGCTCGTAGCAGAGACGGTCATCGGGTTGGTACCCGCTTTCAGGCAACCAGCCGCCCATGAACATATTCCAAGCCTCTTCGAACTCGTCATTGGCTATTTCAAATCTCGCTACAGCGAACTTACCACCGGGGATGGTCATCTTGCCGACTTCGCCTTCAACAGGCGTATCCTCCGAAACGGTGATACATGCACTCGTTCTGAGCTTATCCTCATCGGTGATATTGGGGTCATCATGATAAACGACTAAAACTTTCGTCTCAGGAAAACGTAAGAGACCCCTTGGAGCCGCCCATTTCATCAGTTTCTCAAAGAGTTTCCCAAAGAGTTCGCTGTTTCCCTTGTAAGGGCCGATGTGGCGGACATAGGCCACATGGAGTTCCGGCATGACGTTGACTTCGACTTGAATTTGACCTTTTTCTTTCATTTTGATCCTCCATATTTGGTTTTGGATTTCACCATCAATATAATAGGAGGAGACATCGAAGTCTTTACGAATCTTGCCAACCGTTTGACTTTCCTTGCTATTCGTTTCACGAATCTTGCGATCTTGAAGATGTCCCTCTGAACGCCATTCGCTTGCACTCATATGAAAGGTTTCTCTGAATGCCCTCGCAAATGCTGATGACCCTGAGAATCCGCAGTCGAAAGCAATTTCAGTGATAGATTTTTTAGGGTTGCTGATGAGCAGAGAGGCTGCTTTTTCGACGCGAACCCTCTGGATAAATTGATTTACGGTTTCGCCCACCATAGCCCGGAATATTCGATGAAAGTGGAATTGGGAGAAATAGGCAACGTCGGCAATTGTTTTGAGGGAGAGGTCTTTATCGATGTTTTTCTCGATGTAGTCAATGACACGGTTTATCCGTGAGATGTATTCATTGCGGAGGTATTTTTTCTGGTTTTCATTCGCCTTGATTATGGTCACCGTATGCCTCTCTGATTACGCCGTCCGGTGCACTCGCCGGTTCGGCACCATATTGTCATTTTCTGCTGTCTAGAAGGTCACCCAAATCCGAGATGGTCATATCAGGTTGAGGATTGCCAACGGGCAATTCCCGGTTGCAACTGTTGATCCAAACAGCCTTCATTCCCACGCCTTTTGCCCCGGCGACGTCTCGCTTCGGGTTGTCGCCGACATACACCACACATTCGGGTTCCACGTCAAAATGGGCAAGGGCCTTCCAGAAGATACGGGGGGAAGGCTTGATGCATCCATGATCCGAAGACCATATGATGATCTCGAAGAGATCCTCGATACCCGCCCGGCTGAGCTCCTCCTCGAAAACGTCGCGGTTGGAGTAAACGTTGGAAATCAGGCCGAGCGGATGAGTGTGGCTCAGCTCGCGCAGGATAGTCACGTGGGAATCAGGGATCCGGCCGACTTCGTGCCTGGCAAATACGCTCTCGAGGATTTTCCGCTCGGCGGCTGGTAAGCCAGCCAATTCTGGGATTTCTCGTAAATACCCTTCGATGGTGCCGAAACGGTCATAGTGCTCCGGGCTCCGGCTGATCTCCAACATGTGTTTAAACAGGCGGTTGATGAGCGGAGAAATCGCTCCCGCACTGAGGCGGTTCCCACCAATGCTGCGGTATGTTGAGTGGTAGTCGACTTCCTGACCAAATCTGTCGCAGTCAAACATGAATGTGTTGCCCATATCGAGCAGGATCACGTCGAAGTCGTCTATAAAGCGCTTTCGTTGCATTCCTATGTACCGAGAAACCGGTTTGAGCGGAATTGATAGTTGTCTCCGCACGCATCGTGACGGCGACGTAATTATTGGATGGATTGATGGAAATAGGTATCATAGGATTCAAGAGATATCAAGTTGAGGCTGCATTCTCCTTGAAAAAGGCTTAAATCCTTGATCATCCTTATATTTTTATCTATTCGACGGATTAACTGTACATGAGGCTCAATTACGAATAGATTTGAGGAGTTCCTTCGAAAATACAGGCTGATACCAGAAAAACGAAGACCCTATTGCCTA
>CP070774.1:1201033-1203907 GCA_020346125.1 Syntrophobacterales bacterium | reverse complement strand
CTCTTGCAATGGATGTGATAATAGTTGATGGTAAAATTTTGACGCCTGAAATAATGAAAATTCTATAAATAAATAATCACTATCCCCTTATTTGTCAAGGGAAGGGGCGAATTTTTATCAAAATAGATGACCCAATAAGGACACTCAGTATTTCACCTCTCCGCTGGAGTCCCATGAAACTGCCCTCCTTGAGGAACTATTGAGGGAAACTAGTTCGGCGTCCCCGCCTTCAATGCGTTTACCAAAGAGATAGAGGCCCGAAACCTCCGGTTTTCTTGACAAAATGGGATACCAAGGATAGCATAATATATTGGGAACGTTACCTTCTCGCCGGAGAAAAGGCTTCTTTTTTTGACTATCGATCTTACGAATTGATTCTTTTTCCATGACGCATCCCATGGTGGCCGAAACCCGCATCGAGATAGCTATGAAGTGGAGATAGATTCCATGAAACAATATGAGGCCATTATCATTGGTGCAGGTCCGGCGGGTATCTTTGCCGCATTGACGCTGGCGAATTCAGGGGTAAAACCCATTCTCATCGTGGAGCAGGGAAATGATATAAACTCGAGACGAAGAAGGGGAGGAAGGGATATCCTCTGCGGGTGGGGAGGTGCGGGGGCCTTCAGCGATGGAAAACTTACCCTTTCTTCGGAGGTCGGCGGTTTCTTGGGGGATTTCATACCCAAAGGCGACCTGGAGCGTCTCCTCAAAAAAGCTGATAGGATCTACCTTAAATATGGGGCCCCCCAGAGGACATATGGGCGGGTCTCGGATCAGACGGAAGAGCTTTACGCAAAGGCCAAACAGGTCGGCTTGGAATTCATCCAGACGGAAATCAGGCACGTCGGTACGGAGAATTGTTTGCTCTTGCTCAAGGGGATGCGAAGGGACTTGGAAGACAAGGCTGAAATCCGAACCCTCTGCAGGGCCAAAAGGATTCATATAGAAGGGCGTAAGGCCGCTGGAGTCTACCTCGATCATGGAGAGTCCATTGACGGAAAAGTAGTGATTGCAGCTCCGGGGAGGACCGGGTCCAATTGGATGAGAGAAGAGGCCCTGCGTCTCGGGTTATCCGCCGTCCCCAGCCCCATCGATATCGGGGTTAGGGTGGAAACTCCGGCGGCGGTACTCAAAAGTATAACCGATATCGCCTATGAATCGAAGCTTATATACTACGCGGAGACCTTCGATGATAAGGTGAGAACATTCTGTATGAATCCCTATGGTGAGGTGGTAACTGAGGAAACCAACGGAATTATCACGGTAAACGGCCATAGTTATTCCAAGAAGAAGACCGAAAACACCAATTTTGCCATCTTGGTCAGCAGTTCCTTTACGGAACCCTTCGATGATCCAATAGCGTATGGAAAGTACATATCCCAACTGGCGAACCTCCTGGGGAAAGGGGTCATCATTCAGAGGCTTGGGGATTTGATGGAGGGGAGACGCTCTACCACGGAGAGGATCTCCCGCTGTATTACCCGCCCAACCCTTGGATCAGCTACCCCGGGGGATTTGAGCTTCGTCATTCCCTATCGATATTTGAGGGATATCATCGAGATGTTGGAGGCCCTGGATAAGATCGCTCCGGGCGTCTTCTCGCGGCATACCTTGCTCTATGGAGTGGAGGTCAAATTCTATTCCCATCGCATCAAGTTAACCGGAACCCTGGAATCCGAAATCGAGAACCTCTTCATCATCGGGGATGGGGCCGGGATTACCCGGGGCCTTCTCCAAGCATCGGCCAGTGGGATTTGGGCGGCGAAGGAGGCCCTTAGACGAATATGAAAGCCTATAAGCTCGTTTCGGATTTCAATCCCACGGGAGATCAACCTCAAGCCATAGAGAAATTGAGCACGGGGGTAATGGAGGGAAAGCAACATCAAGTCCTCCTGGGCGTCACCGGCTCCGGGAAGACCTTTACCATGGCCAATGTCATCGAGAAGGTCCAAAAGCCCACCTTGGTCATATCCCACAATAAAACCCTAGCAGCTCAGCTCTATGGTGAATTCAAAGATCTCTTCCCCGAAAATGCCGTGGAATTCTTCGTGAGCTATTACGACTATTACCAGCCCGAAGCATACATCCCATCAACGGATACATATATCGAAAAGGATACTTCCATCAACGACGAAATCGATAAGATGAGGCACTCCGCCACCCGATCCCTCCTGGATCGAAATGATGTAATCATTGTAGCCAGCGTATCGTGCATTTATGGATTGGGATCTCCCGAGGCTTATCACGGCTTGCTCCTCTATTTGGAGAGGGGGACGCCTGTGCCCCGGGAGAAAATCCTCAGTAAGCTGGTGGAGATTCAATATGAGCGGAATGACATCGATTTTCATCGGGGAACATTTAGGGTGAGGGGGGATATCGTGGAAGTCTTCCCCGCATATGAGGAGGATCGAGCCATTCGTATCGAGCTTTTCGGCGATGAGGTAGAGAATATCTCGGAGATAGATCCCCTACGGGGGAAGGTTACTGAGAGGCTGGACAAAATTGCCATATATCCGGGAAGCCACTATGTCACCACACATGAGAGGATGCAAAGTGCCATTGAGAATATCCATAGTGAATTAGCGGAGCGGCTGGAGGAACTGAGAACCCAGGATAAACTCCTTGAGGCCCAGCGATTGGAGCAGAGGACCCGTTTCGACCTCGAAATGCTTCAAGAACTCGGCTATTGCCCGGGCATAGAGAACTATTCCCGTCACCTGACGGGTCGAAGACCGGGGGAACCTCCCCCGACGTTGCTGGATTACTTCCCCAGGCATTTCCTCTTGATCATCGACGAGAGTCATGTCACAATTCCCCAATTGGTGGGGATGTATAGGGGTGATCGATCGAGAAAGGAAACCCTGGTCGAAT
>CP070774.1:1197678-1200933 GCA_020346125.1 Syntrophobacterales bacterium | reverse complement strand
TGCTTGCCGCGATGGTTCCCACAGCAGACGCGGCTGATGATATTAAGTTCATGATGGGCAAGCCGGGACGGCCACATCGCCTCAAGGCCTCTCGCCCCAACCTGACCGATCGAATGGCTGCGTAGATCTCCAAGGGAGAGCCGGCAGAGGCAGGGATTCCCCTTACACTATCAAGGGCCGAGATGCTGATGGAATCGGCCTCGGGAATGGCCCCGTATGCCTCAACGAGATTGGTCATAATCTCCTCAGTTGACGCTACAATACCGGAGCCGACGTGGCACCAGGGAGGGTTGCCATCCTCCGGTCTCCTTGGCGAGAAGATCTTCGCCTCCTTTCCCTCTCCCACCTTACACGGAGGTGAGGGTTCCGCAATGCCTTCCTCGATTTCATCCCGGCTGAATTGGATCACCCTATTGGTATCCTGACAGTAGACCCCTACTTCACTGAAGAACTCGACCGCGGCCCGAAAGACTCGATCCGCCAACTCATCGTCAGATGGGACGGGAGTACTCGGATCATAATGAATATCGTATCGTTGTATCACTTGGCCGAGCTTCGACACGAAGACGTTCATGTCGAAGTCCGTCTCAGTCATAATGGGACCAGTTAGTGCCCGCTCACATATCTCCAAAAAATCGACCATCTCCATGGCCCTCCTTTTTATGCCTTCATCGTCTCCAAAACCTCGCGGCCTCTTTCGAGAAATGCATCGATATCGTTATCACTGTGGGCAAGAGAAAGGTACAACTTCGTCCCTAAGGGATTCAGAAATACGCCCTTCTCGAATAGACCCAGCATGAATCTCCTTCCCTTGGCCCTGTCGGACCTGAATACCGATCGGTAGTCAATGACCTTTTCCCCGGTGAATATGACCTGGCCTATCGGGCCATCACCGATTACCTGGGCAGTAATCCCCAGGTTACCAAGGATTTCCCTCAATCCTTCCCTGAGGGCATTGCCAAGGCCATGGAGCCTTTCGTAGGTCCCGGGTTTTCGAAGTTCCTGGAGGGTTGCGAGGCTCGCCGCCATAGAGACCGGGTTTCCGCCCCCGGTGGAGGCGACCCACACGTAGTTTTCCGATCCCAGGTTTGCCTCAATGCACAAGTCCATAATCTCGGTTTTACCACAGAAGGCACCGATGGGGAATCCACCACCCATTGCTTTCCCAAGGGCCGCAAGATCAGGTGTAACCCCGTAGTACTCTTGAGCCCCTCCATAGGCAAGGCGAAATCCCGTGACGACCTCATCGAATATGAGGGGGATTTCCCTTTGCCTCGTGACTTCCCGAAGTCCTTCCAGGAACCCCTCCTTGGGAGGGGTGCATCGCTGGAGGGGCTCGACGATCACCCCTCCAAGTTGATCTCGATGTCGATCGATAATTCGGGCAGTGGTCTCCAGGTCGTTGAAGGGGGCGATAAGCACCTCCTGGGAAAGGGCCTGTGAAGTCCCCGCTGATGTGGGTTGTGCGAGGGGGAAGTCCACAAGCGTTTGCGGAAAAAGGCTCATTACGCCGTAGTCATGTGCACCGTGATAGGACCCTTCGAATTTCAGGATCTTATCTCGGCCCGTATAGGCCTTGGCCAGTTTTATCGCATACATGGTGGCCTCTGTTCCGGAAGCGGCAAACCGGACCTTCTCCGCACAGGGGATGGTCCTAACGATCTCCTCGGCCAATTCAAGGGCTTGCTCGGTTACGTAGGAAAAATTGAATGCCTTTTGCACTTGCTTTTTAACGGCTTCGGCGATTTTTGGGTGGGCATGCCCGAGGATCACGGAACCCCAGGCCAAGGAATAATCGATGTATTCTCTTCCGAAGACATCGTAAGTCCTCGATCCCTTGCCGTGGGAGAGAACGGTGGAGATTTCCCGGGGCAGGTTGAACTCCCCCAGGGATCCTCCGGGAAAGACATCAAAAGATCGCTCTATCCAATTGGTATCCTTATTTCCTACCATTATCTACATCTCCCCCGACGGAGCTCAAGGTTATTTTTTTCTCTCGGCCAAGAGGTCTCTTGCCAACAAGACAGCATCTGCTGCGGTCTCCCCGTACCCCTCGGCTCCGATCTGGTCGGCCCACTGCTGATTCACTGGTCCTCCCCCCACGATGACGCAGTATTGATCCCTCAAGCCCATCTCCTTCAAGACCTCTATGACCTCTCTCTGCCCCGGCATGGTCGTGGTCATCAGCGACGAGAGGGCGATGATGTCGGCATGGTTTTTCTGCGCAGCTTCGACGAATGATAGCGGTGAAACATCCACCCCCAGATCATGGACATCGAACCCGCCTATCTTCAACATCATGGTCACGATATTCTTCCCAATGTTGTGGACGTCTCCCTTGACCGTCCCCATCACGATGGTTCCCCGGGTGGTCACCTCCTTCTTCTGGGCAGCGATCTCCGGCTCCAGTATCTCCATGGCCGTATCAAATGTCTGGGCGGCCATCATGAGCTCTGGCAGGAAGGCCTCCATTTTGCTGAAACGCTCGCCGATGATATCCATTCCCTTTGATAGCCCCTTTTCAATGGCCTCAATAGGGTCGATCTTCTGTTTGATGATCTCCTGAGCAGCTTCTTGGGCCATTTCCTTATCAGCCTTGACAATGGAAAAGGACAGGCGTTCGAAGATTTCCTCCTTTGTCATGATTTCCTCCTTTGAGTCAGGGGATTATCCGTTAAAGGACCTGTTCTTTTCTCTCAACGATCTTAATCCCTCTTTCGGCCAATTCACTAAAAAAGGCCTTAGGATTAATATCCGATCCTTCAGCAGTAAAGACCCCTCTTGTTTTAATTGTGCCAGTAGCAAGCATTTGAATCCCAATTGACATTGGCACTGCTGTCATTCTGCCCTGTGCTATCTTTCCCCATTCCAGGGGATGTGTGGCGTCATAAATATATTTCAGCTTCTTATCGTCCTTTTTACCAATGACTTCAACGTTCAGAAAAGTAGTCCAATCCCATCTGTCTTCCTCTTTTTGTTTCCAGGTTAATAGCCTTATCTTAAGAAAATCCCTCGGAATTATTGAGAGATCTCCAATTTTTATGGGTTCCTTGCTAATAAACCCAAAATCATAAAATACCCTCATGGCGTTCATTGTTTCCGGTTCCCAGAAACCCCTTGTTTCAACATGCTTAACTCCCTTTATGTACTTAGGGATGGTGCGAGTTTCCCCGTGAGCCATTATATAAGTTTTCCTTTCGCCAACGGGTTCTGCAAACTTAACTATTTTTTCTCCATAAAATGGGGGTACCTTAA
>CP070774.1:1188973-1197578 GCA_020346125.1 Syntrophobacterales bacterium | reverse complement strand
GCATGCTGTCTATGATCTCAAGTATCATCTGGTTTGGGTTCCCAAATATCGAAAGTTGGTATTGAAGGGTAGTATGGCGAAGAGGCGTAAAGAGGTATTTCACAAGATTACAGACAGGTATGAATTTGACATAGATACGATGGAAGTGAAAGAGGATCATGCTCATCTTTTTTTAACAGAGCCTCCTCGGTATTCTCCGTACCAGATAATGGAGATTATGAAGGGTATATCAGCCAAGCTAGTGTTTAGGGAGTTTTATGAGGTTGAGGAACAGCTTTGGAGCGATGGATATTTTGTCAGGTCTGTTGGGGACAAGGTTACCTCTGAAGTGATCCGTCAGTATATTGAGTCTCAGCACCAAGAACAATTGGATTTTGATTTGTAATGCCTCACAGCTCTGCCGCGGGGTAATTTACTTCAGGGCTGTAAGGTCTATTCAAGCACTTAAGGAAGGAGGTGAATAGAGGGAAATCAACGATCACCCATTGCATAGTTTGAAAAATTCTCGGAGAGGAGGAGTCAAAATGCCCAGAGAATACAAAATGTATATTAACGGTGAGTGGGTTGGTGCCCTCGACGGCGAGGTCTACGACGATCTCAATCCCTACACAGGTGAGGTTTTTGCACGAGTTCCCTCCGGAAAACGGTCTGATGCCAAGCGTGCTGTTGACGCGGCAGTAGCGGCGTTTCCCGAGTGGTCCCATACGCTCCCGGCTGAGCGCCAAGCCTTGTTCTTAAAGGCTGCTGACATTCTCGAAAAGAAAAAGAACGAGATTGTTACGATCCTTGCCGAGGAAACCGGTGGCACCTTTGGCTTTGCGATGTTCCAGACCCACTTTACCCCTGGTTTGCTGCGTGAAGCTGCAGCACAGGCGCACCAGGCCAACGGTGAAATCATCCCCGCCGATCTGCCGGGCGCATTCTATATGGCGGTACGCCAGCCCGTAGGTGTTGTCGCAGGTATAGCGCCGTGGAATGCGCCGTTGATCCTATCGCTGCGCTCTATCTGCATGCCGATTGCTTACGGAAACACGGCGGTTCTCAAGCCCTCGACTGAATCGGCAGCAGCAGGCGGTGTCGTGATTGCAGAGGTCTTCCATGAAGCCGGTTTTCCAAAAGGGGTTTTGAATCTCATCACGAACGGACCGGGGGGAAGCGGTGAGATTGGAGACGAATTCATCGAAAACCCGAAGGTGCGCCGTATCAACTTGACCGGTTCGACCGCAGTGGGCCGTCAGCTCGCGGAAAAAGCGGGGCGGCACCTTAAGCGCGTGGCCCTGGAACTGGGCGGACAGAATCCAATGATCATCCTGCGCGATGCCGATATTGAAAACACCGTGAATGCCGCGGCATTCGGCGGGTTCAACCATCAGGGGCAAATCTGTATGTCTACACGCAGGGTCATCGTCGAAAAACCGATCGCCCGGGAATTTACCGAAAAATTCGTCAAGAAGGTTTCAACATTCAAGGTTGGCAATCCGAAGGAACCCGACACGATCATTGGCCCCCTCATCAACAAGCAGCAATTCAACCAAGTCAAGGACAGCGTGGATGCTGCCGTCCGCGATGGCGCTAAGATCCTGTGTGGTGGTAAATCCGAGGGGCTCTGTTACTATCCCACAGTGCTGACCAACGTAAAGTCCGGCACACCATTTTCGTATGAGGAGACCTTCGGCCCGGTGGTATCGTTGATTGAGGTCGAGAACGAAGAGGAGGCCGTGGCCGTAGCAAACGATACTCCCTACGGGCTTTCGGCAGCTGTTGTCACCCGCGATTTCGCCAAGGGCATGGCCATTGCCGAGCGTATTGAATCGGGGATAGTTCATATAAATGATCAGACGGTTTCCGATGAGCCACAGGTGCCCTTTGGGGGCGTGAAGGATAGTGGTTGGGGGCGGTTCGGTGGCCGCGCCGGGTTGGAGGAATTCACTGAACTGCGTTGGATCAGCATGCAGTTCACCCCGCGCCATTATCCATTCTGAATGAACTACTGCGAGTGTTACTATGGAGGGAGGCAGCAAATCGCCCCTGCAATGAACTGGGATTGGATACCATGCCCGCGGGTGTAATCGTCGTCTTCGCCATGAAATTCTTTGAAAAGGGGATCCTTCGTCCCGGTGATACCGAAGGACTGGAACTCAGTTACGGCAATGATAGGGCTATAGTAGATCTTCTCCGCTGACTCAGCCGTATGGGTCGCAAATAAAGCAGTTGAATTGATGGGATCTAATGGTATTTCCCCAGAGTACCATCTTGAGAAATATCTTCGGGATGCAAAAATATCCCAGCTAGGGGTCTGTGGGTATCGGATGGTTTGGATTCGTCGGAGAACGAAACGTGATTACCAAATTTGGGGATCTTGACAAAGAAAGAACTAAATTTCTTATTTTCCGATAGATTCCCCTTTCTCCTGCTATCTCCGAAAGTATCTCTCGGTTCCGTGTATGGAAACGCAAAAGACACAATCCCTCCAATAAGCACACAGAACCTCACTTACTCCTTATTTTTAGGTTTGAGGGCATTCCTTACCTGATTTGAGCTGACATTCCATATCCTCAATACTTTTCTCCTCGATTTGTGGCCCTGGATAATCTCAATGCGAGATTGCCCTATGTTCAATCGTTCGGCCAAAACCTGAATCAACCGTTGATTTGCCTTTCCCTCGGTTGGAGGAGCGGTAACCTTCACTTTTAAGGCCTCCCCATGAAAGCTCACAATCCTGTCCTCCGAGGCCTTAGGCTGAACGGCGATGTGTAAGATGATGGAATCTTCCTCTTTTTTCTTCCCCATTTCGACTTTTCCAGCTCATGCCGTATCAATGGAATCCCGGAGTTGGATGAAAGAAATCTGTCGGCCGGTTCTGGTTCCTTGGGCGCGAGAGGAGAAGAAAATATCATGGTTGCAAGCTGTACAGATTCTCATCCAGCAGCAATTTTCATCCCTAACTCCAAGATCCTTCATTTGCTCGATATTTGCCTGAGCGAGGTTCACGGTCCACTTTTTTCCCCCCCGAGGTCTGCTAAAGGATTGCCAATTCCAGCCCGATGATCGAAAAAGGGCCATAACGTCTTCATCCACTTCGTAACAGCATTCTCCGATGGATGGACCGATGGCAACGAGCAGGCCTTCAGGGGCTATCCCGAAGTGATGGATCATCTTATGAATAGCTTTTCGGGTGATGCCCAGGAACGTTCCCCGCCATCCCGCATGAATGATTCCTATGACCGTATGGTTTGGATCCACAAGCATGATGGGGACACAATCGGCCGTTAATACGCCGATGGCGATCTCTCGTTGATCGGTCAAAAGGGCATCATAGCGGCAATTCAAGGAAGGCACTGAGGGAGGTAATGGTTTATCGATGATCCATATTCGGTCCCCGTGAATCTGGTCCATGGTGATGAGCTGTGCGGGGCCAATGCGGAAAGTCTTCGCAACTAATTTCCTATTGAGGTGAATACGAGTTTGTTCTTCACCCTTCCCCCCGGCGAGGTTGAGGGAGGAATACATTCCCCTTCGTACCCCTCTAATTCTGGTACAGAAGGCATGATTGACAAGGTCCAGGGCCTTTAGTGATGGGGCCTCGAAGTAGGTGATTTCACCCAGGGTTTTTGCCTCATCTCTTTCAGCTATGGAGATCATCTACCCCCTTTTCCCTCGGAGGGATGCCCTTCACCATGCTGGGAGAGGAACTGGATGATCCCCGCCATATCGTCGGGCAACGGGGCATTGAATTCCATAAATTCGCCGCTTCGGGGATGGACCAAACATAAACACTCCGAATGTAAGGCCTGCCTTTTCAGCATCCCGATCCTGTCCCTGATCTGAGGATCCCTTATCCTTTCAATCCATTTCCCCCTGCAATATTCCGGATCTCCCACGATGGGATGTCCCTGAGAAGAGAGATGTGCCCGAATCTGATGAGTTCGGCCCGTTTTCGGGATAACTTCCAGGAGTGAGAGACCCTTGAAACGTTTGATTACCCTCCATTGAGTAAGGGCATTCCTCCCCTTACGCGTATGAATGGAGGTCCGTTTTCGCTCCTTGGGATGTCTTCCCAGGGATGCTTCGATGACCCCTTCGCATCCCCTCATCTCCCCATGGATTAAGGCGATGTAGCGCTTTCTGATTTGACGGGTCTTGAATTGGATGGAAAGGTGATGGTGGGCCGCCGCGTTTTTCGCCGCGACCATTACGCCCGAGGTGTTCTTATCCAAGCGATGGACAATTCCCGGACGGATGACCCCGTTGATTTGAGAGAGATCCCGGCAGTGAAAGAGAAGGGCATTTACAAGGGTTCCAGAATCAATCCCGGCACCTGGGTGGACCACCATGCCCGCGGGCTTATTGATGACGATAATCCATGGATCCTCGTTGAGGATATCAAGGGGGATATCCTGGGGGACCACTTCCAATCTTCGGGGTGGTGGGATAGCCCCGGTGACCACATCCCCCTCCCGTAATCTCATCGCCGGTCTTGACGGGAGGCGGTTGAGCAGGATGCGGCGTTCTTGGACGAGCTTCTTGATTTGAGACCGGGTGAGTTCAAATACCCTTTGGGAAAGGTATGTGTCCAATCTCATTCCCGCATCGGAATTGCCCACAACGAATGTGAAATCCTCGGCTTGAGCCATTTGGGTTCAGCTTGGGAGTACCTGCGGCGTGATCATAGGCCCTGTCTCAAACTCTTTTCGATTCCATCGACGATGAGGTCCCCTTCATCATCCCCAATGGTCCTGACGTCCAAGAGGACCTCTTCCTTGCTGACCCTCGCGATAATGGGGGGCTTGGCTTCCCTTAACCTCTTCTCCAGTTGGTGGACTGCTCCATTGTCTATCTTGAGGGTTATGACCTTAGTGGGAAGCGATTGGATGGGATAGGCCCCACCTCCCACTTGGGATACATCATCCCTTACCCCAATCCTCAATCCGCTGGGTATCCTTGCCCGTATCTTCCGATAGAGCTTCTGGGCTCTCTTCCGGAGTTCGTCATGGGAATAGGTAAGCATCCTGAGGGTGGGAATTTCCCGGACAGCGCTGGTTTCATCGAGATAGAGGAGCAATGTCGATTCCAATCCAGCCAGGGTCAACTTATCAATTCTCATGGCCCGGTTGAGGGGATTGACTTTTATCCTTTGGATATACTCTGCCTTCCCGAGGATGATCCCAGCCTGGGGGCCTCCCATCAACTTATCCCCACTGAAGGTGACGATATCCGCGTCCTCCTTGATGGCTTCCTGAACCGTAGGCTCCCTATCCAGGCCGTATTTGCTGAGATCGATGAGACATCCGCTCCCCAAGTCTTCCATGACGGGTAGATTGTGAGAATGGGCCAACTCCGCCAATTCCTTTAGTTCGACCTCAGCGGTAAAACCGATGATCCTGAAATTACTCGTATGGACCTTCAGGATTAGAGCGGTCTGTTCGCCAATTGCCCCTTCGTAGTCTTTAAGATGGGTTCGGTTGGTTGTCCCAACCTCTCTCAAGATAGCACCGCTCCGGTTCATGACATCGGGGATACGAAAGGCACCTCCGATTTCAACCAACTGCCCCCTGGAGACAATAACCTCCCTTCCCTCGGAAATGGTATTGAGGACCAGCAAGACGGCAGCGGCATTGTTGTTGACGACTAAGGCGGCTTCAGCCCCTGTCAACCGACAGAGGATCTCCTCGACATGGGCATACCGTGATCCCCTCTTCCCCTCGTTCAGGTCGAACTCCAAATTGGAGTAATGCCTTGATACTTGGGCTATATGCTCGATGGCACCTTCAAAGAGAAGCGAGCGACCCAAGTTAGTATGGATTACCACTCCCGTCGCATTGATTACCCTTCTCAACGTGGGTTTGACCTGATTTTCAATCTCCTCCATGAATTGTGGGAGCAAATGTTCAAAGGAGAAGATGGACTCGTCCAGTTCCCCTGGGTTCTGGGCGGTCATAATGGTTTGACGAAGCTGCTCGAGCCCCCTTCGAACCGCCTCCAGGATGATACCCTTCGGGTAGCGGTTTCCCAGTTGAACCATCTCAGGTTTGGAAAGGATATGGTCCACATTGGGAATGTAGCGGAGGTATTTCTGACGGAGTTGTTGAGACATGTCTTATTCCCCCTCGAGGACATTGGATTGAAGCCTCATAAAAAGGGTCTTAAAGACCCTGAGCGGGTTCATACTGATCCAGTGGAGTGGCCATTCCAATTCCCTCTTTTCACACACGGTGGACATATTGAGCTTGTTGATATGCAATCCTAATTTAGTCAGTTCCCGATTTCGGCGGGTTTGGTCGTCAATATGGGCGACCTCATCGATCCGTCGCATCAGCTTTACCGCATCCTTAATTCTTTTCTCCGTGGCCAGGGCCGTTTTGGTATCGATGAGGCCAAATTCTCCCTTCAGCCGGTTCAGCCTCAAGGCTGCCTCATAGGTCCCGTATACAATTTCATCACGGGTCATCCATTCTGTCTCGTAATTCAGGGTGTATTTCCAACTGGGGGAAAGCATTGCCATGCGGTGCTCCTCAACGGACCGATAGAAGAGCCTGTATCCGTATCTCTCGGGATTCTCGAAGGCGGGGCTCCCCGGATCCAAGAATGGAGCAAGGGGGGAAATGAAGGGAAGGAGCCTCCGTCTCTTCCCGTAGCGCTCGAGAAGGTATCGACAGTAATCCACGGTATCGAGGACCGATTGGCGAGTCTGTTGCGGCAATCCCGTCATGAAGAACAGATCGATTCGTCTACAGCCCAGATCAAGGGCATTCCTCACCATCGCTTCCAGGGCGTCGTTATCATATAGCCTCCCGAAGGCTTTTCGGACCGCTACATCGTGGGATTCGGGGGAGATTTCAAGGTTGAAGTTGGGAATGGCCTCGGAGATTCGCTCCAGTTTTTCCCGGGAGGGTAGGGCGAAAAACTCAAAGGCGATATGATTCTTAATTCCCTTGCCTTTCAGGGCACTCAGGAGTTTGAAGCCATATACGTCGCCTGGCTGAAAGATATCCCCAATGATCATGATGGGCGCCCTGAGATGATTTCGGATGTCCATGATATCTCTCGCCAGTAGCAGGGGATCCCGGTAGGCTGGCCTTTGGCGGTTCGTCATCTTGTGGAAGGTGTTTGCCGATCCGCCACATATCTTGCAATTGTAGCGACAGCCCCTGCAGGTAAATACCGCGGTAACCGGGTAGGTGAACCAATGAGTGAAGGGCTCATATCCCGTGGGATCACGATACCTCCAGACCTTTTGCATGATGTGGCGATAGTCTATGGCGATGTCGTCAAGCGTTTCTGGGACATACGTGATGGGATTAGAGTGAATTCGGCCCCTTTCGTTCCTCCACGTCAAGTTGGGAATATGGGATATGTCCCTCTTCTCCTTGAGACATCTGATCAGCTCGAGGAGTGGCACTTCCGTTGAATCGCCCTTGATGATGAAATCTACCTGGGGATAATCCCTCAATATTTCCTCATGATAGTAAGTCGCAGAAAGCCCCCCCAGGATGACCGGGATACGGGGATGGACTCGTTTTATCTCCTCTGCCAGGGCGAGACATCCCTGGACATGGGCCATCCAGTGCAGATCAAGCCCGAAGGCAATGGGTCGCAGGCGATGAATCATTTTTGGCACATCGAAATCCTTGCTCTTGAGCATCTTCAAGGCGACATTGATGATCCTGACATGGAGGCCATTTCTCTCCAAGTATTCCGAGAGGCTGGCGAATCCAATGGGATACATCTCGAATATGGGCGTGGAGGGGACGACATCGCTGATAGGCCCGTACATTACCGGTTCCTTCCTGAAGTCGTAAAGGGTAGGGGGATGTAGGAGAATAAGATCAATTTTACCCATAGAGAAGCGTCCTCAATCCACCGTGTTTCACTTTAACTATATGGAATAATAACCATATTCGCTTAAGCCCATCAAGGGGAAAGTTTCGGAAGTTTCCTGAGTGTCTGGAGAAGGCCGTTGTTCGCGAGCGTAAATTCATCCTTCAAACCACAGCACCCAAGCTCGGCGTAAAGGGTGTTCGCTTTTGGAAAAGAGGGGTTTAGAAGCAGGGGTCCGTGGTATCAAATGGGGGATATCTGGGGCTATTCATCCCTCCTAACAAATCCTTGGAAGCTGTTCGCCAAGGGGCATGTCAATGATTCGAGTCCCCCCAGTTCTTATTTTCATGACAACTCGCCCCGGGTGATCCGCGACAACCTCCCCGATGATCCTGGCATCTCGGCCGTGTTGATTTTTCCGCATAATCTTCAAGACCCTGGAGGCATGCTCAGGTGGGACAAAAACGAGGAGTTTTCCCTCGTTAGCGACGTAAAGAGGATCCAAGCCAAGGATCTCGCATGCTGATTTGACCTCCTCTTTCACTGGAATATCCGATTCGGTAAGAACGATACCCGCACCCGATTGGGCAGCGATCTCATTCAAGGAGGCTGCAACGCCCCCCCGGGTTGGATCCCGCATGGCATGAATCTCTCCGGTCACCAAGAGGATCTCCCTCACCATATGATTGAGTGGGGCGCAATCACTTCTGAGATCTGTATCAAAAGCCAATCCCTCTCTTTGAGACAGAACGGCAATGCCATGATCACCGATTGGCCCACTGAGGAT
>CP070774.1:1182494-1188873 GCA_020346125.1 Syntrophobacterales bacterium | reverse complement strand
ACCGAATAAAGCTCTATCTTGTGAGAAATGCAGATGTATCTGAAGCTTTATTTAAGAGTGATATTCATCTTGATCTGTGTGATCTCCACATTTATTTCGGCAGAGGTGAGCCGGGCCAGGGTTTATATCGATATTGAATCCCCCGAATTGCAGCCCCTTCCCATCGCTATAGACCAATTTAAAGATACCGGAAGATCTCAACCTGACTTGGCCCGCAGGATAATGGATATCTTAGCCAATGATTTGACAATCTCGGGTTTCTTTGAGATAATCCCACGAAGTGAATTCCCCCAGGAGAGTAACGCAACTGCTGATCCCCCCGGTTATCAAAGCTGGTTGATGAGCAGGTCAGAGGCATTGGTTATTGGCGGATATTCCTCAAAGGGGGAGCGGCTTGCCGTTGAATTTCGGCTCTTCGACCTTGTGGAGAAGGTTTTTCTTGGCGGCAAAAGGTATGAAGGGAGCGCCAAGAGCCTTAGGAATATCATTCATCATATCGCCAATGAAATTACTTATCATATTACGGGTGAAAAGGGGGTATTCGATACGAAGATCGCCTTTGTATCGACCATGTCGGGAAACAAGGAGATTTATACCGTCGATTTCGACGGACATAACCTGAGGCAGATCACCGATAACGGATCTATCAACCTCTCCCCGGCTTGGTCCCCAAATGGTAGGCTCATTGCATTTACCTCCTATATCAAGAGGAACCCAGATCTCTACCTATTTGATCTCACCAGATCGGTGGTGACTCAGTTATCCACAGATCCAGGATTGAATGCCGCCTCGGCTTGGTCACCCGATGGAAGCAGAATGGCACTGATGATGAGAAGGGATGGAAATACGGAGGTCTTTATCATTAACCGCGATGGGACCCACCCTAGGAGGCTAACCAAGAGTTGGAGCAGCGAGGCTTCCCCAACCTGGTCTCCCAATGGGAGAAAAATCGCTTTTGTCTCCGATCGAGCCGGCTCCCCCCAGATTTATACAATGGATATAAATGGGAGGAATGTAAAGAGGCTCACCTTTTTAGGCACGTATAATGCCTCTCCCTCCTGGTCGCCAAGAGGGGATAGGATCGCATACTGCGGTCGCCTAAACGGACGTTTCGACATCCTTACGATAAATCCCGATGGAACGGGGATTCGGAGGCTAACGGAAAACTCCGGAAGCAACGAAAGCCCCACCTGGTCACCTGATGGCCGTTTCATTGCCTTTAGTTCGACCAGGGGAGGCCAATCCCGTATCTATATCATGAATGCCAATGGAGCCAACCAGCGTAGGCTGACCTCTACAAAGGGCAAGGAATCAAGCCCAACATGGTCTCCCAGGATGGATCGATAACACAAAAATGATAAAGAGGAGGTTCGTCATGGTCAAAAAAACTTGTATCGTTTTGGGGGTTATCCTTTCCCTTATGGTAATGGCAAGCTGTGCGAAAAAAGCCGTAAGAGAGGAACCCTTGGTTACGACGGAGGAAGAGGTCCGGGGAAAACCCATTGAGGAGGGTGAAGAGCCGGGGATCGAGGAAAAGTCGTTGGCGGCCAGTTTGGAGAGGAAGGAATACCCCGGGATCGAGGGGGAATTTCTGGAGTCATCGCTGCTGAAGGATATTCATTTCGGTTTCGACCGATATGATCTGACGCCAGAAGCAAGGGAGATCCTCTCACAAAATGCGGAAGTTCTCCTCAAACACCCCGGGGCAAAATTCCAAATCGAAGGTCACTGCGACGAAAGGGGAACCATCGAGTATAATCTGGCCCTGGGGGAAAGGAGGGCCAATAGCACTAAGGAGTATCTCACCTCATTAGGAGTTTCGTTGGATAGAATCTCGACCATCAGCTATGGTGAGGAGATGCCTGCCGACCCGGGACACACCGAGAAGGCTTGGGCGAAGAACCGAAGGGCCCACTTCATCATACTATCGAGGTAAGACCATTTTGACATCCATCCTTTTGGATGCCTCTTCCATAAGAGAAGGAAACGATGATACGGAAAAGGTCTTTACGCATTTTACTGGCGGCGGGTTTTCTTGCCATTATTTTTGGATGTACTACCACTGGCGATATGGCTTACTTGCGGCAGGATATCGATTCCCTCTATAGGCAATTGATCGACGTTCAAAAGGAATTGAAGCAACTGAGGTCGGAATCCTCCATGACAATCCGGAAGAGTCAAGCGGACCTGGATTTTATGCTTGAGCCCCTTCAGCGGGAAATCCAAATCCTGAAAAATGCCGTCGAAGAGAATAGGGAATTCGCCCAGCGACCCCAGCAAGAATTGACGGCGTTCAGAAGGGATTTTGAGATCCGATTGAATGAGTTGGAGGGAGAGCTTGATAAGGTGCGCAAGGAAATGGAGGCCAAGCTCAATGAAATTTCCAAGGCCTCCAGAGCCCAGATCAAAAAAGAACCCACCTCGAAGGGAGAACCTTCTTCCTTGGAGGCCATGGAGGCCCTCTATAAAGAAGCCAAGCAAACCTACGAGAGGAAGGAATTTTCCGCTGCTAGGGAAAAATTTAGGGCCTTTTTGGCCGTCTATCCCAAGACCGAACTTTCTGACAACGCCCACTTTTGGATCGGGGAATGTCACTATTCGGTAAAGAATTACGAGAAGGCCATTATTGCTTATGATGATGTGGTCAAGAAGTTTCCGAAAGGTGACAAGGTTCCTTCGGCCTTGCTCAAACAGGCCCTATGCTGGTTAAAATTGGGGGACAAGACTTTTGCCCAATCCCTGTTGAACCAGGTGATTAGGGAGTACCCGCGTACGCAACAGGCAAAGATCGCCAAGCAAAAGCTAAAAAGGATTCAATAGCGGTGGCTAATATCCCTCTTGGACTACCTCCTCTTCCCCCTCCGGATATTCGACATGGAGTTGCATCCTCTTGAATTGGGGTGGCCCAGTACCCGCTGGGATGAGTCTCCCCATGATGACGTTCTCTTTCAGCCCCAGGAGATTGTCAACCTTGCCCTCTATAGCGGCCTGAGTAAGAACCTTTGTGGTTTCTTGGAAAGAGGCGGCGGAGATAAAACTATCGGTGATCAGTGAGGCCTTGGTAATGCCGAGAAAGAGGGGGTCCGCGGTAGCAGGCTTTCCCCCCTCTCCTAAGACCCTTTCATTCTCCTCCTCAAAAACATATTTTTCGACCTGATCATCTACTAAAAATTTGGAATCCCCGATTTCACTAATTCGAACCCTCTTGAGCATCTGGCGGACGATAACTTCTATGTGTTTATCATTGATCTTAACCCCTTGGAGCTTGTATACCTCCTGAATTTCATCCACCAGGTATTTGGCTAACTCCTGAGTGCCAAGGATCCTCAATATATCATGAGGATTCGATGGCCCGTCCATCAACGCCTCACCCGCCTTCACGAAATCCCCTTCATGTACACTGATATGTTTCCCTCGGATGACGCTGTACTCTTTAGGCTCGCCCACCTCTGGGGTAATGACAACCTTCCTTTTCCCCTTGGTATCTCTTCCAAAGGAAACGACTCCATCGATCTCACTGATCATGGCGAATTCCTTGGGTCGTCTGGCCTCGAATAATTCGGCCACCCTGGGCAGGCCACCCGTGATATCTTTGGTTTTAGTCGTTTCCCTCGGAATCTTAACGATAATATCCCCTGCCTCGACCATGTCCCCTTCGGAGACAAAGATATTCGCTCCAACAGGGAGGAGATAACGAGCCTGAGAGCTTGACCCGTAAAGGTTCAATGTTCTTCCCTTTTCATCTTTGATGGAAATACGAGGCCTCAATTCGGGGTCCTTTGACTCAACGATGACCTTCCTGGAGAGACCGGTAAACTCATCTACCTGCTCCTGCATGGTCACGCCCTCATTGATATCGCCGAACTTCACCTTTCCCGCAACCTCCGTGAGTACGGGGATGGCATAGGGATCCCATTCAGCCAATAAATCACCTTCCTTCAGCTTCTGGCCATCTTCCACCTTGAGCTTGGCACCATAAATGATTAAATATCGCCTTCTCTCCCGACCTGCCTGATCGAGGATGGCGATCTCACCGTTCCGATTCATAACGATTAAATCCCCATCCCGATTCCGTACGGTTTTGATATTGATGAACCGAACGGTTCCATCAATCCTCGATTCCAAGGCCGTCTGCTCAGCCCTTCGGCTAGCGGTACCTCCAATGTGAAAAGTCCTCATGGTCAATTGAGTCCCCGGTTCACCAATGGATTGGGCGGCGATGATTCCAATCGCTTCCCCAATACGCACCAAACTTCCCCTCGCCAAGTCTCTTCCGTAGCAAAGCGCACAGACGCCCCTTTTGGATTTACAGGTGAGCACCGAACGAATCTTCACTTCTTCGATACCCGCGTCGACGATCTTTTCGCAGGCGTTCTCATCGATCTCCTGGTTTACCTTAACGATGACCTCATCCGTGAATGGATCCTTGATTTCCTCCAGGGCTACCCTGCCCAAAATTCTCTCTCCCATTGGCTCGATGATCTCCCCCCCCTCAACCAAGGAGCTCACACCTATACCGTCTAAGGTCCCGCAATCAGGCTCAATAATCACCACATCCTGGGCAACGTCCACCAGTCTCCTCGTAAGGTAGCCTGAATTGGCCGTTTTCAACGCAGTATCGGCCAACCCCTTTCTGGCGCCGTGGGTCGAGATAAAGTATTGGAGGACGGTCAATCCCTCGCGGAAATTCGCCGTAATGGGAGTCTCTATGATCTCCCCCGATGGTTTGGCCATTAATCCCCGCATCCCCGCAAGCTGGCGAATCTGTTGAGCACTTCCCCTTGCCCCGGAATCGGCCATCATGAAGATGGGATTAAAGCTTTCAACTGCTTTTTCATTTCCATCCTTATCGGTGATCTTCTGCGTTCCCAGTTCCTTTAGCATCTCATCGGCGATATTTTCCGTTACCTGGGCCCATATATCGATGACCTTATTGTAACGCTCACCATCGGTGATTAGCCCATCAGTATATTGATTTCGAATGACCTGAATCTCCTCATTAGCCTTGGTCAAAAGCTTCTCCTTATCGGAGGGAATCAGCATGTCCTCTATAGATATAGAAACACCCGCCAAAGTCGCATATCTATATCCCAAATCCTTCAACCGATCGGCGAGGATGACTGTCTTCTTTTCCCCGGCGTGTCGGTATGAATAATCGATTAAAGCAGCCAATTTATCCTTCTTCATTTCATAGTTGATCAATTCGAATGGGATTTCCTCTGGGATAATCTCCCGGAGGATTACACGGCCAACGGCGGTCGTAACCAGTTCCCCATCAATCCTCACCTTGATTTCAGCATTGAGGTCTACCTCATCGGCATCATATGCGATCCTGACTTCCTCACAATTCGAGAAAATCTTTCCTTCTCCTTTTGCCAAGGGGGCTTTTCGAGTCATATAATAAATCCCCAAGACAATATCCTGCGTGGGAACGATAATGGGTTTCCCATTGGCTGGAGAGAGGATGTTGTTGGTGGACATCATTAATATCCGTGCCTCCGCCTGGGATTCCACTGAGAGGGGAATGTGGACTGCCATTTGATCCCCGTCGAAATCTGCGTTAAAGGCCGCACAGACCAATGGATGGAGTTGAATGGCTTTCCCCTCAATCAGCACGGGTTCGAAGGCTTGAATTCCCAACCGATGCAATGTCGGGGCACGATTCAGCAACACCGGATGCTCCCGAATTACCTCTTCCAAGATATCCCACACCTCCGGTTTCTCCCTTTCCACCATTTTCTTGGCGCTTTTGATAGCGGACACATACCCCCTCTCCTCCAACTTGTTATAGATAAAGGGCTTGAAGAGCTCCAGGGCCATCTTTTTGGGAATCCCGCATTGGTGGAGTTTCAATTCCGGTCCTACCACAATGACGGATCTCCCGGAGTAATCGACTCTTTTGCCCAGGAGGTTCTGACGGAATCGCCCCTGCTTACCCCTCAGCATATCGCTCAATGATTTCAATGGTTTCCTATTAGGCCCGATAATCGTCCGCCCCCTCTTGCCATTGTCGAATAGGGCATCAACGGCCTCCTGTAACATCCGTTTTTCATTTCGAATAATGATCTCAGGGGCACTCAACTCCAGCAATCTCTTGAGCCGGTTATTTCGATTGATAACCCTTCTGTAAAGGTCATTGAGGTCGGAGGTCGCAAATCTCCCACCATCTAAAGGAACAAGGGGTCTCAGGTCTGGAGGGATTACCGGTATGACCTCCATGATCATCCATTCTGGCTTATTCTTGGAATCTCTGAACGCCTCGACGACCCTTAGCCTTTTCCCCAATTTTCTCCTCTTGGCCTCGGATGAGGTCTCCTTCATTTCAGTGCGAAGTATTATCGAAAGCTCATTAATGGAGGTATCCCTCAGCATCCTACTG
>CP070774.1:1167106-1182394 GCA_020346125.1 Syntrophobacterales bacterium | reverse complement strand
CCAGAATTTGCAAAGGAGTTGAAAGTGGATTCCATAACTTTCCAGAAACTGAGAATAGAAAGGTATTCACCCCTGAAAAAACTGGTAGATAAGACACCTGGATACTATTATGAGCATATAGGTGGTTCTGTCTATTCTGACCGGCTTGGCCGAAAAAAAATGAAGGAAATAAGCTCGAAGATCAAATTCAATTTCTACACTGCCTCTCAAATAAAAGCGGCAGCTAAAAAAGCTTATAAAATAGAGCTCCTTACACGCCCAGATCTGATTCGGTTATTCATGATCCTACCCCTCCTTTTATTGAGAGTGGTAAAGAGGGAGATCTGGGAGAAGAGACGTTTTGCAAAGACATTGAGACATATATTAGTAAGGGACTGAGGCAGTCTCTCCACAATAAACGCTTCGACCCCTGCCTCCTTGATACAGTCACAGTCTCTTCATAGGTCAAGGAGAATATATCTGTACTTGGTACCCATTCACGCCTGTGATATTAATTCCCTATTTCAAGTAACTATGGTATCTGCTGCCTGCTCGCTCAAGTAATTCTGGTGATTTACTTCTCAATTAATCAGTATCCGTGTGTCGGACATTTCACCATTGATTCCTGATGGCCGTCAGCTACCACAGAACATCGTCTCCCATGATCGTATTGTGCTGGACAAGCGGGGGATTCATCGAGGGTGGCCAGTAATACAAAAGTCGGGAGACTTTCGAATGCGGGTTGGATTGCCTCCCATAAGAGGGAGCAGAATGCCCATTATTTAATGAGATAATTCCTTCCCTTCTGATATCTCCAAACGGCGATATTATGTTCCTCGAGGGTCGATGAGAAGTGGTGAGACCCGTCATTTTTGGAGACGAAATAGAGGTACTCCGTTTTGGCGGGATAGAGGGCTGCCACAATGGCCTCCTTGCCCGGATTGCATATGGGCCCTGGTGGCAACCCCCGAATGCGATAGGTATTATAAGGGGTATAGCGCTCCAAATCCCTCTTGGTTAAGTTACCATCGAAGTCCTTGATCCCGTAGATGACCGTGGGACAGCTGTAAAGCAGCATGTTTCGCTTCAATCGATTATGATACACACCGGAGACGAGAAACCTCTCCCATGGGATAGCTGCTTCCTTCTCGATCATGGAGGCTAGGGTGAGTATCTCGTGGTCGGAAAACCCAAGTTCCTTGCCCCTTTCCGAGTATTGTGTGGTATAAACCCGTCGGAATCGCCTCACCATGGCTTCGATGATATCTTCTGGTTTTAAAGCCTTTGAGAAAAGATAGCTATCGGGGAAGAGGTATCCCTCCAAACCATCGGCCTCGATTCCCAATGAGGATACGTATTGGGATGAAAAGCACCTTTCCAAGAAGACCTCGCTATTCGTAATTTCCTTGCTTTCGAGGATTTCAGCGATCTGAGATACGGTATATCCTTCAGGGATAGACACCTTATACTGCTTGACCTTCCCCTTTGTGAGGGCATCCAAGATCTGCAGGGGAGTCATATCGGAGCTGAGTTCATACTCCCCAGCCTTTACCTTGGGGGAGGCCCCCGAAAATTTCCCCAGGAGAATGAACTGCTTAATACCCCTGATAATCCCTTCATCTCCCAAGAGCTGGGCGACTTCCTTGAAGGTCATTCCCCTTCGAATGGTGATGGTCTTCTTGAACCCTTCCACATGAGAGGGCGTGCGGAGGTATATGGCGGTATAGATGAAGAGGATTATGGCCAATGGGAGGACGAGGAGATACGCGATCTTAATTATTCTTTTCATGGATTCCCTTTTCGGGCCAGGCTATCCAAATAGGATTGTAAAATGAGGATGGCAGCCGTCATATCAACCTTTCCTTTCCTCTTTTTTCGCGAAAGATCGGCCTTTATGAACAACCTGGTCGCCTCAACGGTGGAAAGCCTCTCATCCCACGTGATAATAGGAACCCCGAGAATTTCACTCAGCTCCTGAACGAATCCCAAAGCCATCTCAGCCTGGGGGCCCAAGGAACCGTTCATATTCCTGGGGAGGCCCACGACGATTTTTTCAACCTCGTATTCCCGAACGATATCACGTATTTCCCTCACGTCTCTTTCCCCATTGTGACGGTGTAAGGTCTTTATCCCCTGGGCCGTCCAACCCAGTTCATCGCTAATGGCAATGCCAATCCTCTTGATTCCTACATCAAGGCCCAATATACGCATCCCTCATTATCTATGTCCAATGCGAGTTATTTGTCAAGATGGAATTGGCAGATACCCGAGAATATGGGAAAAGGAGCTCTGAGCGCGACGTGCGGTGTTGCAGTCATGGAGTTGTGCAGTGTACTTTAGAATGGTCGAAAAAATATTCCTGAGCAGAGATGAGCGACTTTTCCAGAAATTTCGTTGAGTGAATCTATCTTACTTTTCTCCCTTTTCAATCCCGAGCAACGCTGCGGCAGTTCTGCCCAGGATCTTCTCCTTGGTGGGTTTGCTGATGGGGAGTTCCAGGATGGCGGCAATATTCTTCTTGATATCGATGATCCCCGGCCAATCCGAACCAAAGATAACCTTATCGGCATTCCTCTCCAAGTCGGGGAAGTACTTGAGGAGGCTCTGGGGAGGGAGGCCGGTTATATCCATATACACATTCTCGTGTAAACCGGCCAGAAAGAAGGCCCTGTCGTACCAGAAACCCCTGCCAGCATGGGATTGGATGACCTTCAATTGGGGGAAGAAGACGGCTATCTCGTCCAGGAAAAGGGGATCTCCATACTTCATGAGGGAGCCAGGGAATACCGATGATCCCGTATGAATCATAACGGGGATGTTTAGCTCCTGCGCCCTCTCATAAATGGGAAAGAGTTTGCTATCGTTGGGATAAAAGTGCTGATAGGTGGGATAGAGCTTGATGCCCTTAATCCCCAGCTCCTTAACACATTTTTCCAATTCCGCCACCTGGTTGAAGGTGACATAGGGATTGATGTTGGCGAAGGGAATAAGCCTCTCGCTCGCACGGCAAAACTCCGCCACGCGGTCGTTGGTGCTCACACCGGTAACCATAGTGTTAGTCTCCGCAAGGGCTACGACGTAATCGATCCCCTGTTCATCCATGAATTGGAGCAGGCCTTCTGGAGAGGCCAAAACGGTCTGGAGATGAGCCAATCCCCGTTCGCCATGGACCCTCCTCATCCAGTCCAAAAACCACTCGTTGTATTCATCCGTCGTGGTAACGTGAAGATGAAAATCTATAACCAGCATAACCGTTCTCCCAGATTTAACGTCCCTTTACCGATTCCCGCTCTCGTTCGTGAATTAACCAAGAATCCCTGTCGGAACCGTTTAGATCGCAGATTATGGGCTAATCATACGTATAATAAAAATCTCGGTGGGTCAAGTGAAAATAAAATAAGGAGTACAGTTTCCTGACTTTTTTTGGAGATATTTTTGTAACCTATTGATTTTAGAGCTTTTTTTCCTAAGTGAACACCATTATGCCTTCGAAGTGATCCTTTCAGGGTTCGCAGGCGGGGAATACTTACCCCCTCCAGCCGAGTTTGGGTGCTGCCGTTATTCGGTGCTGCAGTTCTGCGGTTTGAAGGATGAATTTTTGCTTATGGACAACGGTGTTCCCTTGAAACTCAATAAACTCCAAAATGAGGAATACTGCGATACCCATAGGATATTAGGGATGTAACTTCCTCTTTCATAAGTCTAATGAGTCCTTTATTGCGGCACCCATGGGATCACCCTTGTGACCATGCTGGTCCACTCCCATTTCTATATCAATCCCGTATCTATTTTTCATGGCTATTCCCCCCTTATGATTTACCGCATAACCACCAAGGGTGGTTTCTTCAGGGTAAAGGGTTTACTCGACCCTTCAAGAGATCCAGAAACAGAGTGGAAAATGATATCGGGAGATCACCTCAAAAAGGAACCCTTTTTGTGAAATTATTTCATAGCAATGTGTACTTTTTTTAATCCCAGCCCGCATGGCATGCCCATAAGAGGTGAATTTTTGGGATATACTCAGTTACTCATACGTTTTGTAGTGCTCCGAATTTGGCACTGATTATGCTTATCCCTCCGGAGAGGATGAAACCGAAAGAAAGGGGGGATGCTTCCAGAAGCATAAGGAGTCAAGGAAAAGGATCGATGGATAAAGGGAAATTGGAGGAAAAGATGAAGACAAAGATAATCATCATGTTAGCATTAATCTCATTCACCTTCAGCTGCGCCTTAATGAAGGAATCTGGAAAGGAAGAGGAACCCGTCATAGGGGAAATACAACAAGAGGAAGTCCTTTCCGAACCAGCCGCTCAAGAGGTAGAACCAACTCTTGAAACCGTAGTCCCTCCGTCTGAGATGGTCTCCGTCATAGCCTCTGTGGTGAACATCAGAAGCGGGCCGGGCATGCAAAACAAGGTCATTACAACGGTAAGAATGGGGGATGAGCTGGAACTCCTGGGTGAAAACGGCTCTTGGTGCAATGTGAGGCTTTTAAATGGCGCGGAAGGCTGGATTTACAAGAAGTTTGTGAGATAGCGCACACTGCCCCAATTACGGCCCTGGGTTTTGGGCAGGGGATTTAATCCGCTTGATTTTCCTGTGCGTGTAGTAGAAAAGGGCCAGATTAATCAGCCAGATGAAGGGGTGAAATTTCTTCCATCGCCACCCCAACCTCTTACAAATGGCCTTCAGCGAATAGAAATCGAGCCAGGCATTCCTCACCTCCCGCTCCAGGGTTTCCCCTGACATCCTCGTCGGCTTGAAGACGAGGTTGGCCATGTTGTAGTCTGCCCAGTTCCGATTGGTCAATCTCTCCTCCCTGACGAGCTGATGATATACCTCCGTTCCGGGCAACGGGGTGAGAAAATTAAAACAGACGAAGTCGAGCTGGGAGTTCCGCGCCATTTCATTGGTGTATTGAATGCTCTTTTCGTCGTCTCGATCGAAACCCAACACAAAGGAACCCCAAACGATCATCCCATAGCTCCTTATCTTCCTGATGAGCTTATGAAAGTACTCCGGCTTGTTGAAGTTCTTCCCCATTTCATCCAGGGTATTCGGTGAGAAGGATTCAAACCCGATGGCAAAACCCAAGCATCCGCTTTCTGCCGCCAATTCCAGGAGTTCATCGTCCTGGGCGATTAGGATCGTCGATTGACTGCCCCACCGGATCTTCAGGGGGATGAGGGCCTTTAACAGTTCCTTGGTCCTCTCCCTTTGGCTGAGGATGGTATCGTCTACGAAGAAAACGCTCCTTGTAGGGAGGGTCTTGATTTCCTCTACCACGTCTTCAATAGGCCTGAAACGGTACCTCCCCCCGTTGAAGAGCTTCACCGAACAGAAGCTGCAATTGAAGGGGCATCCTCGGGTAGTTTGAACGGTGTTGACGGTCACATAGTCCACGGGGTTGAGCAAATCCCTCCTCGGCATGGGTAAGCCCGTCAAGTCGACAAAGGCCCCGTTTTGATATCTCCTCTCGAGTTTCCCGCATCTGAAGTCACCGATCAATTTCTCCCACAATCCTTCCGCTTCACCGATGACCACGGAATCGCAGTGCTGTAAGGCCTCATCGGGAAGGGTTGAGACATGGATGCCGCCCATCACCACCTTCACCCCCCGCTCCCTGAAGGCATCGGCGATCTCATAAGCCCGGGGAGCGGTGGTAGTGAGAGATGTGATGCCCACCAGATCGACTTGTTTATCGAAATCGATGGGGTTGACGCGTTCATCCGTAATAGAGACCTCGATATCTCCCGGTGTATAGGCCGCAATCATGCACAAATTGAGCGGTGGGGAATAGGCCTTAGCCCTGAGAGAACCAAAGAGACCCTTCTGAATAAAGGGGATGTTGGCCGCGTTAAAGGGATTGTCCGGGTTGATCAGTTCAATTTTCATTTTACGGGAAGTGCATCCGTTCAAGGTCTAACGATTCTTTATACCCCCAGAAGAGCAAAATATCAATGGAAAAATGGTCTGGTGAATCTTTTTTTCGAGGGGAAGGGGGAATTTCACTAAAAATTCCAAACCCTGTTTCTCACCCCGTTGAAAAGAACGGGCTTTTCACATAGAAATTTGGTAGGATTTTGACTTATGAGGAAGGTACAACCCGATGACGAGATCGTGAAGATCGATGAAGAACTCGGCATTGCCTGGATAAAATTACCTCCTGATAAGGCACTGGGAGGATTTCGGGGCATTTCCCCGAGGATCATAGATGAAAAGAAATTTCTCTCCTCGAAGAATAAGAGGAAGAAATAGGGATATAATATGGGCAGGAAAAGAGCAATAAGTCATAAGGGAATGTTGATGGTAACACTAAAAGTGTATTGTCCCCTCCAAAATCCTTACCACGTTTCCCGATACCCATACCCTTTCAATAGTTCCCTCTCGTAAGGCAAGTTCCACGTGAATCAGGCTGGGTCGATGTATGTCCATCCCCTGTTCAATCTCAACGGTGGTAAGGGGTTGCTCTTTTATTAACCCATGCTTGACCAGGTATGAACCGAAGCACCCGGCGGCGCTTCCCGTTGCCGGGTCTTCGGGGACTCCGGCCAAAGGCGCGAAGACCCGGGCCCGGATCCGATTTCCTCCCATTCCCTCCATGGTAAAAGGCGCAACCATGGAAGTGTCCAGCTCCTGAGCCACCGTTTCCAGGATAGATGGGTTTATCTTCGCCTGAGATAATGCCCTTTGGGAGGTAAGGGGTATGATAAGAAAAGGGAGCCCTGTGGAGACAACCTCAGCAGGACCCTTAAGCAGATCCAATTTCTCTACCGGCAGGGAAAGGAGTCGGGACAAGAGTTCCACCTCAGCATAGGCGCCCAGAAATTCGGGGGACCTCTGTTCCATTTTGACCACGACGGGCTCCCCGCCCAGGAAGGCCACCTCCACCGGGAAAACCCCCAACCCCAGTTCCAGTCTCATCACCCTTTTCCCTTCCTTTGGTCCTATTCTCCCCTGGTCACTCAGGACGAAACAGGTCCCGATAACGGGGTGGCCCGCGAAGGGAATCTCCCTCTGGGGGGTGAAGATCCTCACCGTAAAATCCGCCTCGGAAGACTTGGGAGGAAAGACGAAGGTGGTCTCGGAGAGGTTCATCTCCCTGGCAATCCCCTGCATCTCTTCTCTGTTCAATCCCTCGGCGTTGGGATAAACGGCCAGGGGATTGCCCCCAAAGATTTCCCGGGTGAAGACATCCACCTGAACAAATCGATATTCTCTCATGGAGTTTCCTTTGATCCCATCAACTGTATGGGATTGTGGTTAAATACCACCGAAATTTAACAAATAGTGATCTTCTCCCAATGAGTTGGGAGAAAGGGATCAGGACTTCTGCCAAATTATTTCACTTGAACCCTTGACCCCTTGAATCCTCCTATGACTTGAATCCTTGAATCCTTCTAAAATACCAACTTTTTTAAAGATGGCCCTCAAATATTTAGGATTACCCCATTACCCGGCAAATAGCCCCATAGGATCCTATAACAAATTACCCATGCATGGCAATAAAAATTAGACCATGAAGAGAATAGCGACGTGGTCCAAAAACCCGAAACAATCTCCTCATTCCCTTATTGAGGTGATCTCCTTTTTCACATATCTTAAAAAAAATGAATATACCCTCAATGGAAATAAGGCCTTAAAGGCATCCCATTTCCGTCGAAAATAGTGTAAAATTGGATTATCGTCAATTCTGATCATCCGTTAAAAAACCCCTATCATATAGGAAAAGCGGGGTGAGCCGTGAAATTGCTTACAGAACACCTCCAGAGGGTACGAACCACAGTCAACCATTACAAAAGACAGGACGTATTCAAATGCGTCCAACAGGCCCATACTCGATTTGAAAACAAGGTCTCGGTATATCACGTCTTGAAGGAGAGAGGTTGCTATCCCCGTGGCTGTATCTATTTTAATTGGAGATGCAGGAAATTGAATAAAGGGCAAAGCTGCCCTCGGAAATTCAAGCATGTAGGAAGAAAATGTTTTGGGTGCAAGGAATTTTATGACGAAAAGGTAATAAATTGCCCGGAGGTTGTGCTTTCGGATGAGGAGTTTTCGAAATTCATGAGGGACCTGGGGGAATTCGAAACATGGGTGAACAGCCTGAAAGGAATAGAGGTAAATCTTTCCGGTATAATCTATTCCGTCAAGCCGAGGATGAGGCAAGTTATCCACGGGAAAAAAGGGCGTATTGAATTGAACGGATTCGTGCTCATCTTCCGTGAGGCGTTCATCGATCTCACCAAGCTCGAGGACCTCTCCTATTTAACCATTAGCAAGGGTTTACAGGCAAAATATCGGTTTTCGAAAGGGGATAAGATTGACCTTTATGCAAGGGTTTCAGTGGATCGAGGCCGTCTGATCCTTAAAAGGCCAAATCGAATCGAGATCGATGAAAGAGGTGAAGGAGAGACGTGGTCATGGGATAAAGCCCTTGTAGTCGCTCGAACCGCAAGCCCCATTCCGAATCAACTGGAGAAGTGTTTTGCCTGCGATAAAGGGTGCCTTCTGGATACGATTGAAATAAATAATTTGGGAGAACGCCACAAACGTCAGCTTTTCTGCCTTGAAGGGATTAAGAACCCTATGTTTTGCGTTCGCTGGCCTACGTTTGCGGGATCTTTCCCCCCAAACTGCAACCATTCACGTCTTATCTCCTAGTAAATCTTTGGGGACGTTGGTTCTTAGAGTGCATTGTGTTTGACATGTATGGTCGCCTTCGTTAGAATTGCTCTATGTCACGACAAGCTCGCCTCTATGCCCCCGGTGCTCTCCATCACATCATGGTGCGGGGCATCAATAAATCGGCCATCTTCACTGACGACCAGGATAAAATTTGTTTTCTTGATCGTTTGGGACAGACAGCGCTAACATGAGCAGAGGGAGCGGAAGGGAAATGAATTGTGCACTGTAAGAACCAACGTCCCATAACTCCACGGTTTTGTTATGAGCTTGTTTTGGGCTTATAAATTAAAGCTGCAACTATACCGCACGCAATAAACTCAATCGTGCCATAAATGAACCATTGTAGGGCGAGATAAAATGGAATAGGATATATAACATACTGATTGAACATACCAGGAATATTCATTAAAAGCCCGATCAGCAAACCATAGCGTACCCCTTCAGCAATACCCCTTGCCTCATATCCCTTTGTAAAGATATACACGAACAAAAATGATAATATTAATGAAGTGATATACATAATCCACATTTTAGACATCATATCTGGACGCCACACATCTTTGAGGCTTTCATATGTAGAGTCCAAAATCACTCCATGAATTATAAAGTTAAGTACTTGAAAACAAATAAAAACAGCAATACTTGCAATAATAAATCTTTTGATATTCATAATTCATCCCTCCTTTTGTTATTGTTTCTCATTTCATCCCTTTTTATCTTACTCCAAAAATTGTTTCATCTTTAGATGAATTCAGCTCTCTTGTCAAGTTTTTTCGGAGGATGGGTCTCCCATTAACATTTTCAGGTTGCAATTGGTTCGGCGCGAAGCGCCCATTACCGTCTCCCAGCCGATAGCGATCTGCCCAATAGAAACAAGGCGGGCACCGCGAGTACCTGCATCGCCACCGCAAAGAGAATTACGTAACCTATGGATATTTCATATAAAATTCCTATCAATAAGCTCCCTAAAAACCATGATGCCCCATAGGCTGTATTAAAGACCCCATAGGCAAAGCCTCTGCGTTCCATCGGTGTCAGATCGGCTATGGCAGCCCGCATAATGGTCTCCTGGATCCCCATGACCGCCCCCCAGAAGACCACGCCCGCAACAGCGAGACCATAACTTCCTGAAAACCCCAAAAAGGGGATGGGAACGCTCAACAGGGGAAGGGCGATTAACGAAAAGAGTCCAATTTTATCATAGGTCTTTCCGATGGCGAGGGCCACCAAGGCGTCCACGCCCATCGCCATGGCGTAAAAAAGGGGGATCTGCACATCCGGGACCACCGATCGGAATTTAAAGTGATAGGAGATAACCTGAAAGTTGGCAAAACCGGCCACACTCAGGAAGGCAAACAGGGTATAGAGCCAGAAGGATTTTGGTAGTTTTCCTCCTTCACCTGGTGGCGAGGTTTTGGAAGGCCTTTCTATCACTTCCGGCGAGGGGAGCTTTTGCCTTGCCATCGCCAGGATAACCAGTGTCAAAAGGGCGGGAAGCCACAAGATCGTGAAGCCTGTCCGATACCCGCCCCGCAGGAAAAATACGGCAGAAAAAATCAGGGGGCCGATAAAAGCGCCAATCTGGTCCAGTGCCTCGTGGATACCGAAGCCCCACCCCCTGCCCACCTCCTTTGTGGAATAGGAGAGGATGGTGTCCCGCGCTGGAGTCCTTATCGCCTTCCCCAATCGCTCCAAAACGATCAATACGGCGGCAACTTCCCAATAATCAGACAATGCCAAGAGGGGAATTGATAAAATGAGGCCGTAGCCGATAAACACGAAGACCCAGTATCTCCCCGTGCGGTCGGCCATATATCCGGAGATCAAGCGCAGTACATAGCCGAGAAACTCCCCCAACCCCGCCACCAGACCGACAACAGCTGCTCCTGCCCCCAAGGTAGAGAGAAAAGGGCCGGTGACACTGCGTGCCCCTTCGTAGGTTATGTCCCCAAAGAGGCTCACCAGCCCAAGCAGGATGATAAATTGAAGGGCCAAACACCTGTTATTTTTGTTCCCGCTTTGCATGTGTGCTCGCATTCCCCCTCATATACACATAGTGAAGTTTTCTGGGTCAAGAAAAAATCTCAGGGAGTTTTCCTGAGTTTCCAGGGAACACCGTTGTCCATGGAGCACAATTTTTTGGTGAATTGGAATGACCGATTGTTAGAATACCCCATTATTCCAGTCTTCCATTATTCCAGTCTTCCAATTGGGGTGTTCCAGCTGGGTTAAATCGCTGAGTACCTCTATAATCAGCAAGCTACAACAATACTCCCCGCAAGAGTGGGGAGATTTACGAAAACCTTAGACGGCTTCACCATGAGGGAAGGAAAAGGATGCGAAAATAGGGTTATGCGCTGGATAGAGAGTCACCGTTACTTCTTGAACAATTCCTCCCAAGCCTTCTTCGCTTTGGCGACCTCCTCTGCCTTCTTTCCATTGGGCTTCGATTCTTTGAAGGTGAAGAAGTCGCAGAAGTTGGCCTTTTCCCGGTCCGCAACATACTCGCTCTGTGGCTCGCGGCACTGATTATGGGCATGGGGGTCGTAAAAGGCACAGTTACGGCACGAATGGAGGTAACTCCGGCAGTGAGGGCATGTAGCGGTTCGCGCAACCCTATCGCCGACTTTGAGCTCCTTTCCACACCGGTAGCATACTTTCATGATTTCCCCTCCTGATGGGCCGCCGTGCTCACTCAATCCTCCAGATATCTCTCAAACCACTCCAGGGTCATCTCAATGGCCTTTTCCCGATGATCAGGGGAGGTAAGTCTGTGGTCACCTCCCTCGACGACCTCCATTTTTTTCGGGCAATTGAGGCCCTCGTATATCATCCTTGCGTGTTCCACGGGAACCAGTTCGTCTCGATCCCCATGAATCACCAGACAGTTGAACACCTTTCCCAGGGCAGAGGTGAGGTTATGAACTGTTATGTCGTGGAAAAATTCCTCACCCAGGGAGGTCATCTCTCCCTCCCTCCTCTTCTCCTCAAGACCACCCAGGGTAAAGGGGGTTGCCCACGTTACCACTGCCCGAATGCCCTCCTCTCCTGCCGCCTTTATCAGGGAGATGTAACCGCCTAAACTGCTTCCCATGAGGCCGATGCGCGGGCCAATCCGAGGATGTGATCTGACGAACCCAATGGCCATACTCAGATCTTTCAATCGGCCCGATATGGTGCTCTCCGAGGCTTTTCCCCCGCTTTCCCCGCACCCCCTGAAATCGAACCTGAGGAGGGCTATCCCCTTTCGAGGAAATCGATCCCCGAGGGTAATATATTTTTCGCTATCCTTGTCGCTGAAGAGCCCATGGGAGACGATTACGCAGGGAGGCCTTTCCATATCCGGCAGATGAAGTGCCCCTACTACTGCTTGTCCATGGCTTGAAAAGGAGACCCTTTCAACCCTCATTGAGATTTCCAATGCTGGATTGTGGTTCTGCAGTGTTGCGGTACTGCGGTCATAAAGATGGTGCTGCGGTGTTGCAGTCCCGTAGTGTTGCTGTCAGGGCGTTAGATATTTTCTCTATAGCGTCCTGCATAGTTCCGTATAACTAAAACGAGCATAAAATCCTAAACGTTTTGGTCATTCGATCATTAGTGCTTTATATTTGTTCAGAGATTAGAAATGAGGATTTGGAATTTGTATGTATTCTCTCATATACGGAAATATTTTGAGCAGCAAAGAGCGAGTTTTTTAAGGCTTCCTTCAGGTTCCTTTATCCTGGATTTCTGAACCACCTCCAATAATGAGACGGACATACGGCTTCATGGAAATGGAAGAGAGATCGAACTGGCTCAGCGCCCGAACCAAAAGATCTATCCTCTCCCTCGGGGACATTCTCCGGTCCATGATGATTACATTCCTCCCCTTGAGCTTGCACAGTCCACCCTTAACCTTGAAATCCATTCCCATCAAATCATCGTACAGGACCTCGATGGAGAGCTTTTCCGCTATTTCCTCCAGCTCTTGTAATAGGCGATTCTCCTCCATTGACGATATGTTATCCTTTGCGAGGGAAATTTTTCAATAGGATATTTTTTTACATTTCATGATTTTCTCGGGGAATCCGTTTTCATGAGCGTAAGTTCATCTTTACTAACGGCAGCATTCAAACTCGGCTGGAGGGGGCAAATATTCCCCGCCGTTCGGCTGAGCTCACGACGAAGCCTGCGAATCCCGAAAGGATCACCTCACGAAGCACGGAAGCGAAGGAACAAGGGAGCTTTCCATTGAAATAGTATTTACTCCTTGGCTTCGCTCAAGGCCTCAAGATATTCCTTTCGCAGGTAATCCCTGTCGATCCCATGATCGATAAAGTCCCAGGGTAAGATTTCGTCCAATTCCCTCTCCCGATAAACATAGAAGTCGGGATTGAGGTTTATCTCCTTAAAGGTCTTCCGCCAGTTGCCATCATTGTAATGTGCACCCAAGAGGATCTTTCCCACCCTTCTGTCGCCTCGGGAGAGAAGCGTCTGGATATATCCCCACTTGGGAAGATCGTGTATAACGTGGACGTTTCCTTCCCCACGGAGTTCATTTTTTATGAGCTTCAGTTTACGCTTCAACGAATTGATCTCTTCATAGGGGACCCATTGGAAGGGGGTTGAGGGTTTGGGGACGAAGGGACTGATGCTGAGGGTGATCCGACCCAGCCGTTTTCGATCCCTGCCGACCTTCAGGAAAATATGCTTTATTCGCCTGGTGAGCCCGACGATTTCATCTATGTCCTGGGCCTTTTCCGTAGGCAGGCCGATGATGAAATAGAGGCGGATATTGGGAATACCGGTCTTTACGATGGTCTCCACAGCACGAAGCAAATCCTCCTCTTGGAGGTCCTTATTAATCACCCGCCTGAGCCTCTCCGAACCCGCCTCTGGGGCCAAAGAGATGGTCTTATGTCCCCCCGCCTTGAGGTATCTGATGAGATCCGCGGAAATGGAATCCACTCTTAGTGAGGCAATGGATAGGGTCCCCCTTAAATCGAGGACTGATTGGCATATTCCCCTTAAATGGGGATGGTCCGAAACCGCTGAGCCCACCAACCCGATGCGCCTCTCCCTGGTTAACCCCTCCTGGATGTCTTTTATGAGAACTTCCAGGCTTCTATTCCGAAAAGGGCGGTATATGAAACAGCCGGCGCAGAAGCGACATCTCCTGGAGCAACCCCGATTCACCTCAACTAGAGCCATATCATTGAACTCCGTATGGGGGGTGAATAGGGTGGAAGCGGTGTGGATGTGATTGAGATCCCGAACCCACCTCCTTTTTATCCGGCTAGGGTTGTTGCCCTTGGGAGTGAAGCTTTTAATTGGCCCCTCATTGAGATACCGTACCTGATAGAATTGTGGGACGTAGGCCCCCTCGATGGCGGCCGCTTTCTCCAAGAACTTCCGTCGAGTATTCCCCTCGGATTTGGCCTGCTGGAAGCATCTTAGGAACTCCGGGAGGAGCTCTTCGCCCTCACCGACGAGAAATACGTGGAAAAAATCAGAAAGTGGCTCTGGATTCAAAAAAACGGCTACACCACCCGCGATGACCAAGGGATGGGTTTCATTTCTAGCCGTTCTTAACAGGGGGATTTTACCCATCTCCAAAAGGGTGAGGATGTTGAGATAGTCGTTTTCAAAGGGAATGGAAAAGGCGAGGATATCGAAATCATAAAGGGGTCTTTGCGATTCCAGGGAGAAAAGGGCTGTGTCCGTCTTTCTATATTCGGGAAGTTCCTCTCTATCGGGGAGAAAGACCCTCTCGCAAACGATGTCCTCCAATTGGTTCAATTGGCGATAGAGGCTCTGAAACCCCAGGTTGGACATGCCGGTGTAGTAACGGTTTGGGAAGGCCAGGCAAAGGCTCGTCCTCGCAGCCCACTCCTTGCGGATGGTTCCTCTTTCCTCTGAGAGCCGTTTTTTTGCCCTCTGGATGAGTTTCCAAGACATAGTAACCCATGGAGAAAGAGCCTTTTTAACCTGAGGACCGATTCATCGAGTCGGCCGCGATGCCCCTTTCCCACAGGAGACAAGGGGTCAATCCGCCTGCTTTCTCAGAAAAGTGGGGATGTCATATTCTCCCTCATCATATGAGGGGAGCTCATCAGTTTCCTCGGGCTTCGTCTCCTGTGAATTTTCCCTTTCCCTCCTCAAATAGGTGGGGACGTCGAGGTTCTCCCTGAGTGAAAAGGAGATGGGGGAGACCTTTTTCAGGTGGGGAAGCATTCGTTCCTCCATCCTGCCAAAACCGGTGGCAATAACCGTGACCCGTATCTCTTCTCCCATCTTTTCATCAATAACGGCCCCGAATATAATATTGGCATCTTCATGGGCCTCCTTCTGTATCAGCACCGATGCCTCGTTGACCTCGTTAAGGCTCATCGAGGAGCTGCCAGTGACATTGATGAGAAGCCCTTTGGCCCCTTCGATGGAGATGTCCTCCAGGAGGGGGCTGGAAATGGCCTTCTGTGCTGCCTCAACTGCCCTATTATCACCCGATGCGATGCCTGTTCCCATTAAGGCCATTCCCATCTCCGACATGATGGTCCTCACGTCGGCAAAATCGAGGTTGATGAGGCCATGAAATGCGATCAGATCGGATATGCCTTTGGCTGCATGGAGCAGCACCTCGTC
>CP070774.1:1158112-1167006 GCA_020346125.1 Syntrophobacterales bacterium | reverse complement strand
ATTTCACGTGGGTTGGGAAGGCTGCCCCACCCATCCCCACGATCCCCATGTCCCGAATGATCTCCTTCAATGCCTCTGGGGAGAGATCCATATAATCTTCATGGGGCGTGAGTCCATCGTTCCACGCATCCTCTCCATCTGATTCGATTTCCACGGCGGGTAAAGCCATTCCCAGTGGATGCGGGAAAAGACCTATCGATTTGACCTGCCCCGAAATGGGGGCATGGACATTCACGGAGACAAATCCCGTCGCTCGTCCCACGCGATCTCCCTTGCTTACCTTATCGCCGGGAGAAACCGTCGCCTCGCATGGAGCCCCGATGTGTTGAGACAACGGCACGATAACCCTTTCGGGCACCTCCAGCTCCTCGATGGGTGCGCCCCGGGAAATTTTCTCCTCGGAGGGATGAACTCCCCCTTGAAACGAATAGCGTACCTTCATCATGCGGCTAACTCCGAAGCCGAATCTGATTGAGCCTTTACCCGGATGGCCTCTTCCGGACATCGATCAACGCACAACATACAACCGACGCACCTCTCCTTCGAGACCATGTGAACCTCCTTTTCCTCTCCCTCGATTGCGTCAACGGGGCAAATCATGGTGCATATACCGCAGCCCGTACATCTATCTTCAATGATTTCAACGTGGGGAAAAGGCCAATCCCTTCCGTGGATGGTTTCGGTGGGACAGCGGGGAATACAGAGGCCGCAGACCCGGCACCGTTCATGATCCAAGACAGCCAGGTTCCCCTCCATGGTGATGGCGTCGAAGGGACAAACCCGGATACAGATCTCGCAGGCGATACAACCCACCGCACACTTTTTCTGAACCTCGGACCCCTTCTCATCCGAGTGGCATAAAATGGACACCCCCTTCTCAACGGGGACCAACTGGATGATCCCCTTGGGGCACTCCTTGACGCATATCCCACAACCCGTGCACTTTTCCGGATCAATGATGGCAAGGCCATCTTCGGAGATCTCCACGGCATCGAAGGGGCAAACCTTCTCACACGTTCCCAATCCCAGACATCCATAAGAACAAGCCTTATCTCCATCCGATATGATAACCGCGGCCTTACAGTCCTCTACCCCCCTATAGGTGAATTTGGTCGTACTTTCCTCTTTCCCACCCTTGCACAAGACCACGGCAACCTTTTTTTCGCCGGTCACGGCCTCTACCCCCATGAGCTTCGCCAAGGCCAAGGCCGTATCCTCTCCACCGGCGATGCATCCACTCACGGGAGCGCCTTCTTCAACAATCGCCCTGGCAAAATGACTGCAGCTTGGATATCCACAGACCCCGCAGTTAGTACCGCTGAGAACCCTCTCCACCGCCTCAATCCTTGGGTCCACTTCGACGACAAACCTCCTCGACACAAAACCCAATCCAAGGCTTGCCAGCAGGCCGAGTCCGCTTAAACAGAAGATGGCGATCCACATACTCTTCTCACTTTACGAGGCCGGTAAATCCCATGAAGGCCAATGAAAGGAGACCCGCCGTTATCAGGGCGATGGCCGTGCCTCGAAACACCCTCGGCACATCGGTCAGGGCGATCCTCTCGCGCAATCCGGAAAAGAGAACGAGGGCCAGGGTGAATCCCAAAGAGGCGCCGAAACCGAACATGGCGGTTTCCACAAAGGTAAATCCCTTCTGGACGTTGAGGACGGCAACCCCTAAAACCGCGCAATTGGTGGTAATCAGGGGTAAATAGATCCCGAGGGCTTGATAGAGAATCGGACTCGTCTTTTGGATTACCATCTCAACAAGCTGGACCAGGGATGCGATCACCAGGATGAACGTAACCGTCTGGAGATATTCGATACCAAAGGGGGTCAGAACCGCCCGATGAATGATCCACGTGACAATCGAGGCCACCGTCATGACGAAAATCACGGCCATCCCCATACCCAGGGCTGTCTCGGTCCTCCTCGAAACACCCAAGAAGGGACAAATCCCCAAAAACCGGGTCAAAACGAAATTGTTGACCAGAACAGCACCGATGATCAGAAGGAAAAGTTCGTTCATATCTAAAAAGACCTTTAAAAAACCCTTCTCAATTAAAATAAATCTGGGCCCTTGTCAAGCGAGTATCGCAGGAAGTTTCCTCAATTCGGGGAAAACCGTTGCCCCTGAGCGAAATGTCCTGGAGAAGTGGCACAACCCTTTTCACATTATATCCCGAAATGTACCGGCAAAGAGTGGTTCCCGAGAAATCCATGGGCTTGCTCACACATAAATGAACCTGCTTCATATTGCGGCACTATCAAAATGAGGCGTTATAGCATTGCCAGGGGAAAGGTGAGTCCCGTTGAGAGAGGTGTGAAAGTACTAAAATACGGTTATTAATGCCGGAGACGCTTTTATACTAAAAACGGGGGGCACACTAATCTTGGAACCATGTTTTGTAAGCCATTATCTTCTTCGTAAGAAACCCTCCAGCTTCTCGATGAGCCTCCGATTTTCGTCCATGGTCCCGATGGTGATTCTGGCAGATGTGGGATAATCCCATATGGTACCCGGTCGAATAATCACACCCTCCTTAAGTAATGCATGATAGATTTCCTGGGAATCCCTTTTGAAATTGACGAAGATGAAATTGGCTTGGGTGGGAACGTAGTCGACCTTCAGTCGTTGGAACTGCCTGTATAAAAAAGCCCTACCCTCCTCGTGTTGTCGTAAAACCCTCTCCACGTGTTTCTCATCCGCCAGGGCCGCCAATGCAGCGGCTTGGGCAACTCGATTGACGGGAAATGGCTCTCGAACCCGCTCCATTAAGCCGATGAGATCCCCATGGGCCACGGCATACCCAATGCGTAATCCCGCCAAACCATATATTTTGGAGAAGGTCCTCAAGGCGATCAGATTGAGATCATCTCTGAGAAGGGAGATGCCATCTGGATAGTCCTTCTCCGATACATAGTCGAAATAAGCCTCGTCCAAGGCGAGGATGACGTCATCCGTAAGGCCGGCCAAAAAACGATTCAAAGCCGCCTTGGGAACAATGGTTCCCGTTGGATTATTGGGATTGCAGAGAAAGACCAGTTTGGTCTTCGGACCGATCCGCTCTGCCATTCCATCCAGGTCGTGGGTGTGATGCTTCAACTTGACTGGCACGGCCCTGCCGCCCATGATCCGGGTAACGCTCTCATAGACGGGAAAGGTGGGTTCAGCCATGATCACCTCATCCCCCTGGTTTATAAAAGCCGCGCCTATCATATATATGATATTGTCGCACCCGTTTGCCAGGGTAATCATCTCCTGCCCTACGCCTAATTTTTTTGCCACGGCGTTCCTCAGCAGGGTGCAGGATGGATCCGGATAGCGGAAGATGGTGTCCAGTTCTGCCTCGATGGCCCTTATGGCTTCTGGAGAGGGTCCATTGGAATTCTCATTGGAGGCCAATTTGGTCACATCTTTAAGCCCCAATTCCCTCTGAACCTCTTCAATTGGCTTGCCCGGAACATACGGTTTGAGGGTCAAAATTCCCTTCCTCGCCAGCTTAGTCACATCCTTCATTATATTCCTCAATACGAGAGTTGATCCATTTCCGCGATTTGCTTAACCCTCACATCTCTTCAAAAGACGACTCCACTGGTGATCAACGTTTTCCTGGATTATCGCCATCTCTTCCCCTGTGAGGTGCCTGAACCTTCCCTGTGTATTCAGGTATTCCTCAACGGGTATTCCCTTTGGTTGGTAGTTAATGGTATAAGCCTCGCCGTCTTGGATCTCATACAGGGAAAAGACCTTTGTCTCCACGGCCAACCTCGCCACCCTGATCACCTCATCGGAGGCAATCCGCCAACCGGCTGGGCAGGGCGACAGGAGATGAATGAACCTCGTGCCCTTAATTCCCTTTGCCTTTTTGAGCTTTCGAATAAAGTCCTCTGGGTAAGCGACACAAGCCGTTGCAGCATAAGGAATCCCGTGATCCGCCATAATGGCCATTATATCCTTCTTTGGGCGTTCCTTTGGATTGCCAACCGGGGTGGTAGTGGTCCAGGCTAAATAGGGGGTTGCCGAGCTGCGCTGAATCCCGGTATTCATGTAAGCCTCATTGTCGCTGCAAATATAGATAAAATCGTCATTTCGCTCCGCCGCGCCGGATAGGGCCTGAATGCCGATGTCGAAGGTACCGCCATCCCCCGCCCACGCGACTACTGTGGTTTCCCGGTCTCCCTGCATATCCAGGGATGCCCGAATCCCGGAGGCTGAACACGCAGCGGTTGCAAAGGCTACGTGTAAAATGGGAACCCCAACGGCGGAATAGGGAAACCCACCCACAATGATGGACATACAGGAGGCAGGAATCACGATCACGGTCTTTTCCCCCAAGGCCTTCAAGGCAAATCGGAGCCCAATAGGACTTCCACAGCCCGCGCAAGCGAGGTTTCCGGGAACCATATATTCCTCTTTCGGTATGTGGATCTTTTTCATGATGGTTTTCCCTTATACCCTTATCTCTTTAAGTCGATCCAGATGACTTCTTCCTTCGGGGAAGGATTATCCAACGTATAACGAATAGCTTCCTCAACGGCCTCGGGGGTCACATCCCTGCCCCCCAATCCCATAACGAACCCAAACACCATGGGCCGCTGATCCTCATTGCAGAACGTGGATCGGATCTCCTGGGCAAATATACCCCCATGGCCAAAGGAGATATTTCGATCGATTACGCCCACCTTCTCAACTCCCTTCAAAACCCCCTTAATCTCCTTCATGGGAAAAGGCCTAAACATCTTCATCTTCAACAATCCGACTTTAAGCCCATCCTCCCTCAACTGCTCTATGACCACCCGTGATGTGCTGGTCACCGTCCCTGAGGTAACCATTACCACATCGGCATCCTCACATAGGTAAGGCTCGATGAGGCCGTGGGTTCTCCCGAAATGGTGGCCGAACTTCTCGTCCACACTCCGCGCCACTTCCACCGTCTCCTCCATGGTCCTCTGCATCTTATAACGAAATTCCATGTAGTAATTCGGGGAAATCATGCCGTAGTAGGCTCGGGGATCGTCGGGATTCAAACGCAGTTGCGGTTCAAACCTGGGGAGAAACCCGTCTACTTCCTCCTGATGGGGAATTTCGACAACCTCTGAGGTGTGGGAGAGAAAGAAGGCATCCAACACAACCATGACGGGCAGATTAACCGTCTCCGCGATCCTAAATGCCTGGATGATGGTATCCAGCACCTCTTGGTTGTCCTCGCAGTAGAGTTGAATCCATCCCGTATCCCTCTGGGAGAGGCTGTCAGCCTGGTCCGTCCAGATATTCCACCCTGGCCCCATCGCCCGGTTTACGTTTACCAAGACGATGGGAAGCCTCGCACCCGCGGCCCAGTGGAGCATTTCGTGCATGAAAGCCAGGCCGTGGGAAGAGGTGGCAGTGAAGGACCTCGAACCCGTTACGGAGGAGGCGATGATGCTGGCCATTGCCGAGTGCTCAGACTCCACCTTGATGAACTTGGCCTCCATTTTCCCCTCGGCACAAAACCGGGACAACTCCTCTACGATCGTCGTTTGGGGTGTTATGGGGTAAGCAGAGATAACCTGCACCCGGGAAAGCATGACTCCATAAGCTACCGCCTTATTACCACTGATGACCCGTTTCATTTGGCCTCTTTTTCTATGGATAGGGCATTATTAGGGCATTCGGCAATACATATGCCGCATCCCTTACAGTAATCGTAATTGATCCGATATTTCACCACCCCCCCATCCGTGATAACCGAGAGGTCGGGGCAGAAGATAGAGCAATTCTCACATCCGTTACACACCCCGCAGCTAAAACAACGCTCGCCCTCCTTCAAGGCCTGACCATCCGTCAACCCCGCGCTTACCTCCCTGAAATCACGTATCCTTTCGGAAACCGGCAATTTGACCCTCTCGTTTCGCTCAGCATGCTCGAAATAGTCGAGATTGAGATCCTCAAAGGCCACCACATGCGGTGATCGCCTCCGGGTTACCTCGCTGAGGTATTTAGCCATAGAGAGTATCCCATTCTCCCCCACCTGAACCCCCTGAAGGACGCTATTCACATCCCTTTTTTTAATAAGACAATCGATGGAGATGGCAGCCCGCTTTCCGAATCCAATAGCATGGGCTACGGTTCGATCGAGGGAGGCCATGTCCCCACCTGCAAATATGCCTTTTTCGCTCGTACGAGCACCCTTATCAATGGAAACCATCTTGCCCTCGACCCGAATATCCTCCGGAAGAAACGTTAAATCTGGTTCTTCTCCGGCGGCGACGATGACGGTATCCACTTCCATCGTGAAATTGGAATCGGGGATGGGGACGGGCCTTCTCCTCCCCGTCTCATCCTCCCCTCCCAGCTCTATTTTGATACATTCCAATTGGGTTGCCCGCCCGTTGGTCCCGATAATCTCAGTCGGCCCGGTGAGGTACTGTATCTTTATCCCCTCTTCCAAGGCCTCGGAAACCTCCTCATCGAAGGCGGGCATCTCCTCTCTCGATCTCCGATAGACGATGACCGGGATTCCCCCCAAACGCAGGACCGCCCTCGCCGCATCCAAAGCCGTATTCCCCCCTCCGATTACCGCTACTTTCCTTCCAATATGGACGGTTTTACCCAGATTGATATCCCTGAGGAGATCCAGGCCCGAACCAACCCCTTCCAAGTCCTCCCCGGGGATGCTCAGTTTTCGGCTGACATGGGCTCCCGTTGCGAGGAAAATGGCCTCGTATTCCTCCAAGTCCCCGAAGGAGAGATCCCCTCCCAACCGTGCATTGGTCTTGATCTCCACTCCATATGCCTGGATATCCGCTATCTCCTTGTCCAGGATATCCTTGGGCAATCGGTACGAGGGAATACCTACCCTGAGGATACCCCCTGGCTGGGGAAGGGACTCGAAGATGATCACCTGATATCCCATTTTGGCCAAATGGTAGGCACAACTGAGCCCCGAAGGCCCTGACCCCACAACAGCTACCCTCTCCTCCCTTCTCCCTCTTACAGGACTTCCTGCTTCCAAAGGTGGGGCCTGATCAGCCACAAATCGCTCCAAAGCATTGATGGCAATGACCTCATCGTAGTCCGCTCTATTACAGTGAGACTCACAGGGGTGAAAACATACCCGTCCGCACACCCCCGGAAATGGGTTCTCCTCCCTGATTACATTCCAGGCCTCATCGTATCTCCCCTCTCCCACCAGCCCGATAAACATCGGGATATCGATCCCCGCAGGGCAGGCGGCATTGCAGGGCGGGGTCTTATCCTCGTATTTTGGCCTGATATACCTCCACGTCCCCGTCCTGTTCCAGCTCATATCACCTGAGGAGACGGGGGAAAAAGGCATCTCCATCTCGCTGGCATAAGTGATCTTACTGGCCATGATCATCCGAAAGAAAGAATAGGTGACTATTTAAATTTTACCATAATTATCGGTGTTTTACTCCTGGTCATTCTCCCCGCCGAATCCCGATCCGGTAATCGACTCTTTTCCCAGGGCCTTGATCAACGAAACCTCGATGAATCCAGCGATTGCTAATAACGGAAGAACCAAGAAGAGATATCCCATGAGCTCGTCCCGAAACAGATAAATCACGTTAGTGTATCCCTTCAGGTACAGCTCCCTGCCTAATCTCATGCCAAGGGAAAGGCTGATCCAAGCGGCAGGAAGCTCGAAAAGGGAAACGGGATTCAGGATCAAGGGGACAATCCCCAACTTTCCCGCCTCCTTCAGGGAAATGATGGCGATGTGGACCCCGAGGAGAAAGGAAAACAGGACGGGCAACATGATGGATAATCCCGAGACTATGTTACAGAAAAGGGAGAGTGAGTTGAGGGAGAAAATAAGTGCCCAAAGCCGTAGAAAAGGCGCGCCGAGATCGATATTTCGCTTAATCACCCTCCATATCCAAAGGGGATACCAGAGCAGAAGCCTGATCTCTTTCTTGACCACAATGGGGGCGAAAAAGATCCCTAAGAAAAAGAGGGCCGCCGCCAGCAGGAAGAAGGTCCCATCGATGAGTTTCCAGATATTGCCGTAAATTGAAAGGATACCCATATCCAATCTTTTATACCAGAAAGGACTATTCAGCAAGGGATCCTTTCGGTTGGATCCGATTCAATCGGCTTTTTGCAAATATCCCGCACCCAACTCTCTGTTGACAGATAATCCCGCGGTCTATATAAACACTGATCAGGTGGCACGAATCAATTTGGTATGGGAGGAGATTGTCGCTTGAAGGGAAAAATGCCGAGAAAAGCATTTGGATTTCCTTTTTTATCGATCCTCATCTTCATCGCTGCCTGTGTTTATGCTCCTCCACCCCGGGGCGCTGAGGATCACCTCCTCCTCGGGGAATTTCTGGGACGAATGGGAAGGATCGATGAGGCCATCGTGGAATTTGAAAGGGCAATAGAGATGCGGCCAAATTATGTCGCCGCTTACACGAGCCTCGGGGCAGCTTTCGGCCAAAAGGGGATGATCGACCAATCCATATCGGCCTCCAAGAAGGCCGCCGAATTGGATCCCCGAAATGCCACGGCCTATTATAACCTCGGCAACGCCTTCGGCAAGGAGGGGAACTACGAGGAAGCCTTCGCCGCCTTTTTTAAGGCCATTGAGCTGGATCCCGGCTATGCCGAACCCCATTACGGACTAGCCGTCTGCTACTATGCCACCGGCCACTACGAGCTGGCCACCGAACATGCCGATAAAGCGGAGGAACTGGGCTTCAAGATCCCACGGCGGTTCCGCCGGGCCTTGAAAAGAGCTTTGGAGAAGCCCGGATAGGGGTAGGGGGTAAGGCGCACTCTTCCAAGGAATGCAACTACTGATGAAGCGGGAAGAACTGAATGAGGCGCAGGCATACCGCCGCATGCAAGAGATCAGCATGAATAAGAACAAACCGATGAAGGAGGT
>CP070774.1:1123744-1158012 GCA_020346125.1 Syntrophobacterales bacterium | reverse complement strand
GGAAAGGACCTCATCGTAGTACTCAATGATAATGAGATGTCCATCTCTCCCAATGTAGGGGCCTTGGCTTCCTACCTGAGCCGGGTTATGACGGGACGATTCGTGAACCGATTTCGTGGCGAGATGAAAGCTTTTCTACAAACCCTTCCGGGAATTGGAAGGTCAATGTATAAAATTGCCAAGCAGGCGGAGGAATCTTTTAAGGGATTTCTCACCCCTGGGGTGCTCTTCGAAGAATTGGGCTTTAAATATATTGGTCCTATAGAGGGCCATCGATTGGATCACCTGGTTGAAACCTTCTCCAATGTAGCCAAAATGGAGGGACCGATATTGGTCCACATTCTGACCCATAAGGGGAAGGGGTACTACCCTGCAGAGCGCGATCCAGCTCGATTCCACGGCGTCGGCCCCTTTCATATTCAGACGGGAAGACTGCATAAGAAGGAAAATGTCCCCCCAACCTATACCGAGATCTTTGGGAATACCGTAGTTCGATTGGCTGAAGAAGACGATAGGATCATTGCCATCACTGCGGCGATGGAGGACGGGACGGGGTTGAGGGGATATTCAACGCGGTTCCCCGAGCGGTTCTTCGACATTGGTATCGCCGAACAGCACGCCGTTACCTTTGCGGCCGGTTTGGCCCTCGAGGGTTTCAAACCGGTGGTGGCCATCTATTCCACCTTTCTGCAGAGAGCATATGATCAGGTTCAACAAGATGTTTGCCTGCAGAACCTGCCCGTAGTCTTTGCCTTGGATAGGGGAGGAATCGTGGGCAGTGACGGGCCAACCCACCACGGACTCTTCGATCTCTCCTATCTCAGGCACCTGCCCAATATGGTGGTGATGGCCCCGAAGGATGAAAATGAGTTTCAACATATGATCAAGACTGCTATCGCATGGAAAACGCCTATCGCCTTTCGCTATCCAAGGGGGGCTGGATACGGGGTGAAGATGGACCCGGAGTTGAGAGCGTTGGAGGTGGGAAAGGGAGAGGTTCTGTTGGAGGGGGACGATGTGCTCATCCTGGCCATCGGATCTACGGTATACCCGAGCTTGGAGGCGGCCCATATGTTATCAGAGCATAGTATTGGGGCTTCGGTAATCAACTGCCGTTTCGTGAAACCCCTGGATAAAGAGCTCATCTGCCCCATGGCTGAAAGATTGGGGAAAGTCCTCACCGTTGAGGAGAATGTATTGGACGGTGGATTTGGCAGTGCGGTCCTGGAGCTCTTCCAGGAAAGGGGGCTTTCCTGGGTGAGGGTAAGACGTATAGGGATCCCTGACCGATTTGTGGAGCATGGTCAACAGGAAACTCTCAGGGGAATGTATAGCATTAATAAGGAGGGAATTGCGGAAGAGGCAAGAGAGATGGTCTTGGGGGTCCAGAGGGAGAGGCACGGCGCGATGGGATTTGGAAAGGGAATTGTCCTAAAATGAAGAGGCGGGAACGGCTGGATAGGCTGCTGGTGGACAAGGGACTCGTCCAATCCCGGGAGAGGGCAAAGACCGTTATTCTGGCTGGCATGGTCATGGTGGGCGATCGAGTGGTTGACAAGGCGGGAACCCTCGTGAATTCAGATTCCCAAATTCGGGTCAAAGGGGGTGATCATCCCTATGTCAGCCGGGGAGGACTCAAGTTGGAAGAGGCCCTCCGTGGATTTCACGTAGACCCGAAGGGGAAGGTATCCATGGATATAGGAGCATCAACAGGTGGATTTACCGATTGTTTGCTCCAAAAGGGAGCGAAGAGGGTATATGCCGTAGATGTGGGCTACGGGCAGTTGGCCTGGAGACTGAGGAACGATCCCCGGGTAGTGAATATAGAAAGGAAAAATATCCGCTATTTAAAGCCCCAAGAGATAGGGCAAAGGGTGGATTTGGTGGTTATCGATACCTCTTTCATATCGGTGGAAAAATTCCTCCCCAATGTAGTTCCCATGATTAGGGAGGGAGGGGAGATAGTGGTTTTATTAAAACCGCAATTCGAGGTGGGAAAAGAGGAGGTTGGAAAAGGTGGGGTGGTGAGGGATAAGCGAAAACATCAGCAGGTTCTCGATCGAATCTCCCGTTTTTCAGAGTCAATTGGTCTAAAGGTTAGGGGGTCGATGGGATCTCCCCTGTTAGGGCCAAAGGGGAATAGGGAGTTCTTCATCTACCTGGAGAAGATTCCGAAGGTACAAAAAGGACATATGCGGATTCATCCTTTCGGGTAAAGGTTATGGGGAAGCCACAGGTTCCGAAGCCCGCTAAGCTGGTTATGAGTTTGATTTCATCAGAGGATGAACTATTGATGATGGCCATTGAGGATTTGAAGTCCTTCCTTGGAGAAGTAGATCTTCTCAGCGATTTACTTCCCTTCAATTTAACGAGGTATTATGATGAGGAGATGGGCTCCCCGCTCTTCAGAAGGTTTATCGCCTTCAAGAAACTCGTTCCAAGGGAGGCCCTCGTGGACATCAAGATGAGGACGAATGGGATTGAGGAGAGATATTCTCTCAATGGATGCAGGAGGGTGAACATAGACCCGGGGATTCTCTCAGCGGAGAACGTGGTCTTAGCCACTACCAAGGACTATGCTCATCGTCCCTACCTTCGGGATGGTATTTTTGCAGATCTGACGCTCATTTTTCGAAGCCGTTCCTTCAGACCTCTTGAGTGGACATACCCCGACTACCGTCAAGGGGAGGTTATCGAACTGATGAATGGACTGAGGAGGAACTACTTAAGCCAGTTGAAGAGGAAAAGGGTGTAGTATGATCAGGAGTATGACTGGTTACGGAATAGGACGGAAGGCTATTTCGTTGGGAAGGGTTACTGCCGAGGCGAGGTCAAATAACCACCGATATCTCGATATCAGCTTGAAATTACCCAAGAAGTTATTGTCCCTTGAGACTCGGATTAAGGAAATGGTGAAGGCCCATTTTTCCAGGGGACGGTTCGATATCTCTATTGAGATAGATTCCGAGGGGAAGGGTCAATTCAAGCTCGAGCCCAACATCGAGGTGGCCCAGATGTACGTTCATGTCCTTGAAACCTTAAAATCAAAGCTCAAGCTCACAGGGGAGGTCAGCCTCGATCTGATTTCGCGGGAAAAGGATGTCATCACGGCGAAGGAGGTAGAGGGCGATATCGACCCCTCTTGGGAGGAGATATCGCGGGTTTTGCTGAGCTGTCTGGAGGCACTTGAGGCGATGAGGAGAAGCGAGGGAAAAAACTTAGCCCTCGATCTTGAGAAGAGGCTGAAACGGATTATCCACCAAATGGAGGAGGTCAAGAGCCGATCTCCATCGGTATTGGAGGCTTATCGCAAGAGGCTTTTGGAGCGACTTGCCGAGATGATAGATGGAATGGAAATTGACCGCTGGAGGCTTCATCAAGAGGTGGCATATTTCGCAGAGCGGAGCGACATAACAGAGGAAGTAGTTCGGATCGAGAGCCATCTGAAGCAATTCGGCCAAATGTTGGAGTCGGATGAACCCATAGGCCGGAAAATGGATTTTTTGCTCCAAGAGCTCAATAGGGAGGTAAATACCATCAGCGCCAAAGCCAGCGATGTCATCATCTCTCAGAAGGTGGTAGAGATCAAGGCGGAACTGGAGAAGATGAGGGAGCAGATTCAGAATATAGAGTGAAAGGGCGATGACTTTTCACTATGGAGGTTGTGTATGATCCCTAAACTATTAAACATCGGTTTTGGTAACGTCGTGGTGGCCTCAAGGGTGGTCGCCATCGTCGCCCCAAGTTCAGCTCCCATGAAAAGGCTAAAAGAGGGGGCAAGGGAGGCTGGGATGCTGGTGGATGCAACCCAGGGAAGGAGGACCCGTTCCATTATCATCACCGATAGTAATCACATTATCCTGTCGGCTGTTCAGGCGGAGACGGTGACCCAGCGCTTCATCTCCGATGAAAAGGAGGGATGATTTCGGAAGGACTTGGTGATGAGTAATCAAGGATTGATCTATGTTGTTTCGGCTCCCTCAGGGACTGGGAAAACGACTCTACTGAAGCGGGTAATGGGTTATTTCCCCGAGATAAGGTTTTCCATTTCTTATACCACGAGGCCTCCAAGGCCTGGCGAGAGGGATGGAAAGGATTATCATTTTATCTCCCCACAACGATTTCAGCAGATGGTGGAGAAGGGGGCTTTTACGGAATGGGCAGAGGTTTTGGGAAACCGATATGGTACCTCCATGGATTCCATACGGGAGAGCCGATCCCAAGGGGTTGATATGATATTGGATATTGACAGCCAGGGGGCAATTCAGATAAAGGGACAATTCAAGGCAGGAATTTTTATCTTCATAATGCCCCCTTCCCTTGAGGCATTGAAGCAGCGGTTGAAGGCCAGAGGGGTCGATGGACAGAAGGTGATTCAGTTTCGGGTGGCTCATGCGAGGGATGAAATGAAGCAAGCGAAGTGGTATGATTACATCATTGTCAACGAGAGAGTCGAGGAAGCCGCCGAACAGCTGAAATCCATCATCATCGCTGAACGATGCCGGCGGAGCAGGGTTTTGAAAGGGATTGGCCTTCGCAAGCTTTAGCGTTGGAGGAGACACATGGCGAGAATTACCGTTGAGGATTGTTTAAAGAAGGTGAGCATCCGTTTCGAACTGGTGATGTTGGCCGCGAGGCGAGCAAAGATGCTCATGAGAGGGGCAAAGCCCGTGGTTGAATCAAACAACCGGGCCATTGTAACTGCCCTCAGGGAAGTGGCGGCGGGGAAGGTTTACTTCGTTGAGCCGCCTGAAGAGGATCATGGAGAGGGCGACGGGAAAGAGATTAAGGAATAAATCTTTTTTCTGATCCTCTGCACCCAATTGCTTCTCACCTTGATTCCCTCTTCGCTTCCCAGTTCCCTTATCATCGAACTTCTCCCCTCTTCATTTCATCTTAACATAATCCCGCTTTTGTGATATCGTGATATTTACTACTGTATGGGTTATGGGTAATAAGGCTTTTATGTGATGTATTTGATGAGATGTGCTTTATCGCTGATTCCACAGACCAAATGAATTCTTATGACGGATAGTCCGGCGGGGGAAGGCGAAATAGGAGGGTCCTTTTTTATTCGGAGGGGTTATGCCGGCAAATTTGCCGCCACAATACTTTGAGGCGGAAAGGCAATATCGAGAGGCGAGGTCAATCCCGGAAAAAATCAAGGCCGTGGAATCGATGTTGGCCATAATGCCCAAGCATAAGGGAACGGACAAACTTCGAGGGCAGCTCAGGAGCAAGCTTTCAAAGTTGAAATTGGAATTGGAGAAGAAGGGGGGAATTGGAAGGAGGGAATATGTATTCAATGTGAAACGGGAGGGAACGGCCCAGGTTCTGCTCCTTGGATTTCCCAATGTGGGGAAGTCCCAATTAGTTTTGGCCCTTACCAATGCAAATGCGGAAGTAGGCGATTATCAATTTACGACGCGCAAGCCCATTCCCGGAATGATGCCCTTTGAAAACATTCAAATTCAGTTGGTGGACGCGCCACCAATCAATTTCGAGATCGGCGAAGCCTGGTTATCCCCTATGGTGAGGAACGCCGATGCCCTCATCATTATGGTGGATTTGGATGGCGATCCAGTGGCTCAAATGGAGGAGGTTTTAGCCAAATTGGAGGGAATGCGAATCAAGCCTATTGGCTTCGGAGACGAGATAATTCATGCGGGGGAAGAGAGGTTTTTCGAACAAAAAAGGGCCCTGATTGCGGCAAATAAGCTGGATCTTGATGGGGTTCGGGGGCAGTACGAGATGTTGAGGGAAAGATTTGGACGCTCCTTTGCGGTTTTTCCGCTTTCTGCCCAAAGGGGGATTGGCATGGAAGATTTGAAGAGGGGAATTTTTGAGGCCCTGGATATTATGCGGGTTTATACGAAACCCCCTGGGAAAGAGCCCGACTTCAGTGAACCCGTCATCCTCAAGAAGGGGAGCACCGTTGAGGATGCAGCCTATTCGGTTCACAAGGATTTCGTGAGGAAGATGAAGTTTGCCCGTATATGGGGATCTGAAAAGTACCAAGGGCAGATGGTAAAAAAGGATTACATGCTGCAGGATGGGGATGTAATCGAATTCCACGCTTAATAAGGGCACCGAGATGGCTATGGGTATGAAAGACAATTTGGAAGATCTCTTTATTTCGGGCCGACCGAAGTATCTACGAGAACCCTGATAGAATGGTTTTCTGGATGCATTGAGGAGAAGGGATGAAAAGATGGAGAGGAATGGAGAGGAGGAAATTTTTACGCTTGAAATCCCCTCTGCCCGTCTGGTTCAACCTGTATCATGTGCTCGGCAAACGAGAAACCTCAAGGAAATTGGGAGGGATGATTTCCAATGTTTCCCACGAGGGGATTTGTCTTGAGACTAATGTGGTCTTGATAGATGGTTCCCATCTATTCTCCGAGGCGATGACGGAGGAGAAGAGGCTAAAACTGGAGATAGATCTGCCCGCCGAATCGGAGAAGATAGTGGCCATGGGGAAGGTGGTTTGGTATGATCTCAGCTCGTCCGGCTCCCCTTACCGCTTTCGGGCTGGCGTTTATTTGACGAAAATGGATGAGAACGCCACGGAGATATGGGGACGATTCCTCACTGCCCTCAGGAAATAGGTCATCGGTTTCTATTCCTTCTATTCCCCCCATTTCGTTACCCCGACAAAGACATTATTGGCATGCTAATTGCTTTGTTTAACCATTCATTAGGCCCATACGGGGGATTATCCAAGACCTCGGCAGGGAGTTTCGCTACAATTGGTTTTTTGCAGAAAGAGGTAGTATACTTTATCCGGAGGGGAATGGATATTAACTGATACCGGCAGCGAGGGACGCTGAGAGGATCAGACTATGGGATGAGGGGAAATGGAGTGGATGGTTCAATGTAAGTTCTGTCATAATTCCTTCACCATTGAGGGGGGGGAGGCGATGCCGGATTCCTGTCCTTCTTGCACAAAACGGGATAATCCCGATGTCCTCCAATTTTTCGAGGATAAGAAGAAAAGAAGGGAATTCGTGGCAGTGAGTACACCAGAGGTTGGAGGTAGAACAGTGGTAAAATCCCTCGGGGTTGTGACGACGGAACAAGTAGTCGGATTCAAAATATCCGGCGAATTAGATCTCAGTAAATTCAATGGGGGAATGGCCCTTTCCCTGGTGGACAAACTGATGAACGGAAGGGGCTGGGCGATCAGGATACTCACCGATGAGGCCCTTGCCATGGGGGCAAACGGGCTTGTGGGCATCGATATCCGTTATGAATCCCTCGGGGTAAAGGAGGATGTTTTGATGGTTCTGGTATACGCCAAGGGAACGGCGGTCATCGTTGAATAATCTTGTTCACGAAGGGGGAAGAGATGAAGGGGATTTTGATGATCATGGCATTCCTTCTTTTTGCCTCAGCGGGAAGAACGGATGAGGTTTTGAAGTGGGTGGATGAGCGGGGAGTCGTTCATTTCACGGACAATGCAGCTTCAGTGCCGGAGAAATACAGAGAACAAATAGACCGCAGGGAATTGCCCGGGGAGAGGGAGTCAGTGTCGGGAACTGCTCAGGAGGCCAAAGAGGTAATGGAGGGGCCACAAGACCGGTATGGCCGGGGAGAGGATTATTGGGCCAAAAGGGCAAACGAGATAAAGGACCAATTGGACCAGGCACAAAGGGAGTACGAGCGGGTTAGGTTGGAATACAATGATCTCGTTGCCAAATACAACGCTACCCGTTCCCGTGCCAAAAAGAGGCAGTACCAAAAACAGATCGAATCGCTCCAGGAGCAGTTAAATCGCCGGAGAGAGGATACCGAGAGAACAAAGCAGTTGCTGGAAAAGACCTTGCCCGAAGAGGCGGAAAGAGCAGGAGCCCCTGCGGAATGGGTGAAGTAGGGTGAAGTCGTGGTTCCGACAAGGGATCAAAATACCTATAAAGTCTTATTTCTCGGTATTGTCGACAATTCGGCGCAGGGCAGGAGGAACTGCCTTGTGGGAATTTCGAAGCGCTTCCGGATCTCCTCTGAAAAAGCCGACTGCCTGATCAGCAAAACTCCCATTTTGTTTAAGAGGGGGCTTTCCTTAGCCAAGGCAGAGGCCCTCGTAAATGAGCTCGAATCCTTGGGGGGAAGGGCGCAATTCATACCGGAGGAGGAAACGCCTTTGCTGGAGCTAGAACTCGAGGCCGGTAAACCGCCCCTTCTCCAACTGGAATCCCTCACTTCATCCTCTGAAGGAGAGAGGATAGAGGTGATCGGAAGGGTGAAGAACATCTCACCCCATCCCCTTAGTGGTGTGAAGGTTGTTGCTCAATTTTTCAACTTCCGCAATCAATTCATCTCCTATGAGGAATCATCCATTGCCTTTAGTTTCCTTCATCCGGATCAATTTTCTCCCTTTAAGGTACGAGGGAAAGGAAATACTTGGATCAGGCGTATTTCCATTGCCTTTAAGGGAGAGGACGGGGAAATGATTAATGTCCGGTTTGAGGAAGCATCCCCGCAAAAGGTGGTGCCTTCGGGGGGAAACAATCGACCCCGTGCCGACAATGAAACGATCTTGAAGCAGAGGGTTTCCAGTTCAAAAGCCATCTCTTTGTTTCTGAACGAAGTGTTCTCTAAGATTTCGAAAGATGAGTTTACCCAGGTCGATGTCGAGGAAGTAATGAGGGGATTTTTCCCCGAAAAATGGGCCTTACTAGAGAAGAAATATGAGGGTGTTGCAGGTGGATCGGGAAGGCAATACCTGGCCGGTATTCTCTCGTGGTATGCTCAGGAGCAGGGGAGCTCTATTCAATACACAGGAACCTTTGCGGAAGGTCCACCAGGCTGGGGAGTTCCCAAGATGGCGATATATAAGAAGGGTGCGTCGAATTTTCCTCCACCCCAACGCGTTTCTCTCACCGAATTCGACGGGCAATCCCCCCTGAGAAATTTCGCATGCCCCAAGATTAGCCAAAAAAGCTCATCGAGCATCGTAAAGGCCCTCATCAAGGGATATAACGAGGAAAAAATTCCCCATGACGTGAGGAATTTTAACCATCTGGGTTTCAATGCCAAATCCTTGGTCAGCGAAGAAGAGACCCTTGTTAGGTTCCTATCGCTCGTCCTTTTCGATAGATGGCCCTTTCAACCCTGGGAAATGGTCTGGGAGGAGGACGGTGGATCCATTAATGCATTGTTGAAGAACCAGGGGCTGTTTCATGCAGGGGAGATTCGAAGGGCCTCCTTGGATGAAATCGAATCAACGTTACGCAAGTGCGTATTGAAAGGGGGGCTGTGGCTCTATACAAATGGTGGGAAGACTCGATTTGCCAGGACGTTGAAGGAGCTATCGCTCCACGTCGGCGAGATAGCCTCCTCAATGAAATCGGCCTCCAAAGAGTCCGATATAATGCTCCTCCACCAGAATATCATGAATATCCATGGATTTAATGCCCCAATCTCGGCTCGATGCATCGCGTACGCTATGAGGGAATTGGGCGCCGGGAGGACATCTCCTGAAATGTTTGAGCCCATTGCCCGTTGTCTGAGGCAGGAGTGGCGAACGAGCGACTGGGGTGAGAGGTTGGAATTCCCCTTATTAGGGGGACGTCTCCACCTCTTCGATGAGATCATAGAACTCTTATCCGATGATCCCTTGGCCTTCGATTATCTCTACCTCCTTGGAGCTGACTATTGTCAGGATGGGAATTGCGAGCATTGTTCCCTATCATGAATGAATGGGAATTTATGAAAAGTTTTCATAGTCTGGGGGATTAATCATTTATTAATGCTCTTTTTAGACCGTTCACGGTGGACTATCAATCTCCTTCCCTCTATCGATACGGCCTGAGTTTATCCCTTATTGGACATTAAATTCAGGCCGTATCTCCCCTTCCTCTTGATCCGGAGTTATCATAATTCCATGGTTCAACTGGTCTTGGTATAGTTCTTGCTAAAAAATAAATCAATCAAATCAGCCATATCAGGGATAAGCGATGTTCTTTAAACTCATCTTGGAGAACGGTCATGTGGGTGCAGGAAAGAGTTACGAGATGGTGAGGTACCTCAAGGGAAGGGATATCTTTTCAGTGTTATTCTCCGCTTCTCATTTCCCACGGGTGAAGAAGAAGGGGAATCGGAAAGGCGTCAAACTGATCCAGGAGATAACCAGGACGGAATACCTCCAGGGGAGGATGAGAGAAAGGGAGGATCCCTATTTAAATAACCATCAAAGAAGGGTTAAAAGGATCCCCAGGAGCGTGAGTTCCCCATGAGGCCCGGGCAGGAGGGGGATTATCCACGAGAGAGAAAATCGAGCGGGCTCACATTATATGAACGATGGGTATGAGGTCATTATGTAGTGTGGATATACCAGATGCTGGATATAAAAAGCCCAGAAATTAAAACGGTAATGGAGAAGGAGGAAGGATGCTTAAATTGCTCGGATGGCTTTTCCTATATTACCTCAAATCAACTGTGGACTCTCGGTCTGATTCAGCCCAAGGAATCAAGGAGAGGGTGAATATGATTCCCCCCAAGGTAGAGAAGGGGGAGGATGTGAGAGACTCGGGGTTTTCTCCGTTCGTCCCTTGCATTAATTGTTGTATTGGAGCATCACCGATCGAAGAAAAAGACAATGATTCGACTGCAACGGCGGGATCTGATTTTCGTCCGAACTGATTTTCCCGGGAAGGAAACGTCATGAGGACCGGAAAATGAAATATCAGGGTAGCTCACCACCAAGGGGTTAGCTTTTGTGAAAAATGAGGGACGAGGGGCCGGTGAGATCGAGTTATAAAGGTAAAAAAAACCCCCGCCCCAATAACCTCAATAACTTTTGATTTCCTCGATCCCTCTGTCCCTCTTAACTCCATTTGAATCAACGCCTCAATCACATTCTCCTTGGAAAATTCCACGTATCCTTTCTTCCCCTCTGCTCCCTCAGGATAAAAAGAGCAACTTCGGCCTGTGGAATAATTTTTCCAGAGGTCCTCGGTACATCAAAGAGATTTTATCAAAATCCTCCAAATGAGAAGATTCAATCCACTGTCTACATTTGCAACACGCGAAAATATAAGCATAATTCGAACGTACGAGCCATAGAACGGATCAGAAATTTCGTTCAGTCATCGGAGGGAGCATCTTTCAGTAATGGATAGGAATGCATTAGATGGTGAATCAGAGGAATAAAGGATCCTTGACGATTGGCGATGGAGAGGGTAAAGTGAAAAAAGAAAAAAGGATGAGCCAAAGGAGGAAGGCGAATGAGCCAAATTCCCCTAAAACTCGGGTAACGATATGAATATGAGATCTCTCCAAATCCTCCTTGGGCTTTATTGCCTTTTGGTAGTCTCCTTCTCACATGCCCAAGTATATAAATGGGTTGACGATTCGGGAACAGTCCATTTTACTGATGATCCGGCAAACGTACCGGAGATATATTGGGATCGGCTTGAGGAGAAAAAAATCATTAAGGAGGAAGGCCGAAAACCCCTCGATGAAGGGAAATCGCCGAAGCGACGGGTCCAAAGGGAGCCTACGGATCGTTTTGGACGAAGGAAATCCTGGTGGAGGGACAGGGCCTCCAAGTGGTGGTTGCAACTAGAGAATGCGACTTCTCAACACCAAAGGATTACCAAGGAGGTCGAAGAAGCAAGGGAGGTTCTGGAAAAGGCCCGCAACGATGGAAAGAGGCGAAGGTTCCGGAGAAAGATTAAACGCCTCCAGAAGGAAGACGAGCAATATAGGGCCCAGATAGACGAAGCGAAACACATGCTGAATGACATCTTATTGGATGAGGCGAGGATGGCAGGAGCTGACCCGTCGTGGCTCCGGCCATAGAGGCCACATGGATTTGGTGCCGAAAGGAATCAATTTTTTGAGGAAAATCGACCCCTCTTGGTATCAGTCCATCCTTTTTTCTCACCTCCTAATAAGCATTTAGGCTCTTTTTTACTTTCCCTCTTCTCCTTCAGAGGCTTTCCCCCACTATGAAAAAAAGTCAATTCTCATGAACAACTTGCACCTTTTTAGAGATGTAGTATAAAATTTCATTAATAATATCAGAAAGTTAAACAAGAGCACTTCATGACCTGCCTTACTTCCATTGGCATAAAAAATGCAGAATTGATAAAGATACCCCTTTTTTTAATCATGGTGAATATGACGAAGAAAAATAATTACAGCATAGAAGATCAGGTACTGACAACCAAGGAATCCTGTTTTTACCTTCGTATTACGAAACCGACTTATTTCAAATATATTCGGGAGGGGAGAATTAAGGCCATAAAGGCTGGCAAAGGTTGGAAAGTGCTCAAATCGGAGCTGGATCGTTTCCTGAGGGGAGATCAATGAATCATTCACGGCATCCACTTTCGCCTGCACAACGCCAGCATCTCAATGACTCAAATCCCTTCCTTATCCATTCGAGGTTGGGGATGATGTTAAATAAAGGGAGTAAAGGAAAATGGGAACGATACCAGTCCGGTAGTAAAGCCAAAGACGAGAAAGATTTAGTTGACTGGAATGAAAAAATATTCGAAGATATTTACGAAGTCATGTGAAAGGGTATGTGTCGCGATGAGATGATCCGTCCAGTGGGTAGAATAATAATTGAAGGAATACCAACAAGAGATCTTTACGGGTAATGTCTATGAGTGAAGAGAAAAAGAAGGAAGATTTAGAGGGAAAATCAGGGGTTGTTTGCATTGAGAAGAGGAGATTTCCCAGGTTCAACGTCGACCTCCCCATGAAATATTCCGAGGTGAAGGTACGTAAAAAGCAGGGAGGAATTGCCCACGATGCCAGCGAAGGAGGACTTCTCGTCTATTTGCAGGAGAGGTTCCCCATTGGTGCCAAGCTCAAGATCGAAGTTTTCTTTTCCCATGGATTTCGTCTCACGCCTATACGGTTAATGGCGGAAATCGTTTGGGCGGATATTAGAGGGCCCGGGGATTGGGGCGAGTTTAAGTATGGATTGAAATTCGTGAACATTGGGAAGGAGGACTTTTCTAAATTGAAATGGTTGCTCGATAGCCTTGCCGCGTAGACTGAAAGAAATTAACCGCCAGCTCTATTTTTACCTATCCTGGGGGGAATAGGAGCCCAAGATTATACAACGGTAAATCTATAGAGCTGGTTTTTTTGGGGAAGGAAAAGGGCGTATTTACTCGCTATGAGACTCACACTTGAGATAACGTTTCAAGAGGAATGGGGAGATGAGGGCGAAAAAGATCGGCGCCGTTGAGCGGCGTTTGTTTACCCGGCTCCATGTGCCCTTGGAGGTCCACTTTAAAATTGTGGACCTTTGGAGCAAGGAACAGAGTTCGATGCTCATAGCGGGAAGAACATGGGACGTTTCTTATGATGGTTTATGCATTGAGACAGATGCCGAAGTGCAGGAAGGCGTGATGACTTTCTCAGAATCGAACGGTGGCAAGAGGGTAAAGGTATTGCCCTTTCTGGTGATGAAAGAACGGCAGTTGGAAGTGGAAATTGACTTACTATCGCGCAAGGGGAAGGTAATCGCCTTGGGTAAGGTGATTTGGAGCGAGTTGAAGGCAACCAATAAGATGTACCGTGTAAAGATTGGGGTTTTTCTCGAGGAGATGGCCCCCGGGGAGAGGGAGAAGTGGAACCATTTCATCCAGCATGTGAAATAGCTGACGTATATGAGTAATACCTTGGAAAGGGGGGCGTTATGAAGGCATCTAAAGCAGAGGAGAGGAGGGAACACCCTAGAGTGAAGTTACGGATAGAGGTGGGTTACCAAAAGATTGATTCATATCTCCATCGGTTTACGGATAATATCAGCGAAGGAGGATGTTTTGTCGAGACGGATGAGTTGTTGCCCCCCAGGACGGAAATTCCCCTGGAATTTTCCTTCCCGAATCATGCCAAACCTATAGTGATCATAGGAGAGGTGGTTTGGGTCGTGGAGGGAACCCATTCGGGAATGGGGATCCAATACAAAAAGATATCCCCGGCTGCCCGTAAGGTTCTAAAGGAAATCGTTCAATCCCGAATGAAAGGGGAGAAAAATGCTTGACTAATAGATTCATTTCTTGTAAAGTTGAGGTTCAATTTATAAGGAGGAGCAGGAGAGTAAGTTCATGAGTTAAAGCAGCTTTCCTTATAGGGGATATAATTGAAAATCCCATTCTAATATCGTTTTACAGATTCTCGATGATGAAGATATGTTGAATAATATGAGGGAAATATTGATTCAAGAGGGACGGCCTTGTCCATTCTGGGAGAGGAAGCTTAAGGAGGTCCCCCTTTCTCATGAGATATAGTAGGTTAAAAACTCGACATCCTCGCTGGATAGGCATTTTGCCCTCTATTCCGTTCTTTTATAATGAAATGAGACCATTTTTAGTCTTATGGCTTGTCCTCCACTTTGTAGGTTGTGCCTCTGAAGGCCCATATGAAGCCGTTAACTTTACCAGATTTACGAAAGAAACTTTTCCCCAAACACCGAGGGTGGAAGTATTTTCCCAAGATGTGGATAAGCCTTACACTATTATCGGGGAATTGAAGATTACTTTCTCACCTGAGCTTAGTAATGAGGAGATGGTAAATCGGATGAAGGAAGTGTCCCAAGGACTTGGAGCAGATGCCATTATTGGCTTTAAGAAGGAAGCAGTTGAGATGCTGGTCCCCGGGGTTTTTTCCGAACCCATAAAGAGGAAAGCCAGACATCAACCATTGGACATATCCAGTCCTGAAACAGAGGAGGAGAAGGTTCTCCTACGGGGTCTTGCTATCCGCTATCGGTGAATTCCAGGCTACTGAGGGAGGGTGATGATGGAAGAGAGGATCGATATTTCAGATATGGAGAGGAGGAGGTTTCAGCGATTTACGATAGAGTTACCATTGGATTATGCCCGGCTAGAAAGGAAGCGGCTTAAGGCTGGCATAGCGGGCAATGCCAGTGAAGGAGGTTTGATGGTATATATGCAAGAGCGAATGAAAATCGGAACGAAACTCTATGTTGCCCTTCTTTTCTCCATGGGATTCGAGCTTACCGGAGTTAAAGCTTTATCCCAGGTAATGTGGAAAGATGCTGGATTAGAAGAGGGTTGGGGTCGATACAAGTATGGGTTGAAGTTCTTGAAAATTGCCGATGAAGACCTGCACAAATTGAAGAAGCTCCAAGCAGATTTAGCGATCCAATCCTAAATCCATCCCCGGGGAATTGGAATTTAGCTTTTTCCTTTGCCATCATATAAGCTCATTCCAATACGTAAACATGTAATTCGTGGCCATATTGATTTACCTCACGAATGCCATTATCTTTAGGCCCTTTCCATTCAAGATATTTCTCATTGTACTTCCTTGCCTCCTTAATCTAAGAATTACATAAATCGAAAAAGCAGGAGAAGTCCCTCTCATTACCGATAGGTCTTATTGGACTGAAGATATGGATCGATGGGCTCCGTTTGCCGAGTTTTTGGCACAAAAAATGCAAAACTGCCCATTGGGGGCAAGGAAATCATACAGCAACATCACCGCATCTTTATCCCCAAACAGATCCTAATGCTGAGTCTTATCTGGTTTCTCGGCCGAAAGAAAGCAAGACCGAAACCGATCCTAAATTGGAGGGCGTATGGAAGACCAGATTCGACTTTATGAGCGAAGAAGACATCCCAGGTTCCCCATCGATTTTCCCATTGATTACCATTGCGAGGATGGAAGCAGAAGCTTTGTGGGAAAAGCCGTCAATGCCAGTGAGGGGGGACTGATGGTCTGTTTTGAGCAGAGCATGAATACCGGGACGAAGGTGGTTGTTTCCATGCTGTTTAACCTTGGCTACCAACTCACAGAGATCAAGGCACGATGCCAGATCATCTGGAAGGACGTGGGATTAGTATCGGATTTTCCGGGTTATCAATATGGGCTCAAATTTCTCGAGATCAATAAAGATGACATATCGAAATTGAAGCGACTGAAGACATATACAGAGGACCAGATGGTCTGAATAGATGGGGGTGCTGGGGGTGGAGCGAAAGGGAGAACAAAACCTTTTAAAGAAGATCCATAGTCCTCAAGACTTGAGGAAATTGAGCAGAGGCGAACGATACCACCTAGCTGAGGAGATCAAGGAGGAAATCATTCAAACCGTTTCCATCACTGGAGGGCATCTGGCCTCGAATTTGGGTGTTGTGGAACTGACCATCGCCCTTCATTATGTCTTTGATTCCCCTTGGGATAAAATAATTTGGGATGTGGGACATCAGTGCTATCCTCATAAGCTCTTAACGGGGAGAAGGGCTTCCTTTCATACGTTGAGGCAGTATGATGGCTTGAGCGGTTTCCCCAAAAGGGAGGAGAGTCCCCACGACGCATTCAATACCGGACATAGCAGTACCTCCATTTCTGCCGCTCTGGGAATGTCCGTAGCTAAATCCCTTAAGGGCGATGGTAATAGGGTTATTGCCGTGATTGGAGATGGCTCCATGACTGCAGGCTTGGCCTTTGAGGGCTTGAACCAGGCGGGGCACCTGGAAAAGGATCTCATCGTGGTACTCAATGACAATGAGATGTCCATTTCCCCTAATGTGGGAGCGCTCTCAGCTTATTTGAACCGAATAATGACCGGCCAATTGGTCAACCGATTCCGACAGCAATTGAAGTCCCTCCTTCAGACCATCCCCGGGATCGGTAACTCCATGGTAAGAATAATCAAACAGGCGGAGGAGTCATTTAAGGGGTTCTTGACACCTGGCATATTGTTCGAAGAACTTGGATTTAAATATGTGGGTCCTATTGACGGTCATCATATTGACCATCTTATTGAGACCTTTAGAAACGTGAAAGAATGGCACCGTCCCATATTGATCCATGTGATTACAAAAAAGGGAAAGGGGTATGGGCCGGCAGAACTCGATCCGCCCTCCTTCCATGGAGTGGCCCCTTTTAACATAGAAACGGGAAGGCAAAATAACGAGGCGACCACCCCCATAAGTTACAGCCGCGTATTCGGAGAGACCATGGTGAAGCTAGCGCATACCAATCCCAGGATCGTCGCTATCACCGCTGCCATGCAAAACGGGACTGGCCTTGATGTCTACGCCAGGGAATTCCCGAATCGCATATTCGATACGGGAATCGCTGAGCAACACGCCGTCACCTTTGCAGCGGGCTTGGCCTCAGAAGGGTTTAGGCCGGTTGTCGCCATTTATTCAACCTTTTTTCAGAGGGCTTATGACCAGATTGTCCACGATGTTTGTCTACCGAGGCTCCCGGTAGTATTTGCATTGGATCGAAGCGGGATTGTCGGAGAAGATGGTCCCACCCATCACGGCCTTTTCGATATCTCCTATTTACGCCACATTCCCAATCTGATTCTTATGGCTCCTAAGGATGAGAACGAATTTCAACACATGCTCAATACAGCAATCCAGTTGTCCCAACCCGTTGCTATTCGTTATCCCAAGGGAAAGGGAGAGGGGATAACGATGGACGAAACATTGATGGTTTTGGAGATGGGAAAGGGGGAGGTATTAGCTGATGGGGATGATCTCCTTATGCTCCCGGTGGGCTCCATGGTTTATCGGGCTTGTGAGGTTGCAAGGGAACTGCGGGAAGAGGGCATCTATGCCGCGGTGATCAATCCCCGTTTCATTAAACCCCTTGATAGTCCGTTATTGTGCGGTATGGCCCAAAAAATAGGCAAAATCGTTACCATCGAGGAGAATGTTCTCGCAGGAGGGTTTGGAAGTGCTGTGACGGAGTTGCTTCAAGAGAAGGGGCTTTCATATGTGGAGGTGCTTCGCCTCGGAATACCGGATCAATTCTTGGAACATGGTCCCCAAGGAGTTCTCAGGGGAAAATGCGGCCTCAATTTCAAGGGAATCCTGAGAAGGGTGAGATCATTTCTCATGGGGGAGGTCGTTCCGAAAAAACCGAGATTAAGAATGATGAGGGCTAGGGAGAATAGGGTTATTCCCTCGATTTAACAGTTGCTCGAGTAGTAAGGTCAGGTCCGCTTGGAGGACATTTAATAATCTGAAATAATTTCATACTTTTTACTCGGAGAATAGGAAAAAATTTCAACATCCATCCTTTCTGCCTCGAGGAAATAAGAAAAAATATCCCTTTATTTCAATTTATTATCAATTATTTCCCTTTAATCAGGCCTGGCATGGAAAATGCTGTTAACGGTATATTACAGCGGGCGGGAAAAGAGCCTAAATAAATGACCCAATCGGAATCCCATACCGTGTTCACAACCCGCGAAGCCTGCCATTACCTGAGAATTTCCAGGCCAACCTACCTAAAGTATGTCTACGAGGGAAAAATCCGGGCAAAAAAGGTTGGGAAGGGCTGGAAGGTCCTCAAGTCGGAGTTAGACAGGTTTCTCAGGGGGGAGAGGTTCATACCGGAGAGGCGCAGATATTCTAGGTTTCCCGTCGATCTTCCGATCGATTATACCCTTATGGAGAATGGGAGAACTGATGTGGGAGGCGTCGCCAACGCCAGTGAAGGGGGATTGATGGTCTTTCTGAACGAGAGGATGGATGTCGGAACCAAAATGAATGTTTTCGTTCCCTTCATCTTGGATTCAGAGGCCATAGGGCTCAAGGCTACTTGTAAAGTCGTCTGGAGGGACGTTGGAGTGGTAGCCGGAGGATCCCGTTATAAGTATGGACTTCAATTTGTGGATATCCGCGGAGAGGATGTCCTTAACCTGAGGAGGCTAGGCGGCCAAGTGCTGAGTAAACTTCCCCCATCCTGATTGGGGGGACTTATCTCTTTGGCGGATCCTTCGTCATGGAAAACTGGCTCGAGAGGAGAAGTGGTTAAGGTCCAAGTGACCCACTGGATCGAGCCAAAAGAGATCAATGCATGCAGAGCGGATCTTCCGAACTCTTGGAATTGCCAAAATTTCACGAAAACGCTGAGCCCTCCAATACTTCAACCATCGCCTTAAACGAGAGAAGGCATCATTTCCTCACCTCACAAAACTCCTTTTGACCCATATTTTTCTTAATTAACCACTGTAAAATAGCATCAATTCCTATAAATCGCCGTAAAATGGGGGTAATTATGTAAAAAATTCATCAAATTGACAAAAAATGACTCTTTGAAGAAAAAGGGGAATTGATACAATTTACTGAGATCATTGATGATTTTCCCAGATAGCACTGGTTGGCATGGAAAATGCAATGAAATCAAAGTATCTTTAGGTAAAATCCAATAAATCGAACCACCTATGGGATCAAGATCAAACAAATCCGATCAATCCCAAAGGGTTGCGTTATGGAAGAAGGGAAATTTGCCCAATCGAAGCCGCCTCACCCCAAAATCGGTTTCGCAGAGCGCCGTAAGTACCCCAGGTTCGAATGTGAGCTTCCCATTGACTGTATCACCAGCGAGAGCGAAATGCATGTAGGTATCGTCGCCAATATTAGCCAGGGCGGAATATTGGTCTGCCTGCATGATCAGATTAAGGTGGGGACCCCTTTGAGGATACAATTAGTCTTCGCCCAGGGTTTCCAACTCAAGACCATCGGTGCAAATGCCGTTGTTGTCTGGCGCAATATCGTGCACCATGCCTTTTGGGGAAGATATCGATATGGGTTAAGGTTGATTGGAATAAGCGAACGCGTTTTTTGGGATTTTAAAGGCCTTTTAGGCCAGCTCGCTCGAGAATTCCATCTGAGGAACGTATTGTCCTCTAGTTGAGGAATTTTCTATAAGCCCTGGCAACCCGGAACCCTGACCTCCTCTATATTAAGCACTGGATGATTGGGGGTCATCCAGTGTTTTTTTTTATTCCGGCTTACGCATTAGAAACTCATTCTTTTCAGTGAACAAATCAGTATAAAGAAGTGATGGCTTATGTGAATAACCTCGTCATGTGAAAACCTGAATCCGGCAAGGATGTATATCTACTCGCTTCCTTTTTGAGTTTCGTTCTCTTGGCAAAACCAGTTAATCATTCGATTGATTTCCCATTTGGCATACAAAATGCTAAAATACGGGAGTATCATAAAAATTTACCTCCCGTCTACCGAACTTTTTCGCCGAGGGAGCTTGCCGAATAGATAAATGAAGTTTGACCGAGCGGCACATTAATCATTAACATGAGGTTTCGTTAAGCCCGAAAGAAGGCTGGCGGTTTTTGGGGAAAAGAAGTAAAATGCCATTCGGGAAAGGCGATAGAGGTAATATGAGGGGCACAATCGTTGATGGCCGAAAATAACCTCGATAGGAGGAGAACAACTGGGAAACAATTCTGGGGGTAACAAATGAAGGCAAGATTCCTTTATTGGGTTGTGGCGATCCTATTCCTTCTCATCACCATTGGAGAGGCCGGTTTTTTTACCGATGTGGAAGGGATGGTGGTTGGGAGAAAAACCTTTCGTATGTGGGGCTTGCCCACAAGCAGGCGTCTGGTTATAAAATATGAGGAACCGATGGAGAAGGAACCAGAAAGGCTGGTAGTTCGCTATGAACGGATTCCAGTGACATATTCCATTTATAAGAGATTCAAAAAGGGCGATAAAATCGAACATTACAAATTCTCATTTGTTTTCTTCCGCAATGATGAATCCGTGAGCTTTTCGTGGGATACCCGTTGGACCGTGTCCATCATCATATTGACCTTCCTGTTCTTCGCGGCCTTTCAATACGGAAGGCCCCAACCTATACGGTATTCGCGATATTAACTTTCGCTTAAAGGAGCTAAGGCGTTTTGTCTTGCCAGAGGCGTTGAAAATCAAAATAGGGCAAGTGGTCTTTGATATATGATACACGTGGGATATGATTTGGCCTTCCAAGGCGCCGTCAGGCGAGCATCGATATATGGCGACCCAGCATTATAGATACGGAAGCAAATTAAGAAGTGTTCCCAACCGATGATAAAGATGGAGGGTGTTATGGAATTGAAGCTCGTTAAATGCCCCCACTGTGGGGGCAAGGTTAATGTAAAGAGCACCATATGCCCCCATTGTGGAGGAAGGCGGCCATCTCTTATGGGGAAAAAGCGAAAGCCCATGTGCCCTCGGTGCAACGTTTTCCTAAACCATTTTTCATATCGAAACCGCGATTTGGATATATGCCCCCAGTGTGGGGGGGTATGGCTGGATCGGGGTGAATTTAAAGACTTAACCAGGGAAGGCGATGTTTACCAAAGCCAGGTAGTACCCAAGGGATACATTCGAGGGCCCATAAGAGATTCGATACAATACATCCCTTGCATTCGATGTGGAGCCTTAATGAACCGGAAAAATTTCGCAAAAATATCAGGTGTCATTATTGACGAATGTAAGGCCCATGGGGTTTGGCTCGACGGAGGTGAGTTAGAGCGAATTCGGACCTTTATTGCCGATGGTGGGTTGGAGAGGGCTCAGGATAAGGAAATAGAGAAGAACAGGCAGGCACTACGAGAACTCGCCAGCAATGTTAGCGGTGTTCAATTTTCCCAGCGGATGATCCATTTCTGGAATCCAAAACGGTGGATTTTTACGGGGTGGAGGTAATTTTCCCCCCGTACTCAATTTGGAAATTCCCGAGTTCACGGGATTTGTTTGGTTTATATGGTTATTTTGGTTTGTCTGGTTCATCTCGTTTATCTGGTTTTTTAATTATCTGATTTATTTGGATTGCGTTGTCCATGGCCGTTTGCATCGGGGTCTGTTGGCCCGCAGCAGGTCAAGGCTGATAGGTAGGAGGTTGCGGGATACCGGGCTGGCTTGCCCCTTCCGTTCGGCGTAGCCAATCGGCCTGAGCGTTCGACCGAGCCTGCTCGCTCTCCAAGGGTAATCCACTTCTCCAACGAATTTCACTCAGGGACGACATAATCACCCAAAAAATCAAAAAACTCCAGTTACCCATTGACATGATCATTTTTTCCATTATAAATAGTATAGGTATACTCATAAACTGATGATCGGTCTAAAATAAATAATTAATGTAAGGAGGTATGAGGTATGAAAATATTTCTCGGCGGTATTGCTGCATTGGTCGTTGGAATCATTCTTTTAGTCTTTTGGTGGTGGGATTTCATCACGATGATAAAGGGTTTGATTCCCGTCATTCTCTTGGTCGGAGGAGGGTTTGCGGCTTATAGTGGTTATGACGAAATAAAGGAGAAGTTGACGGCTGAACCAGAGAAGTTCGAATCCACCTTTGAGACAAAAACGGCAGAGACTTCAACCGAATCCTCGGAAGTGGCTTCTGACAAACCCGAAGAGAAGAAGCCCGTGAGGCCAAGGGCCGCGAGGGCACCCAGAAAGGGTGGCCCCAAGAAAAAAGAGGCTTAATACTCGTCAGGTTATGCCTATGGGAAGCTGCGAGAATGGAGGAGGGACATCACATAAATGTAATACGACCATAAAGCCCTTTGGATTGGTGATGTTTCTCATCCTTATCGCCTTTATCGTGGAATTCATTCTTTATTACCCTAAAGTTGGTTTCCCTTCAGGATAGGGCCCTTGGGCAGGGCAATGAACTCAATACTATGATTTTTACCCATCTTCTGAGCATTTTTTAGCCTTAGTCTCCTCGATCTTTTGGTGGGGCAAGATTTCAAGGGGAGACCTCCTCTGGGGTGTTGATTTGAGCGAAAGAGACTTTTACTATGTGTTTTGTCATCGCGAGGGCTGTAACAGGTCTGGTTTTCCTGGCGCCAACTCTCGTGTTGGGGTAGCGGGTTGAGAGGGATTCTAAAAAACGCTATTCAAGAATTGAGATCTTATCCCCACCGAAGATCCCTTCGTTTTATCCCCCCTTGTGAAAGACCATGAGAATTCCCATCGAGATCGAATGAGGTGGCATAAATCCTGCTAAAATCCGGGCTATGGGCGAACCAGGAGGAAATGTGGTAAGATGATGAGTATTGCTTTTGACTTCCAACGGATTCGCTCTCATTGAATGGTTATTGGCATATGAAAGTTGATGACGAAATATATCACCCGGATTTAGGGATCATGAAGGTTTTGGATTGGAACGATCCATCCCTTCTGACGGTAGTCAAGAAAGAAGACGAGGGGCGGACCCCATTTAAGATCGGCAAGCAGTCGGGTTGGAAGAGGATAAAAGAAGGGCTAGAGGATAATTTCAAAGCCTATTTGGAGGGAGTTGACATGGCTAAGGAAGGAAAACCAAAACTTTCGGAAGAGGAATTTGTGGTTCGGGCGATTGAGAAATTGCGAAAGCCACCGTATAAGGGGATTCACAGCGTTTATAGCGGATTCAACCAGGCTTTTAAGAAATATTTCGGCACAAATCCCGTTGAAAGGACTCAGCGACTGGCCGAAGAGGGAAAGATTATTACGAGGCCTGTCAAAGGCGGGGCTATGCTCTACCTCCCTCAAGACGCTCCGCAAGCCGCAGGAGATACATTGGCGAAAATCTTGGAGGAGGAGTGAAAATGGCATTCAGCCTCCAAGGCCTGATTTTCCCATTTTGTTCACTGTTCAACTGATCCCTTCGGTCTGCCCTCGGCGTGAGCTCGGTCGAACGCTCGGGCCGGATGGATCTCAGGGTTGAGGACTCACGACGAAGCCTGCTTACCCTCTATGGGTACCCCACTTCTCCGGCATATTACGCTCATGGACAACGGTGTTCTCCGGAAACTTATAAGTGCTCCCTCGGGTATTAAACTTGAATAAGCAAGGGATTTGCGCTATATTGAATAGACACTGCAAGGAAGGACGGGGCCCCGTTGACTATTTTGGTAACCAACGACGACGGCATTGATTCTCAAGGAATTCAAATCTTGGCCGAGACACTGAAGGCCCTCGGGAGGGTATATGTTGTTGCACCGGATAAGGAGAGCAGCGCCATGGCTCATTCACTCTCTCTCCATCGTCCCCTGAGGGTAGAGCGGGTTCGGGAGGATTATTTTGCCGTGGACGGGACTCCCGCGGATTGCGTCAATTTGGCGGTTTGTTGCCTCTTACCCGAAAGGCCAAATCTGATCGCATCCGGCATCAATAAGGGGGGAAATCTGGGAGAAGATATCACCTATTCGGGTACGGTTTCCGCAGCCTTTGAAGGGGCATTTTATGGAATCCCATCCTTTGCCATATCATTGGTCTCAAAAGATGATTTCAAATTTAAGACGGCGGCTTCTATTGCCCTGAGAGTCGCCCGACACGTATTGAAAAACGGCCTTCCCAAGGACACATTTCTCAATATCAACGTCCCCAACCTAGATGAAGACGGGGTGAAATCGCATAGGATCACCAGACAGGGGCGAAGAATTTATGGGGACGCAGTGGTGGAAGAGGTCAATCCAATTGGGCAAAAGTATTACTGGATCAGGGGGCATAGAGGGTTTGAGTTAATGGAAGGCACGGATTTCGAGGCTATATCGAACCATCATATTTCAATCACACCTCTTCATTTGGATCTGACCGACTATTCCTCCTTCGAGGAGATGAGGAAATGGAAATTGTAATTGAATGAAATAGCCTTTCAGGGGGGTGAGGTATGAAGACGACGTTAAGCATAATAAAGGCGGATATCGGCAGTATTGGCGGCCATATTAAGCCAAGCCAGAACTTATTAGAGGCGGTCGAGAACTTCCTCCGCATTGAGGGGAAGAACCTCATGAACAACTTCTATGTAGGGCACACCGGAGATGATGTCGCACTGCTTCTTTCCCACAATGAAGGGGTGGGTGCGGAGAAGATCCACAAATTGGCCTGGGATACATTTATCGTCGGTACCGAAGTGGCTAAAAAACAGGGCCTCTATGGAGCGGGGCAGGATCTCTTGAAGGATTCCTTTTCGGGCAATGTGAAAGGGATGGGGCCTGCGGTAGCCGAAATGGAAATTGAAGAGAGGCCCAACGAACCCTTCCTCTTTTTCGCGGCGGACAAGACCGATCCAGGGGCGTATAACCTTCCCCTCTATTTGAGTTTTACGGATCCTATGCATAACGCCGGGTTGATTTTGAGCCCCGCAATGAACAAGGGCTTTACATTCACCATCATGGACGTCTCCTATACGGAGGGGGATAGGACCATTGAGCTCAATGCGCCCGAGGACCTCTATGACATTGCGGCACTCCTGAGGGACAACCAGCGGTTCGTCGTGGAATCCATTCACTCGAGGAATAACGGGGAAATCGCGGCAGTCGTGAGCACGACCCGTCTCCACAACATTGCGGGAAAATATACCGGAAAAGATGATCCGGTCATGCTGGTAAGGGTCCAGGGAGCTTTTCCGGCAACAGGGGAGGTGCTTTCTCCTTTTAGCATAGGGCATCTCGTCGCAGGATTTATGAGGGGGAGCCATACGGGTCCCCTGATGCCCGTGAAGCGGAATTCATCTATCTCCTTTTTCGATGGTCCCCCCGTGGTTAGCTGTCTCGCCTTCTGCGTTCATAATGGCACCTTTACCGAGCCCGCGGATGCCTTCGATCATCCCTATTGGGATCATATCCGGGAGAAAGTTGCCAGAAAGGCAACGGACATTAGGGAACAGGGATTTTCCGGGGCGGCTATGCTTCCCTATAGCGAATTGGAGTATGGCGGTATCGTCGAAAAGATGAAGAAGCTGGATACTCAGTTTAGGGTAAAGGGGTAAAGGTTTGGAAACAGGTGCACAGGCCCCCTTATGGAGACCTTGACATTGAGTTCCAAAGCGGTCTATGATGAGATCCGGACTATTTCTGATCCCCTGGATCAAAGGGTTTAACAATGCCCAACGGAAAATTCGTTTACCTCAAGACCTTCGGCTGCCAGATGAACGTACATGATTCCGAAAAGATGCTGAGCATTTTAGCAGAGCACAATTATAGGCCCACTGAAGATATTCATCGGGCCGACATCATCCTGCTCAACACCTGTAGTGTCAGGGCAAAACCAGAGCAGAAGGTCTATAGTGCTCTGGGAAGGCTAGAGAGGCTCAAGGAGAAAAACCACCATCTGATTATCGGGGTAGGCGGGTGTGTTGCCCAGCAAGAGGGCGAGCGGCTACTCGATCGCATCGGGTATTTGGATTTGGTATTCGGAACACACAACCTCCATAGGCTACCTGATCTCATACGCGATGTCCAGGCCTCGAGGAGGCCGATGTGTGCCGTGGAATTCTACGATGAGGTGAGATCCCTGGATATCTCTCCGATTCCCTTGGATGGTGAAAAGGTGAAGTCCTACGTAACCATCATACAAGGATGTGAAAACTTTTGTTCCTTCTGCATCGTTCCCTACGTAAGGGGCAGGGAGAAGAGTAGGCCCAGCGAGAACATCCTTGGAGAGATCAAGGCATTATCGAAAAGGGGCATAAGGGAGGTTACCCTGCTTGGGCAAAACGTCAATTCCTACGGGAAAGACCTCTCCGGCGGATTCACCTTTCCCCAGCTCTTGGCTCATATTAATGAAATCCAGGGAATTTGGAGGATTCGATTTACCACCTCCCACCCGAAGGATATCTCAGAAGAGCTTATCATGGCCTTTGGGAAGTTAGAAAAGGTCTGCAAACACATTCATTTGCCCTTCCAATCCGGTTCGGATAGGGTCCTCGAGAGGATGAACAGGGGCTACACTCGAAAGCAGTATATGGAGAAAGCAGAGCAACTGAGGAAAGTCTGTCCAGAGATTGGGATTACTGCTGATGTAATGGTGGGTTTCCCCGGGGAAGGTGAGCGGGAATTTCACGACACCCTCGACCTCATCCAAAGGGTTCAATTCGATAACCTATTTTCCTTCAAATATTCGCCCAGGAAGGGGACAAGGGCTGCCCATCTTCTCGACCAAATCGGTGAATCCACCAAAAGCCATCGCTTGCAGGTTCTCCAGGAATTGCAGAAGGGAATCACCCTGAAGAGGAATCAAGCCCTTGAGGGGCGATATGAGGAGATATTGGTTGAGGGGCTGAGCAAGTGGGGGGAAGAGGAGATAACCGGGAGGACGAGTTCGAATAAGGTGGTCAATTTAAATGGAAACCCTGATTTGATAGGTCAACTGGTGAAGGTGAGGATAGAGGAGGGATACGCGAATTCCTTGAGAGGAAAGATCATTTGAAGGGGAGGAGATCATGCTAAATGAGGTAAGGGTTTCAGGTTTGAGCATCGACCCAATTACCCACACGCCTATCGTGCTCCTGAAGGACAAGGAGAACCAGGATGTAATTCCCATCTGGATTGGATTGTTGGAGGCAAGTTCCATCGCCACCCAGCTGGAAAGTATCAAGCTCGCCAGGCCCATGACCCATGATCTAATGAAGAGCATTTTGGATCACCTGGACGCGGTAGTATCAAAAGTCGAGGTGAACGACCTCCGGAATAATACCTTCTACGCGATTATCCATTTGAACTGGAACGGAATGGATCTTGCTATCGATGCTCGCCCCAGTGATGCCATTGCCATTGCCTTGAGGACGAAATCTCCCATCTTCGTTCATCAACAGGTTATCGAAAAGTCGAGAAAGGTCGATTTGACTCAACGGGAAGAAGGTGAGGGGGTAACCGATGAAAAATTGGAGGACATCCTCAAGGATCTTTCCCCCGAGGACTTCGGGAAATATAAAATGTAGGGAAATGGGGGACCCGCTATGTGACGCCAGGTGAAATGAGGATCCCCTTATTACTTCCCTCTCTCTGCCACCTTTTCCTCCTAAAAACGATCACTTATTGAGCTTCCTTTAAAGGGACCAATTGCTTTTTCCAAGGGTGGACCAACTTCTCCATTTTGCGTTTTTGGGTCCTAGCCGCCTTTTACTCTCGGTTCGCCTTGACATTCCAGATAGCAATTGTTATGAGTTTTGGGGTTTCAGGGAGTGTCCCGAGGTTTGCGGGGAGCGATATGACGAGGAAAATCGTTATCGCCATTGATGGGCCATCGGCATCGGGAAAGAGCACCGTGGGAAGGCGCTTGGCGAAAAGGCTTGGATATCGTTACCTTGATACGGGGGCCATGTATAGAGTGGCGGCCCTTAAGGCAAAAGAGCTTTCCATAGATAGTGATGACGAGGACAAGCTGGCCAGGGTATGTGCGGGAATGGAAATTGTATTCGTCCACGATGGGAATGAAATAAAAACCTTTTGTAACGGCAAGGACGTGAGCGAGGCCATCCGGAAACCCGAAATCAGCGCATTGGCTTCGGAGATTTCCAGCAAAAAGGCCGTGAGGGACATCTTGGTTGAAATGCAGAGGAGGATGGGAGCGGGTGGTGGGGTTGTGGCGGAAGGAAGGGATATTGGAACGGTGGTCTTTACAGAGGCGGAATTGAAATTTTTTCTCGATTCCAAGCCCGAGGAGAGGGGAAAGAGGAGGTTTGAGGAACTCATGGAAAAGGGAATACGGGTGAGCCTTGAAGAAACCGTTGCCGAGATGAAGGGAAGGGATCAGAGGGACCGGAGGAGAAAATTATCCCCGCTCCACAAGGCCGAGGACGCCCTGGTGATCGATTCCACCCATATGACTATCGATGGGGTGGTGGAGAAGATGCTCGAGGAGGCACGCCGCCGAATTTCTCAAGGGGGGAATTGCCAAAAATAAAATACCTCATTTCATGATTATCGGGGGTAACTCCATTTGGAAGTGATCATTGCAAAGCATGCCGGTGTTTGTTTTGGTGTTAAGAGGGCCATTGATATGGCCTTCAAGGCGGCCCGAAAATACCGGAATCACGTGTATACCATAGGGCCTCTTATTCACAATCCTCAGGTGGTCGATCAGTTGAAGGAAGCGGGAGTCATCGTTAAGGAGGAAATAGAGGATATTGCTAAAGGGACAGTCATCTTTCGATCCCATGGTGTTCCCTTTCATTTGGCTGAGAGGGCAAGGCAGAAGGGGCTCCGAATCGTCGATGCCACGTGCCCGTTCGTCAAAAGGACACATAAATTTGCCGGAATGTTGAGCCGGAAGGGGTATTTGGTTATCGTTGTGGGGGATCAATCACATCCGGAAGTGGAGGGCCTCAAGAGCTATGTCGAGGGCCAAGCCATGGTGGTGAGCTCCCCCAGGGAATTAGCGGATTTGGCGGGAGGGAGGAAAGTTGGTGTGGTGGCTCAAACAACACAGTCCCTGGAAAATTTTCGTGCGATTGTGGCTGTCTGCCTGGAAAAGGCAGGAGAAATCAGGGTATATAATACCATCTGTGATGCCACGGCCTTGCGCCAAAGGGAGGCCCTCGATTTTGCTCACAAGGTCGACTGCATGATCGTCATAGGGGGACACAAGAGTGCCAACACAAAAAGGTTGGCGGAGATCTGCCGAGGGATTCTGAGTGATACGCACCATGTCGAAGGGATTGAGGAATTGAATCCACTCTGGTTTAAGGGGAAGCTGAGGATTGGGGTAGTTGGCGGGGCTTCCACACCGAACTGGGTCATCGAGGAGATCGTTGAAGGAATGCGTTGCATTGTATCGCAAGATTCATGAACATGAGGGGCTTAAAAGGTTTGTGTTTCTTGGGATAGTGTGCTATTATATCCGAAATTTTTGAAAACTTTCTTCGAGGGGGTTTACAATTTAATGGAGGAGAAGGAAAGGCGAGATAATAAGGAAGTCAGCGAGGACCCCGAAGGGGATAATCGCCTTGGGGGAGAGGATGCGGGAGCAGAGGTCGAAGACTTCAAGAAGCTTTATGAGGCATCCTTGAGGACCATTGAAGAGGGCGATATCCTTAAAGGGGTTGTAATGGCCGTTGACGATGAATATGTGACCGTCGATATCGGTTATAAATCGGAGGGCCAAATACCGATCTCAGAGTTCAGGGATCAGGACGGGGATGTCGGTGTTGGGGTAGACGATGAAATAGATGTGCTCTTGGAAAAAAAGGAGGACGATGATGGTTTGATCACGCTTTCTAAGGAAAAGGCGGATAAGCTCAAGGCATGGAGAAGTGTCAGCAAGGCCTTCAGAGAGGGAGAGATTGTCGACGGCACGATTACCTCCAGGATAAAGGGCGGATTGACCGTAGATATTGGCATCAATGCATTTCTCCCCGGTTCCCAAGTCGATATACGCCCGGTCCGGAATTTGGACAAGTTCATTGGAAAACGATTTAAATTTAGGGTCATCAAGTTTAATAAGAAGCGGAGTAACATCGTATTATCCCGTCGGGCTCTCTTGGAAGAAGAGAGGAAGGTATTGAGGGGGGAGACCCTCAAGCATTTAAGAGAGGGAGAAATCCTTGAGGGTGTGGTCAAGAACATCACCGATTACGGAGCCTTCGTAGATTTGGGAGGAATCGATGGACTCCTCCATATCACGGACATTTCATGGGGAAGGATCAATCATCCCAGCGAAAAGCTTTCAGTAGGCGAGAGGATAAAAGTCAAGGTGTTGAATTTTGATAGGGAAAGGGAAAGGGTTTCCCTGGGACTGAAGCAGATTTCCCCGGATCCCTGGGAGGAGGTCAAGGAGAAGTACCCCTTGGATTCCCAGGTGGAGGGAAGGGTGGTAAGCATAACTGATTATGGCGCATTCGTTGAACTGGGAGAGGGAGTCGAAGGGCTCGTCCATATCTCGGAGATGTCCTGGACCAAAAAGATAAAACACCCCTCACAGGTAGTGGATGTGGGGGATATTATCGAAGCCGTCGTTTTGGATGTGGATGTGCCGAAGAAGAGGATTTCCCTGGGCATGAGACAGGTTGAACCCAATCCCTGGGCACTCATTGAGGAAAAATACCCGGTGGGAACTAGGGTGAAGGGAAAGGTGAAGACTATTACCGACTTCGGGGTATTTGTCGGCTTCGATGAGGGCATTGATGGCCTAATTCATATCTCGGAGATGTCATGGGCGAAGAAGGTTAAGGATCCCGCAGAGATGTATGAAAAAGGCCAGGAGATTGAGGCGGTTGTCCTCAATATCGATCGGGAGAACGAGAGGTTTTCCTTGGGGATTAAGCAGCTTACCGAGGATCCATGGGAGGAGATTCCGAAACGGTACCATATTGGTGACCGGGTGGAGGGGAAGGTCACCAATATCACCGATTTCGGGGTGTTTATACAGCTGGAGGATGGTATCGAGGGCCTGATCCATGTCTCTGAGCTGAGCAAGGAGAAGGTGGAAAATGCCTCAGATGTGGTAGAGGTGGGTGAGCCGGTTTCTGCCATGGTGATCAACGTAGATTCCAAGGAGCGAAAAATCGGCCTGAGCGTGAAGAGTTTAAAGGAGAAGGATGAAAAGGAAGAAGTCGAGAAGTACATGGCCGCCCAGAAATCAGCAACTCCAAGCCTTGGACGGTTGATCCAGGAAGAGATGGAGAAGAAGGCCAAAAAGGAGGAGAAAGATAAGGGACAGGAGGCAGAAGGGCCCACCATTGATGTGGACGAAACGCCTTCCAATCAAGGGACTCAGGGGGAAGCGTAAGACATATCACCCCCATTACAGTGTGGCCTAGTGAGGGGCTATGAGGAAGACGAAATCATAGCCCCTTTTTACGCGAGGGCTGAATGAAATTTTATCTGGGCATCCGATTTTTCCCTTGCGTATCGGTTTTATGAAAATGACGGATTCGGGACTGAGAGAGGCGACCCTTTACAGAGGATATTCTTGAAACAGTTGCATCGACAGTATGAGAAGATTGTCACCCATAACGATTTCGATGGAATCGTAAGCGCTTCTCTCTGCTCCTTTGTATTACATGTGGACAAAGTTATCTTTACGGGTCCTTCGAGCATCGAACGAACCCTCGTCAGTATTACCGGGGCCGATGTGGTATGCGACCTGCCGTATCCACTTGAATGCGGTCTGTGGTTTGACCACCACGAGGGGAATTATCAGGCGTTGGAGTATCGCAATATCGACCCCTCCGGTTTGCCAGGACGGTTCGATCTAAAGCCGAGCTGTGCTCGGGTAGTATTCGATTTTTTCGGCCAAGGAGTTACCTTTCCATCTTGGTACGAGGAGACTGTGGCGGAGGCGGATATCATCGATAGTTTCAATTATTCCTCCATCGAGGAGTGGAGGAGGGAAACGCCGGGAAGGATCATTGACAGGACCCTAAAGATCAGCGACCCATCATTGAGGGAGCGAAATGCCTATATGAGAAATTTGGTTTTTCAAATTCGAGATCATCCATTGGAAAAAGTCGCCCTCCTTCCCGAGGTCAGGAAGCGATTCGATCGGTATGCTCAGGAAGAGCTAAGGATGAGCGAAATCATTCAGGAATCTGCTCACTTTTTGCCGTCGGACCGAAATAGGGAAATGGTTATCCTCGATTTGACCCGTTACAAGCGGAGACCTGATATCGTCAAGAACTTGGCCTACCTCATTTTTCCCGAGGTGCTTTCGGTACTGGAAGTCCATAACCTCCATGATAGGGGCGTAAAGACCAACCATCTCAGCTTCTCCTTATCCCTTTCGCTCAACATCAATACGAAGGAGTATGAAAAGGACGTGGGGGAGATCATGAGGTCCCTCAATCTCGGCGATGGCCATAGAGGAGCGGCGGGGGGAACGGCCTATTGTACCTCCAAGGCGGAGATGCTGAAGAAAAAAGGGGAGATCATCAACGGGATCTTCCGGTTATGGGAACAGCAGTCATGAGGGGAAAGGACTTGTAATTTCGGTGGGTTGCGTGATTGGCTCTTCTGAGGATCTGTATAAAATCTGCAATGAGTAATTTCCGAGGGCTTCAATGGCGGCTGCCTTATCGCCAATATTCTGTCCAAGGTGTGCATAAGTTTGAAACAAAATCTTTGGGTCGGTCCACCCTCCAATTTTTTGCACAACCAACGGATTTACTCCTATTTTTAGAAGGTGTGTTGCTCCGCTGTGCCTTAGGCGATGAAATCCCTTTTGCGGTGCTTTCTCGATGCCAGCTTTTTTTAACAACCTGTAGAATCCCTCCGGCCTAAATAACCAAACCCTCTTAAAGATGGGGCCTGCATCCTTCCATCCCAATTCATCCAGGATATTGTGTAATTCTCCCCTGAAAGGGATTTCCCGTGGAATTTCAGTTTTAGTGAAAGGAATACGCAAGACTTTCCTATCTTGGTCTATATCTTCCCAACGAGCATTGAGAATTTCGGATTTTCGCATCAAACTGAGATAGGCCCACAAGATTACCCTTCGCTCATCATCATTACAAACCTCAACCATTCGCCTAAATTCATCTTCCGTGAAATATTGGAGTATCCGTTGGTTGGTTTCATTCCTGAGTTTGCGTCTAACCTCAGGGGAAAGAAATTTCAGAACCTTTTCAGCTGGGTTTTCGAGTTCAATATTTAGTTGCTGTGCAGTCCAGGCGTAGATAAATCGCAATAGCCCTAGTTGCCTTCTTACCGTACCTATCGCCCTGCCATTATCAAGTAATTTCTTTGCATAGGCACTAACCGTTGCCCGGTCAATTTCATTAATGGATCTATCCCCCCATTGCTTTTTGAAGGCTTTAAGGAATGATTTGGTAGTTGAAACAGCCTTCAATTCCTTTCCATATCCTTTCCAAAATTGATCGCACATTTGGTTCATGCTGGGGATTTTTTGCCGAGTTAGATCAGCGAAAATGCCTCGTAGTAAATCCCCCCTTTTAATCTTTTCTTGCTCGGCCTCGGCATCCTTCTTTGTACCAATGATTTTTCGCTTCCATTTCTTTTCGCCATTCTCATCAAAGTAAGAATAGCTAATGCCGTAACGCCTTTTGCCGCTTGGGTTTACAACTGAATAGATTCCCATAGAGTATTTCCTCCTTTCCTCAAAAAGTCTTATTAGAGGCCGAATATAAAGGCCTCACGTAAATTAATCATCACCCCCTTTCTTGTATTTATTGTCATTCCCCTTTCCATTTATATCGGGAAGGGGAATTTCTTTGGCCTTCATAGATGATTCCATTTTTTTGACGACTTCGCTTAATAGATCCATGAATTGTTTAAGTTCTCTTTTCCAATCTCTGGTCCAAGCAATATAACTGAGCAGTATATGAAACACATCAAAGATTGATTTCCTATATTGCTCTGCCAATGTTCTGGTTATTATGTTGAAATCTTTCAAAACTTCATCTTGGGGCAGGGGGCTGGTGGGTTGAAAAAAATCGGGTAAATTAGGGGGGGAGGCGCTTCGATAGTTTTCAAAGTCGGTCACAATATACTCTAATAGCACCTTGATTCTTTCCTTGGCTTGGACCAATAGCATAAAATCAAAGGGTTTGTCTCCAAAATCCTTTACACAATCATATAATTCCACAAATTCTTTCCACTCATGCCGGAGCCTGTTAATTGCTTCCTCCCTTTGCAAATTTGCAATATACTCCTTTATGGCATCCCTTGCTAAATCTGAGAATTTTAGTTTTTTACCAATCTTTTTGGCTTGGCGTTCAAGGATTTTCTTATCCTGGGCATCAATTCGGAAATGAGCAATTTCAGTATTTTCGGCCACTTTCTTTCTTCCCATGAT
>CP070774.1:1117522-1123644 GCA_020346125.1 Syntrophobacterales bacterium | reverse complement strand
AGAACAGATGATCGTGGGCATTTGTCATCTTGATGTGATTATCCCGGAGAACCACTCCCTTAAGGGAAAGCGTCAAGTGATCAAGAAGATCATCGATAGGGTGAGGAATCGCTTCAATATCTCCATCGCAGAGGTGGGCGATAACGAATTATGGCAGAGATCCAAACTGGGAATGAGTTTGGTAGGAAACAATCGGCGGTTTGTCAATTCGTATTTGGATAGAGTCGTTAATTTTATCGAGGCGATGAATATCGTTGATATCGCCCATAGCGAATTGGAAATACTCAATTTTTGAGATTAATGTTAGAAAAAGGAATCGACTACAGGCGGCCCAACAAGGTAGGGGGAGTTATTAAGGAAGAACTTTCCCGAATGCTCATAAGGGAAATCAAGGACCCCAGGATCGGGTTTGTGACCCTTACCAGGGTCAAGGTTTCAAAGGATCTCCGCTCTGTCAAGGTCTATTTCAGTGTCTTCGGCGATCAATCGGTTAGGGAGGATTCCCTGAGGGGGTTGAACAGTGCCAAGGGTTTTATGCGGAGAGAACTGGGCAGAAGGCTCAGGCTTCGGTATGTCCCCGATATCGTTTTCAGTTTTGATCCTTCCTTGGAATATATGAGCCGATTAACAGAGATAATTCATCAAATCCACGAGGACGAGAAATCAGAGGATGCAGAGGGTAGATAATGAACGGGATTTTGGTGGTCGATAAGCCCTCCGGAATCTCCTCATTCGGCGTGGTTCGGCAGGTAAAGAGTTGGCTGAGGACCAAGAAGGTGGGGCATACAGGCACTTTGGACCCCTTTGCCAGTGGTGTTCTCCCTTTGGCTATTAATGAGGGGACGAAGACGGTTCCTTTTCTGACAGACCAGCTGAAGGAATACGAGGCCGTCCTGAAGCTAGGGGTAGAGACGGATACATACGACAGGACGGGAAGGATCACCGCAGCCAGGGATTTGGGCCGGTTTCGGATGGATGAAGAGACCATCAAGGGCGTTCTGAGGGGATTCATGGGTCGAATAGAACAGGTTCCGCCCATGTTCTCCGCAGTGAAACACCGGGGGAGGCGCCTCTATAAATTGGCGAGGCGGGGAATTATCGTGAAGAGACAACCCCGTGTGGTGGAGATAATGGATATCGGGGTTACCCACATCTGTCTTCCCCTTGTTTCCTTTAAGGTGGCATGCTCAAAGGGAACCTATATTAGAACCCTTGCCCATGATATAGGGAGGGAGTTGAAATGTGGGGCACACCTCTACCAATTACAGAGGACCAGAAGCGGTCCATTTATTCTTGAAGAGGCCATCCCCTTTCGCGATCTGAAGTCCTTGGTAGAAAGGGGAATGATCGAGGCGAGAATTATTCCCCTAAGTCAAGTGCTGGGAGGATTGCCGGAGCTTTGTGTTGCGGGGGAATTACAGCAGAAGATCCAACGGGGAGGACAAATACTGGTAAGGGATATCAGGGAATCTTCATTACCGCGAATTGACAAAGAAGTGCCGGTCAGAGTAATTTCATCAGATGGAGATTTGATTGCCATCGCCCGAGCGGAGATGGGATATGGGGGACCTGTGGAGAAGGAAGCAGTGGCATTTAGATTGTTGAGGGTCTTTCATTAAAACGGAGGAATGATGTGATGAGATTTGAGACGGAGAAGAAAAGGGAACTTATCGAGGAGTATCGAATCCATGATCAGGATACGGGGTCACCTGAAGTTCAGATCGCCCTTCTTACAGAGCGAATACGGAATCTGACTGAACACTTTAAAGTACATAAGAAGGATCACCATTCGAGACGAGGGCTCTTGAAATTGGTTGGGCAGAGGAGAGGTATGCTCAACTATCTGAAGAAGAGAAGGATTGAGAGATACCGATCGGTTGTCGAAAGATTGGGTATTCGAAGATAAAGCCATGGTGGGGCGGAAAACGTAAAATAGGGAGATGAAAAGTGACGATGGAACGGAAAATGTCTATTGAATTGGGCGGCAGAACTCTTTCCATTGAGGCGGGGAAAATTGCAAAACAGGCCAATGGTGCTGTAGCCATCCAATATGGAGAGACGATAGTCCTGGCAACCGCTGTATGCAGCGCTGAGGAGAGAAAGAACATCGATTTTATCCCTCTTACCGTGAATTACCTCGAGATGACCTTCGCCGCTGGTCGCATACCTGGCGGTTTTATCAAGAGGGAGGGGAGGCCCAGCGACCGAGAGACACTCATTTCAAGGCTTATCGATCGCCCTATCAGGCCCCTTTTCCCCAAGGGTTTTAAGTGGGAGACTCAGATTATCGCAACGGTGCTTTCCGCTGATCAGGAGAATGATCCCGCAATTTTAGGGATGATCGGTGCTTCGGCAGCCCTGACGGTCTCCGACATTCCATTTAAAGGGCCCATTGGGGGCGTAAGGGTGGGGAGGATAAACGGGGAATACAAATGTAATCCCACCAATAGCGAGTTAGAGGTGAGCAACATAGACCTCCTCGTGTCGGGAAATCGGGATGGAGTAATCATGGTTGAGGGGGGCGCGAAGGTGGCCAATGAAGACGATATCCTGGAAGCCATCTTCTTCGGCTATGATTATCTTCATGGTGTGATCGAAATACAAGAGAGGCTGAGGGATGAGTTGAATGTCGGGAAGATGGAGTTTGTGCCCAAGGAAAACGAGGAATTGAGGGAACAGATTCAATCCCTTGCACTTCCCCAAATAAGGGAGGCCTATGCCATTTCGGGGAGGTTGGAAAGGAGACAGCGGCTAGAGGAGACCCTCGAGGCCGTAATGGAGAAATTTGGTGGGGAAGATGAAGAGTCCAGGGCCGAGGCGAGGGAGATACTTTCGGAGACCGAAAGGAAGTTTACCAGGGAGATGATCCTCAATGAGGAAAGGAGAATCGATGGAAGGGGGCTATCAGAGATCAGGCCCATCTCCTGTGAAGTGGGAATTCTTCCCAGAACTCACGGATCGGCCCTTTTCACCCGAGGTGAAACGCAAGTCTTGGCCGTTACAACCTTTGGGACCTCATCCGACGAGCAGAAGATCGATACGCTGAGCGGGGAAAGCTATAAATCATTCATGCTTCATTACAATTTTCCCCCATTTTGTGTCGGTGAGGTTTCACCCCTAAGGGCACCGAGCAGAAGGGAGATCGGCCATGGGGCACTGGCCGAAAGGGCGATATTACCCGTCCTCCCCCCGAGTGACACATTCCCCTATACCATTAGGGTCGTCTCCGAGATATTGGAATCCAATGGATCTTCATCCATGGCGACGGTATGCGGTGGGATGCTTTCCCTTATGGATGCGGGGGTTCCGACAAACGATACCGTTGCTGGGATTGCCATGGGGCTGGTCAAGGAAGAGGAGAAGGTGGCCATCTTATCCGATATTTTAGGTGACGAGGATCACATTGGTGATATGGATTTTAAGGTGGCAGGAACACAAGAGGGAATCACTGCCTTGCAAATGGATATTAAGGGGCCTGGTGTGACCAGGGGATTACTGCAGGAGGTCTTGTACAAGGCCAAGGAGGGAAGGCTCCATATCCTGAAAAAGATGAGGGAGACGATTCCAGAGCCCAGGAAGGACCTTTCACGTCACGCCCCGAGGATCGTCACTATTCAGGTAAAGCCGGACAAGATTCGGGATATCATTGGCCCTGGGGGCAAGAACATTCGGAGTATCATCGAGCAGACCGGGGTCAAGATCGAAATTGAGGACCCGGGGTTGGTAAAAATCGCATCGGCAAATAATGAAGCCATCGAAGAGGCCATAGCGATCATCAAGAGACTCATTCAAGAGGTGGAAGCAGGCGGCCTCTATTTAGGCCATGTGAAGCGAGTATTGGACTTTGGTGCCATCGTGGAGCTCTTTCCAGGGACAGACGGATTAATTCACATCTCGCAGCTCGCAGAGGAACGGGTGAAGAGCGTCTCGGATATCCTCAAAGAAGGCGATGAGGTTTTGGTGAAGGTGATTGGGATCGAATCCAATGGCCGAATTCGGCTGAGTCGCAAGGCGGCACTAAAACAGGGAGATGAAAAAGGGCTGATCAAGAATAAGAATTTGCGATAGGAGATGTATCAAAAGACCGTCCTGAAAAACGGAATCCGCGTCGTATCGGAGAAAATTCCCCATATCAGGTCGTTTTCCATCGGGATTTGGGTCACAACGGGATCGTGCGACGAGGATTCCGAGGAGAACGGAATTTCGCATTTTATCGAGCACTTGGCTTTCAAGGGAACGAAGAGCCGAAGCGCCCATGATATCGCCAAAGAAATCGATTCAGTGGGTGGCATCCTCAATGGTTTTACGGAAAGGGAATATACCTGTTTTCACGCAAAGGTATTGGATCAACATTGTCCCCTTGCCATCGAGCTTCTCTCAGATATCTTTCTGAATTCACTCTTTGATTTCAATGAGATCGAAAAGGAAAGGAATGTGGTCCTCCAAGAGATTAAAATGGTGGAGGATACGCCTGATGACTATATCCACGATCTATTTAATCAGGTCTTCTGGGAGGGATATTCCCTGGGGTATCCCATCTTAGGGAGGAAGGAACGTGTCAGTTCCTTCGATCGAAAGACCATTTGCCGCTACTTCGACAATCACTATCGACGCAACCCCCTCGTTATATCTATGGCTGGGAGTTTTGACCACGAGAAGGTGATCCAACTGATCGAGGATAGATTCGCTGGGTTGCCGGAGAGGATGGAGGTGAGAAAGCGGAAATCCCCGGAGCCCAATCCCCGAATCGGTGTATTTCCAAGGGATTTGGAGCAGGTTCACCTGTGTTTAGGGACCAACGGTATTTCCCAAACCCATTCCATGCGTTTTGCCAGTTACATCCTGAATACCCTTTTGGGTAGGGGGATGAGTTCTTATCTCTTTCAGGAAATCCGGGAGAAGAGGGGGCTCGCCTATTCCATATATTCATATAGGCCGGCCTATTTCGATGCTGGTCAACTGGTGGTATATGCGGGGACTAGCAAGGGGTCATTGAAGGAGGTCATTCAGTTGATCATTGAGCAGTTCAATGAACTCCGCAAAGAGAGAATTCGTTTGGAGGAACTGAAACGGGCTCAAGACCAACTCAAGGGGAATTTCCTCCTTTTCCTGGAGAGTTCAGATAGCTGGATGACCCGTTTGGCTCAAAACGAGATCTATTTCGGAGAATATATCCCTATTGAGGAGGTTATCCGAGGCATTGAAGGAGTTACCTCGGAAGAGGTGAATCAATTGGCCCGGGACCTTTTTCGAGAGGAGTTGTTCTGTCTAGCGGTTTTGGGACCCATTGATGAAACAGAGCTCCCTCGTAACCTATTGAGCTTCCGGTAGGGAGGGTGAGTTATGGGAGGCGGTCCCCGTAGGGTTAGGATCAAGATCAAGAGACTCAAGGGCAATGAGAATGGCCCTTTGCCCAAGTATATGACCGAACACGCAGCGGGATTGGACATCCATGCCTTTCTGGATGAGGACGTGCTCATAGCTCCGGGGCAGAGGCGGTTGATTTCCACGGGGCTCGTTGTGGCAGTTCCCGATGGCTTCGAGATTCAGGTCAGGCCTCGTAGCGGTCTGGCCATGAGGGATGGGGTGACACTGGTCAATACTCCCGGGACCATCGATGCAGACTACCGAGGAGAAATCGGGGTTCTCATGATTAACCACGGCGAGAAACCCATCTCCATCAGAAACGGACAACGCATTGCCCAGCTCGTCGTCTCCAGGGTATATAAGGCGGAATTGGAGGAGGTGGATGAACTGCCAGCAAGCCGAAGGCAAGAAGGCGGTTTCGGCCATACCGGTCTTTAAAGGTGACGCCTTCGTAGAAAGTACATCGGCGGCGATAAGTACGTATCATTGCTAAAGATTCGCGCGCCTTGCATCTGGAGCTTTTTCCTGTACCGTCTGATTTATGACTTTCTACGAGACCATCATAGGTAGCTGGAAAAGCTTAAAAGGTCATTCATGGAGAGATGGATCGATAGCTATATAAACTACATAGCCGTCGAGAAGGGATTATCCAGAAACACCCTCGATTCATACAGCGGCGATCTGGTTCGATACGTGAGCTTTTTGGGGGGGCTGGGAATCGTCGAAATCCACAAGACATCCAAGCTGGAGGTGAT
>CP070774.1:1114944-1117422 GCA_020346125.1 Syntrophobacterales bacterium | reverse complement strand
AGGAACTCGGCAACAGACGAGAATTGTTGAGCGGGGGCCAGAAGAATGTCATGAAGATATTGGATCAGATTAAGGAGAAGATTATCCATTGACTGAGGAGGGCTCGGCTTGGATTACTTTTTAACCGAAGAACAACAGATGATAAAGGATTTGGCCAAAAAGATCGCGGTAGAAAAGGTGGTCCCGGTGAGGGCGGAGCTGGATGAGAAAGAGGAGTTCCCGTGGGAGATTATGAAGGTATGCGCTGATGCCGGCCTTTTCGGGGTTTACCTTCCCGAGAAGTATGGCGGATTTGGCGGTGGGGTTTTTGAGAACTGTCTGGCCGTTGAACAGTTGAGCTGGGCCTGTATGGGTGTTGCCACGAGTTATGCCGGAAGCGGGCTAGGGGCTTATCCCATTTTGATGTTCGGCAACGATGAGCAGAAGGGAAGGTATCTTCCCGACATCGGACAGGGAAAGCGGCTGGCCGCCTTTGCTCTAACCGAGGCCAATGCCGGAAGTGATGCCGGTGCTATCCGGACGACAGCCGTCCGAGATGGGGATTCATACATATTGAATGGAACGAAACAGTGGATCACCAATGGGGGGGAAGCGGAGGTATACTCCATCATCGCCATGACGAATCGGTCGCGGGGCGCAAGGGGAGCAAGTGCATTCATCGTGGAAAAGGGAACTCCGGGATTCGAGTTCGGTACAAAGGAGAAAAAACTGGGCATTCGGGCTTCGGCAACTCGGGAGCTCATCTTTCAGGATTGCAGGGTACCGAGGGAAAACCTTATCGACCGCGAGGGGATGGGGTTTCTCATCACGATGAAGACCTTCGACAAGACTCGTCCAGGCATTGGGGCCCAGGGTGTAGGCCTGGCTCAAGGTGCGTTGGATGCCGCCATCCAGTACGCCCGGGAAAGGGTTCAATTTGAGCGCAAGATTATCTCATTCCAGGCGATTCAACATATGCTCGCGGATATGGCAACCCACATAGAGGCTGCTCGAGCCCTGGTGTACTCAGTGGCCAGGTTTATTGACAACAATCCAAAGGAATTTTCGAAGGTCTCGGGAATGGCAAAGCTTTTCGCCTCAGATGTGGCTATGAAAGTGACAACCGATGCCGTGCAGATATTCGGTGGATACGGCTTCATGAGGGAATATCCCGTAGAGAAGATGATGAGGGACGCCAAGATTTTGCAGATATACGAGGGAACGAATCAAATCCAGAGGAATGTCATCGGCCAGGAACTCATCAAAGAGTCCGCCGGCAGGAGAAAGACCGGCACTTAGCGAAAGGGTATTGCATTGTAATGAATTTAGAAGGCAAGGTGGCCTTAATCACGGGTGGAGCGCAGGGAATTGGTAAGGTTACCGCTTTGCTCTTGGCGAGCAATGGTGCTGCAGTGGCCGTCTCGGACATCAATATGGAAGGGGCTTTGGAAACGGTCAAGGAGATCGAGGGTTTAGGTAGGAGAGGACTTGCCCTCGAAGGCGATGTTTCCAATCCTGCTGACGCCGAGAGAATCGTGACCGCAACAGTGGAACAATTGGGCGGTATCGACATCCTGGTGAATAACGCTGGCATTACCCGGGATAGGCTCCTTTTGAGGATGACGGAGGAAGATTGGGACGCCGTTTTGAATGTGAATCTGAAGGGAACGTTTAACTGCACAAAGGCGGCCGTCAAGCATATGATAAAGCGCAAGAGTGGGAAAGTCGTCAATATTGCTTCGGTAGTGGGAGAGATGGGAAATGCCGGTCAGGCTAATTACGCCGCATCCAAAGCGGGAATCATTGGATTGACCAAGGCCATCGCGAGGGAATATGCCCAGAGGGGAATCAATGTGAACGCTATTGCACCCGGTTATATCGAGACCCCCATGACGGAGGCGCTCGCGGAGAAGGTGAGGGATGAGTTGAGAGGACAGATTCCCATGGAGAGATTGGGTATCCCCTTGGATGTGGCCAATGCCGTCTATTTCCTCGTTTCGGATGCCTCGAATTATATCACGGGACAGGTTTTGAACGTAAATGGTGGCATATACATGTAGATTTAGAATGGTAAAGGAGGTGAGGACCAGATGTCCGTCGAGAGTCGAGTCAAGGAGATCATCGTAGATCAGCTGGGTGTGGATGAAAAGGAAGTGACGTTGGAGGCCAAATTTATCGACGATTTGGGGGCGGATTCCCTGGATTTGGTGGAGCTGGTGATGGCCTTGGAGGAGGAGTATGATATGGAGATCTCGGATGAGGATGCCGAGAAGATCCAGACAGTCGGTGACGCCATTGAGTATATCAAATCCCACATGGGGGCATAGTCTGATGTAAACTCGGGCAGTCATTTGAGGGGGGTTTCTCGGTGCTGAGAGGGATTTGAAGGGGTGATGCATTGAAAAGGAGGGTTGTCGTTACAGGATTGGGGCTCGTCCTTCCTAATGGGATCGGTGTTGAAGAGGCTTGGAGGAATACCTGTGAAGGGAAGTCCGGGAT
>CP070774.1:1100110-1114844 GCA_020346125.1 Syntrophobacterales bacterium | reverse complement strand
AGCGGTCTCCTTTTTATTCTTCCTCTGGCCACCCGGCCCTCTGGACCTATAATACTCGACCCGAACCTCTCCATAGAGGGTTTTTAAATCGTTGTCATATCTCTTCATCGATGATTTTCAACCATTACCCCGTACCCTTCCCATTGAGATTCCCCAACATCCCTTTATTCGGCTCATCAACGTAATCCCCTTATCTCTGCGTGGATTTGTCCCAAACGGGTAGTAACGATTCCCTTGATTTCCCTGCAACGAAGGAGAAGGGATTGGAAATCCCGAATTCTCTCCGTATCCTCTAATTTTTTGAGGATAAACTCCAAGGCCTCCTTTTCGGCATTCCTTTTTGCAATCTCCAGCCGTTTTCTAAATTCTTCCTCGATTTTTTTGGCATCCATCCCCATCTCCTCTTTTCGTAAAACTCGATGAGATCCCCCCTTCTCTTATTCGCCAAGCCTTTTATGCCGTATTCTCGCTCCCATGCTGCCCACAAAATGAATGAGTAGCAGCCCTCCAACTACCAAGAGGGTAAGGGACAGGATGAAATTGACATGATCCCTGGCAGGGATGGATATTACCCTCAACCCTATGAAGATGGAGATGATGGATAAAAAAACGACCAAACAGTGGCCGAACCACCAAAGGAATGCCTTCACCATCTTCCCCAAGCATGAGTATTTCACTAAAGCGCCGTGAAATATTCACACCGTCTATTTCTCAACGGATTTAAAGAGCTCCACCTGTTCCTTCAAGACGCTATTATTTTCTCTCAATTTGCGGTTTTCCGCCACAAGGGCTTTAAGTCTCTTCTCCAGCTCTTGGAACTTGGGAAGGCGTATATACACGTAATACGACAAGGCTACCAATAGCAATGCTATGACAGATAGACTAACCTCATAAAGTCCTAACTCACCTTTGAGGGCCCCTATATAAACGACAAGGGCGATGAGCACTCCACCCAAAATAAAACCTATATAGATTATCCCTTCTTTTTTCATCTTTTCTATCCCCCCGATAGCCTCATAGCTTAGGATCATTCCGTTAATGCAGAGGCCCTTATCGGAAATGATGCCGCTTCCAGGCGAATTTGGGCGATATCCCGTCCTTCGGACCTTATCTCATCCATGATCTCTTTGAGGTATCCGAAGACTCCATACCATCCTTTCCCCTCTAAGTCAATCCAAGAGATACGGGAGTTTCCCTGATTTTTGGATAAAACCGCTGTTCTTGAGCGTAAATTGCTGGAGAGGTGGGGTACCCATCGAGGACGAGCAGGTTTCGTCGTATGTTAAGCAGAACCCAATGGAAAAGCCTGGCCTCTTAAAATTTGAGCCGTTCTGCTTGAGGTAACCATAGAATCTGCTATAATAAGGACGAAATGAAAAAGGGGAGAAAGAAAGATTCGAATATGTTGTTCTTGGATGTGGTGGAGTCACATCGGTTGAAGTATTTCTCCAATGGAATTGCCCTCTCATCCGATAATTTTGCATATGACTACGAAGAGTTACCCGCATTCAACTATAAAGGGGATCATTTCAATAAACTCGCCACTGAGGATAAGGTTGCTCTGAGGATCCTCGATGCCGGCATGGTTGGCATAACAATCTCTCAGCTTCTCATGGATTCGAAGATAAATCATTACTCCACCCAGGAAGATGTGTTTTTAGCCGTCGAGCGATTGACCGCGCACTATAGATTAGAGACTTTCTTAACTCAAAAGACGGTTGTCGAAAACGGCAAACGGAAGATAAAACTAATCAAAGCCTATCGGCTTAATGATCGAATGAAGGGAATGTACCTCGAATTGAGGGGAAAAATATCCCACCGCCCGTGAATTCTCAAAGGAATTGCGTAATCTCCTCCAGTGGTTTACGGTAAATATTTGGAACCACTGCGTCGGTAGCTGGGTAGCCTACCGGAATGATGACGAATGGTTTTTCGTTGTTCGGTCGTTGCAAAATGGTGTTGAGAAACCTCATCCGATGCGGCGTATAGGGAAGGGCGCAGAGTCCCACCTGGTGGATCGCCGTCAACAAAATACCCACGGCGATTCCAACCGACTCTTTCACGTAGTAGTGCTTCTCAATGTCACCCCTTTGGTTCAATCCATACATGACCGCGAACACGACTATGAGCCAAGGCGCCTCTTCGAGAAAGGGTTTATTGGCGTTCGTGCCCAATGGAGATAATGCTTTTAACCACTTCTCTGGTGCACGCCCTCCATAGAATTTGCGTTCCTCACCCTCGGCAGCTTCCCTGATGCGCCTCTTCACCTCGGATTCCCCTATGACTACGAATCGCCAAGGTTGAAGGTTCGCCCCACTGGGCGCGCTTCCAGCGGCACGAACCACCTCCTCGATAATCACCCTCGGGACATGCCTGGGACTGAATTGACGAATCGATCGCCTTCGGTGCAATTCATCGGCGAATTCCGCGGCGCGTCTTCGCATTTCCTCAACCGACAGTTCTCGAAATACAAAGGTCTTAAATGGTGCCATATTCTTCATCGTATCTTCCGTTTTTCCCTTGGAATTCCCATCACTGCTTGAGCAGAGAGGGTTAGAAGACCTGAGGGACAAAATCGCTTTCCGATGTTGTTTGGCAAAAGTGCGGAGATCACCTAGATAGCCTCAATGGTCGAGGGGGGTTTGTGGGTTATGTTATAGGTAACACTCACAACGCCTGGCACTTCATTTGTAATTCTCTCTGCTAGTTTGTCCAAGACATCATAGGGAAGCCTCGTTGGAGATCCCGTTATGGCATCTTTGCTATCCCAACATCTTACTTCTATTTGAAAGCCATAATCTCTCTTTCCCTTCCTCATCCCAGTCACTCTATCATCATGCAGAATCGCCAGATACTGGAATGCCCCTGTGTTAAACAGTGTTTCTTCAACTATTGTTGTAGCTCTTTTTACAATTTCTACTCTTCCTGGCGTGACTTCCCCTATTACCCTGGCGGCCAGGGCGGGACCGGGAAAAGGTGGCCTATTGTATATTTCCCGCGGTAGTCCTAAGGCCTTTGTTACCTCTCGAATAGCTGTTTTTCGTAATTGTATCAAAGGCTCTATAACCGTATACCCGTATTTCTCTTCTGTATCGATTCCAAGCTGTTCAAGAATGTTGTGCTGTCGTTTAATTCCCGCAACCGTTTCCTCTACATCTGTATAATTCGTGCCCTGAAGAAGATATCTCGCACCATTCTCCCTTACAAGCTGACCGAACACATCACGGTAAAATGTCTGAGTAATCGCCTCTCTCTTCTCTTCGGGATCCCTTATGCCCTTCAGGGCTTCAAAGAATTGTCCCTTTGCATCAACGATTTCGACAGGTACACCAAGTCCCCCAAACAGGGAAACGATCTTTTTTGGTTCATCGTGCCTCATTAAACCATTGTCTATAAAATATGTCTTGAGCCTCTCCCCTAGGGCTCTATGCCCTAACATCGTAACAGCGGAGGAATCGACGCCGCCAGACAGCGCGTTGATAGCCGAAGCGCTGCCAACAGCGGAGGAAATCTCACGTACTTTCCGTTCAATGAACTCTTCAGGCTTTAAATCCTCTGTCCTTATCTCATCGATCCTCATCTATTGCCTCCTCTTTTGCCAGGGTTGGCGCCTCGCATCAACCCCATCGAATATTACTCAGGAAATTCTCATCCCCCTATGTGATATCCTCATGGTACCGCTGCAATGACCTGACAGTGCCGTGTCCCCGCCGGTAGACCTCAATACCCCTCCCTGCGGCAATGGCGGCGGCTAGAGTGGTTATGTAAGGAACCTTGTACTGGATGGCCGCCTTGCGTATGTAAGAATCATCGTACTTGCTTAACTTCCCGCTGGGTGTGTTGATTACCAGTTGTATCTCCCCGTTCATAATGCCATCCACGATATTAGGCCTGCCCTCGTGCATCTTGAGAATAAACTCGCATTCTATGCCGTGGTCGGCCAAAAACCTATGGGTCCCCTCCGTAGCCTTGATATTAAAGCCAAGCTCCCGAAACTGCATGGCCACCTCGAGAACGGCTGGCCTTTCCCTCTCGGAAACGGTGATGAGCACGGTCCCCTCGGAAGGAAGCCGTTGTTGCGCGGCTTCCTGTGCTTTAAAAAAGGCGAGCCCGAAAGAATCCGCCATTCCCAGAACTTCCCCGGTGGATCGCATCTCCGGTCCCAGGAGCGGATCAACCTCCGGGAACATGTTAAACGGGAAGACCGCTTCCTTCACGCCAAAGTGCCGAATCGATTTGGGTTCGATGTGAAGGTCGGCGAGTTTTTTCCCGAGCATAAGCTGAGTGGCAATGCGGGCCATGGGGATGTTGCAGACCTTGGAAACCAAGGGAACGGTCCGAGAGGCACGAGGGTTGGCTTCAAGGATATAAACGGTATCCTTCGCTATGGCGTATTGGATGTTCATCAAACCGACCACATTAAGTTCCATCGCGATCTTCCTGGTATACTCGCAAATGGTCTCAATGTGCCTGGCAGGAATGCTGACGGGCGGTATCACGCACGCGGAATCACCGGAGTGGACACCAGCCAGCTCGATATGTTCCATAACGGCGGGAACAAATGCATCCATGCCGTCGGCAATGGCGTCTGCCTCGGCCTCAATGGCATTTTCCAAGAATTTGTCTATCAGAATGGGCCGCTCCGGCGTCACGTCCACGGCTGCAGCAACAAAATGTCTCAGCATCTCCTCGTCGTGGACTGCCTCCATACCCCGTCCGCCGAGTACGTAGGAGGGCCGGACCATCAGGGGATAGCCTATCCTTTCTGCAATTCCGAGGGCTTCATCGAGGGTGCTGGCCATGTCGGATTCGGGCTGGGGAATGCCCAGCTTTCGCATCATCTGCCGGAAGCGATCGCGATCTTCAGCCAGGTCTATCGTTTCCGGCGATGTGCCGATGATCTTGACACCAGCCTGTGACAGTTCATTCGCGATATTAAGCGGGGTTTGGCCCCCGAACTGTACGATTACACCCTCGGGTTTTTCCTTGTCATAGATGCTCAACACGTCCTCAACCGTAAGCGGCTCAAAGTAGAGCTTATCCGAGGTATCGTAATCGGTTGAGACGGTTTCGGGATTACAGTTGATCATGATCGACTCAAAGCCTTCGTCGCGCAGCGCAAAGGCCGCATGAACGCAACAGTAATCAAACTCGATTCCCTGGCCGATACGGTTGGGCCCTCCGCCCAGAACCATGATCTTCCGCCTCCTGCTGGTTTCAACCTTGTCAGGGGCATTGTACGTTGAGAAATAGTAGGCGGCATTTTCCACACCGCTGACGGGTACCGGTTCCCACCCTTGGACCGCTCCTAGGGAGGTGCGCCGGTGCCTGATCTCCTTTTCCGGAATGCCGATAATGTACGAGAGATACTTGTCTGAAAAACCATCCCTCTTGGCCTGGACTAAGAGGTCTTCTGGCACGGCCTTTCCCTTACATTCGAGAATCTTCTCCTCCAGCTCCACGAGCTCCTTCATCTGCTCAATGAACCACTGCTTTAAGTGGGTCTTCCTATGGAGTTCCTCCACGCTGGCACCCTTGCGCAGCGCTTCATACATGATGAACTGTCGCTCGCTCGATGGCTCGGCCAAGAGCTCCAAGAGCTCAACCAGGGGCCTATCATGAAAGTCCTTGGCAAAACCAAGCCCATAGCGGTTATTTTCCAGGGATCGGATGGCCTTCTGGAAGGCTTCCTTGTAATTTTTTCCAATGCTCATGACCTCGCCAACGGCGCGCATTTGTGTTCCGAGTTTGTCCTCGGCATCCGCAAACTTCTCGAAGGCCCACCGCGCGAATTTAACCACCACGTAGTCACCATAAGGCGTGTACTTATCAAGGGTGCCCTCCCTCCAGTAGGGAATCTCATCAAGGGTCACCCCGGCTGCCAACATTGAGGAGATGAGAGCGATCGGGAAGCCAGTGGCCTTGGAGGCCAGGGCGGAGGATCGTGACGTCCTGGGGTTGATCTCGATCACCACTACCCGACCGGTCTGGGGATCATGGGCAAACTGGATGTTGGTGCCTCCGATTACCTGAATCGCTTCCACAATGTCATAGGAATATTTTTGAAGGCGTTCTTGGAGTTCATGTTCGATGGTGAGCATTGGCGCGGTGCAGAATGAGTCGCCGGTGTGCACGCCCATGGCATCCACATTCTCGATGAAACAGACGGTTATCATCTGATTCTTGGCATCACGCACCACTTCGAGCTCCAGCTCCTCCCAGCCCAGGACTGATTCCTCGACCAATACCTGACCAACGAGGCTTGCCGAAATACCACGGCTGGCAACGGTGCGGAGTTCCTCCACGTTGTAAACCAATCCGCCTCCGGTTCCTCCCAGGCAGTATGCGGGTCGAATGACCACCGGGTAGTTGAGCTCATTGGCAACCCTCTCAGCCTCCTCCACACTGTAAGCCGGTGCGCTCTTGGGTAAATCAATGCCGAGCCGCTTCATGGTCTCCTTAAACGCGATCCGGTCCTCGCCGCGCTCGATGGCATCTACATTCACACCGATAACTCTGACGCCGTGTTCCTCAAGCACGCCCGTGCGCGCGAGCTCTGAAGAGAGATTGAGTCCGGATTGGCCGCCCAGATTGGGCAGTATCGCATCAGGCCGCTCCCTTTTGACAATCTCCTTCAGGGTCGGAAAAGCGAGGGGCTCAATATACGTTACATCGGCCATACCAGGATCTGTCATGATGGTTGCTGGATTGGAATTGACGAGCACGATCTTATAACCCAATTTTCGAAGGGCCTTGCAGGCCTGGGTGCCGGAGTAATCGAACTCACAGGCCTGACCTATGACAATGGGCCCTGAGCCGATAATCATAACCTTTTTTACATCATCACGTCTCGGCATACAAAACCACCTGTTGCCGGCAACCATTATTTATTAGCTTCGGCAGGTTGCATCTATGCCATAACTAATCAGCATATTCACACGGGAAGTTCGAGCTCATTTTCAGATGTTGGGAGTATAGGGAAGCAATGGTTGCGTGTCAAGGGTTATCTGGAAGGAAATAGTATGCCCTCCTCGAATTATGGCCTCGTCCTTATGAACCTAATAGTTGGACCAACGTGCAGCCGAATCTCACTTTGATTTGCGAATATCTCACCATCGATTTGAATATCGGCGGCCTTCTCCAGCTTGATCACGCAGCGGGTTACCGTACGATCGAAGAGTTTCTCGTCCCTCAACTCCATGCCGAGAAGCACCTTGAGCGCATTCACTCCCATCCTTTTGGGATTCATGTCCAGGCAGAGGATTTGAAAGAGGCCCTCCTTCTCCACAGCTCGGCGGGTTGGTTTAAACCCCAGCCCAACTCCCTTCACTGTTGAACCCAAAATGGCCGTATACCTCCTGATAGGCAGCTTCTCCCCATCAAGCCAGATGTCAGCCTCGAATGGATGAAAAAAATTGCTCTCTACACCCACCTTTTCTAAAATCGAGTATAAGATTTTGAGCAGAACCCTGATGGTCTTCCCTCTACCCCTTCCCTTTCCCCGATAGTAGGCGTTCAGCAGGCGTACGGGAAAGCCCAGCCCGAAGATGAAGCCGTATCGATCGTTTACCTTAAGGGTATTCGCCCTGACGACTTCAGAGGAAGCCCGCTCCTTAATGGTGCTTACGATTCGCTGAAGAATCGCCTCTGATGGGCCTTTTATCCCGAGGGAGTTGGCTATGGTATTCATGGTCCCGCCACTTAAGAGGGCAATTGGTGGAAGATCCACCCCATTATAGATTGGAATGAATGCGCTAAGAGTATGGTGGAGGGTACCGTTTCCGCCGTCTATGACCAGGATATTGATTCGCGATCGGCGAAATTCTCGGGCGGTATCCACAATCTCCTCGAAGGTTTTGACCTCACGGAATACCCCTTCCCTACCGAGGATCCGCCTCAGCCTTTCTATCCGAGCTGGATCAACCGCGTTTTCTCTCGCCCTTGGATTGGTGATAACTCCAATCATTGCCACTTCTTGGGAACCGTACTCCTTTTTATCAATCATACCCAACTGAGACTGAAAGACAACCCTTTTCACCACTGGAAGAGACACCTCGCTATTTCAATGGTGGAGTTGCGGTTATGCAGTGCTGCAGTCATGCGGTTATTCGGTGGACATTTTAACCCAAAGTGGTGAATTCGCGGTCAGAGATGATTTCTTTGGGTAATGGGAAGGGAAATGAGCCTAAGAACGAGTCTGAGTCATCCCTCCGAAGGATTGAGGCTATTGAGGAAGACCCTGACAATTTCGGGGTCAAATTGGGTATCAGATTCTCGTGTTATGACATCAATGGACCTATTGAAGGAGAGCCCTCGTTGGAATGAACTGTTGGACCGAATGCAGTCGAATGTCTCAGCTATGAAGAGAATCCTCGCCTGCAGGGGAATCTTTGCCCCCGCCAATCCATCGGGATATCCTTTTCCGTCAAATCGCTCATGGTGATGACGGATGAAGGACCCCGCTTCCCGTAATAAACCAATCCTTTCAACAATCTGCTCTCCCATCACCGGATGTTGCTGGATTAGATAGAGCTCTTGGTCTGTCAACCTCCCAGGCTTACCCAAAATGGACTCACTGATCATTATCTTTCCCACATCATGCAACAGGCCTGCCATTTCGATCAACTGTATTTCCTCGCGGGAGAACCCTAGGGACCTCGCCATGGAAGAGGCATAATCGGCTACCCTTCTCGAATGGCCAGAGACAATCCCATCCCGAGCATCAATGGCATTGGTCAGGGCCTCTACGGTGTTAACATATCCTTGGTAAAGCTCAGTATAGCTTTCCATTATCTCATCCCTGGAAGGCCTAACCTCCAAGGGGCCGAGATTCATGACATCCTCCTGGCGGATGCGGTGATGTCCCCCGGGCGTTTTATAGGATCTAATTTTCCCACTGTAAATATAATTTTTAATAGTCTGAACGGTCACGCCTAGGATTTCAGCCGCTTCTCTCGCGCTGACTATATCAGTTCGCCGCGGAGCGGAATCCTTCATCCAACACCTCCTTTTATTTAAGCTTCCATTTGATGGTGAGAAGGAGTATTATCTCCACATATCCCGGAGATAATCGGCGATATTGATTCCCTCCAGATAGACATCACAAACCAGAACTCCTAACTCGATCTCCCCCGGGTTTTTGAGTTCGATGTCCCCATAAAGGATGATTTCTTCGAGTTTACTGCGTGCCTTCTCCCATCCCGGTTCCCCCATTTCAGGGCAATTATATCCCGATGCCCTTACGCAATCCCCCTCTCTCCTTCTCCAGTGCCAGGAGGGACTGATCACAAAGGTATTTCCATCGATGATATGTACAGCCTTAACTGTTGTGGTTAAAAAAGTCTCCATTTATAGATCTCTCCATCCAAATAATGAGCAATTTATGTGCCAATTCCCGCATTATTCCCTATGCCCGCTGGTTTTAACCCTATCGAAATAGTACTGCAGTGTTCGCGCCACCTCTTCGGATTCGATCAAGACCCCTACCTCATGATTACTGGTCAAGGCATGATAAGTCCAATTCGTGCTTCCAAGGAGGCTGATCCTTCCATCAATGATGATCAGTTTTGCATGGGTGGTTAAAAATAGGGGATCGTAGATGACTTCCACCCCTTCTTTCGATAACAGTTTGCCCGTTAGCCTATTTCTCTCAGTAGCCCTATCCCCTCGATCGCTGGTCTCCAAGATCACCTCAACCTTTGCCCCCCTTTTCTGAGCCGAGATCAATTCTCCGATTAAAATATTACTGGGGCTTTCGGGATGTTTAGCATAAAAACTCGCCTCAAACATCATCATTTGAATGGATTTCTTTGCATGTCTCAATAGCCCCCGGGTGATCTGGAAATACTCCCTGTCGAGGACTACCTTCACATCTTTGGCGGGTAGGGCATATGTTATCGAATGATGTAAAAGGATTATGAAAACGAGCAGGTAAAACCCAACCATCCTCACCATCTTTTCCCTCCTCCCTTATTGATCATCCCCTTCCGTGGGCTTTCACCTGATTTGACTGTGGGCCCACTGGTCACCAACGAAATTCCCGAATGTTCGTCGACATAGCCCCACAGTCAGAACAGAGAGGATAAATTCCTTTAAATCCAAACCCTATTATAGGAGATCTTCACATTTTTCACAAATGAAAACACAGGGAGATCGCGAAAAGGCTGGAAAAGGGGGCTCTGAGGGGGAATTAATGCGGTGCTGCGGTGTTGCAGTCCCGCAGTGCTGCGGCCAGGGCGTTTCATATTTTCTATAGAGCGTCTTGCATAGTTCTGTATAACTAAAACGAGCATTAAATCCTAAATCGACTCGCCCGAGGGCTTCGAGTGTCTTCGACCCTGAGGCTCAGACCCGAAGGGAGCTTCAGCCGAATCCCTCGGCGCTGGCCGAAGCACTAAATCATAAACGCTTTAGTCATTTGATCATTAGTGCTTTGTATTGGTCTAGGGTTTAGAAATTGGGATTTGGAATTTCCTTGTATTCTCTTATACACGCGAATGTTTTGAGCGGGGAAGAGCGAGTTTTTCAGAGATCTCCCAAAAACCTTTACACCGATAAAAGGGAGTGCTTCTGAAATTCTCAATGAGCTCGATATGATGGTCTCGTAAAAAGTCCTCAATCAGACGGCAAGGGTATGTCTGCCCCCGATTCAGTGGATGGGATGGAGCTTCTCCGCTCTCCCTTTCTTCTCATCGACGAAGCAAAGGATGATCATGCCCGTCATGAAGAAAAGGATAATGGAGAGGATCCCCTTGCGGAGACTCCCGGTAATGGAGAGGATCAATCCATAAATCAGCGGGCCAAAAATGGATGCAAATTTTCCAGCTACTGCGTAGAATCCGAAAAACTCAGCGCTATTTGCCTCAGGGGTGAAAAGACCCTGTAGAGAACGCGATGTCGCCTGGCTCCCCCCCAGAACCATTCCTGCCATGATACCCAGTATCCAATACTCCCTTTTAGGGCTCCAGAACAAGCCCAGGCCGTATGCCCATACAACGACCAGAATCCAAACTATGAGGGCGAGGAGGATCGTCCTTTTATTGCCAAGCCTATCAGCTAAAAAACCAAATACCAGAGATCCCACAAAAGCGGTCCCTTGAACCATTAAGAAGTAAACGATCAACTCCTCCGTCCCCATTCCGAGAACCTCTGCCCCAAAGATAGAGGCCATGATAATTATCGTCTGAATGCCGTCATTATAGATGAGAAATGCCACCAAGAATTTGCTCAACTCACGGTAGTTGCCGACCTTTTTGAGAGTTCGAAAAACCCGAGCAAATCCAATTCTCAGGTAGGATTCCCCATAGAGTAGACTTTCCCGTCGTCTCCTCTCTCGTATCCAGAGGAAAATGGGGAGGGAAAAAACCCCCCACCAAATGGCGACGGAGAGGAAACAGTGATGAACCGTAAAATAACCCCTCTGAAATCCCAGATACTGTGGGTACTGTAGCATGATCAGGTTGATGGCCAAGAGGGTCCCACCTCCGATGTAACCCAAGGCCCAACCCATGCCCGATATACGACCGATCGTATCATCGGTCGAGATTTCCGGCAAAAAACCATTGTAAAAGACATTACCCCCCGAAAATCCGATATGGGCCAAGATGAACAAGAGGGCCCCGAGCCAATAATCTCCCTCTCCGATAAAAAATAAAAGCCCTGTAAAGAGAGCACCACCATAGCAGAAACAAGACAGGAATTGCTTTTTCCTCCCCGAAAAATCGGCAATAGCTCCTAGAATAGGGGCAGAAATAGCAACGCAGGTCATGGCTATTGAAACCGCAAAGGTAAAAACTGCGGCACCGGGAAGCCGAAGCCCCAGAAATCTAATTCCAGTGGCCCCATGGGCTACGACTTCCGCAAAGTACTTGTTGAAGACGACGGCCAAGATGGTGGTGGCGAAGGCGGAGTTGGCGAAATCGTACATGGACCAACTCCAGATCTCCCCTTTTTCGACTCCCTTATCCACCTGCGAGCCTCCCAAGCCAAAAGCCACGGTCTAAATTTGTAAAGGCCAAAAATATTAAGGAGAATATTAATTTATCACTTCACCAATAAGCTTGGAGATTAATTGATAAATCAACCAAGTGATTTCACCCTGGAAAATGCCCGTGGAACGGACATTATGAAATTTTTGGGGGACCCCGTCTTGCCGAAGGGAGTGTCCGCGAAGAGGCCAATTAAGCGCTTATACGCTACTTCGTGCCCTTTGTTTGAAACCGCCAGGCCGAGTTTGGGAACGAAGTAATGCGTAAACATTCAATTCGAACGACCGAGGCATAGAACGGGTAAAAAATTTCGTTCAGGGAGCGGAATGGGCATTTTTCAGTCAGGAGCAGATTTGAATTAGATGGTTGATGAAGGTAAGACAAAACAGAGCCACCACTACATTCCCCGATTCACTCATCAAGCCCCCTTTCCAATCTCCACGAGGGGATTAGCTTCAAGGGCGCATAACCAATGGGATTGAATCCCCTCCCCTCCTGACAAGCAGGTTGATCCGTTCTCCCTCCCCAATATCTTGGACGATGGATTTAAACCCCCCCATGCTCTTAATCCTCTTGCCATTGACGTCAATGATTACGTCCCCCGTCTTGAGCCCCGCTCCTTCCGCGGGACTGCCTGGCTTTACATCGGAAACCAAGACACCTTCCGGACTCTCCAACCCGAAATATTTGGCCAAGAGAGGGGTCATCTTTTGCACGCTCAGACCCTGTCCCATAACGAAGCGATCCTCCCGGCCGGATTCGCCCAATTCGACACCCACGGCCTTAAATACTTCCCTTGATACGAAAATAGGGGCTTCAGCCCTGAGGGCGAGGGCGATGGCATCACTGGGCCGCGAGTCAACCTGGATCTCCGAACCATCCAACGTGAAATAGAGGATGGAATAGATGATATCCCCTTCTACCTTGTTGATTACGACGCGAGCCAATGGAGCTTTTAGGCGATCTAAAATAGAGTTTATGAGATCGTGGGTCATTGGTCGAATAGTCTTAATATCATTTATTTTCAGCCCAATGGCCCTGGCCTCGGAGAATCCGATAAGGATTGGCAACGCCATTTCGCCCTTCAAGTCGACGAGGATGACCACCGAATTCTCCCCCATGGGTTTCAAGTTTACCCCCTTTACCGTCACCTCCAAAGCGTCCTCCCCCTCCGATGGCAATGAGGCCCCCGGGTTCATAAGGGGAATCGAATTGAAGATAATCCACAGAAAGATAATCCATTTCTTCATGTTCCCAATTGCCCTCCTCTTTTTCCACAACAAAAGCCATCGCCTTCTGGGCGATGGCTTTTCACGTTATTGTATTCGAGCATTCGACCCCATTTCCAGGATGGTCCATGAGTCGCCTACGGATAAAACGGCATAACCAGCCTGGATATCCTTAATTAATACAGTTCCGGATACCTCAAGTCGAAGGCATCCTTAATCAGCTCGATCCTTTCACCCCCTGGTGAAAGGGTAACGGCGATTACATCGAAACGGGCCTTTATATCATGAAGATGCTTCTGGTTGAGGTATGCCAACGCAACCTTCGAGAGCTTATGTTGCTTATAGATATTCACCGCGATTTCAGGGGGACCATAGGTCTTGTCGGACAGCGTCTTCACCTCAATGAAACAGAGGGTCTTTCTATCCAGTGCGATGATATCCATCTCGCCCAAGGGGCAGGTGAAATTGCGCTCCACGATCTTATATCCCCTCTTCTCGATATAGTGAGCCGCTGCTTCTTCTCCCCTCTTGCCAACTTCCCTCTTCCCCCATTCCATCTTCCAGATCTCCACCCTCACGTCGGTCCACTATGTGCCTTAACCCCCCTGAAGGTCATCCGGTGAAGTTCGCAGTATCCAAATTTTCTAATCGCCTCTAAATGCTCCCTCGTTCCGTAGCCCTTGTGTTTGGCGAAATTGTATTGAGGGTATCTCTCATGGTGTTCCATCATCATGCGGTCTCGTGTCACCTTGGCAACGATGGATGCTGCAGCGATGGAAATGCTGAGGGTATCCCCTCTCCTGATAAGCCGCTGGGGAATCTGGACGGGAAGACCGTGTATTCCATCAACGAGGAGATAATCGGGAGGGGGGGACAACTCCACTACGGCCATCTCCATAGCCTTCAAGGTTGCCTGAAGGATATTTGTCCGATCAATTTCATTTTGATCCACCACCCCGATCCCCACGGATCTGGAACTGGAGAGGATTTTGCCAAATAGCTCCTCCCTCCTTTTGGGGGCCAATCTCTTGGAGTCGGTGATCTCCTCATCAACCCATTCCCTCGAGAAGATCACGGCTGCCGCCACAACGGGTCCGGCCAAGGGTCCCCTACCGGCTTCATCGATTCCAGCGATATTTCTGTAGCCGGCCCTGTAGCATTGGCCTTCGAAGAAGTTCATGGCCTGATGGAGGAAGTGCCCAAAGGTAAATTGTTCCCGTCGGCTGGCGACCATTGAGTAATTCCATCATGGGGTTTGCTTCTTCGCCTTTATGCGGGCTGCTTTTCCCCTCAACTTCCTTAAATAGTAGAGCCTTGCCCTTCGAACCCGTCCGCGGTTTACGATTCCTATCTTTTCGATCCTCGGGGAATGAAGGGGAAAAATCCTCTCCACGCCGATCCCATAGGAGACCTTTCTCACGGTGAAGGTTGCTCTAACACCCCCCTTTTTCTTTCTTATGACCACGCCCTCGAAGACCTGTATCCGCTCCTTTTCCCCCTCGACGATCTTGAAATGTA
>CP070774.1:1097742-1100010 GCA_020346125.1 Syntrophobacterales bacterium | reverse complement strand
GGCCGACTTCGTCGTACAGGATTTTTACCCCGAGGCCAGTGCCACCTATGAAATCCCGCACGATCTCTTCCTCCAGATCAACCACCGCAACCCGTTTTGTGGACAAGTCTACATCCAGGATTTTCCCGATAGAGCCTTTGGTCATGGCTTGATCACCTCCCGAGAATTCAACCAGTTAAGGGGGAAATTCCAGGATCGGCCCCTTCCATGACAATCCGAGACCGCACGAAAGGACAAACCCGTGGATTCCGTCCTTTCCCGGCCTCAGGGCCCTGCCCTCTATCCTCCTACCTCTAGCCTCTACCCTCAGCCTTAACCTGCCAAGGGCTGACAGACCCCGATGCACCGGGCGAAGGAGGTTTTCCCTCCCCTCACACTTGCCAGTTCTTGGGCCGGATTCAGCCCTCCCTCCAAAGCGTCTGATAGGTGAGGGAATCCAGTAGCCGCAAATACTCCTCCTTGGAGAGTCTTGGCTTGAATTGAGCGATTATCTCCTTTGCCTCCCTTGCTTCTTGGGAGAGCAACTCTATCGTGGCCATGGCCATTATTTTGGCGGGAATGAGGAAGGCCATTTCCTCGTCGTCGACCCTGAAGTCCTTGGAGTGAAGGTCGCCCGTGAATGACCCCACAAAGGGATGAATCCCCGGTTTCAGGTGAGTGAGATCCCCCATATCAGTGGAACCGCCGAAGGGACCCAGCAGGCGGACGTTCTCATTCCCCAGAAGCGTGGAGGCATTGTCCATCCATAGATGAGCCAGCCTTTCGTCGTTGGATATGGGAAGGTAGCCCGGCGTATTGGTTATCTCAACGCCGGCCCCCACACCCATGGCCCCCGCTTTCAGCGCCCTGTCAACCTTGGCATTGGCCTCCTCGATGGCCTCCACCGACTTTGCCCTCACGTACATCTCCATTCGCACTTCGCTTGGGACGACGTTCACGCTATCCCCGCCCTTGGTCACGATCAAATGCACCCTTACCATGTCGTCGTCTTTGAAGGTCTCCCGTTGCGCATGGATTGCCGAAAGGGCAACGTGAAAGGCATTCATGGCGTTGATGCCCTTGAAAGGGGCAACCCCGGCGTGGGCTGCCCTTCCAAGGAACCGAGCTGCCTTCCCTATGAAGCCATTGCTCCCGGATGACAGAAAAACGGTCCTTCCCGGGATTTCCGACTGAGCGTGGTTCATCAGGACCAGATCCACATCATCGAGGGCGCCTATTCTCACCAACTCCTGCTTACCGCCGAAGTACTCTATTTCCCCCGCCTCTTTCAGCTTCTGGCGAAACTCGAGGTTGATGAATTCCTCAGCCGGAACGGCGAAAAGCACGACCTCTCCGGAAAGGCCCTCCATCACCTTTCTTATTCCAAAACCGGCCCCGATGAGCCAGGCTATCTGGGCGAAATGGCCGCAGGCGTGAACCAACCCCGTTTCCTTTTCGGCGAGAGGGTGATCAGGGTTGAGGAGGGCATCCATTTCTCCCAGGAGGGCAATGGTCGGGCCCTCCCTCCCGGTATCCAGGGATCCCTTCACCCCGGTTACTCCAAGGCCCCGCTGAAATGGAATGCCCCATTCCGAGAAAATCTCCTCCACTTTCTTGGCCGTTTTGAACTCCCTGAAGCCCTCCTCCGGCTCCGAAAAAATAGACTTCCCCAGCTGGACGATTCGCTCGCTGTGTCTATCGATCTCGTCCAGGGCGACTTCCTTCAATTTTTCGCTGGTCATTATATGATCCCCTGAATTTTCAACACAATGTGGGATATGACGGCAGATCCGAAAAAGGTGCCCAAGAACACGCAGAAGGCAATCAGGATCAATCTCCAGCTGAGCTCCTTGATCCTCGCTACCTTCGTCCCGATGGAAATTCCAGCAAAGGCCAAGATCGGTGTGGTCGTCCCCAGAAAGCTCACGTGCTTGGTGTATCCGAGCATGAACTTGGAGGTCGGAACGAAGGGCATCGTGAGGACCAGGGCAATCAGAGAAGCCCAGGCAAAGGATGGGAACTTCAACTGGGGAGTAAAGTCCTTTATGATCAATGCCGCCATACAGATAACGATGACGATGATCATCCCCGGAATGGCCTGGAGGATGGAGATACCATACCCAATCCTCTGGCCAATGAGGGTGATAATGACAACCAAGAGCAGGACCTTGAATTGGTTTAGTATCATTCTCCCTGTTACTTCCATTACTGGACCTCCTTTTCTCCTTGAATCCTTGGTTGGAGTTTCTTGTATAGATAATTGGTCAAGGGAAGGGCGAGAAAAATCAC
>CP070774.1:1095971-1097642 GCA_020346125.1 Syntrophobacterales bacterium | reverse complement strand
TCCCCTCTTCCTTCTGAGGGCCTCAAGGATATATTCCTTCATCACCTCGTCCAAGATGATTCCTTGAGGTGGGATGGTCGGCTTATGCCCAGCCGCCTTTTGCCCATGCCCCTCCTTCTCCGTAAGGAAGGAGAGATGTTTGCCGAGGATCGTATCTCCCTTCTCCAGGAGAACGATACGCTCCGCGGCATTTCGAAGTTCACGGATATTCCCGAGCCAGGGATACGTGAGGATTCGTTCCTCAGCTTCCTTGGAGATCATCACCAACCCTCTTTTGAACTGTTCGCTGAAACGATCAACGAAGAAACGAAAGAGGGGAAGAATATCTTCCCTTCGATCCCGCAAAGGGGGAATATGCAATCCCACGACATTGAGCCTGAAGTAGAGATCGTCCCGAAAATTTCCCTTCCGCACCTCGGATTCCAAATCTTTATTCGTCGCCGCGATGATTCGGATGTCCGCCTTCTTCTTCTCATTCCCTCCGACCGAAAAATACTCCTTCTCCTCGAGAACCCTCAACACCTTCACCTGTGCGGGAGGGGGTAGTTCTCCCACCTCGTCGAGAAAAAGTGTCCCTTTTTCCGCCGCCCCCACCTTTCCCATTTTACCCTTCTCCAATGCGCCGGTGAAGGCACCCTTTTCATAGCCGAAGAGTTCGCTTTCAAAGAGGTCTTTAGGGACTGCACCGCAATTGATGGGGATGAAAGGGAAAGAAGAGCGAGGGCTTCGGAAATGGATGTACTCGGCGAGGAGCTCTTTTCCCGTCCCGGTCTCCCCGTGAATGAGGACCGTGGTATCGGAACTCTGGGCAGCTTTCTCGGCCAGTCCAAGGACATCCTTGATCTTTTGGCTAACCCGTATGATGCCTCCCGAAGGGAACCTCTCCTGATATTGTGCCCGGAGCCATTCCACCTCCCTCTTCAAACGAATACGCTCAAGTCCCTTTTTAATGAGATTCTCCATCTGATCCAGCTCAAAGGGTTTAACGAGAAAATCGAAGGCCCCCATCTTCATCGAGTTGACGGCCAATTCAACAGAACCCTGAGCCGTCATGATAATAACCGGTATCTCGGAATCCCTTTGCTTTATCTCACGAAGGACCTCATCGCCATTGATTCCGGGCAGCAGGTGATCTAAGAGGACGAGATCAAAGTTTTCCGTCCGAAAAAGCTCCAGGCCGTCCTCTCCAGTTCTGGCCGTCATGACGTCATAACCCGAGGTCTTTAAGGAGATCTCGAGGGAGTCCCTCAAGGTGGGTTCGTCATCGATTACCAGGATCTTAAACATCATGGCCTTTTCCCCTTGGGAAATGGACGGCAAATACGGAGTATGCCCCCTCCTCGCTGATTACATCCATGGTGGCCCCATGGCTCTCCAAAATCTTAATGCTGATGGAGAGGCCGAGGCCCGTACCCTCTGACTTCGTCGTGAAGAAGGGATCGAAGATCTTCTTTCGGTGGGATTCCCGAATTCCCCCCCCCGTGTCCCTCACTTCAATTCCAACTCCGCCTTCATTTTCCAAGAAGGTTCGGATGGTCAACGTCCCTCCTCCATCCATTGCCTGGATTGCGTTGAGCATGAGGTTTATCAGCACCTGCTGGATCTGGTGAGCATCGATACGAACACGGGGCAAGTCCTTTCCTCTTTCAAAGACGGCTGAGATATTTCCCT
>CP070774.1:1094651-1095871 GCA_020346125.1 Syntrophobacterales bacterium | reverse complement strand
CCTTTAAGGAGAAGGATTCCCGGGACCTGTTCGTGGAGGCCTTTCAGGCGGCTCTGGAGACGGTAAAGAAGGGGATTGATCCAAGGGAAATCGAGGCGATCTACGTGGGGAACCTCTCCAGCGACTGCTTCGAGGGACAGGCCCATATAGCCCCCATCATGGCGGAGTGGGCTGGGTTGAACCCACGGCCCGCCACACGAACTGAGGATGCCTGTGCCAGCAGCGGCGTCGCCCTTCGAGAGGGAATCATCGCCGTGGCTTCCGGGCTCTACGACATCGTGCTCGTGAGCGGCGTAGAGTCGATGAACAAGCTGACGACGGCAAGGGTTACAGACACCTTGGCTGCAGCAGCGGACGCCATCTATGAGGTGTCCGTTGGTGCAACCTTCCCGAGCCTCTACGCCCAGATCGCCACCGCCCATATGGGCAAATACGGTACCACTGAGGAACAGCTGATGAAGGTCACCATCAAGAACCACGATAACGGCGCCTTAAACCCGAAAGCCCATTTCAACTCCTCCATTCGGGATATCATGAATTCCCGCATTGCCAGGGCCAAGGAGAGGGGTCAACCAATCCCCTCCTGGACCAATGAGATGGAATTCCTCAAGGATCCCTCCGCGAATCCCATCGTGGCGTGGCCCATGAAACTCTACGACTGCTCTCCCATTACCGATGGGGCGGCCTGTGCCATATTGGTTGCCGAGGAAATCGCACGAAACTTTACCGACGAGCCGATACACGTTATTGGCACGGGCCAAGCGAGCGACGCCCAGGCCCTCCACGGGAGAAAGGACATTACCTCGTTGACGGCCTCCAGGCTTGCGACCGAGCAGGCCTACGAGATGGCCGGAGTGACACCTAAGGACATCCAGCTCGCCGAGGTCCACGACTGTTTCACCATTGCCGAGGTGGTTGCCACTGAGGATCTGGGATTCTTTAAACCCGGCGAGGGGCCAAAGGCTGCCGAGGAAGGGAGAACGGCCCGGGATGGCGAGAAGCCCATCAATACATCCGGGGGGCTCAAGTCAAAGGGACATCCCGTGGGAGCAACCGGGGTAGGCCAGCTCGTGGAAGTGTGGGAACAGATGAACGGACATGCCGGCCAAAGACAGGTCGCGGGGGTCAACCTCGCCCTGACCCATAACGTGGGGGCTTCGGGCAGCACCGTGGTCGTCCATATCTTTGAAAGGAGGTAGGTGGTCCATATGGCAGAGAAA
>CP070774.1:1080250-1094551 GCA_020346125.1 Syntrophobacterales bacterium | reverse complement strand
TTGCTTACAAGACTGGTTGCCGCGTTTCGGAAATCTCAAACCTGACCTGGAACCAGGTAAACCGAGATCAGGGGATTGTCACGCTAGACCCTGGGGAAACCAAGAATGACCAGGGTCGGACCATTTACATGGATGAGGAATTGAAAGTCACCCTTGAGCAACAATGGAAAGCCAGGAAGAAAGGGTCCAAGCTAGTTCCATATGTTTTTTTAAATCCCACTGGAGACGACAAAATCAAGCGATTCGATAGGGCATGGAAAACAGCGTGCAAAAAATCCGGAATCGGCCGACGCCTTTTTCATGACCTGAGACGAACGGCAGTAAGGAACATGGTCCGGGCTGGGGTTCCCGAAAGGGTGGCCATGATGATTTCAGGCCACAAGACACGATCGGTTTTCGAGCGTCACAACATCGTCAGCGATAATGACCTTCGCCTTGCGGCACAAAAGCAAGAGGCTTACCTCGAAGGCCAAAATGGTTACAAAACGGTTACAATCGGGGATTTTGGGCGTAGAAAAGGTAAGAGGAATGACATCTAAGTGCCTGATTTTATAAGGTACCCCCGGCCGGACTCGAACCGGCGACACAGGGATTAGGAATCCCTTGCTCTATCCATTACTGAGCTACGGGGGCATACTATTTTTCTAACATTCTTTAGGGTATGTGTCAATATAGCCATAATCCAAATCCGACCCTAATGGGTCCCCTATTCCCAAAATCTTGCAGCGACCGCCCTCCCCTTTCGCTTGCATTGGCTTTGATCCGGAACCATTTATGTGAAGTTATTTTCTTCCCATAAAAACCATTAAATAACAGTATATTTAAGTTTAATTCATAAAGTGATTTTGAGGTTTCCTACCTTCTATCCTGGAGATATATACACATTTGCCTTTCCTCTTTTTTGACTTTTTGCACTATCTGGGGTATTGAACCCCATAACACCTTTATGGTATTGGTTTCAGATGTCCCGGGGAGGTAGGACCATGGATTATCGATGGAAAGCGCTCATTTCGGGATTATTTTTCCTTTTACTACTGTTTAATACCGCTTGTATTCCCTCCAAGAGATTTACGGTAGCTGCTGTCGGCTCAATTCTGGAAGATATAGCCAGGTCTTCTTCCAAGCAATCGGATATATCCGTCATACGCGAGGGGACGCCGGCCTATTTAATGCTTATCGATGGGCTCATCGAGACTTATCCACAGAATGAACAGCTATTGGTAGCAGGGGCACAGGCATATTCGGCTTATGCCGCCCTCTTCCCAGAGCGAGAAGACCGGGACAAGGCAAAGCGGCTCTACTTGAAGGGAAGACAATACGGGTTGAGGGCTCTATCGAAACGGGGACAGCTCAAGGAACTCCTTCACAAACCCCTCGATCAATTTGAGCCCTGCTTGAAAGGCTTTGGCAAAAAGGACGTGCCCGCCCTCTTTTGGACCGCAAGCTGTTGGGGAAGTTGGATCAGCCTGAGCACTGATTCCGTTGAGGCCATGGCGGAGATTCCGAAAGTGCTGTGTATGATGCAGAGGGTTTTGGAATTGGATGAAGGCTTCTATTACGGGGGACCCCACCTGTTTTTGGCCGTGTATCACTTGAGCAGGCCGAAGGCCTACGGCGGGAATCCAGAGAAGGCCCGTTCGCATTTCAAAAAGGCTTTCGAAATGAGTCAGGAAAAATTCCTCATGGGCCATGTCCTGTATGCCAAATACTACGCCCGCCAGACCTTTGACAGGGAGCTTTTCGTATCAACGCTGGAAAAGGCTCTGGAGGCCCCAGCAGACGCAATTCCCGAGCTGACATTATTGAATACCATGGCGAAACAACAGGCCAAACGATTATTGGAGGAAGTTGATGATTACTTTTGAGGTCACTGCCTTCCTGAGGAAATTGGTCAAAAGCCCTTCTATTTTACTCGGCATTTTCCTGTTTCTGGTTTTTGGATACTGTGGATCAGTAGATGCGATGGATCAATATATCATAAAGCTCGCTACCCTTGCTCCAGAGGGAAGCCCATGGATGGATGCATTCCATGAGCTAAACGACGAGATAAAGAGAAAGACCGATGGTCAAGTCAAGCTGAAGGCCTACCCTGGAGGCGTCCTGGGTGAAGACAGGGATATGCTTCGAAAAATCCGAATCGGCCAAATCCATGCGGGTGGATTCACCGGAATGGGGCTCGGCTCGATAAATGGGGATATCTTTGTCATGGAAATCCCGTTTTTATTCCAAAACTATGGGGAAGTGGACTATGTCCTGGCAAGGATGGACGAGCACTTTAGAAGGGGTTTCGAGGAAAAGGGATATGTGCTGCTGGGTTGGTCAGAGATAGGGTTTGGGTATTTACTGTCCAACGTGCCAATAATCTCTGTGAAGGACATTAAAGGAACAAAGGTATGGCTCTGGGAGGGCGATCCCATCGCAAGCCCAGTACTCCGAAAAGCAGGCATCACGCCCATTCCCCTGGGTATCCCCGATGTCCTCATGGCACTTCAAACCAACCTGGTTGAGGTCGTGTATGCCCCCCCCCTGGCAGCTATTGCCCTACAGTGGTTTACCAAGGTGAAGTACATGACAGATGTGCCCCTGGCCTATTCCCTGGGCGGTATCTTGGTGGATAAGGGAATCTTCGCCAAAATGCCGTTAAACCTCCAAGGAATCGTCAAGGAATTATTCCAATACCATAGTTCCCTCCTCAATGTCCGCACGAGAAAGGATAATGAGGAGGCGATAAGGGTGATGGCAAAACAGGGGATAAAGATCGTTACCCCAACTGCTGAGGAAACGGAGCAATTCAAGCAAATTAGCCTTGAAGCCATAGATGAACTGGGCAGCACAGTCTTTTCAATGGATGTCCTGGCTGAAGTGAGGTCCCATATAAACCAGTACAGAAAGGCACAGAAGGAGAAATGATGCGAGGCCTTGGAAGATTTTCGAAACAGAGCCTTTGGATCTTCGATAAGCTGGAATATCTGGTTCTCGTTTTTTTATTTACCGTTATGGTGGGACTGGCCTTTCTGCAGATCGTTTTAAGGATTTTTTTTGCCACCGGGATCATGTGGGGAGACCCGCTTTTGAGACATCTGGTGCTCTGGGTCGCTCTGTTGGGAGCAACCATGGCCACCAAAGAGGGAAAGCACATCAACATCGACGTCATCTCGAAGCTGCTCCCTGACAGAGGGAAAACTACCGTTCAGGCGCTGACCGATCTCTTTTCAAGTTCTATCTGCGTCTTTTTGATCCATGCCTCCCTCAAATTCATCAGGGATGAATTACAGGCTGGTGCCCTCGCATTCTTAAAGATACCGGTCTGGACCGTGGCGGTTATCTTTCCCGTCGCCTTCGGGCTGATCGCCCTCCGCTTTGCCATCAGCGGTTTTCGGAATGGAACCATGGCCATCAGGGGAAGGGCTCGATGATATTTCTCTCCGGTATCATTACCGTCACTCTTGCCCTCTTGGGTACACCGCTTTTTATCATTATTTCAGCCAGTGCACTGTTAAACTTCTATCTGGTAGGCATCGATTCATCAATAGTCACCATCGAGATGTACAGGATGGCCAGCACACCTATGCTCATTGCCATCCCTTTGTTTGCCTTTGCTGGTTATGTCCTTGCGGAAAGTGGGGCTCCGGGTCGCTTGGTGAGGCTTTCCAGGGCACTCCTTGGATGGTTACCTGGTGGATTGGCCGTAGTTGCCCTTTTGGCCTGCACCCTTTTTACCGCCCTAACAGGTGCTTCCGGTATCACCATTATCGCCTTGGGGGGGTTGCTCTTTCCCGCCCTCATGAGTGAAAAATATCCCGAGAAATTTTCCCTGGGACTATTGACGAGCTCGGGAAGCTTAGGGCTTCTTCTGCCACCCAGCTTACCGCTCATCCTTTATGGCGTTGTGACCAAAACCGATATCGATCAATTGTTCCGAGCTGGTCTTGTGCCCTGCATTCTGTTGGTGCTTTTACTATCCCTTTTCAGTGTGTATAAAGGGCTGGGCGCTGAGGTATCGTCATCAAGGATTACCTTGCGGGAGGTGATCGGTGCCATATGGGCCGCGAAGTGGGAACTTCCCCTGCCCGTAGTTGTTATGGTCGGAATTTATAGCGGGTATATCGCCATAAGCGAAGCTGCCGCCATTACTGCTTTCTGTGTCATTGTGGTGGAAGTCGCCATTTATCGAGATGTCAAGTTAAGGGATATTCCTCGGATTATGCAAAAAAGCATGGTGCTGGTGGGTGGAATCATAATCATCCTGGGTGCCGCACTGGCTCTTACCAATTACTTGGTAGACGCGGAGGTACCCATGAAGATATTGGATTTTTTCAAAGCCCATATAGCGAGTAAATTGCTCTTCCTCGTCATGCTCAATATTTTCCTTCTCCTGGTGGGATGTATGATTGATATCTTTTCCGCATTGGTAGTGGTCGTCCCCCTCATAAGCCCCATTGCCCAGGCTTACGGTATACACCCCGTTCACCTTGGTATCATCTTTCTCATTAACCTCGGAATAGGTTACTCAACCCCCCCCGTGGGCATGAACCTTTTTATCTCGAGTTTCCGTTTTGAGCGGCCGGTGCTGAAACTCTATATGGCCTCTCTCCCATTTTTGGCTATTCTCTTATTGGCACTGATGATCATCACCTATGTGCCCGGCCTGAGCCTTTTCTTGGTGAAAACGGCCGCTCCTTAATCCGCTCAATCTTCTGGAGCTTCCTTGGTTTTCATAGGGTAATCTTTATAATTATTTGATTTTATTGGTAAAAAATTTCCAGGAGGTGACTCCGCTGTTTCTTCACTTCCATGCTGTGTGGCCTGTTACCCGGATTCCTTTTTGTCAGGTGAAATAGAAAATGCGACATGCTAATGAAATCTGCGACGAAATCCGGGCTCTTGAGGGGATAAACTAATCAAAAGATGAAACCCTTCCTTTCTGAATTGTCTATCGTCGACCTCGGATGCCTCCACTTGGATGACAATATGTTGTGGATACATTGAAGGGGATTCCCGTTTGAAGACGGGAAGTTCTGTACCCAACCATTTAGCTTCCAAATCAGGATTATACTCATAGAGTTCCGATAATTTTATTTGTTTTGCTGGCCCGACGTTATTAGGCGGCGGGCCATCCTTCACTAAAAACATTTTTGGCATAACCGGTACCTCCTTTCAATTTTGTATATATTTAATACTATGATAGAAGGCGACAAATAATCAATTCTTTTGGAAATGCTCTCGGTGGATTCCTGGATTGGGTTTAAGAGGACGAAGGTTCAAAATTGGTGATGGTAAGTTCGCCGAAGGAGACCCAGCGATCCTTGCGTTGGAGTGAGTATCAGCCTTCGACTTGCCAAAATTGAAGGCCTTCATAGAGCTGCCAGATGTCGGAATGGCCATTGTAGGAGAGAATGAAACGGCCCTTAATTTTTTTCAAGATTCCAGCTAGTCTCTTATGATCATCTTTTTCGAAAGTCACTGGATAGGTTTTCTTTGATATTAAATAGGGTGGGTCACAATAGAATAAGGTCCAGGGAACGTGCTATGTGTTGGCCAACACCAAAGAACCGCATTTTCCTATTTACCGCTTGACAGGGGCCCATTCGTCAACGATAATTATAATAAGGTTGAAATGAAAACAATCCCCCAAGGGAGGTATGGAGGATGAAAAGCGCTATCATATTTCTTTTTATACTCTCTTTCGGCTTGATTTTCGCCCCATTTATCCATGCCAAAAAAACTCCTGGCAAGGAAATTCTGACTTATGTTGGCCGGTATTTCAAGGATCCGTTATCCCCCGACTATTCTTCCTATGATCGAGAGATGAGCATATATATTGTTAAACAAATCAAGTCGAAATATAATGTGGACTTGGATCATACATCGTATTCGGCCTTTGACTTGCTTGAAATAGAGGCCCTCTTGAAATGTAAGAAATCGGATGAATCGGTAGAATCCCTTCTTAAACGTTTCCAAAAGTGAGCCATATCTACTTTCTAATCCCCCTTTTTTGGCGGATACTTCTCCATGATTGTCTCCAATCTCAAGGAGACTTGTCCGGTAAGCTTATTTAGATAGTGGTATCGTTTGCATCTCTCACAGACATATTCCTCAACATCTCGATAGGTTTTATGGAGCCCGATGTATCTCAGGATTCCCTGGTTACAGTAGAGACACCCGTGCATGGGTTTAACGGACAATTCCCTATCCTCCTCGCGGCGTTATGCTTCATCTTTAGTCACTGCGGCGTACTGGTGTAACGAGGCCCTCAATCTTGGTTACCCTCGAAGCTAAACAGCAGAATCTTACGAAGGATTTCATCTGAAGCTTCAAATCACCTCTTCGAAGATTATCGATTTTTTCCCTATGATCTTCCTCAACTTCGCCAGGGAATTTGATTCGATTTGCCTTACCCTCTCCCTGCTGAGGCCGAATCGTTTGCCAATAGCCTCTAACGTCTGGGGTTCGCCATCATCGAGGCCAAATCGGAGGACGATGATCGTTTTCTCCTGTTCACGCAATTGTTCTAACCATGAGCTCACCTTTTCAATTCTCTCTATATTCTCCAGGAGGGAGATGGCCCTATCGGAATCCTGATCTTGAATGGTATTTTTAAGGAGGCGCCCCGTATCCATTCCGATGGGAGTGTCGATGGAGTATGTCCTGCTAACCACTTTCCTCAACCTCTCGATGTAATCAGGTTTCACCTTCATCATAGCGGCGGTTTCCTCATTGGAGGGTTCCCGCTTGAGCTTCTCAAAAAGCGACCTGGACACCCTGGCGAGTTTGTTGAGATCACTGCAAATATGTATTGGAAGCCTGATAAGGTGGGTTTGGTTGGCAAGGCCTCTTTCGATAGATTGTCTGATCCACCACGTAGCATAGGTGGAAAATCGACTCTTCTTGTCGGGTGAAAATCGCTCAACCGCCTTGATCAAGCCGATATTTCCCTCCTCAATGAGGTCGGAAAAGGGCAAGCCTCGGAATAGATATTTTTTCGCGATCTTAACAACCAATCTCAGGTTAGATTCGATCATTTTTTTCCGGGCCTGTTCATCACCCAGACGAATCCTCTTGGCGAGGGCCTTTTCCTCCGTTGGGGAAAGGAGCGAGGATTTCTTCAGCTCATTGAAGTATAAATTGATGAGGTCCTGGGAGGATCCATCATCTTCGTATTTCTCCAAGGACTTATAGATCCGTTCGTCTTTCTTCGCCATAGCCGAGACCTCAGTTCACTAAGAGCCTGGGGTTAATGGCTCTGTTGTTCATACGTATTTCAAAGTGAAGGTGAGGACCGTTTGCCCGGCCGGTGTTTCCCACCCTTCCGATGATCTGACCCCTTCCGACTTTCTCCCCTTCCGCCACGTAATTTATTTCATTGTGGGCATATACGGTAATGAACCCTTGAGCGTGTTTTATGATGACAATATTGCCGAACCCCTTTATCTCGTTCCCACTGTATAGGACTTTACCGGAATTGGAAGCCTTAATGGGGGTTCCCAAGGCAGCAGAGATGTTGATTCCATCGTGTTTCATCGTTCCATGCATGCCGAATTCCTGGGTAACTTTACCCCTAACCGGCCAGATGAAACGCCCCTTTGCCCAAGCGATCTTCTTCGGGTCCTTCGGGCGTCCCCTTCTTCCTCCGATATCGTCGATATAGATATCGACCTTCAGGACCTTTTTTGCGCCGGGAATAAATATCTTCTGCCCCGTCCGGATCTGGCTGGGGTCTCGAACGTGATTTACGCGGGCTACCTCATCTAAATCGACCCTATAGGTCTTACATATTCTCCAAAGGGTCTGGTGTCTTTTCACCGTATGATAAACCCCTGCCCGTGAATAGCTCGGAGGGACAGAACGGCACGAGTATAAAACGGCGAAAAGGAGAAAAATGGCCAAATATCTTCCCTTCAACCCTTAAATATCCCTCCCTTTAGAAACCGTAATGGCCTTTTCAACCGCTTCGCCCGCCGTTTTGGCCCGGATTACACCCTCGATATCCCAGGTGTTCAGCCCGATAACTGTTTTTTTCAATTTCAGCCCGATGGCTATCTCGGAGAGGGTCCCGTGCTCCCCCGATATGGCGATGATGCTATCCGACGAATGGGCAATGATCACATTTCGGGCATGCCCCAGACCCGTTACGATGGGGATATCGATGTAGCCATTTGCCTCTTCCTTGGATGTCCCCGGCAATATCCCGATGGTGAAACCCCCAGCCTCTTTCGCCCCTTTAGCGGCGAATTCCATTACCCCTCCCAACCCCCCACAGATCAAAACAGCACCCCTGCTTCCAATTTCCCTCCCCACTGCTGAGGCTAGCTGTTCTATCTCAGCGTTGCACCTTGACGCTCCGATAACTCCAATTTGCATCCATCTCCCCCTTTTGAGGCTCTCTCATTACACAATGTAACCCATCCAAAGGGAGATATCTACTCCCCTTGCCAACCGTATTTTCCGATCAATCTAACAAAATGACAACCACCCAAATCTTCCCGCTCAATCCCCTCCTCCGTTCGAATAACCCTGATCAGGGTCTGAGAAAAAACATCTCCAATGGGAACAACAAGCCTTCCACCCACCGCTAATTGATCCACCAAGGGTTGGGGTACTTCTGGAGCACCTGCGGTCACGGTGATGGCTTGAAATGGAGCCTTCTCCTTCCAGCCCCGAGTTCCATCGGATACCCGTATTTCGATATTATAATAGTTCAGTTCGCAGAGGATTTTCCTCGCTCTATTGGCCAGTGATCGGATCCGTTCAATGGAGTAAACCCATTCCGCCAACTCCGCGAGGATTGCCGCCTGATAGCCGGAACCCGTTCCTATCTCTAACACCCTTTCGCCTCCCCTTAATTCAAGGGCTTCGGTCATCAATGCAACCATATATGGCTGGGAAATGGTCTGCTTTTCCCCTATGGGCAAAGGGTAGTCGTTATAAGCCTGGTCTTGAAGTGCTTCCTCCACAAAGAGATGCCGGGGAATATTATTCAGGGCATCCAACAGGCGTACGTTTTCGATTCCCCTGGAGGCGATTTGTTCGTCGACCATTCTCTTTCTCGACCTTGAAAAATCTAGCTTATGGGACATAGCCATTCCCTTTCCGTGGCAAGCCCTATTTCTCCGCCTTAGTCTTCAATTCTTGGAGTGTCATCAGAGCCTCAATGGGCGTCATATTCTCGATATCGATCGTCAGCAACTCCTTTCTCAAGAGGTCCTCTCGAGCTTGGAATAAATTCAATTGTGTAGCTCTTCTTGAAGATACCCTTGTCTTCCCCTTCGCTATCTTTGGCATCCCAATCTCATCCAGTTCACTACTTTCTAAATTTTTGAGAATCTCCCTTGCCCTATCAAGAAGTTGTTTGGGGAGGCCCGCCAAACGGGCCACCTGAATGCCATAGCTGCGATTGGTCGCCCCTTCCATGATCTTCCTCAAGAAGACCACCTCATCATTCCATTCCCTCACGGCAAAATTATAGTTTTTTACCTTTTCCTTAGTCATAGCAAGTTCCGTCAGTTCATGATAGTGGGTAGCAAAGAGGGTTTTTGCACCCAGCTTCGGGTAATCATGGATATACTCCGCTACCGCCCAGGCAATACTCACCCCATCAAAGGTACTCGTTCCCCTGCCTATCTCATCCAAAATTATCAGGCTTCTGGGAGTAGCGTTATCCAAGATGTTGGCCGTCTCGATCATCTCTATCATGAAGGTGCTTTTGCCCTGAGCAAGATTGTCGAAAGCACCCACCCGTGTGAATATCCGATCCACAAGCCCGATAGTGGCCTCCCGAGCGGGGACGAAACTGCCAATCTGTGCCATTAGGACAATCAAGGCCACCTGCCTGAGATAGGTTGATTTGCCGGCCATATTAGGCCCTGTGACGATAATCAATTGGTTTTCGTCACAATCCAGTTTCACATCATTTGGGACAAATCGCTCACCCAGATTTAAACTTTCAATCACCGGATGTCGGCCATCGATGATGACGATTTCATCCCCATCGTTGACGACGGGCATCACATAGTCCGAGCAATCCGCAACCTCGGCAAGGGTAATTAAGGCATCTAACGTTGCTATGGCAGAAGCCGTGTGCTGAACCCGATGCGCCTGGTCCGATATTCCTTGGCGGACTTCTTGGAACAGATCGTATTCAAGGCGGTTTATCCTCTCCTCCGCGCTGAGGATCTTGGATTCGTATTCCTTCAACTGGGGTGTGATAAACCTTTCGGCATTGCTTAAGGTCTGTTTCCTTATATAGTAATCGGGAACCAGGCTCAAATTGCTCTTGGTTACTTCGATATAATAGCCAAAAACCTGGTTGAATCGGACTTTCAGGAAGTTAATTCCCGTCTTGCTCTTCTCCTCGGCTTCGAGGTGGGCGATCCACTGTTTTCCATCGCGTTTGATGGACCTCAACTCATCCAGTTCCGGATGGTATTCGTCCTTGATGATTCCTCCTTCCCGTAAGCTTAACGGAGGGTTGTCGACGATGGATCGGCCAATAAGTTGGGCCACATCGGTTAAGGTATCCACTTCCCCTTCCATCCCCGCCAAAATGCCTCCCTCAAATCCCTTCATCAGATCTTTGATCCGAGGGAGGCAGTCGATGGACCTTTTTAATCCGACTAGATCCCTGGCGTTGGCACTTCCCATGGATATCCTGCTGATTAGCCGTTCAAGATCAAATACCTGTTTCAGACATTCCCTGAGCTCTCTCCGTTCTATCTTCTTCTCCTTCAACTCGGATACACCTTCCAAGCGCTCCCGGATTCGACGCAGATCTAACAGTGGATAGTTCACCCAGTTTCTCAGCCTCCTCCCTCCCATAGGGGTCATGGTTTTATCCAAAAGGCCGAGCAATGATCCCTTCTTCTGCCCCCACATAACAGTCTGAGTGAGTTCAAGGTTCCTCTTGGCAACATCATCCAAGATCATATAGTCTCCTACGCGATAGATGAGTATAGAGTGGATATGTCCGAGATTTATCCTTTGATTTTCTGTCACATAGGAGATGATGGCCCCTGCCGCTGAGATGGCATTGGGGATATCATTTTTGAATAGGCTCGTTGATGCATCCTCCCCCAGTTGTTTTGTAATCAGGGCCTTGGCTTGCTTGAAACCGAATACAGAATCGGGAAGGTAATTGAACAGGGTCGTTTTAAAGGTATCTCCAAAACGATTGTGCCACCGAGTTGATCTGAAACCCTCGGGGATCAGCATCTCCTTCGGCTTATTTCGAATGGCCTCTTCGAGCACAATATCGAAATTGGCGACCTGACATATTTTAAACTCCCCTGTAGAAAGATCCAGGAAGCCTAAACCAAATCCTTTTCTCCCCTGGGCGAGGCTCATGAGGAAATTATTTTCCCTTGCCTCCAGGGTCTCTGGGTCATCGATCAGGCCCGGGCTGAGGACCCTGATGACCTCCCTCTTCACGAGACCTTTGGCACCCTTGGGATCTTCCACCTGTTCGCAGACGGCAACTTTATAGCCCTTTCGAATCAATTTAGAAATGTAGGGTTGTGAGGAATGCCAAGGAATCCCGCAGAGGGGAACGCTATCCTCTTGGCCCTTATCCCTTGAGGTGAGGGCTATCTCCAATTCCCTTGAGGCGATCTCGGCATCCTCGAAGAACATCTCGTAGAAATCCCCCATCCGGAAAAAGAGGATAGCGTCGGGATACTGCGACTTAATGCGCAGATATTGCCTCATCATGGGGGTTATCTTCTTCACCTTCGCTCAACCTTCTTAAAACTGGAGCGATTAATCTTTACTTCAAATAAAGTAACAGAATATCCCGTCAAAGTAAAACGAAAAGGATTTTGAAATTTCTTGAGAAAACCATTGTCCATCATCGCAATGCAATCCTTCAAAGCGCAGCACTGCAGGACCGTATAACGGCACCAACCAAACCCGGCTGGATGGGGGAAGTACTCCCCACATACAAACTCCGAAAGGGTAAGTTTGGAACCATTGAATCGAATGGACAATGGTGTTCACAATGAAAAAAACAACTTCCTCTATAATCAATCAGTAATAAAAAAATTCCTCACAAAGAGCAGTAAACTCCAGAAACAGATCTTGTCTTTTCGAAGGGGATCCTATAATCTTATTTTGTATCATTTCTCATTGTGTACGATTGGAAAAACCCATTAAGAGGAGGTTTGAAATGAGGTTCCGTAGATCCATTGCCCTTTTAATGATTATCCTCTCAGTCATGGCGATGATTTGGGGATGTGCTGTCAACCCTGTTACTCAAAAGCCGGAAATCATGATTTATAGCGATGCTGCCGAAGTAGAAATGGGGAGAAAAGCCCACCTTGAAGTTACAAGGCAATATGGAGAGTATGAGGATCCAAAGCTTCAGCGCTTCGTCAACGATATCGGCCAGAGCATTGCCAAGGTATCTCACCGGCCCACGATACAATATCAATACATGGTTCTCGATAAGCAATTTATTAACGCCTTTGCGCTGCCTGGTGGCTACGTATATATTACCAGAGGGCTTCTGGCGCATTTGAATAGTGAAGCTGAACTGGCAGGTGTCCTGGGACATGAAACGGGACATATCACGGGTAGACATGGCATGAAGAGGCTTCAGAAGGCAATGGCCTCCCAGTTCATCCTGGCCGGAGTAGCCATCGCTACGGAATCCAGTGGGATCGTTCAGGGAAGCAGTATCCTCCTGACAGCTGCGCTCCAGACTTACAGCCGAAGGGACGAACACCAAGCTGATGAAATCGGAACCCTATATGCCTTTAAGGCTGGATATGATTCCAAAGAGAGCACGGGATTTCTCAAAACCCTCAAAAAAATGGACAAGACGACTCCCAGCGCCGTTGAAATCATCTTTAGAACCCATCCCCTCACTGAGGATCGTATCGAGAGAGTCAATGCCCAATCACACGAACTCTCTCAACAGAGCCGAGGAGCGGATCTCAAAATCCGCTCAAGTGAATACATTTCACAACTGGACGGCCTCGTTTTTGGACCTGGGGAAAAAGATGGGATAATTCAGGAGAACATCTACCGGAATAAATTCTATCGGTTTTCCATCTCGGCCCCCGCTGGTTGGAAGATTAAACGGGGCGAGGCGGTGGGTTCGGTAATGATGAAACACCCCACAAAGGAATATTACTGCCAGATGCTGGTTTCCGAGTTGGAATCGGAGAGGACTTCGGATCAATTTGCCCAATCCTTCGAGGCAAAATCCGGGCTCAAGAGGGTCTCCGTCAGTCAAATGACGATCAGTGGATCGGAGGCGCTTTTTGCCCTTTACTATACCAAATCTCGCGAGGGAATTCCATTAGCCGTCGAAATTGCTTATGTAGTGAGGAAAAAGACGGGTTTTATGGTTGTTGGGATCACTCAGGCTCCATATTTCGATCAAGCCAAACCCTCCTTTCGAAAGGTCATGAGCAGCTTCCGATTCCTCACAAAGGCCGAGGCGGAGCGAATTCCCATTTACCGTCTGAAGGTTTATACCGTTAAAGAAGGAGATACGTACCGTTCCATCTCGAAGCGATTCTATGGAACGCCGACCAGGGCGGGGGAGATCATGGAGTTTAACGGGATGACCGACGAGTCGTCCTTGCGGCCCGGCATGAAATTGAAGATAAAGCCAACGATAAAAGAGGGATAGCGAAGCCCTTCATGGATAAAGGGGAGGGACTTCGAGCCCCATCTTTTCCGGGAAGCCGCACATGATATTCATATTTTGAACGGCCTGTCCGGAGGCCCCTTTCATCAGATTGTCGATGGCGGATATTGCGATGAGCTTTCGCCTATGGTGGTCCACTTTTAGACCGATGTCGCAGAAGTTTGATCCCCTCACATCCAGTGTATTGGGGAATTTACCCAAGGGGCATACCCGAACGAAGGGCTCTTCCTTATAAAATTCATCAACCCCTTTTAAGAGGGTTTCGGTGGTCTCCTTTTGGGTGAGATCGCAGTATATGGTGGTCAGGATTCCCCGGCTCATGGGGATGAGATGAGGTGTGAAGACGACCGATAGGGTATGTCCGGCAAGCTCACTCAGCTCCTGTTCGATCTCGGGACAATGTCGGTGCTCAAAGACCTTATATGCCTTTAGCCCCTCATTTACTTCGGAAAATAACGTGTCCAGGGAAATCTCCCTGCCGGCACCACTCACACCTGATTTAGAGTCGATAACAATACCATCGTGGCTAATGACCTGTTGCTTGATGAGGGGCATCAGGGGAAGCAGGGCACCTGTCGGATAGCAGCCCGGGTTTCCCACAATTTGGGCCCCCTTAATCTGGTCACGGTAAAGCTCGGGCAGCCCATATACCG
>CP070774.1:1066197-1080150 GCA_020346125.1 Syntrophobacterales bacterium | reverse complement strand
ATTCAACCTGAGAACGGGGGATACGGTATCGGGACAGATTAGACCGCCAAAGGACACGGAGAGATATTTTGCAATGCTCAAGGTTGAGGCTGTCAATTTAGAAAATCCAGAGGTGGCAAGGGAGAAGATTATCTTCGATAATTTGACCCCACTTTACCCCCAAGAGAGGATCAAATTAGAGAAGGACGCCCCGGAAGACCTTTCAGCGAGGATAATGGACCTGCTTACCCCGATTGGTAAAGGGCAGAGGGGATTAATCGTTTCGCCACCGAGGACGGGGAAAACAATGCTTTTGCAGAATATCGCCAATAGCATTACCAAGAATCATCCGGAGATCATTTTAATCGTATTGCTCATCGACGAAAGGCCTGAAGAGGTAACGGATATGGAACGGTCGGTAGATGGAGAAGTGATCAGCTCGACTTTCGATGAACCAGCCCAGAGGCATGTCCAGGTGGCCGATATGGTCATTGAGAAGGGAAAGAGATTGGTAGAACATCATAAGGATGTGGTAATCCTCTTGGATAGTATTACGAGATTGGCAAGAGCCCATAATGCCGTTGTTCCTCCCAGCGGAAAAGTCCTTTCTGGCGGAGTTGATTCTAATGCCCTTCATCGGCCGAAGCGATTCTTCGGGGCCGCAAGAAATATCGAGGAGGGGGGTAGCTTGACAATTATCGCAACGGCCCTGATCGATACTGGAAGTCGGATGGATGAGGTTATCTTTGAGGAATTTAAGGGGACGGGTAATATGGAGATTCACCTGGATAGGCGATTGGTTGACAGAAGGGTTTTTCCCGCCATCGACATTCAAGGTTCGGGAACGAGGAAGGAAGAGCTTCTTTTTGATGAAAACGACCTGAATAGGATTTGGCTTTTGCGCAAGGTGCTGCAACCGATGAATACTGTGGAGAGCATGGATTTTCTGCAGGAGAAGATGAGGGATACTCGGAGCAACAGGGAGTTTCTTGATTCCATGAACCAATAATAGACGAATGGATTGCAGAATGCAGAAAGGGGTTGAAATAACGGGCATTAGTGATATATTGATAGGCATTTCAATTCCATATGGAGGATGAGGATGAAGAAGGGGATCCACCCAAAGTTATTTACAACCACCATACGCTGCGCATGCGGAGCTACGTTTGAAACCCTGAGCACCAAGGAGAACCTTAGGATCGAGATTTGTTCTCAATGTAACCCTTATTTTACGGGAAAGGAGAAATTTCTCGATTCCGCAGGCAGGATCGAGAAGTTTGAAAAGAAGTATGCAAATCCCCGCAAGAGAAAGTCGGGGAAAGAGGGGTTACAGGGAAAATAAAGGGCAGGATGAATGTCCTTGAGATGGAGCGGACATAATGCAGCAAATGCTTGAAGAGGTCGAGGAACGTTTTGCTGAATTGGATCTGATGCTGGGCGATCCAGAGATTATCAGGGACCAGAAGAGGCTTCGTAAGATCGCGAAAGAGCACGCGGATTTGGGGAAGATCGTTGACCGTTATCGTAAATTGAAAAGATTGAAGGCGGAGATCGAGGAGAATAGGAACCTTCTTTCAGAAAAGGATGATGAGATCAAGAAATTGGCAAAGCAGGAGATCACCTATCTTACACAGGAGATGGAGAGGATTGAGAGGGAATTAAAGAACTCACTGGCACCTAAAAACCCCAATGATGAGAGGAATGTGTTTCTCGAAATTCGGGGGGGAACAGGGGGGGATGAAGCTGGCTTATTCGCAGCTGATATGTTTCGCATGTATGGGAAGTTCGCCGAGATGAACGGTTGGAAAGTTGATATTCTCAGTCGTAATTTTACCGGTGTCGGAGGGTTTAAGGAGATTATTGCTTTGATTGAAGGCGATAAGGTCTATAGTAAGTTGAAGTTCGAAAGCGGCGTTCATCGCGTACAGAGGATTCCGGAGACGGAATCCCAGGGGAGGATACATACCTCAACGGTTACGGTAGCTGTCTTACCAGAAGCAGATGAGATTGAGCTTGCTATTGATCCGGATGATCTGAGGATAGACGTCTTTCGCTCTTCTGGCCCTGGAGGACAGAGCGTCAACACAACGGACTCGGCAGTTCGTATAACCCATATTCCCACCGGGCTTGTGGTAACCTGTCAAGATGAGAAATCACAGCATAAGAATAAGGCTAAGGCGATGAAGGTTTTAAGGGCTAAACTCCTTGATAAGCTTGAGATGGAACAGCAAAGGGAAATATCCCAGAAGAGGAGAAGCCTTGTGGGAAGTGGCGATCGATCCGAGCGTATCAGAACATATAACTTCCCCCAGGGAAGGGTAACAGATCACCGGATTGGTTTGACCCTATACAAGCTGGACGAGATTTTGGAGGGTCATATCAAAGAGCTGATCGATTCTCTAAATAGCTACTACCAAGCGGAAGCACTTCGGGGCCAAAAACCTGAAAGATAACCTATTATAATCAAGACCTTTCAAATTACCCACCGAATCCACAGTTAAATACGTTTTGATCATGTTAGAAGTGGAGCGGACCATTTCAGGGGCATTGAGCTGGGGAAGCAACCTCCTCAGGGAGGGATGTATCGAAAGTCCCCGGATAAATGCAGAGCTTCTCTTGAGAAGAGTCTTAAAGATCAATCAAGCAGAGGTATACCTTTATCCCGATCGGGTATTAACGCAATCCCAATTTTCCTCCTATAAATCATTGATTTATAGGAGAGCCGGGGGTGAACCGACCCAATATATCCTCGGTAGCCGGGAATTCTGGTCGTTAGACCTCAGGATTACCCCAGAGGTCCTCATCCCGAGGCGAGAAACGGAACTGCTGGTGGAGGAGACCCTGAAGATATTCAAGGATGAGAGAAACCCGTCCCTCCGATTTATGGAAGTGGGGACGGGAAGTGGGGCGCTTGCTATTGCCTTGGCAAAAGAGCTGAAGGGGTGTTTTATCTTTGCAGAGGATATCTCTTGGAGGGCTATTCTCATTGCGAGGGAAAATGCCCGGAAGCATGGGGTTCTGGGCAATATTCGTTTTTGGGCGGGAGACCTTTTTTCGCCCCTCAGGGAAAGGAAATGTCGATTCGATCTAATCCTCTCAAACCCTCCCTATATTCCGAGCTCAACAATAGAAACCTTACACAGGGAAATAGCGGAATTCGAGCCCAGAATCGCCCTGGATGGCGGTTCCGATGGTCTAGAATTCTTTAGAAGAATGACCAAGGGGGTTAGAGCACTTCTCAAGGAGGGAGGATGGCTGATGCTGGAATTAGGGGAAGGACAAGCAGAAGCTGTTGCCGATATGATTCGGAATACCGGGTTTTTCTCGCCTCCTTGCATCATAAAGGATCACTCGGGCACGGGGAGGGTTATTCGGGCTCGCAACGAGGGAAGGCGGCATAATTAAAGGGTGGGTGGGTTTTGGATAAGATCGTTATTCACGGTGGGGAGAGATTGGTGGGTGAGGTAACCATCAGCGGGTCGAAGAATGCCACCCTCCCCATTTTCGCATCGAGTCTGCTCGCAGAGGGAGAAAATCGGCTTCACGGTGTCCCGGATCTCAAAGATGTTAAGACCATATGCGAAGTCCTAAAAAATTTGAGGGTAAAAATTGCTCGAGGTAAGGGAGGCGATTATCTCCTCGATAGCACAGATCTCATTGGGCACGAGGCCCCGTATAATCTGGTTAAGACTATGAGGGCATCGATACTGGTACTGGGCCCATTGGTCGCCAGGACGAAAAGAGCTCTCATATCCCTGCCCGGAGGGTGCGCCATCGGAGCACGGCCCATTAACCTCCATCTGGAGGGCTTGGAGAAATTGGGGGCCGAAATTCAATTAAGACATGGTTACATTGAGGCTAAGACGAAGGGATTGAGAGGTGCAGACATTTGCCTTGACGTTCCAACGGTAACGGGAACTGAGAATCTCATGATGGCAGCCGCTCTCGCCAAAGGGGAAACAGTGATCGAAAATGCTGCCATGGAGCCGGAGGTGGTGGAACTGGCAGAGGTGCTCAATAAAATGGGCGCAAACATTTCAGGGGCGGGGTCAAGTATTATAAGGATAAAAGGGACAAGGCGGCTGATGGCAACGGAACACACCATCATCCCTGATCGAATTGAGGCGGGAACCTTCATGGTAGCTGCTGGGGTTACCAATGGAAATATCCATATTCGAAACTGCGACTTTGAGCATATGGAGGCCGTGGTCAATAAATTGAGGGAAGCGGGCATAGAGATCCTTCGAGAGGATGATGGGGCGAGGGTGATTGGAAATAAGAGGATTAAGAGCGTCGATGTAAAAACCCTTCCGTATCCGGGGTTTCCCACGGATATGCAAGCGCAGATTATGGTCCTTATGACAATAGCTAAGGGATTAAGCGTGATCTCCGAAACAATCTTCGAGAACCGATTTATCCATGTGGGTGAACTCAGGAGGATGGGGGCGAGGATCAAGGTCGAGGGGAATCGCGCCATCATCAACGGAGTTAAGGGCCTCAGCGGTGCCCCGGTGATGGCTACTGACTTGAGGGCCAGCGCCTCATTGGTCCTGGCGGGTTTGGCGGCCGAGGGAGAAACAGAGGTTTCCCGTGTTTACCACTTAGATAGGGGGTATGATAAGCTTGAGGAAAAGCTGGCGAACCTCGGGGCTCATATCAGGAGGGTTAAGGCATAGATGAAGATATTCAGGGTCGGTGATAAGAACTTCAGGAAACAGTTCGAAAGGGTGATTAGTCGGGGGAAAGAGGGCCTTGAGGCAGTGGAACGGTCGGTCCATACTATTTTGGAAGAAGTGAAGGCCAAAGGGGATGAGGCGGTTATCGAATATACGAGGCGTTTCGATGGCATTAATCTCTTGCCTTCCCAGCTCCGGGTTTCCCGAGAGGAGATCGAGGAGGCCTATGAAAAGGTTCCGAAGGAGGATTTGGACTCTCTAAAACTGGCCTCAGAGCGCATTGAATCCTTCCATCGAAGGCAGCTAATGAACTCTTGGTTTGAATCAACGGAAAATGGCATAATTCTGGGCCAAATGGTAATACCCCTCAAGCGGATAGGGGCTTACATCCCGGGAGGAGAAAATCCCTATCCTTCCACCGTATTGATGACCCTTATTCCCGCTAAAATCGCGGGTGTGAGCGAATTGATCATGGTCTCTCCAATCTATGGAAGTAGGGAGAGCGCCCATGTCATAGCGGCAGCGGAATTGTCTGGGGCCACCGCGATCTTTAGGGTGGGAGGGGCTCAAGCAGTGGGGGCCCTGGCCTATGGAACCGATTCCGTCCCAAAGGTGGACAAGATCGTTGGACCGGGAAATGTCTATGTAGCCACTGCCAAGAGGATGGTCTTTGGTGAAGTGGGGGTTGATATGGTGGCGGGGCCAAGCGAAATCTGTATTTTCTCGGATGGGCATGCTCCCCCTTCCTCTGTCGCGGCAGATTTGCTCTCCCAGGGGGAGCATGATGAGAGGGCATTATTGGTTCTGATTGTACTCTCCGATGCGTATGCCAGCGCTGTTAATGGCGAAGTTGAGAGGCAGGTGAAGGAATTGAAGAACAGGGCAGTGGTGGAACGGTCATTGAGTAATCAAGGTGCCATCATCGTCGCTCAAGGCTTCGGAGAGGCCATAGACCTCATCAATGAAATCGCGCCCGAACACCTTGAGCTCATAGTGGAGACTCCATGGAATCTGGTGGGAAGGGTTCGAAATGCAGGGGCGATATTTTTGGGGCCCTTCACCCCGGAGACGGTGGGGGATTACCTTGCGGGGACAAATCATGTACTGCCAACCGGGGGTACATCGCGCTTCTCTTCACCCCTAGGGGTTGATGATTTCTTGAAAAAATCCAATATAATCTCATTCTCCCAAGAGGCGTTATCAAGATTTAGGGAACATATCATCAGAATGGCGGCCATGGAAGGATTGGATGCCCATGCAAGGGCCGTGGAAATAAGGTTTTTGGACAAAAAGGTGTAGAGGCACGAGGGAGATTACTGGCAAGAAGCCAATTAAGGAGGGGGGATGAGCAGGAATAGAGAGATTAGGAGGAAGACCAAGGAGACGGAGATTAACCTCAGGCTTGATCTCGATGGCTCAGGCCGGTATTCTGGTTCTACGGAGATTCCCTTTTTCGACCACATGCTGAACCTATTCGCCACGCATGGATTTTTTGATCTCCACATCGAAGCCAAGGGCGATATAGCGGTTGATTTTCACCATACCGTGGAGGATATTGGGATATGCCTGGGGGATGGATTTAAAGAAGCCATTGGGGAGGTGAAGGGATTACAGAGGTATGGAATGGCCATCATTCCCATGGACGAAACCCTGGTCTCCGTGGCATTGGATTTATCAATGCGGCCGTACTTGGCTTACAATCCCGGTTTGAAAAGAAAGAAGATTGGTGTATTCGATTTAGATTTGATCGAGGAATTCTTCAGGGCCTTTGTAAATCATGGTGGCATCACCCTCCACATTAACACGATGTATGGAAGGAATAGCCACCATATTATCGAAGCGATTTTTAAAGGAGTTGGAAAGGCCTTAGATATGGCCAGCTCATTGGATCGGAGAACAACAGGGGTGATCTCGACAAAGGGAAAACTGTAGGAGATGGATGAGACATGAGGGGATGAAACAACATCAGGGAGTTCGCATGGATTTTGCTTTTCATTTGCCGGGGCTCAGGGGGTACGAAGTCGGCGTTACGGGTTATTATTCCTTGGAGTTACCTATTCCGGGAGACCCAAAGTACTTAAGTGAAGACCTGTTAAAGCTCGCATCCTTTTTGTGCGGGAAACGAACCCGGCTAGAGATAAAAAACTTGGTCAGCGCGGGGATTGGTGAAATATTGATTTTCTCTCAGGCCTCGAGCGAAAGGTTGAAACCCGAGGGGGCATAATGGACATTATTCCGGCCATCGATCTCAAGGGGGGTAAATGTGTTCGCCTTTTTCAAGGTCGACGGGATCGGGGGACGGTTTTTTCGGATCGGCCTTGGGAGATCGCCCAGAGGTGGGAGGATGAGGGGGCACGGAGGCTCCATGTGGTAGATTTGGATGGGGCCTTCTTCGGGAAGCCGGTCCATGAGAGGGAAATCGAACGAATCGTCACATCGGTTGGCATCCCCGTTCAGGTAGGAGGAGGGATGAGAAATCTGGATGCGATGGAGCGGTATTTTTCCATGGGGGTGGGTCGCATTGTCTTGGGGACCATGGCCCAACGATTCCCTGATTTCGTGAGGCAGGCATGCTCCAGGTTTCCATCCAAGGTTATGGTCAGTATCGATGCAAGGAATGGGAAGGTGGCCGTTGAGGGATGGAAGGAGACGACATCAATTGAGGTGATTCCCTTGGCCCAGCGGTTAGAGGGAAACGGCATTTCGGCCATTGTATATACTGATATCGGAAGGGATGGGACCGAAAGGGGGGTTAACCTTAGCCAAACTCGAAAGCTCGCCGAATCCGTAGATATTTCCGTAATCGCAGCGGGAGGAATCTCCCACCTAAGGGACATTGAGGCGTTGTTAAAAATGGAGCACCTCGGGGTGATAGGTGTGATCATAGGAAAGGCCCTCTATTCAGGCGGCATTCTTCTCAGGGAGGCTTTAGCGCTGTCACGGGGCGAGGGGACAACGGAAAACAGCGGATTTCCATAAGGGGCGATATTGAAAAGGATTGTCATCTTCTTGGCCACCGGGTGTTTTGCCGGCTATTCACCAGTCGCCCCCGGAACAGCGGGGACACTGGTAGCGATTCCGATCTATTTCTTCCTCTTTCGCCTTTCCCCCTTCTATTACGCGGCCATCCTATTGAGTTCCATATATATCGCCATATGGGCATCGGATAGGGCTGAGGTGCTCCTTCAATCCCGGGATTGCAGACATATCGTCATTGATGAGATGGTTGGGTTCTTGGTGGCTATGTTCATGGTTCCCTCGACCGGAAAGAACATCGTTCTGGGCTTTTTCCTGTTCCGTGCCCTCGATATTGTTAAACCCTTCCCCATTAGGGCCATCGAGGAGAAAGTGAGGGGAGGATATGGGGTGGTCTTGGACGATATTGTCGCCGGCATCTACACCAACCTCATCATTCATATCCTGCGCTTTACCATACTGAAAGAGGGATAGGGCGATGGAGGAAGACAGGAGGCTGGAAGAAAGAATTGGCCATCTCTTAAGGCGAAGGAAGGCTACCCTTTCGGTGGCTGAGTCGTGTACAGGGGGATTAATTGTCCACCGAATAACCAACGTATCGGGGAGCTCAGATTACTTCGAGATGGGAATTATCAGCTATAGCAATCGGAGCAAACAGAAGTTTCTCAATGTTCCCCAAAGAGATATCGGTCGTTACGGATCGGTAAGCCATCAGGTGACGGAAAAGATGGCCCAGGGTATTCGCTTAAAGGCGAAGACAGACATTGGTTTGGCTACCACGGGAATCGCCGGTCCCCTCGGAGGTACACGTGAGACGCCGGTGGGAACCGTCTTCATCGGCCTGGATCACGAAGGTGGAACTGAGATCGAAAAATTCCATTTTGGGGGAGATCGGGAGGAAATTAAGGAAAAAGCTTCCCAGAAAAGCCTTGAGAGGCTCATGGACTATCTCATTGAGATGGGCAATAAGGCGAGCAAGAAAACAACATGATGAATTCTAAATCCGTGAACCCAAACAATATCAAATGAACATAACCCAAAAGAACTAAACGATTTTGAATGTGGGATTTGAAAATGAGTATTTAGTACTTTGGCCAGGGACGAGACTTCGACGAGCTCAGTCGAGTCGCCCCTCGACTAGCTCGGGGCCTGAGCAGTTCGGCATTGAGACATGTAGACGAGCCCTTCGGTCTGCCTTCGACCATGAGTCTTCGACCCTGAGCTCAGACCGAAGGGCTCAGGCCGAATGGAGCTCGGGGTCGAAGACTCATGTCGAGTCGATAATTGCCGAAGTCCTCAGGGTCGAAAACGGCCGAGTCGATTTAGAAGTTACTGCTCGTTTAAATTATTCGTGACTATTTGAGACGCCCAACCTAATTCTTGTTACAGTTCCTTGCCTCCTCATGATCGAGCATATCCACGATTTTCAACTGCTTTCTCGCTACCATGCTACAATCGAGGAGATACGGGGAGATCCAAACCCAAGGATCATTCTTGTCTCGAGGTTCAAGGGGATGGCGGAAAGGCAGGAAAAAGAGGTTGGAGTACTCCCCTCCTCCTTTAACCCCATCACCCAGGGACATATGGCGATTCTCCAGGGCGCAGCCGAGATAAGGACATTGAGGGAGATTATACTGGTTCTGGATACACAAGCGATGGATAAGGAGATTTTTGGGGCCACCTTGGTAGATCGGCTCTTGATGTTGCGGGTTCTCTTTGAAGATCACCCGCGCTTCTCCGTTGGAATGAGCAATCGAGGGCTTTTTTTGGCCAAGGCGGAGGTACTAAAGAAGATGTATCCGGAAGGAACCGATATTACATTCATAGTAGGGTATGACACACTTTCAAGATTGTTTGACCCAAAATACTATGAGGATCGCGAGGGGGCATTGGATCGGCTCTTCGCATGCTGCACATTTATGGTAACGAATCGAGGAAATCACGGGAGGAAAGCCGTTCAGCGGTTAATGGCCGCGGCGGAGAACAGAAGGTTTAAGGACAAGGTCCACTTCTTCGAAATACCCAATCACCTGGCCCAAATTTCATCAGCCCGAGTGCGACAAAGGGTGAGGGAGGAGAAAGCCTTTGCCCGGCTCGTTCCATCACAAGTAGGGGAATTTATTGAAGAGGCGAAGCTCTATAAGGCTGATAGGGAAGTAGGTCCCCAGGGCCAAAGGATAAACCTCTATGACCTAAGGACTCAGGTTCTTTGCCAATTGTACGCCCTTTATCCAGAGGGAAGGAGTGGAATCGATGTGGGGGAAAGAGTTGATAAGGTGGTTGCGGGGATGAGGGGTGGTCAGAGGCTCGAGACATTATTGGATTCTCTCCCTGACCATATCCTCGGGGGGAGGGGAAAATGGTTTGATAATGCATAGAAACGAGATGGTGTTGAAGATAAGCTTTCAATTTAGCCAAAGAAGTTGTACGATAAAAACTACGAAAGAAAGAGAGATCACAGGGGAAAGTCCTTTTCGAGAAAGTTCTATCGTATAGGAGGACGACGGCCATGAAGTTGCAAAGGTTTGAAGGTTGCTGGACAGCCATGATCACGCCCCTCGATGAAAAGGGGGAGCTCGACTTGGAGGGATTGAGGAGGAATGCCCGTTTTCAGATAAGCCAAGGAGCCAAGTTGGTTCCGATGGGGACAACAGGAGAATCCCCGACGTTGGACTGGAAAGAGCACGATATCGTTATCGAAGAGGTGGTGAAATTGGCAAAAGGCGAGGCCTTCATTATGGCGGGGACGGGCAGCAATTGCACAAAAGAAGCCTTGAGGGCTACGAGACATGCCCGTGATGTTGGAGCCGATGCCGTACTGCTGGTCGACTGCTACTATAATGGGCCGTCATCTATGGAGCTTCGGACCCAATATCATGGGGTCATCGCAAAGGAATTTCCGGACCTTTTCGTTACCCCTTATATTATTCCCGGCCGTACGGGAACCCAAATGGAAGTGGAGGATATGGCGATCCTCCACAGACAGTTCATGAACGTACGCGCCGTAAAGGAGGCAACGGGAGATTTGGAGAGAATGGCCAAAACGAAGGTTCTATTGGGAAATGACTTCGACATCCTCTCGGGAGATGACGATATGACCTTTGAGATGATGTCTCGCCACGACATCTCGGCGTCGGGGGTCGTCTCTGTTATGTCCAATATCGTACCTGGGGCGATAGCGGAGATGACGAGGGCTATTCTTGGGAACGAACGGGATAGGGGAATGCAGTTGAAGGAGGCATTAGACCCGCTTTTTCAAATCGTCACGGTGAAAACCATAGAGGAATACGAGGGATTTACCGTTCCCTGCAAATTCAGAAATCCCTTGCCCATCAAGACACTGATGAATGGATTAGGCCTGCCCTCGGGGCCATGTCGGCCACCATTGGGAAGGATGACCCCCAAGGGGGTGGGAGTGGTCCGCCAGTCCATCAGAGGCGTCTATGAGAGAAATAAGGAGGTCTTAATGCCCATTCAGGACTACTACAAGGTGAACCTGAAGGAGCGAATCGATAACGATGAGTATTGGAGGTAAGGGCGCGAGTCAAGAACATTAACGAGAGATTGAGTACGGGAGATACGATAGTACTATTGGAAATCCAAAGGATATGGCCAAAACCACCGAGCTTGGGGTTTGTTGTTATTTGTTATAAAGAGAGGATGTAAGATGTTATGGTTGTTTATTTGATATTATTTTCCCTTTTACTATACCTCAGTGAATCCTTTATTCTACCAACGCCGAATGAAATCCCCTTCCTATTACCAGCTCTTCTTCTGGGTCACCTCCTTCCTTCTTGAATTAACATTCTTAACAAAAGACCTTTGATCCTCCCAAGTGGAGAATATCAGTAGGGTCGTGAATCCGCAAAAACCCCGAACCATTACAAGCTTTCATCATTTACTTTTATCCTGGGTTTCCTTAATAAAAGTATTTTTTATTGTTTGCTGGATAACATACAACCTAGACAGTATCAAGTAAAAAGTTACTGAAGTTTCCTGAGTTCCTAGCGAACACCGCTGTCCATGAGCGAAATTTGCTTGAGAAGGGTCACATCGGAACAGGCCGTTGCTCTGATTCCCTGGAGCGAACATTAAAGAATTTTGGCTAGCCATTCTTAGTGAAGTGAAACGACCGCAAAGCCAATGTCTAAGCCCACAGGGCGAGTTTTGGGAACGAAGTAGCGCCCCAGCGCTCTTTGCAGTGAAGCGAACTCTGGAATGGTCCAAAATTCTTTTTAGTAAGCGAAAGGGAATTTGTGCAACAATCCAACAAGATGCGACCGCCTATCCATCCCCTAGATTTAGGTTTTTTTTTCGGGTTTATTTAAAAAAATTTTTTACAAAAAAAAATTGACAATTCTGTTGTGATGCAGTAGATGCAACATAAAATAGCTACTTTGAGCTTCAAGTCGAGAATGGCTAATATTAAAAAGCCTTGCGAATATGAGGGATACTATGATGGATGTTAGGCAATATTAAGGAAAGGAGGTGAGAAAATTATTTAGGGTTAAGAGAATAACTTAAGCAAAGGCCCATATCGCTGAAAAAGGAGGGTGCCATGAATTCACTACTTATGGCTATCATATGCTTTGTGGCCTATCTTGTTGCCTATTACACCTATGGAAGATACCTCGGAGAGAAGATATTTAAACTTAGTCCTGTTGCCAAGTGCCCTTCTGGAGAGTTGCGGGATGACGTCGACTTCGTCCCTGCAAAAAAGGAAGTACTTTTCGGGCATCATTTTACCTCCATTGCCGGTCTCGGGCCGATCTTAGGGCCGGCTATTGCCATCATCTGGGGATGGGTCCCGGCCCTCTTATGGATAGTATTGGGGTCCATTTTTATGGGTGCAGTTCACGATTTCGGGTCTTTAGTAGTGTCGATGCGAGCAAAAGGCCGCTCGCTCGGTGATTTAGTCGGCGATCTCATTAATCCCAGGGTCAGGCAGCTCTTCCTGTGGATCATATTTTTTGAGCTCTGGCTAGTGATTGCGATCTTTGCCCTGCTTATTGCTATTTTATTGGCCTCTTATCCACAGGCTGTAATTCCCGTCTGGTTTGAGATACCGATCGCCTTGTGGCTGGGCTATATGGTTTACACGAAGAGGAAGAATCCAACCCTCTTGGGCATTGTAGCTGTCATCATCATGTACATAACCGTCATCATAGGTGCGTACTGGCCGATAAAGATGCCCGGAATGTTCGGTTTGAATTCGCTAATGGTCTGGATGGTTATCCTTTTCATCTATTCCTTCATAGCCTCTACTGTCCCCATCCAAAAGCTGTTGCAGCCGAGGGATTATATCAATGGGCACCAGCTTCTTATCGCTTTGGCACTCCTCTTTATTGGGACGCTCGTAGCCCATCCAACTTTTGTGGCACCGGCTCTTAACGCATCTCCCAAAGGGGCTCCATTGATTATCCCCATGCTCTTTGTGGTCATTGCCTGCGGAGCCATTTCCGGATTTCACTCCTTGGTCAGTTCGGGCACCTCTTCCAAACAGTGTGATCTCGAGACAAATGCAAAATTTGTGGGATATGGCGGGATGTTGATGGAGGGGGCACTTTCAGTCTTGGTGGTTATTGCCTGTGGCGCTGGCCTCGGCCTCGGCTTAGTCGTTAAAGGAGGCGAGATCTTAACGGGTACTGCTGCATTCACACAACACTATGCAACGTGGGCTGCTGCAGCAGGTCTTAAGTCAAAGGTCGATGCCGTGGTAATAGGATCGGCCAACCTTATGGCAAGCTATGGTATCCCCATGAAAGTAGCAATAACAATTATGGGAGTCTTCTTGGTTTCCTTTGCGGCCACTACCCTCGATACGGCAACCAGGATTCAGCGATATGTCATCTCTGAGCTGGGGGCAAGCTTGGATATGAAGCCCATCACTGGCAGGTATGTGGCAACTTTTATTGCAGTCATTACAGCCATGATCCTCGCCTTTTACAGCGGAGATGGTAAGGGTGCCCTGACCCTCTGGCCTCTGTTCGGAACGGTCAATCAGCTTCTGGCAGGCCTTGCCCTGTTAGTCCTCACTATCTATCTGCTGAGAAAGCAAGTATCAATTAAAGTTGCCGCTATCCCCTTTGTGTTCATGGTAGTTATGGATGGCTGGGCAATGCTGATAAATATAAGAAAATTTGCCGCCACCGGTAAATTATTCTTATTTGTCCTAGCCCTCATCATCTTCGTACTCATGATCTGGATGATTGTAGAAGCGCTTATCGCAACGAAGATAGTTGAGAGGCGAGCTGAAGTTGAACCGTTCCCCACCTTTTCCACCCCTGGTTAATCTTTGCGTACGTTAGTAAGAAAGGCAGGC
>CP070774.1:1063554-1066097 GCA_020346125.1 Syntrophobacterales bacterium | reverse complement strand
ACCTCAAGAATATCGAGGTGAGGATTCCCATTGGATTATTTACCTCTGTAACGGGAGTTTCCGGCTCGGGAAAAAGCACCCTCATAATCGATACCTTGTATAGGGCCTTGGCCCAGAGGCTTTACCATTCAAGGGAAAAGGCCGGCCCATTGGAAGGGATAGATGGATTGCAATATGTGGATAAGGTGATCAACATCGACCAGATGCCCATTGGGAGAACCCCTCGTTCCAACCCGGCCACGTATACCGGGGTATTTACCTTCATTCGAAGCCTCTTTTCCCAACTGCCCGAATCGAGGATGAGGGGGTACAAGCCGGGCCGGTTCAGCTTTAATGTAGCGGGAGGCAGGTGCGAGTCGTGCAAGGGCGATGGGATTATTAAAATCGAGATGCATTTCCTTCCGGACGTTTATGTGACGTGCGAGGTTTGTCAGGGGAAACGATATAATAGGGAGACTCTGGAAATCCACTATAAGGGAGAAACGATCGCAGACGTTCTGGATATGACCGTTGATCAAGCCTTCGAGTTTTTTGAAAACATCCCCACGATTAAGGCAAAGCTTCAGACCCTCTGTGATGTTGGGCTTGGGTACATAAAGTTGGGGCAGTCCGCCACGACACTTTCGGGGGGAGAGGCACAGAGGATAAAGTTGACAAGGGAGTTGAGCAAGAAGAGCACCGGAAGGACCGTTTACTTCCTGGATGAACCAACGACGGGCCTCCATTTTGCCGATATTCAGAGGCTCTTGGATGTTCTCAATCGTTTGGCCGATTCGGGAAATACGGTCATTGTCATCGAGCATAATATGGAGGTAATCAAATCGGCCGACTATATCATCGATCTCGGCCCCGAGGGTGGTGAGCAAGGAGGTGAGGTGGTCTGGCAAGGGACACCGGAGAAAATAATCAACATCCCGGCCTCATACACGGGACAGTTCTTGAAGAGGGCATTCGAGAAGGCCCAATTGGTGCATTAACGGATTCTTTTTTGGGTGCTGCCGTTATGCGGTTGACCGGAAAGGCTGAGGTTGAGGTTAAGGTTAAGGCTAAGACTGAAGATTGAAGAGGTGAGAGGGAACAGGAAGGAAGGATAGGTAGCAAGCAGTAGGCGGTAGGCAGGGTGAGGGAAAAGTGTTTTTGGATTTCTCCTCCTAAGTGACCCTTTTTCCTCAGATTACGCTCAGGGATAATGGAGCGCTCAAGAAACTCAGCAGGCTCGGATGAGGATATTGACGGGAAAAGCCTTAAATGATAGCATTCTTTAACTTTTTTAAAAGGGTATTGGGATAAGCTGTTATGTTAGACATCAAGTTTATCCGGGAACACCCCAGTGAGGTAAAGGAGGGATGCCGTAAGAAAGGGGTGGATTTCGACATCGATCGTTTGTTGGATATCGATAAAGAGCGCCGAGCTTTCCTTAAGAAGGTGGAGGGATTAAGGGCGCAACAGAAGAGGATGAGCAGGGAGATCCATCAGATAAAAGGAGAAACAGGTCGGGAGGGTGAGATCGACAGGATGAGGGGCCTGAAGGCGCAATTGAGAGATTCCGAGAAGGAACTGAGACCCATAGAGGACGAGTTTTATACCCTTATGCGTATAATCCCGAACCTTCCCCTTCCCGAAGTTCCCGAGGGGAGGGATGAAGCTGAGAATGTGGTTATTCGGGAGGTTGGCCAGAGGCCGGCATTTGATTTTGGCCCCAATGATTATATGAAAATTGCGGAGGAATTGGATATCATCGACACGAAGAGGGCGGCAAAGGTTTCCGGATCCAGGTTCGGCTATCTGAAAGGGAATTCAGTTCTCTTGGAGTTTGCACTGGTTCGATTGGCCATGGATACCCTTACCCAGGAGGGATTTATCCCGGTTATCCCCCCGGTGATGCTCAATTATGAGGCGATGGATGGCATGGGATATTTAACGAGGGGGGGCAGTGAGGTATACCACCTGGAGAAAGACGGTCTTTACCTCGTTGGCACATCTGAACAATCCCTCGGGGCCATGCATATGGATGAAATCTTGGATGAGAGGGATTTACCACGGAGGTATGTGGGTTTTTCCACGTGTTTCAGGAGAGAAGCCGGTTCCTACGGCAAGGATACAAAGGGAATTCTGAGGGTTCATCAATTCGATAAGGTCGAGATGTTCTCCTTTTGCGAACCGGAGAAATCGCGGGATGAACACGATTTTATCCTGGCAATGGAGGAGAAATTTGTTGGTATACTGGGGATTCCCTATCGGGTCGTCCAAATGTGCAGCGGCGACCTGGGGGATCCAGCGGCCGATAAGCGGGACATCGAGTGCTGGATGCCCGGAATGGGGGAGTATCGGGAAACCCATTCCTGCTCGAACTGTACGGATTTTCAAGCGCGTAGGCTTAACGTTCGATATCGTAGCCGCGGCCAGGGATCCGGTGGGACAAAGACTAGATTCGTCCACACCTTAAATGGGACTGCCTATGCGATCGGAAGGATGATTATCGCCATTATCGAGAACTACCAGCAGTCCGATGGAACGGTTCTCGTCCCCGATGCCCTGAGGCA
>CP070774.1:1057193-1063454 GCA_020346125.1 Syntrophobacterales bacterium | reverse complement strand
CATGTCTTGTTCACTCAGGCCTGCCTTTGATGATATCAAGCTCGTGGGGCCGGCTGTGACGGTTCGAATTCCTTCAATCGATTCAACCCTGTGCCATAAGGTTACAGAGATAGTAGAGGAAGGTGATGTGATCGTCATCGATCGCTGTGGTGACAACACATATGCCTGTTGGGGCGGTGTAACCACACTGGCAGCTAAAATCAGGGGCGCAGCAGGCACCATTGTTGATGGTCCTATAACCGATATACTTGAGATAAGGCAACACAAATTTCCCGTTTATTACCGGTGCATCTCCGCTTTAACCACCAAGCTCCTAGGGATTGATGGAGAGATTAACACTACCATACAATGCGGAGGGGTTACAGTCCACCCAGGAGACCTCATTGTAGGTGATGCAAACGGTATAGTGATAGTCTCTCCGGACGAGACCGAGTATATTTTGGAGGAAGCTCTTAGACGGCAGGAAAGGGAGAAGCAACTCATCAGACGGCTTAAAGAAGGCGAACTCCTCCCGCATATTACCGGAGTTGACAAGTTGATAAGCCTTAAGAAGCCTTAGATTTATCAGCTAATTCTTACGAATGTCGAACCTTAAGGATTTCACCTCGAACTTTTAGATTCGGGCAACTTCCTTCAGGCTCTCCTCCAGGATGACAAAACCCCGCTCCAACTGATCATCCGTGATCACGAGAGGCACGAGAGTCCTGATAACGTTATGGTACACCCGACAGGAAAGGATGATGAGTCCTTTCTTGTAACAACGCCTCACGAGCTCCTTAGCTTCATCCGTAGCAGGCTCCTTAGCTCTCCGATCTCTGACCAGCTCGGCCCCTATCATAGGCCCCAATCCGCGAACATCCCCAATAAACTCGTACTCTTCCTGTAAACTAAGAAACCGATCTCGAACCTTCCCTCCTAACCTCACCGCTTTTTCCAGCATCTCCCCCCGAAGCATATCCAACACTACGAGGCCCGCTCTGCAAGCAACGGGGTTGCCACCAAAGGTCCCCCCCAACCCACCGACGTGGGGCATGTCCATGATCTCAGCCCTACCGGTAACACCAGCCAGCGGCAGCCCCGCGGCAATGGACTTGCCCGTCAGGATCATGTCCGGGATGACATCGAAATGCTCGCACGCAAAGAGTTTTCCCGTTCGCCCCATCCCGGACTGAACCTCATCCATGATGAAAAGGATACCGTATTTCTCGCAGATGGATTTGAGCTTCTTAAAGTATCCCTGCGGCGGGATAATGAACCCGCCTTCCCCCTGAACTGGTTCAGCAATAACCGCAGCGACTGACTCTGCCGCAACGGTATTGACAAAGAACTCTTCCAGATAATCAGCACAGTAGATGTGGCAAGTGGGATGCTCCAAACCGAAAGGACAACGGTAACAGTAACCAAAGGGCATCCGATACACCTCAGGACAGAACGGACCAAACCCCCATTTGTAGGGTTTAATCTGACTGGTAAGGGTCATAGCCATATATGTGCGCCCATGAAAGGCGTTCTGAAAGGCAATGATGGCAGCCCTCTTTGTGGCATAACGGGCAATCTTTACCCCATTCTCCACGGCCTCAGCCCCACTGTTGACAAAAAATGTCTTTTTCGGGAATTCACCGGGGGTAATCTCGTTCATCCTCCGAGCTAGTTCAACGTAAGGTTCATACATAGCCACGTGAAAGCAGGTGTGAATGTACTGCTCCGCTTGCTCTTTTATGGCGCCTACTACCTGCTCGGCACAGTGCCCCACATTCTCCACCCCAATTCCGCCAGCAAAGTCGATGTACTCCTTCCCCTCCACATCCTCGATAACGCCTCCTTTTGCCCTCTTTACAAAAATCGGAGTGACGTTGAAGGGTCCAGGCGGAACATGCTCCTCGCGAAGAACCATGAGTTCCTGATTCGTTCTCTTTAACATTGCCACTCTCCCTCCAATCCCCTTCCCCTAGCTTGGGCCATTTTGCAGGAATATGTTCATCCTATCCAAATCTAAATTCTTCAACCCCAGAGATTCTGCTGTCCTTCCCTTCTTCCAGTAATCAGTATCATTGATCCGAGAGCATATATTTATGATGGAATCTAAGGTCGGGGTCTTCACACCGAGCTCCCTCCCCATCGTAGCCATAAACACCATGCCGATCGGAACATCCTCGGTGATGTACCTATCGCTGGCACTTAAGGGCCCCTTGCTGCCGAGGGGTTTCATCATTTCTAGCCACTCCTCAAATGATATTCCATATCGAGCGATGAAATGCTCATCAAGGCTCAATGGGTTGAAGCCAAGCCTCTCCAGGATGGCCATCTTTTCACGATCGATCGCCTCCATGATCTTCATAATGGAGGCGGTAAAGCCTTCCCTATAGATGAAAAACTCACCCTCTGAATATTCGATTCGCCCGATGTTGAACAGGGAGGCCACTGGATGGAGGAGAACGTTGGGATTATAAAATGCAACCTCCAAAATATTCTCAGCAGATTTGATACTTGGAAATACTTGTATCAGGGGCTTAAGGATCTCGTTTGTTCGATTCGAGGGAAACACCCCGCAAAAGTTCCCTTGGATCAATCGGCTGACGTTCACTTGAGCTGGCCCTTTAACTCTACAGGCGTAGGGAAGAGTGATATTTTCAACAATACTCAACTTTTTATCTCTTATCTCATCTCCCAGTATCTTAACAAACAGCAACCCTCCTCCCGATCCGGCAAAAATCACGACGGCCTGGTCCCTTTGCAACTCGGAGCGCAAGTTCTTTGCAAGTTTCTCGTGAGCCAGTGATTGCATCACGACCATGATATGGGAAACCCCATCGATAGCTTCCTTAAGGTCAGTCGTCGCCAAAGTGAGTTTTGCAAATCCGTTTCTTGCCACCCCGGTAATCTCAATTCCGCCTTCCTCTCTAATTGGACCGATATTTTCTTCAAACTCTGGAAACTCAAAGAGGTTCACGGAAACACCTGCCAAAGACAGATCAGCTGCCATTGCGTGTCCCCCGCTTCCTGCCCCCAATACCGCTACACTCCTAATGTCAATCATCTCCTACCTCTTTTGCACGGTGATTAGATAATGCTTTCCTTCCTTCCCTCTCTTTTGTGGTTGCTGTTTCGTCGAGTATGAGGTTGATAGGGTCTATAACCACGCCATAATCCTCGAAAGCATTCTCAATCAAAATCAACTCGCTCCTGACATCGGAAAGGACCTCCTCGGGATCCCTTTCCAACGGGTCCCCATAACCGCCTCCCCCCACCGCATAAAGGGTTACGGTATCTCCCTCGTTGAGAAAATAGGTATCTCCTATCGAATACGGGAGTTGAACTTCATCGTCCCTTCCCTCGTTGATGATCCATCTCCCAGAACGGCCCGACTGCCCCCCAAAGAAGCCCTTTGGCTTTATTTTATGTTTCTGGGCAGTATAGTTAAATCTGGTGCTTTTCCCTTCGCCCAACGTCTTCCACTCTAGTATCTGGCCGAACCCTCCCCTGTATTTTCCCGGACCGGCAGAATTGGGATTAAACTCCCTCTTCAGATAGAGCACAGGCGCCTCGATTTCTAAAGCTTCGATGGGGGGAGTAGGAACATTTGTAACATGGCACGCGATCACACTTATACCATCCTTATATGATCGCGCGCCCAACCCGCTTGGGACAACTTCTCCCCACCGTTGTCTCGGTAGGCCCGCCTCTCCTCCAAAGGGATGGGTCGCCGTGTTAATGGCGCTTCCGAAATTGTAGATACAACCGCATGAATCCGCCATAACCTTTTCAGGAATCGCATCCTTCAGAGCCCCCATGATAAGATCCACCAGAACGTGGCATACAATCATTCGTTGATAGCATGCAGCCGGCTTCTTGCAGTTTACGAGGGTCCCTTGCGGAGCAATAATGCTGATCGGCCTGTTGCATCCGTCATTGGTTGGAATTGTGGGATCCGTGAGACATCGCATGACATAGTGCGTTGCGGAATAGGTGGCTGCCCAGGGAGCATTGATTGGCCCCTCGATCTGGGGATGGGTTCCGGTGTAATCGATTTCAAGATCACCTCCCTCTACCCTGATCTCAACTTTGAGCTTGTAGGGACCTCCGTAGGCTCCATCATCCAGGATGAACTCTTCATTGCTGAACCTTCCGTCCGGGATCCTCTGTATCTCAGCTCTAGTTCTTTTCTCTGAATAATCGATCAGTTCTTTTATGACATCCTTAACCGTTTGAACACCATATCTATCGAACACCTTGATCATCTCATTCTGTCCGAATTCGCATCCAGATATCTGTGCCCTTAAATCTCCCTCCATATCATAAGGAACCCTTGTATTGTTCAGTATCAACCCTAACACGTCCTCGTCCAACCTCCCTCCCTTGCAGATCTTTACCGGTTTTATGCGCAAGCCTTCCTGCCATATTTCCACGTTCCATCCACGCGTACCTGGCCAAGTTCCTCCCACGTCACGATGGTGCCCCACAATGGTTGACAGACAGACCAGTTCATCGCGATAGAAAACGGGTAGCACCGTTACCAAATCATTGGTGTGGTGGCTTCCCTTCGACTCATCATTATTTCCGATGTAAGGATCGTTCGTCAAAATGACGTCTCCTGGCTGGAGATCTTTGATATCAATATGGTAAGAGAAGATGCTTTCCAAGCAGGGCTTAAGCATGTTGAGGTGAATCGGGACATTGGCTCCTTCGGCAATCAATCGCAGGTTTGAATCAAAGATCGATGAGGAGATATCACGCATTTCTTTGATGATGGTAGAATAAGCGCTTCGCATCGCCACATGGGTCATCTGATTTGCGATGGCTAGAAAACGATTCTTCAAGATTTCGAGGGTGGCGGCATCTATCGACATTATCCCATCCTTTCGATAATTAAGGATCCGTTCTCGGTCACCTTTCCTTTATCGTCAGGGAGTAAAAGGGTCGTCGAATCCATTTGCTCAACGATACAAGGCCCCTCAATCACATAACCCGTTCGCATTCTTCTCCTGTTATAAACGGGGGTGGTGAATTTTCCCATCGGCAAAAAGACGGTTCTCTTCTCAATTAGAGGGTCACCACTTTCAAAATCAATCATTGGGGCCCTTGATAAATCAGGAGGATCTTTTTTGATAACGGCCGTAACCCTTAGTTTCACGTATTGGACTGGCTTGTCTTCAAAGAAGTGGCCGTAAACCTGTTCGTGCTTATGAAAGAAGGCTTTACGGATACTGCGAATATCCTCCTCAATCAAATCCCTCCTCGGAACCGGGACATTGAGCTCAAAGGATTGTCCAAAATACCTGAGATCGATTGACCGGAAAATCAAAATTTCCTTCCCGTCCATCTCGTCCTCCAGATCGCCAAGAGCCCTAGCTTCCAGTTTACCAAAAAGGGAGCTTATCTCCGCAGGGGAAATGTCCTCGTCTATGCATATTTTCGTCACCACGAAATCACTCTTGATATCGGTTGCTAAAATACCAAAGGCCGAGGTAATCCCTGGTCTGGGGGGAATCAGAACAACTGGAGAACCCAATTCCGCTGCAACGAAAGAGCCGAACATGGGCCCAGCACCGCCGAAGGCCACGAGAACAAAATCGCGTGGATCCAAACCCTTACCGACGGAAACGGACTTTATGCCCTCCGCTATGTTTGCGATAGCCACCTGAATCGAAGAAACCGCTGCTTGTTCCGACGATATGCTGAGAACGTTGCTGATTTTCTCCTCTAATGCCCTTCCGGCTTTGTCACTGCTAAGCACCATTTTCCCTCCGAGAAACTTCTCCGGATTTATTATGCCACATCGGAGCATGGCATCGGTCGTCGTTGGGTCTTCACCGCCCTTGTTGTAGCACACTGGGCCGGGATCGGCTCCCGCACTTCTGGGGCCAACTCGAAGGCCCTGCCCCGAGTCTATCCAGACTACACTCCCGCCACCCGCCCCGATGGTAATGAAGTCTACCATGGGTATTTGCATAGGGTGACGTTCGAGCTCGCTTTCAATGGTGATGCTAATCTGATTGTCTTTAATTATCGAAATATCTGTACTGGTACCGCCCACGTCGAATGTAATCACATCAGTCAAATCCAACGAATTAGCAAAGAACTTACCCGCCAATACTCCTGCCACTGGCCCTGAGGAGGAGGCCGTGATGGGCTTCTTCTTGATCTTGGGAAAACCGATTAATCCTCCGTTACACTGCATCATAAACCTTCTGCAACGGACCTTTAACTGAGAGAACTTCTCTTCAAGATCTGTCAGATGAGTAATCATTTTTGACTGTCCGA
>CP070774.1:1053770-1057093 GCA_020346125.1 Syntrophobacterales bacterium | reverse complement strand
AAAGGTTATTGGTGAAGAAGCAAATAATCAAGCCCGCGCAACCCGCTGAGGGCGAAGAGGAGGCAATTGGGCCTGATCTCAGGGAGGAAGGCGTGACGCCGGTTCCTGCCGAGACCCCAGAAGAAGAGATTTCACTTCCCCAAATCCTCACCGAAGAGACCCGGGAGGCTCGTCGCGCAGAACTTGAGGTGAGGATTCGAGAACTTGAAGGGGAGCTTCTGTCCAAAGACAAGAGGATTAAGGATTGGAAACATCGATGGGAGGAGAAGGGTAAGGAATTGGAGCGTTATAAACGGGAGCTCATGGCCTTGAAAAAGGAGGTTGCCCTTAGGGAGCGAGAGCCCGCAGCAAAAGGGCGTCCAGCGCGGCCGGAGGAAATAGCTGAGCCCGAGGTTAAGGAAAAACGGATCGGACTACCGTTGATGAAGGCGGCATTGGAGGAATGTGAAGGGGTTCCCATATCCCATCGAGATTTATCGCTTATCCTCTGCAAGGGGTTGCACATCGGATCGAATTTGAGCTATGATCAGGCGGTTGTGGCTTTAAACGGGCTTGGCATTGCACCCACGGCTGGATGGAACCGGGGGAATCCCTCGTTTCCCATCGGCGCCGATGAGGTGGACGAGATACTTGCGGGGGTGGAGAAGGCTGTCTCCATCGGCTTGGCGGCGGCGGATTATCCTGAATTGATGGCGGGATTGAAGCGTTACTGCAAACAGGAAAAGGCTCGAGTGGGTGGTGCCCCACAATGTGAGGGCCCTATGGTGACCAAGTGTGTGGGGAGTGACATTCCCCACTGTGATTTCGCCATTTATGTTGCTAAGGTTTTGGCTGTAGGAGAGGCTTTGAATTGCGATCAGTCCTTTGTGGCATTGACCGCGCTCGGCATTTCCCCGAGGGGAGGATGGAGGGTTGACGAACCCTATACCCTCATCACCCAAAGGGAAATAGAAGAGGTTCGTTGTTCGGTTCGAGAGGCGTACCGGAAGGGCTGTATCGGAACTGACCAGCTCGCTTTGGTTGCCTCCGTAGACGACTACTGCCTGTGGCTCAAGATGAACATAAGGATCGTGGGGGAGGGCAGCGTTGCGGAGGCGGCAGCCCAAACTGATTATCAAGGCGGGTCTGGGGAAGTGCCCAGCGGCTCTCAATAGTAGGGCACACTGGTTAATCCATACAAGGAGTAACGGGGCAAAATGGGGGGACCGGGGGTTTGAGATCTGTTTTCATCGGTTTGATAGTAATATCATTCCTCGGTATCCCGCGTATGATGTACGCGGCGATTCGGCTTGGTCCATTCAACATCATACCATATGTTAGCGCCTCTGGCATATACACGGATAATGTCTTTCTTACGAAGCGCAATAAGAAGGCGGACTTCTCTTACTCTGTCCTGCCGGGGATTAAGTTGAACCTAAGACCCATCGGACGACACGGTTTCTACCTCAACTATGATGCGGATTATGCCCGATATGGTACCTACGGTGAGGCCGACTACTTCGTCCAGTCCGCCGATGCGGCGCTCGATTTAGATTTGCCCAAGACGCTCAGGCTGAAGATCGGTGACAAAATTGTCAGCGGGGCCGATCCCCCCGATTTCGAGGGTGATAAGACCGCCCCGTATCTTTACAACATAGCCCGGATCGAGGCCTCTTACGTTTTTTTCGATCGCGTTGGTCTCGGCGTAAACTACGCCCATGAGCTCAAGGATTATTACAAACGTCGCACTGATGAGGTCGACAATTTCGATACGAACACCGTTGGCGGAACCCTCCGGTTTCGTATTTTGGCGAGAACGTCCATGCTCTTGGAATACACCTATTCGGCCACCGATTATAGAAAGCTTAGAACCACGAACAATAGTTATTCCAACATCATTAATTCCGGGATCACGTGGGATATCACCGCGAAGACCAGGGGGGTCGTGAGGGGTGGGTATGTAGTAAAGGAATACTATAAGCTTGACCGAACAGACGATACGGTATACATATCCGCCGACGTTTCCCACGAAATAACGAGTCGGACCATCTTTACCCTCAGCGGCATCCGAAGCGTTTTCGATAGCTCCAGAGCGGACAATAATATTCAATATAGTTCCTCTTATCTGTCGAATCAGGTCTCGGCCAGCTTGCAACATACCTACCGGAAATTCACGGGAAGTATCGGGGGGAGCTATATATACGACCGTTATCTTCACGATGATCTCGGAGTTGGGACAAGAAGGAAGGATCGCGTTTGGAGGGGATGGGTCGGGATTGACTATCAAATGCAGAAGTGGATAAAATTAGGGATAAAATACCGTTATGCGAACCTCGATTCCAATTTTGATAGTGAAGACTACGCCGAGAATCTCATCTCCTTTTTTGTGACTCTGAGCCTGTAGAAGGGTTTCATCCTTAATAGCCGAGAGGGTATTGTTGGGCCCAAGATCGTGGCCAATTTTTGAGCGCTGGGGTATTCAATGCGAGTAAGTACGATCCCCATGATGCTTACAATGGGCTTTTCCCTTTTGTTAGCCTTTTCCGCTCCCAAGGGCGCTCAGGTGATGGACTCCCCGAAGGTGGATTACGTCATCATAATGCAATTGATTGAGAGGTGGGAAGCCGAGGTGGAGCGGAGGGGGTTAGAATACTACCTTTCCCGTTACGGAGACTCTTCGCAAGAAGCAGGAGATATTAAGCGGAAGAAAGGGAATTCCGGGGGGGTGGATATTACCATAGAGGATGTGAGGGTTTTTGGACGAGACGATGGAGTCATCACCACCACGTTCTTGCGCAGGGCCAATTCAAGGAATTTCCAGGACGTTGGTGTGGGGGTGCTCAGTTTCAAGCGAGAAAACGGCAGGTGGAAGGTTGATGGGGAAGAGTGGTATCCGATATCGGCAGATGCCTTGGCAGAGGGCAAGGCATATACCGTGACCATTGGGCCGGGGAATGCCCCTCGGATAACCATCCATAGTACGGTGAAAAGGCGGCAGAACAGGGGGAAAATTTCGGAAAAAAAGGTTCGAACTCCGGAAAAAAAGGTTCCAACTCCGGAAAAAAGGGTTGCCGTAAGGAAGGAGGTATCCGGAAATCACGACCCCGGGGAATACACCATAGGGGCTGGGGATGTTCTCCTCATCAACGTCTGGGGACACGGGGATCTGAGCAGAGAGGTGGTGGTTTCTGAGAAGGGGACATTTTCCTTTCCCCTTATTGGAGGAGTTGAGGCGGCTGGCCTTACCGTCAAAGAGTTGGAAGCCAATCTTGTACGTTTGCTTTCCGCTGGGTATCTCGTCAATCCCTACGTCACCGTGCGCGTTAAGGGGTATAAGAGCAAGA
>CP070774.1:1041835-1053670 GCA_020346125.1 Syntrophobacterales bacterium | reverse complement strand
TTGCAACCAGCCATAAATATGGTGTAGCTTTCTGGCGGTGCTGGGTGCAAAGTGGTAGAGGAAATAGTCGGAATTGTTACCCTGCAAACCCCTGTTTCTCCCTCTAACCTGTTTACACAACACTTATGTTCGCAGAGCTCGCATTTCTTTAGATCCTTGAGAAAATCTGGTTCCATCATTTGAATTTCTCTCTTTCGTGGGAACCCCCTGTTTCATATGCTCATGTAATGGTTTCGAGATTGCCCATATCCTTCCTCAGCGGCCCTCCTATGTAACGAATATCAATGTGTTTTTCACTTCTCACGGTTCTTTTGGCCTCTCTCTATGGGTACCATTTCGGAGTTTCGCCAAACCTTGACTTCCTCTATTAAAAGACTGTAGTATATCGAATCAGCATTAGGATCTCGGCAACTCCCTATGCGACGCCTCTCTTACCAACAAGCGAATTATAAACCCAGCCGAAAACTAATCCGCAATAGAACCATCGACACGTGCCTGCGAGGATCCCACGATCAAGTCGCCGATGAAAATCAAAAAGAGTATAGGGGCACGGCTATACAGTTCAGTTAATGAAATCGTGGGAATCGGAAAAACAATGCTATAATGCCTAACAAACACATGCTGTTGACACCGGAACCGCCAAAGCTGATGCCTTATGTAAGGTTTACCCCTCTGATTTTAGACGACCCAAAACAAAAGCGCAATAGTATCAAGTATGGCCAGAGGAGTCCGAAGAGAAAGATAGGCTCTTGACAAAAAGGGAATAAAGATCCTCCGCATGGGAGAGACCATGGCTATATTGAGGGGGTATAGATCGATCATAAGAATGTGAGGAAACGAATTAGGCAAGTGATCAACCATCTCAATCGGGGGAATTCGCATGCTCCAAATGCGAGGAGATGACAGCGCATGATCAGAAAGCTATTCAGAAATGCTTCCATCACGACACCCTCTGACCCGGGAACTCCCCTCGCCGGGGAACGTCAAGAGGAGGTGCGACATTTTACGCACGGAGCTGTCTATTGCCGGGATGGCGTGATTAAAGCCATTGGGGAGGAAAAGGAGGTGTTAAAGGTGCTCTCACCCGGGGATGTAGACATCGAAATTGACTGCGAAGGCCTCTGTCTCATTCCCGGTTTTGTGGATCCCCATACCCATATGTGCTTTGCCAAAAAAAGGGAGGAGGAGTTCACCCTTCGGATACAGGGAACCGACTACCTTGAGATCCTCCAGAGGGGAGGGGGGATTCTTTCCTCTGTGCGGGCCGTAAGGGCGGCTTCCGAGGATGAACTCTTTTCCACGACACTGGAACATGCTCTTTCGGCTCACCAGTTTGGCACCACCACCCTTGAAATCAAGAGCGGCTACGGCCTGGAAACGGAATCGGAACTGAAGATGCTCCGTGTCATTGATCGGGTCGGTCGGGAAACTCCCCTCGATGTGGTTCCGACCTTCCTTGGAGCCCATGCCGTTCCAGAGGAGTATGCCAAAGCGCCAGAAGATTATTTGAATCTTCTTATTCATGACATGATCCCGGCTGTCTCTAAACAGGGTATCGCGCGGTTTTGCGATGTCTTTTGCGAAAGGAATGTTTTCACCGTGGATCAGAGCCGCCGCATTTTGCAGGCTGCCAAGGAAGCGGGCATGGGGCTCAAGGTTCACGCAGATGAAGTTTATGATCTTGGTGGAGCCGGGCTTGCAGCGGAACTTCAGGCCACGTCCGCTGAGCACCTTCTTGCCGCGAGCGATGAAAACCTCCGGGCCATGGCGAAGCGGGGTGTCATAGGGGTGATTCTTCCTGGAACCGCCTACAGCCTACAGAAAGCCTACGCTCCTGCACGGAAAATGGTGGAATTCGGGGTTCCTGTGGCCCTTGCCACCGACTGTAACCCCGGTTCTTGCTACACGGAGTCAATGCCCTTCGTCTTTGGCCTCGCTGTCCTCAACATGAACCTTTCTGTGTCTGAAGCTCTGGTGGCGGCGACGTTGAACGCGGCCTATGCCATCGAAATGGCTGCACATGGGGGCAGTCTCGATGTGGGAAAATCCGCGGACCTTCTTCTCCTGGATGGAGAAAGCCCTGCGATTATTGCATATCATGCGGGAGTTTCTCCAGTGGTGGGGGTGTACAAGCGTGGAGAACTTGTGTTTTCCCCATGACCGTCTGGAGGGGGCAAGGCGAAGGCGTACTACCAAAGCGTAATTCGTGTTCAACGGAAGAAGGAGGGATTCGTTTTGAAGCTCGATCAGCTGTCGGTTCGCAATTTTATCCAGGAACTTAGTTCCGGCTCACCAACGCCGGGGGGTGGGAGTGTGGCCGCTCTCTGTGGCGCCATGGGGACTGCCCTATCGGCCATGGTGGCCAGGCTCACCGTGGGAAGAGAGAAATTTAAAGATGCCTGGGAGGAAATGGAAGGTATCAAACAGGCGGCAGGCCAGCTGGCCGAGCGTTTTCTCTCGCTGGTTCAGGAAGACACGGACGCTTACCAGGAAGTGATAGGGGCCCTCGGGCTTCCAAAGCAGACGGAGGAAGAGATGGAATTGCAGCAGGAGTCCATACAAAAGGCCATGAGAAAAGCCTCAAGCGTCCCTTTGGAGACCCTCCGTGTTTCTGAAAAGCTTATCCAGATGGCCAAAGAGGCCGTTAAACGGGGGAACCCTAACACAGTCACGGATGGTGCTGCGGCAGTCCATCTTGCACATACAGCGGCAGTGGTGGCGGCATACAACGTCCGTATTAACCTCTCCACCCTCAAAGACGATGATGCGTTTGTTGAAGAGTGTAAAAGGGAGGTCGCGGAAATACTCGAACGTATGGCGGCCCTTTTGGCCGAGGCGGACGGATATGTGAATGCCAATTTGCCGTGAGTCATGTTCGGAGTTTTAGTGTTGTGGCAATTTTTGCTGCTGCAGTCCTGCTCACTTTTAAAAAAGTGGACCGTTCTGACCGCATGACTGTAGCACTGCATAATTGAGAGGAGTGATTTTTCATGGAGGAAGTCCTACTCGGTGTAGACGGTTTGTCCTTGGAAGCTTTGGTGGCCATCGCGAGAGAGGGCGCCAATGTCAGTTTGGCGAAGGAATCGGAAGCACGGATCGTCAAAGCCCGGAAACTGATCGAAAAATGGATAGAGGAAGGAAGGACCATTTATGGAATCACGACGGGATTCGGGGCATTGAGCGATGTGGCCATCTCCAAGGAGGATACATGGCGCCTACAGGAAAACATCATCATGAGCCATTCGGCTGGGGTAGGCGATCTCCTGGACGAAGAGACCGTTCGGGCGGTGATAGCCCTTCGCATAAAGGATTTGGCGAGGGGCCATTCGGGAATCCGTCTGGAGACGGTCCTCTGCCTCCAGGAACTTCTGAATCGGGGAATCTGTCCCGTAATTCCTGAAAAAGGCTCTGTTGGGGCAAGCGGTGACCTGGCCCCTTTGGCACACCTTTCCCTCGTCCTGCTGGGTTTGGGAGAGGCTTTCTATGAGGGCCAAAGGATGCCGGGAGGGGAAGCCTTGAAGAGGTGTGGGATTCAACCTCTGCGATTGGAAGCGCCTGAGGGACTTGCTTTGGTGAATGGCACCCAGGTGATGACCGCCATTGGGGGGCTTGCGGTTTATGATGCCTTGAGGCTTTCAAGAATGGCCGACATTGCCGCTGCCATGAGCCTTGAGGTGCTCATGGGGACCAATACGGAATTCGATCCAAGGATTCACCAGGTAAAACCTCATCCCGGACAGATTGCATCTGCCGATAACATGCGCCGGATCACTCAGAGCAGTGAAATAATCTCCTCCCATAAGGACTGTTCCCGCATCCAGGACGCCTACACCCTCAGGTGTTCCCCCCAGGTACACGGGGCAAGCAAAGATGCTATTGCATACGCCAGGGGAGTAGTTGAGACGGAGATGAACGCTGCTACAAACAATCCCCTCATTTTTTCGGAGTCCCAGGAATTTTTACTGGGGGGGAATTTCCACGGGCAGCACATCGCCCTTGCCTTGGATTTTCTCAGTATGGCCGTTTCTGAACTGGCCAACATTGCAGAACGACGCATCGAACGGCTGGTAAACCCTGAATTGAGCGGGTTGCCGGCCTTTCTTGTGACTGAGGGGGGGATTAATTCGGGATTTATGATTGCCCAATACACGGCTGCGGCCCTGGTTTCCGAAAACAAGGTCCTTTCACACCCCGCTTGTGTGGATTCAATCCCTACTTCAGCCAACAAGGAAGATCATGTGAGCATGGGAACCATTTCCGCCAGGAAATGCAGAGATGTCGTCAAAAATACGGAACACGTCATCGCCATTGAGCTTTTATGTGGAGCCCAGGCCATGGATCTCTTCACCAACTTGAAGCCCGGGGAAGGAACCCAGGTTGCCTACAGGGTTATCCGGGATGCAGTTCCCCATTTAGAAAGGGATAGAATTTTATCCCGGGACATCGAGACCATTGTGAAGCTCGTGAGGAAGGGAAAGATTTTGAAGGCGGTCGAAGGGGTAATCGGAGCACTACATTGATAGAGGGAACTTGGAGGGGAAGAATGACCGGATAAATCTATATCCCACACACATGACAGCAGGTCTACGTAATTAACGGGGAAAACCCTTAAAATCTTACCGTAATTCCCTCCTGGGCCAAATAATCCGAGCGTTTCATCTATTCGAGATAATAATTATGTAATTGTGAAGAAATAAGAGATATTCCATGGAAATCAAGGATTTTTAGCTAAGGCTATGGGATGCTACCCTTGACTTGCAAAGATATTACATTCTACGCTTTCAATGTAACTTAACCCTTAAGAAAGGAGGAGAAGAAATGAAGAAACATGTTTGTATCGCAATGGTTTTAGTTATTGGGTTGGTAGCTGGTGGTATTGCATATGCTGCCAGCGACCAGGAGAAATTGGATGCGATAGCGAAGCAGGAGGCAGAATTAATTTTTGATAAGTTCGATCATGAAGACGCCCTTCAATTAGGGTTGTTAATGGTAAAAAGAGCAAAGGAACAGAAACTACCAATTTGTATTGACATTGCCATGAATGGTCAACAGTTATTCCGTGTTGCACTTCCAGGCACTTCTGGAGATAATGATTACTGGGTAAAACGGAAGAATTATATTGTTAACAGATTCCATATGAGTTCATTACGCACCTTTTTTTGGAACAAAGTAAATGATTGGCCAAGCGTATTTGACATGGACTTTTATACCATGTTCGGGGTCAATACCATGGAAGGTGTAGCCATAGGCGGCGCTTTTCCATTGAAAGTGAAGGGGGCTGGATGCGTCGGTACTGTTACGGTATCCGGTATACCTCACGAACTTGATCATAAACATGCTGTTGACTGCATAAGAGAATATTTAGGAAAGTAAGAGCATTCGATCGCCCTTAAGCAGTCATTCATGAAGTGGGCATAAATAAGGTACATCCCACTACAATGTGGGATGTACCTTTTTCATTGGTCAACGAGAATTGCATACCCGGACTTTCCCACCTCTTCCCTACCGTGAACCGGAGCGTTCTTGCCGTTTCGGAGATCCACCTGATAAAAGGACCCGCAAAAAGGGGATCAGGTCTTGAAATGTTACTTTTTCAATGATGATGGAGATGATCATGACGAGGCCTCTAAGAATTGAATTTCCGGGAGCTGTCTATCACCTCAGGTTCAGGGAAAACGCCCGGCTGCATATTTAGAAAATGATGGTAACCGTAACCTTTCTGGAGGTGCCTCAGGAAGGTGGTGAAGCGGTTCAATTGGGTGGATTAATCAATTTGGCGTTTGATGATATGGAGTTCCTTACAGACCCAAGGTAATGGATTTGACAAAGTCTTCCCATATCCCTCTATCTTCTCTACCCATCCCTTTCAAATGTATACCAACAGCTACCTGCTCTGATTCCTCGGTTTTAAACCAACGGACATCTCCAACGGCCTTAACCCTCTTTTTCTCCGTAACAATTTCAACCCCGACATCCACCCCTCGCCCTTCTTTTGCATCTTCAATGGAGGAAACGATCTCAGCTTCCCCAGATATTAAGAGCTTTACCCCCTCCAGTGAGATGTCAACGGTCTCGCCGTCCAATTCCAAGATGGTGGGATTCCCTTCTTTCATTACTGAAAGTCTGAGAAAAGCGGGAATTGTTATATGAAATCGAGGATGTGTCCTCTTTTCGGTTCCTCTATATCCCTTTACGTTTTCCATATTCACCTCCACATCGATATCAAGTCATTCACGACGAAAGCGTTAGCAGAATGTGTGAGCCTGAGCACTGAGGAGGGAATCCACCTCATCCAGCGTGGGGATCGCTCTTCCCCCTATTCGAGTACACTTCAGTGCTGCCACCGCATTGGCGAATCGGAGGATTTTTACCACGTCCCAGTTTTTTATGAGCCCATAGATAAAGCCGGCGTGAAAGATATCCCCTGCCCCTGTTGTATCCACCGCCTCAACTTCAAACCCCTTTGAATAGACAATTCGATCCCCCACCACCGCCATGGCCCCCTCCTTCCCCAGGGTGGCACAGAGAAATCCTTTATTATACCTCTTCAAAGCCAAAAGGGCTTTCTCCCTATCCTCGATGCCTGTCAATTTCGGCCCAAAGGAAGAAGAGGTGATGAGGAAGTCTACACCCCGGATGAGCTCCGGGGTCTTTTCCTCAACCTTATCGATATCGATGACCGTGAAAATACCCTCCTCCTGAGCCCATGTAATGGCTTTTATCGTGGCCTCGATATCGTGTCCATCTACATGGAGGATTTTCCCCTTGCATACATCTTCCCTGGAAAGCTGGCCTTCCCTATAGAGGAGCTTTTTATCCCTATGCCATATGATGGTCCTTTCTCCTGATTCTTCGTCGATGAGGATGAAGGCAAATTGGTTCGTGGCGTCCCTTTCAACGGTCACGCTCGAGACATCAACCCCGGTTTCACCGATGCTTTTCAAGGAGAAGATCCCCAGATCGTTTCCTCCAACCTTGCCAATATACTTCGTCCTTAAACCCCATTTTGAGCAAGCAACCATGGCCGTGGCTATCTGTCCCCCGCCCTGTTTTTCGTAGTACACTATTTCGGTTTTGGTGTCAAAGGCGGGAAATTGTGGGGTGATACAGAGGAAATCGACGGCATTGAGACCGAGGCCCACTACGTCGAAGGGTTTCCGTTGCTGAAATGGTAGATTAAATTTCATGGGATATTCATCCGATCATGAAGCGTCCAGTGCTTCTCATTTAACATTCAATTCCGTAGTTTCGGGCGATATCTTTTTTCTCCACGAATCGGAGGAAATGAGTTCTTCAGGGAATCGATGGATCGAGGCGCTTGGCTTTACGAAATCTGCCTATCCCCTTCTTCCCTTACCGGCCAGAATGATGGTAATCTCGCCCTTGATTCTCCTGCCCTTAAGGGTATCGATGACCTCGCTGATTCTGCCCCGGATCACTTCTTCGAATGCCTTGGTCAACTCACGGGTGACCACGATCTGTCGATCTCCACAGATACCCAGGAGGTCCTCCATCGTCTCCATGAGCCGATGGGGGGATTCGTAGAGAATCGATGTCCCATCCGAATCCCGCAACTTATCCAGGAGTTTCCTCCGCTTTCCCCCCTTTTTGGGAAGAAAACCGGTGAAGGTAAAACTATCCGTGGGCAGACCCGAAACGCTCAGAGCCGCGATAACAGCTGATGGACCCGGAATGGGAATGACAGGGATTTCCCTTTCAATGGCCTGCTTGATGAGTCGATATCCTGGGTCCGATATCCCGGGAGTTCCCGCATCGGATACGAGGGCGAGCTCCTTTCCCCTTTTCAGATGGGATAAGAGCTTGTCCAGCTTCTTCAGCTCATTGTGCTCGAAATAACTGACTAATGGAGTGTGAATATCAAAGCGGGAAAGGAGCCTCCTTGTCCTTCGCGTATCCTCCGCGGCGATGAGATCAACATGCCGCAGGATCTTGAGGGCTCTCAGGGTAATATCGTCCAGATTACCTATGGGAGTTGAAACGATATAGAGGACCCCTTTTACCGGGCTATCATTGTCCATTGAGCCTCTATTCCAAAACGCCATACGTAATCGATTTTCTATTTCTTGATATCATTTTCGACTTCTTTTTTCAACGGGAGTTTTATAACTAACGGGAAAAACTGAGGAAATTATAGACAGAGGTTGACAAATCCCCGTAAAAAAGACATGATACAAATTGCTACGTTCCACAGTTTTTGGTGTTCATATGGTGGAGGAGAGAGAAGAAAAAGGGGAGAACGCCCTCGGGGATTCGAGCGCCTTGCGACGGGAAGACGAACTCGTTTGGGCCGAGGATCTTACCAATCACTTCGTCAAAACCGTAAGTGCTTATAAGACATACCCTTTGAACGACCCTACCATGAGGATGCGAGACCAGTTGATGGATAAATTTCGATTTCTCCTCGAAAAGGTTGACTGCATTACCTGGAATATCGCGGAGTACGAGATCTATTATAAGGACGAGATCGTTTACGAGAATACCGAGGCCAAGAGCAGCCTGGCCTTTTACTTATACCGGGAAGGACTCGAACAGGTACGATTTGAAAAAGGATTGCAAGAGTGGGAAGTGGTGGATTTCGTGGATGCCATCGCGAAAGCCGATACTCTCAATTCCCTGGAAGATGATCTCAACACCCTTTTATGGGAACGTGATTTCCAACATATCCATTATGTGGCAGGCCAATATCACCTGGAGGAGTCTCCCATCGAATTTGCCGACAATGTGGAGGATTTTCGCAAGGCATTGACCCCTGCACCCATCCCGAATTATCAACAAGGGGAATTAATCAGGGAGCATGAACTGGCTCCAGGTTTTCTCCACCAGCGGTTGGAGGCCAGTGGTTCGGAGGTTTCGGAGGATCAGCTGCGGGTTCAACCTGAAGAGATGAAGGCACTAAAAGAGACGGTAGACGTTGAGACACAGCCCGAATTCTGTTTTCATGCCATCGAGACCCTGTTCGAGGTTATGGAACTGGAAACAAAGCCCCATGGCTTTGGTGCCATTGTCTCCTTTTTAAATCGGGTCATCGATTCACTCCTGGGTAAAGGAGACTTTCGGCAGGCCAGCCAGATACTGAGGCGGCTCTATATCTATCTGAATTCCCACAATCTTCAGGAATGGCAGGACAATCTCATCAAGAAGACGGTCATCGAGGCAGGCGAATCGCCGAGAATAGAGATCATCGGAAATATGTTAAAAGGGAATGAATTTTCGGATATTAAGGGCGCTTTCGACTATTTCCTCCTCCTTCAACGAAATTCCATCCCCCATCTTTGTAAATTATTGGGCAATCTCAGCGGTTCAAAGCCGAGAAGGATCATCTGCGATGCCCTCTCGAACGTGGGCAGGAATAACATCGAATTGATGACCCCATTTCTCGGGGATAAGAGGTGGTACCTCGTTCGTAATATCGTCTATATACTCGGACGAATCGGGAGAAAGGAAGCCGTTCAGTATGTCGGGAAAGCCCTTCAACATGAGGACCTACGAGTTAGAAGAGAGGCTCTCCAGGCGTTGGGACTCATCGGTGGGTCCGAGGCGATGCAGTACATGATTCGCTCCCTGGAAGATCCGGATATCAAAATAAGGGGAATCGCAGCCCTCAACATGGGAAGGATGGGGGAGGAGGCCTTGACTCCCCTTATGGAAAAAATACTATCCAAAGAGTTCTATAAGAAGGAATTGCGGGAGATCAAGGCCTATTTTAAGGCGATTGGAATGATTCGATCGGACCATTCCATTCCCTTGTTGTACTCACTCCTGCGCAGGAGGAGATGGTTTGGTCGCACGAGGGTCGACGAGATACGTGCCTGCGCCATCGAAACCCTGGTCAAGATCGGGACAAAGGAGGCGAAGGAGGTGCTTGAGATAGGAACGGGATCACGCGAGGAGCCCCTGCGCGAAGCGTGCCGTCAGGCATTGATGGAATTTTCTTAAGGGTTACTATGGTGGATGAGGAGAAGGAGAAAGTTCGGTTCATTACCCCCGACTGGGCGAAATCTCCCCCGCCAGTTATGGAGAGGGGACAACTGGCTAACCAGTGTATCCTGTGCCTCCATGGCATAATGAAGGCCGTCCGGGTTCATGGTGCCGATAACGTATCCCTGGATCAATCCATCTCTCAGTGTCTGCACATAATCAATCCCTTCATCCTTTCCGAGGGGAGTATTATCTTGGAGATGGCGGAGGAAGGCTTCCTCTTGAACAACCGGAAAATGAGGGGCAAACCGAAGGAGCATGATGTCTTTAAATCGTTTATGAAGGACTTAAAGGAGCGCCGGATCGGGAAGCTCGAGATCCATCATCCCTTGGATGAGAGGGAATTGAAGGAGTTAGTCTTTCTCCTGGCAGCTTTGAAGAAGGGGAATGAAAATAACGCACAATACCTGATGAAGCAGCTCAGCGCTCGGAAGATCGACTCCATGAGAGTGGGTAGGCTGGAGATAATGGAGGGAGCTCTTCCCCAAACGGCCGAGAAAAGAGGTTATGCCAGGGAACTCTATTTTGCGGCCATTGGGATCGCACAGGAAATCATGGAAGATGTAGCAGAGGGTAGACCACTCAATATAAGGAAGGCCAAAAGGCTGATGCAACAGATGGTGGCCTTTTTGATGGAAGATGAGTTTATGCTTTTAGGTTTGGCCGTGATCAAGGACTACGGGCAGTACCTCTACAATCATTCCGTGAACGTGGCCGTCTATTCAATCTCTCTGGGACGCCAGTTGGAACTCCCTAAGAAGAACCTTGTTCAACTGGGTATCGCAGGCCTCTTCCACGACATCGGAAAGATAAAGATTCCCCAATCGATTCTGGATAAGTCGGGGCAGCTGACTGCAGAGGAGTTGAGGATTATTCAAAAGCATCCCATTTATGGCGTTGAAACCATTGCTCAGTCGAACGGTTGGAATGAAACCACGGCGAGGATGATGGAGACGGCTTTTGAACACCACATCAAAGAGGATTGGACGGGATATCCAAAGTCGGCCGCCAAGAGGGAACTTACCCTGTTCGGAAAGATAATCGCCATTGCCGATTTTTACGATAACATCATACGATCTCCTTCTCATCAGCTTTTCCCCGTCTTTTCCGATCGGGCCACAGGCCTCCTGTTAGAACGAGGCGGTAGGGATTTCGATCCGACTTTGGCGAAGCTATTCGTAAATATGATCGGTTTTTATCCCATTGGTACCCTAGTAATCCTTGAAAATGGGGAAATGGGCATTGTGGTGGCCCCCAACAAGGATATGAAGCTAACGGATCGGCCGAAGGTATTGCGATTCCATTTTCAGGATGGGGCCTACAAGGGACGTGGAGTGCTTGATTTGGCGGAGAAGGAGGACGAGAAGGGAAAATACAGGAATACCATCGCCAAGCCCCTCGATCCCAATGAATATCAGCTCAACGTGGCGGAACTGTTTTTTTATGGTTGATGTGGATTTAAGTGTTGACTGGTAAGGATTTGGGAGGGATGGGAATTGTCTTTATCATCTTGAGTGCCGGAAAAGTGCCAAGAAGCATTTTGGAGGGCGGCTCGCAGCTGCCCTTCACTTGCTTTTAAGTAATGGCGAGTTATCATGGGGACGCTCACTCCGCTTATTTCGCTCACGATTTTGACGGGAACACTTAGGACATTGACAAAGAACGAAACCGCGGAGTGTTTTAAGATATATATGGAGTTTCCCTTTTTAAGGTTAATCCCTAAATCGGAACAGTATCTTTTGAAAACCGTAGCATGAGGGTTGAAGTAGGTTTGGGGCCACAAAAAACCATCCTTGCCATTCCTCCTTTTAAGCTGTCTCCAATAGATTTCCCGTA